>DATEJG010000068.1:0-30813 GCA_035278165.1 Steroidobacteraceae bacterium
CGCTCCAACCTCCGCCGCCACCCCAGCCGCCGCCGGTCCACCCGCCGACGCCGCCCCAGCCGCGCCGTCCTCCTGAGGTCCAGCCTCCGCCCCCACCGCCGCCAAGCAGCGCGATCACGAACGCAACGACAGCGGCGCCGATCGCGATGATCAGCGTGCTGGTGAGGAACCAGACGATGGCAGCGGCAAGGCCGGCAGTGACTGAAGCACCGCCGAACGTCCCGAGCATGCGTCGCAAAATTCCGCCGCCGACGAGCACCACCATCAACAGCACCGGCAGCACCGAGCCGATGCCTTGCGCTGCAGGCGCTCGCTGGGGCTCGGGCGCCGGCAATGCCTCGCCTTCGATCAACGCGACGAGACGCTCGACCGCCTGCTGCAACCCGCCGAAATAATCGCCCGCACGAAAGCGTGGAGCGATGACCTGCTCGATGATGCGGTTCGCGAGCACGTCGGGGACGGCGCCTTCGAGACCGTAGTCGACCTCGATGCGCACGGCGCGATCCTGCTTCGCGACCACGATCAGCAGGCCGTCGTTCACCCCGGCGCGCCGCAGTTTCCAGGCTTCGGCGACGCGCAGCGAGAACTGCTCGATGGGCTCCGGCTGCGTCGTCGGCACGAGCAGGATCGCCAGGTAGTTGCCCTTGCGCGCCTGCAAGTCGCGCAGCTGACGATCGAGCGAAGCGATCTGCTCCGTCGTCAGCGTCCCGGTGAGATCAGTGACCGGCCCGCGCAGCTGCGGCACCGCGACTTGCGCGAGCGCGGAGCCGGACAGGAGCAGCAGAAGGGCCGGCAGTGCGAGCCAGCGCGCGAGCATCGCAGTAGCAGCGTCAGCCCGGCGCCTCGGGCTTGGGCTCGGGCTGCGCCGGAGCCTGCGTACCGAAGTCGACGACCGGCGGCTTGGAGATGGTCGCTTCATCCTGCACGGTGAAGTTCTGCTTCGGCTGGTGACCGAACATCTTCGCAGTCAGGTTGGTCGGGAACGAGCGCACCGTGACGTTGTACGCCTGCACCGCATCGATATAGCGCTTGCGTGCGACGGCAATGCGGTTCTCGGTGCCTTCCAGCTGCGCGCGCAGATCGCTGAAGCCGGAGATCGACTTCAAGTCGGGATAGCGCTCGACCACGACCATCAGGCGCGACAGCGCCGAGCTGAGCTCGCCCTGCGCGGCCTGCCATTGCTGGAAAGCCTGCGGGTCGTTGATCAGCTCCGGAGTCGCCTGGATCGATGTCGCCTTGGCGCGCGCCTCGACGACGCTGTCGAGGATGTCCTTCTCCGCCGTCACCGCGCCCTTCACCGTGTTGACGAGGTTCGGCACCAGGTCGGCGCGCCGCTGGTACTGGTTCAGGACCTCCGACCACGCGGAGGTCACCTGCTCGTCCTGTTGCTGGAGCGTGTTGTAGCCGCAACCCGTCAGCCACGAGGCCAGCAGCAATAAAGTGAGAGCGCGCAAAAATGGCATAGCCGGGGGCCCTTCTTCGTTCGGCGCAACTGAGACCCGCTCGCAAGGCGGGTCCCTTTGGCCGAAAGCCCCGAATCCGTGTCGGAGTTCCGAGGACCGTGAAAAAAGAGGGCTACCAGATCTTCACGCGCTGCGCCGGCGCCCGGTACATCTTGTCGCCGGGCTTCACGTCGAACGCGCGATAGAACTCCGGCAGGTTGGCGACGATGATGTTGGTGCGGTACTCGCTCGGGCTGTGCGGGTCCGTGAGCAGCCGGCGCCGCAGCTCGTCGTCGCGGTACTTGCGCGCCCAGCCCTGCGCCCAGCCTGTGAAGAAGCGCTGGTCGCCGGTGTAGCCGTCGATCACCGGCGCCTGCTTGCCCTTGAGCGAGAGCTTGTAGGCGCGATAAGCCATCGCAACTCCGGCGAGATCGGCGATGTTCTCGCCCATCGTCAGGTCGCCGTTCACGTGCGTGCCCGGCAGCGGGCTCGACGCGTCGTACTGCGCGCCGAACGCCTTCGCGCGGCGCGTGAACTCGTCGTTGTCCGCGGGCGCCCACCAATCGTGCAGGTTGCCGTGGCCGTCGTAGCGGCGGCCCTGGTCGTCGAAGCCGTGGCTGATCTCGTGGCCGATCACCGCGCCGATCGCGCCGTAGTTCGTTGCGTCGTCGACGGTCACGTCGAAGAACGGCGGCTGCAGCATCGCTGCGGGGAACACGATCTCGTTCGTCGGCGGGTTGTAGTACGCGTTGACCGTCTGCGGCGTCATCAGCCACTCGGTGCGGTCGATCGGGCCGCCGAGCTTGCTGACGCCTCGCTCGAACACCACCGCGGCGGCGCGCATCTCGTTGCCCACCAGGTCGTCGCGGCGGATCTGGAGCTTCGACCAGTCGCGCCACTTGTCGGGATAGCCGATCTTGGTGGTGAACAGCGCCAGCTTCTCGTGCGCCTTGCGCTTGGTGTCCGGCGTCATCCACTCGAGCTGGTCGATGCCGCTGTCGAACGCGGCGAGCAGGTTCTTCACCAGCGCGTCGATGCGCTGCTTCTGCTCCGGCTTGAAATGGCGCTCGACGTACATCTTGCCGACCAGGTCGCCGACGGCGCCTTCGATCGTGTCGACGCCGCGCTTCCAGCGCGGCTTGAGCTCCTCGATGCCCGACACCGTGCGATCGTTGAACTCGAACTGACGCTGCACGAACCTGGCGGGCAGGTCGGGCGCGTAGGTGTTGAGCAGCTTGTAGCGGAAATAGACGCGCCAATCGGCGACCGGCACTTCGGCGAACAGCCGGTCGAGCGCCTGGAAGTAGCTCGGCTGCGTGACCACCATCGCCGGGACCTTGTCGGAGGGAATCTGCGCGCCGCGCAGGAATGCGTCCCAGTCGAACGACGGCATGAGCTTCCCGAGCGCTGCGCGGTCGTAGCGGTTATAGGTCTTCTCCGCGTCGCGGTTCTGCACGCGCGTCCAGTGCGCCTGCGCGATGCGCGACTCGATCGCGTAGATCTTCTTCGCAGCGCCGGCCGCATCGGGCGTGTCGGCGAGCGCGAGCAGGTCGCGCACGTACGGCTCGTACTTCTCGCGGATGCTCTTGAGACGCGCATCGTCCTTCGACAGGTAATAGTCGCGGTCCGGCATGCCGAGGCCCGTCTGCGTCAGGGTGCTGACGTATTGCGACGAGTTCTTCTCGTCGACCGCAACGTAGTACGCAAACGGCTGCGCGACGAACAGGCGCTGGGCGTGGCCGATGTAGCCGGCGATGTCCTGCGGCGTCTTCAATGCGTCGATGCGCGAGAGCTCTGCACTCAGCGGCTTCAAGCCGCGCGCCTCGACCGTGGCCTCGTCGAGAAAGCTCGCGTAGTAGTCGCCGACCTTCTGCGCGTCGCTGCCGGCTGCCGCCTTGCTCTTCGCCGCCTCTTCGAGAATGTCGCGCAGGTCGTGCTCGGCGTCCTCCTGCAGCTTGGTGAACGCGCCGTAGTTGGAGCGGTCGGCGGGAATCTGCGTCGCCGCCAGCCAGCCGCCGTTGATGTGTCGATAGAAGTCGTCCTGCGGCCGCACCGACTTGTCGAGGTTCTGCAGGTACACGCCGGATTTCAGGATCCCGGCGGACGCGATGTTGGCGGCGGCGCCGCCTGGCGAGGCGGCCGGCTCCGCGGCCGACGCGAGCAGCGGCGAGCCTGCGAGCGCCCAACTCAACGACATGGCGAGCACCTTTGCGGGCAGTTTCGAATGCATCGTGAAGAGTCCTTGGTGTTTATCCAAAGCAACCGGGGCGCCTTTTGCCTAGGCGGTCCCCACGCGCAGGTGCAGCGGCCACACGACCTGCCGGCTGCCCGAGCCCCACAGCGGCGCGATTTGATCACGCAGCGCTGGCACCGGGTCGACGCCGGACACCTTGGTATACCGCTGCACCGCCGACCAGGTGCCGACATAGCCGGCGAAATCCTCGAGCGCCCACTGCAGGCGCAGCTGGAACGCAGGAGCGGCGACCTCGTTCCACGGAAACGGCAGATCGCGATAGGCGCTCTCGACGTGGCGGCGCTCCGGCGGCCAATACGGTCCGACGACGTCTTCGTAGAAGCGGCCGACGATGGCATCGATCGGCGGCGCGACGAACGCCAGGCCGTAGGTCCACAGAGCCAACGCGCCGCCCGCGCGCAGCACGCGACGCATTTCAGGATGGAAGCGCTCGTGATCGAACCAGTGCGCCGCCTGCGCCGCGACGGCGAGGTCGACGCTGCCGGCCCTGAGAGCCGGCTGCTCGGCAAGATTACCGACATAAGCGACGTGCGGATGCGCCTGTGCATTCGCGAGCTGCGCGACGCTGCCGTCAGTCGCGACCACGCGCTCGAAATGGCGAGCCAGGCCGACCGCGGCCTGGCCGCTGCCAGTCGCGCAATCGAGAGCGACGTCGTGATGCGGCGTCAGCGTGGCCAGATACTCGAACAGCTCAGGCGGATAGTCGGGCCGATAGCGCGCGTACGAGCTCGCGTGCCCGGAGAAATGATCCTTGAACGCCATGCGCGGCTACTCAGGCAGCGAGGCGAGAAACGCGTCGATCGCGCGCAGGCTGTCCGGCTCGTCGAGCTGCGGTGCATGACCACGGTTCGCGACGGTCACGGCGACCAGGCCCGGAACCTCCTGCTGCATCCGCTCGAAAGTTGCCGCCGAAAGCAGATCGGAATGCGCGCCACGCAACGCCAGTGCGGGCACGTTGCGCAGCTGGCCGAACGCGAGCCACATCGCTTGCGTGACATTCGGCGGCACGGGAATGCTGCGCACGGCATCGCCGATCTTCGGATCGGCGGCCAGCCGCGGCACGCCATCCGCGCCCTCGTCGAACGAATTGCGCGCGAACTCGCGCCACTTGTGCTCCTGGTATTCCGGGAATGCGACGCCGAAGGTCAGCTTCATCTGCGCGGCAGCGTCGTCCCAGGTGCGCACCGGGGGCAACCGCCCCGCGTACGCCTGGATGCGCGCGACGCCGACCGGGTCGATCTCCGGACCGATGTCGTTCAACACCACGCCGGCCAGCGCCTGCGGACGCGTCGCCGCCATCAGCATCGCCATCAGCCCGCCGAGCGACGTGCCGACGACGATCACCCGCTCGACCGACACCTCGCGCAGCAACGTCCACATGTCTTCGACGTAAGTGCCCGGGTGATAGTTCAGCCAGGTGGGATCGTATTGCGACCGCCCGCGCCCGCGCTGATCCGGAACGATCACACGCCGCGCCGGCGCGATGTGCCCGGCCAGCGCCGCGAAGTCCCGACAGTTGCGCGTGAGCCCGTGCAAGCACAGCACCGGCGCCTTGTCCGCCGCGCCGGCGTAGTCACGATAGTGAAGTTGCAGCCCGTCGCGGCTGCTGAAGAATTTTTCGGTGAAGGTCATGAGCGCAGAATAGCGCTCTTCGCGGTCACCAAAAAAAGACCCCGGGGGTGAGCCCGGGGCAGAGAAGCGGACTTTCTGAAGGGAAGTAAAGCCCGCTAGGGGATTCGCAGGAGGAAACTAGCGCTCGATCAGTGCAACCGCGACCATTGCAGAACCTTGATATCCTTCGACTCGCATTCGAAGTTCTTCGCGAGCACCGAGGCCGCCTCTTTCAGGTCGCCGCGCGACAGCACCCGGTTGACCTCGACCACGCCGCGGAACTCGCTCATGCCCTTGGGGGAGCGCTCCTGCAGCAGGAAGTGCGTGTAGTACTTGATGCTCATGGGGCCACAGACTAGAGGCGCCCCCGCCCGGCTACCGTGAAGGAATTCGCAATTTCCAGGCCATTTGACGATATCAGGCGCCGCCTGAGCGCCGCTTAGCAAACCGGCTCACATGTCGCGATACCGCCCACCGCAACCGCGCGGCTCGAAGTTCATTACCCCGCAGGGTGCAGCGCGGCTGAAACAGGAACTGGATCACCTTTGGCGGGTGCTGCGCCCGCAAGTGACGCAGGCCGTGCAGGAAGCCGCAGCGCAAGGCGACCGCTCCGAGAACGCGGAATACATCTACGGCAAGCGCCAGCTGCGCGAGATCGATCGCCGCGTCCGCTTCCTGCGACAGCGGCTCGACGGCATGGTCGTGGTGAGCGCGCCTCCCGCCGATCGCTCACGCGTGTTCTTCGGCGCGTGGGTGCAGCTGGAGGATGAGAGCGGCGCGGAAGTCGAGTACCGCATCGTGGGGCCCGACGAGTTCGACGCTGCGACGGGCCACATCAGCATGGATTCGCCGCTCGGCCGCGCGCTGCTGCGCAAGGGACTGGACGACGAGGTGAAGATCGAGCTGCCGGGGGGCGCGAAGACGTATGTCGTCGTGGGTGTGAGGTATGAAGAGTCAGGCTGAAGCCTGACAAGCGCTACACGCCCAGGAGCGAGAGCAACTTGCGCAGTCCGCTCGCCGCTCCATCGCGATCCTTCCGCCGCCGCTTGTGCATGCGTTCCTGCAGCGCTGCGCGGCGCTCCTGCAGCCAGCGCTCGCGGTCCGCTTCGGGCGCGGCGCGCTTCTTGCCGTACGACTCCCGCGAGCCGCAGAAGTCGCGGTACGCCTCCAGGTCGTGGTGCAGATCGCGGCTGACGAGCTCGATCATGATCGCGTGGTCGAGCAGCGCGTTCGGCGACGCGGGCGTGGCGGACGCGTCGAAGCACGCGAGCGCGTTGAGCGTGCGCTGCCGGTCTTCCGTCACCAGCCCCCACTGCGGATCCGCGACCATCTGCAGCATCGTCTCCAGACGCGAGTAGCGCTCCTTGACGAAGCCGGCGAGCTGCGCGCGGTTGGCGCTCTCCAGCACCTCGCGCGCGCCGGCAATGATCGCGTCGGCGGACTCGTGCCGCGCGCGCAGCTGCGTCTGCTGCGCGATCGCAGCGAGATGCTCCAGATCGGCGTCGTCGAGGTTGAAGCTGACCCGGACGCTCACACCAGCACGTTCTTGAACTGCCAGGGATCGCTGCGATCCAGGTCCTCTTCGAACAGCTCGCCGCGCTGGGTGAGCGGCGTCCACTGGCCGTAGACGCCGACGACCGGGCCGAGATAGGGCATGCACACTTCGAGGTTGCGGCGGAAATCCATCTCGTCCGGCTCGATGATGCCGGCCTGCGGATTCTCGATCGCCCACACCATGCCGGACAGCACGGCGACGCATACCTGCAGGCTGGTGGCGGTGTTGTGCGGCACGAGCCGGCGCGCTTCCTCGATCGACAGCTGCGAGCCGTACCAGTACGCGTTCTTCTTGTGGCCGGCGAGCAGCACGCCGAGCTCGTCGATGCCTTCGATGATTTCCTCGTTGAGGATCCGCTTGCGCTCCTGCAGATGCCAGTTGCGGCCGGCGAACTCGTGCACCGACAGCACCGCGTCGTCGCACGGGTGATACGCGTAGTGCACCGTCGGCCGGTACACGACCTTGTCGCCCTCGCGATGCGTCAGGTAATCCGAGATCGAGATCGACTCGCCGTGCGTGATCAGGAAACCGTGGAACGGCCCGGCCTGCGGCGTCCAGGTGCGCACGCGGGTGCTGGCGCCGGGCTGCAGCATGTAGATCGCGCTCTGCCGGCCGAAGTCATGGCGCGCGCCGCGCGGCGGCAGCGCCTTCTCGTGCGTGCCCCAGCCGAGCTCCGCCGGCTGGCTGCCTTCGCTGACGAAGCCGTCCACCGACCAGGTGTTGACGAATTCGCCGGGCCGCTTCGGCACGTTCGCCACCTGCGTGTCGCGCTCGGCGATGTGGATCACCTTGACCTGCAGCTTGCTGGCGAGCGCGGCCCACTGCTCGCGAGTGCCCGGATTGCCGGCGTCGACGTTGCTGTCGGCGGCGAGATTCAGCAGCGCCTGCTTGACGAAGTGCGACACCAGCCCGGGATTCGCGCCGTGCGTGATCACCGCTGTCGGGCCGTTCTTCTGCGAAGCACGCAGCGCCAGCGCTTCCTCGCGCAGGGCGTAGTTGGTGCGGCGGGAGGGCGAGATCGACGGGTCGGTGTAACCGCCGGGCCACGGCTCGATGCAGGTATCGAGATACAGCGCGCCCTTCTCGTGCGCGAGCTTGATCAGCGCGAGGCTCGAGACGTCGACCGAAAGGTTGAGCAGGAAGTCGCCGCGGCCGAGCAGCGGGTCGAGCACCTGGCGGTAGTTGTCGCGCGTGAGCGGATTGACGATGAACTTGATGCCGTACTCGGCCGCCTCGCGCTGACCCGCTGTATCGGCGGTGACGATCGTAATGCGCTCTGGCGCGATGCCGATGTGGCGCAGCACCAGGGGCAGCACGCCCTGACCGATGCTGCCGAAACCGACGAACACCAGGCGGCCGGGAAATTGCACGTGGACGGGAAAGTCGGGCATGGCGAGCTACTCGGGGTAAGGGAAAACGGCGGGCGCGAGTTTACTGATTTCTTCACTCTTTCCAATGCGGCGGCACGGTGCGCTCGTAGCCGGGCAGCGCCTGGACGCGGGCGATCCACGCGGCGATCGCCGGGAAATTGCTCTCCACCGGCACGAAGCGCGCGCGCAGCTCCTGCGCCTCGCGACGCTCCAGGCTACGCAGCAGCATCTGCACGCCCGGAAACACCACGATGTCGGCAGCGGAGAACGCCTCGCCGACCAGCCACGCAGAGCTCGCCAGCCGCTGCTCGATCGTCGCCGCTTCCTTGAGCACGTGGCCCATGACGCGCTCGATCTCCTCCATGCGCGCCTCGACGCCCTGGAACAGGATCGCCTGGATGATGCGCATGATGTGCTCCTCGGCGTACGACTGGTACTCGCAGATCACGCGCATGATCGTGCCCGCCTCCTCCGCCGTGCTGCCGAACAGCGGCGGCTGCGGATACTTGCGATCGAGGTACTGCAGGATCGCGAGCGACTCGAAGCACACGTAGTCGCCGTCCTTCAGCACCGGCACGCGGCCGCGCGGATTCATCTTCACCAGCGCCGGCGCCTTGTGCTCCTGCTTCGCGAACTGCACCAGGTGCGAGACGTACGACAGCTGCTTGTACTCGAGCGCAAGCAGCGCCCGCCACGAATACGGACTGCCGCTGCCCCACCAGATTTCCAATGCCATGGTTCTGCCTCGTACTGCGCCGGGCGCGATTGTAACGGTGCGGCGCAGTGAGCAAACTATTTCGCATGAGCACACATCCCGAGCCGTCTTTTCGCTGGCTGATCTCGGTCGCCGAGCTGTCGCCGCACATCGCCGACCCGCGTTGGCTGATCGTCGACTGCCGCTTCGAGCTGGGTAAGCCGCAGACCGGCGAGCGCGCCTACGCCGCCGGGCACATCCCGCATGCAATTTATGCGCACCTGGATCGCGACCTGGCGAGCCCGGTCGCGCCGCAGACCGGCCGGCATCCGCTGCCGGATCCGGAAGAGTTCGCGGCGCTGCTCGCGAGCTGGGGCATGACGCCGGCGACGCAGGTCGTCGCCTACGATGCCGACAACGCTGCATACGCGTCGCGGCTGTGGTGGCTGCTGCGCTGGGTCGGCCACGAAGCAGTCGCAGTGCTCGACGGCGGATTCAAGGCGTGGACTGCCGCGGGATTGCCGACGACGACCGAAGTGCCGCGCCGCCCGCCCGGGAGCTTCGTCGCGCGTCCGAAGCGCGACATGTGGCTCGATACGGGCGAAGTCGCCGAGCGCGTGCAGCGCGCCGACTGGCGTCTGCTCGACGCGCGTGCGCCGGAGCGCTTCGCCGGCCAGGTCGAGCCGATCGACCCGGTCGCGGGGCACGTGCCCGGTGCGCGCAATCATCCGTTCGCCAGCAACCTCGGCAGCGACGCGCGCTTCGCGCCGGCGCAGGAGTTGCGACGCCGTTTCGAGCAGTCGCAGGACGGCGTCGCCGACGATCACACAATTGTAATGTGCGGCTCGGGCGTCACCGCCTGCAGTCTGCTGCTCGCGATGGAAGCGGCCGGCAAGCGCGGCGCGCGCCTCTACGCCGGCTCGTGGAGCGAGTGGATCCGCGACGCATCGCGACCGGTCAAGAAAGGCAGCGACTGACCGCTAGCGCTAGTCACCAGCAACTTGCATTTCTGCTATCGTTCGCGCGCCGAAGCAACACGGAAACTGAAGGGCGCCGCCGCCTTGGACCAGCCTGCCAAACGATTCGCGCCGAGTCCTGCGTGGGACACCGAGGACTCGCTCGACCTGTACCAGGTCGCCGCGTGGGGCAAGCCGTACTTCGGCATCAACGCCGCCGGCCACGTCGTGGTGCGGCCCGACGGCACGCCGGAGCGCGAGATCGATCTGCTGGAAGTCGTCGAGGGGCTCAAGGCGCGCGATCTCACCACGCCGGTGGTGGTGCGCTTCTCCGACATCCTGCATCACCGCCTGACGCGGCTGCACCAGGCGTTCGCGCAGGCCATCGCCGAGAACGAGTACAAGAACCGCTACTGCGCGGTGTACCCGATCAAGGTCAACCAGCAGCGCCTGGTGGTCGAAGAGGTGTATCGCTACGGCAAGGAATTCAGCTTCGGGCTCGAGGCCGGCTCCAAGCCCGAGCTGCTGGCGGTCATGGCGATGACCGAGGACGCGCCGGAGCGGATGATCGTCTGCAACGGCTTCAAGGACGACAGCTACATCGAGGCGGTGATCCTCGCAACCAAGCTCGGCCGCACGATCATCCCGGTGATCGAGAACTTCGACGAGCTGCGGCTGGTGCTGCGGCACGCCGAGAAATACCAGGTGCGCCCGCGCATCGGCGTGCGCGTCAAGCTGGCGAGCGAAGGCGCCGGGCGCTGGCGCGACTCGGCCGGCGAGAAATCCAAGTTCGGGCTGTTCGTCAGCGAGATCCTCGAGCTGGTCGACACGCTGCGCGAGCACGAGATGCTCGACTGCCTGGAGCTGGTGCACTGTCATCCGGGCAGCCAGCTGCAGGACATCCGCCGCGTCAAGGACGCGATCAACGAGCTCGCGCACGTGTACGCGGAGCTCAAGCTGATGGGCACCGGCGTGAAGTACATCGACGTCGGCGGCGGCCTCGGCGTCGACTACGACGGCAGCGGCACCAACTTCGAATCGTCGATGAACTACACCATCAACGAGTACGCGAGTGACGTCGTGTACCGCATCGCCAGCGTGTGCAACGCGCGCGAGATCGAGCACCCGGTGATCGTCAGCGAGTCGGGCCGCGCCACCGCCGCGCACCACAGCCTGCTCGTCTTCAACGCGCTCGGCTCCTCGGCGCTCGACCAGTTTCGCGTCGCCGGCAGCATCGAAGAGGATTACAACGGGCAGCAGGAGCTGCCGCAGCCGGTGCTCGACCTGTTCGAGGCGCATCGCACCGTGTCGGAGCGGCGCCTGGTCGAGTGCTATCACGACGCGCTGCAGGCGCGCGAGCAGGCGCTGCAGATGTTCAACCTGGGCCTGCTGAGCCTGGAGTTCCGCGGTCTCGCCGAGCGGCTGTACTGGGCGACCTGCGCGCGCATCCGCGATTACTGCCGCAAGCTGGCCAGCGACGATCGCGGCGTGCCCGAGGAGCTCGAAGGGCTCGAGCTGATTCTCTCCGACACCTACTTCTGCAACTTCTCCGTGTTCCAGTCGCTGCCGGACAGCTGGGCGATCGGCCAGCTGTTCCCGATCATGCCGATCCACCGCCTGGGCGAGAAGCCGACACGCAACGCCGTGCTCGCCGACATCACCTGCGACTCCGACGGCAAGATCGACCGCTTCGTCAGCCAGCGCGACGTGAAGCGCACGCTCGAGCTGCACGAGCTGCGTCCCGGCGAGGAGTACTACCTCGCGGCGTTCCTGGTCGGTGCGTACCAGGAAACGCTCGGCGACCTGCACAACCTGTTCGGCGACACCCACGTGGTGCACATCCGGCTGCACGACGAGGGCGGCTGGTGGATCGAGGAGATCGTCAAGGGCGACACGGCCAGCAAAGTGCTCAGCTACATGCAGTACGACGTCGATCGTCTGTACCCGCAATTCACCCGCGACTGCGAGCGCGCTGTGCGCGAGAACCGCCTGACGCTGGCGGAAAGCCAGGCCTTGCGCCGCTTCTACGAGCTGGAGCTGAACGGCTACACGTATCTCGAACCGGACTGACCTCACCCGCGATGGACTTCAAATCCCTGCTCGCCGTCTTCGCCACCATCTTCATGGCAGAGCTCGGCGACAAGACCCAGCTTGCCACCGTGCTGTTCGCCGCCAAGGCCCAGCACAGCCCCTGGCTCATTTTCGTGGCCTCGTCGGCTGCCCTGGTCTGCGCCGCCGCGCTCGGGGTGCTCGCCGGCGGCTGGGTGTCCCGGCACGTCGACACGCGCATGCTGTCGATCGTGGCCGGCGTGGGCTTCATTGCCATCGGCGCCTGGACGGTCATAGCCGCGCTGCGCAGCTGAACCGCCGTGCAGGCCGGCCGACCGGCCGGCCCCGCCTGCCGTTGCCCTGTTCCGGCTCCCTGTTGCATTTGCAAAAAGGCGGCGCTCCGGGGCCGGCGTTGCAAGGCTCAAACCCCTGACGTAGTATCGCCCGCGGTCAGCTGACTACGCACTCAACTCAAACGAGCGACCGCTTCGACAATCCGCTTCCGGCCCGTTCTCGGGACAACCTCCGCAGCCGTTCTTTCCGATCTGGAATAGTTGATTGTCAGCGACCACCCGCAGTCCGTCTCCTCAATCCGGGGTTCTCGAGACCACCGGAACGGGCGGCCTGCAAACTCCTGTCTGGCCTCAAGAGTGATGACATCGATGACGACGATCTACGTTGGAAATCTGCCCTTCAGCGCGACTGAAGCAGATGTGCGCAGCATGTTCGAGAAGCACGGCGCCGTGCAGTCCGTGAAGCTGGTGAACGATCGCGAGACCGGCCGCCCGCGCGGCTTCGGCTTCGTCGAAATGTCGCCGACGGATGCGCAGACCGCGATCCAGCACATGAACGGTTTCAACATGGGGGGCCGCCCGCTGCGCGTGAACGAAGCACGCGAGCGCGAAGCGCGCCCGCCGCGTCAGAACAACCGCTGGTAGAGCGCTGACTGCTGAGGGACGCCCGGCGCAGGTAGCCGGGCCCCGCTGATTCCACTATCTTCGCGCTCATCGAAGCGCAGGAGATTCGTGGAGTGATTTGGCGATTTGCGCCGTTGCTCGTGGCCGCAGCGGGCCTGCTCGCGAGCGGCTGCGCCACACACCGCGGCGGCGATGCTCCGCGCGAAACGTTACGCTTCTTCGGGCTGCAGCCCGGCATGACCGTCGTCGAAGTGTGGCCCGCCGGCGGGTACACCGAGATCCTCGCTCCTGTGCTGCGACAGCGCGGCCAGCTGTACGCCGCAACGCTGGATCCCGGCTCGAGCGAATACGCGCGCCGCACCGTCGACGAGTTCCGCGCCAGGCTGACCGCGCAGCCTGCGCTGTACGACAAGGTCGTAGTGACGACGCTCGCTGCACCGCCTGCCCGCAACGAGATCGCGCCAGCGGGCTCGGCAGACCTGATCCTCACCTTCCGCAATCTGCACAACTGGATGATGTTCGGCTGGCAGCGTGAAGCCTTCGAGGCGATGCACGCGGCGTTGAAGCCGGGCGGAGTGCTCGGCGTGGTGGAGCATCGCGGCGATCCGCGCCGTCCGCAGGATCCGAAGGCCGCGTCCGGCTACGTGCAGGAGCAGTACGCGATCGAGCTGATCGAGAGCGTCGGCTTCGAGCTGGTGGGGCGCTCCGAGCTGAACGCCAATCCGCGCGATACCAAGGACTATGAGAAAGGCGTCTGGGCCCTGCCCCCGAGCTATGCGGACGGCGCCAGAAATCGCGAGCGCTACGCGGCGATCGGCGAGAGCGACCGGTTCACTTTGAAGTTCGTGAAAGTCGCGCGATGAGGCGGGGTCTGCACACGCTGCGGTCTCGCCCGGTCATCGTCGCGTGCGTCACGCTTGCATGCGCGTGCGTCGGGTTGCCGCTGCGTGCGCAGGAGCCCGTCGCGAAGCCTGCGCCGACGACGGACGCAGCGCCTGCGACCGCGCTGAAAGCCAAAGGGCGCATGCGACTGCTCGGCGCCGAAGTCGCGCCGGGCTCCAGCAAGCGGCTGACGTGGACCAGCGGCGCCGCCATGGAAGGATTCGCGGTGCCCGTGCCCGTGATCGTGCTGAACGGCAAAGGCCCGGGACCGGTGCTGTGCCTGACGGCGGCCGTGCATGGCGACGAGCTCAACGGCATCGAGGTGACGCGTCGCGTGCTCGACGACGTCGATCTCGAAGAGCTCGGCGGCGCGGTGATCGGCGTGCCGATCGTCAACATCCAGGGGTTCTACCGCGGCACGCGCTACCTGCCCGACCGGCGCGACCTGAATCGCTACTTCCCCGGCAATCCCCGCGGCAGCGCCGCGACGCGCATGGCGCATTCGTTCTTCACCGACGTGGTCAAGCACTGCTCGGCGCTCATCGACCTGCACACCGGCTCGCTGAATCGCACCAACCTGCCGCAGGTGCGCGCCGACCTGCGCTCGCCCCAGGTCACGCGCATGACGCAGGCGCTCGGCGCGACGGTCGTCCTGCACAGCGTCGGCGAGCGCGGCTCGCTGCGCCGCGCGGCGAGCGAAGCCGGCATTCCCGCAGTGACGTTCGAGATGGGCGAGCCGATGCGCGTGCAGCCCGAGCAGGTCGAGCACGGCGCCAAGGCGATCGAGACGCTGATGTACTCGCTCGGCATGACCAAGCAGCGCCGCTACTGGGGCGACCCGGAGCCGGTGTATTACGCGTCGAAGTGGGTGCGCGTCGATCACGGCGGCATCCTGTTCTCGGACGTGGCGCTCGGCGAGCGCATCAGCGAGGGCGAGCTGCTCGGCGTGGTGACCGATCCGATCTCGAACCAGCAGCATCGCATCTACGCGCCGATCAGCGGCCGCGTGCTCGGCATGGCGCTCAACCAGGTCGTGCTGCCGGGCTTCGCGGCCTATCGCATCGGCACCGCGACTTCCAAATCGGACGCGGCGATCCAGTCCGGCGAAGACGCGGGCGAAGATGCCGCCGAGGACGAGGCGACGCCCGAAGACGAAGACGCGCCGCCGCGCGGCTAGAGGAAGCGAGTGATGGAGAAGCTGACGCTCACCGGGTTCCTGTTGCGCATGGCGTTCGCGCTCGCGCTGGTGCTGCTCACGTACAACCCGAGCGGGTATTCGTACGTGCACATGCTGCAGGCGGGCTTCCCGTCGATCACGCCGCTGGAAGCAGTGCTCGGCATCGTGCTGCTGATCGGCTGGTTCGTGTTCCTGCGCGCAACCCTGAGCTCGATCGGTCCGCTCGGCATGGTGCTGGCGCTCGCGCTGTTCGCGGCGCTCATCTGGCTGATCGTTTCCTGGGGCTGGGTGAAGCTGTCCGACACCGGCGCGATTCTGTGGATCGCGCTGGTCGTGCTGGCGTTGATCCTGGCTGTCGGCATGTCGTGGTCGCATCTGTATCGACGCTGGTCGGGGCAGGCGACCGTCGAGGACGGGGACGACCACTGACCATGACCGACAGCAAGCGCGTCGACGTCACTCACGTCTTCACCGGCCGCGTCATCGAAGTCAATGTCGAGCGCGTGCTGTTGCCGAACGGCACGACTGCCGATCTCGAGATCATCCGGCACCCGGGCGGCGCTGCAGTGGTCGCGCTCGACGCCGCCGATCGCATCTGTCTGCTGCGGCAATTCCGCCATGCCGCCGGCGGCTGGGTGTGGGAGCTGCCCGCCGGCAAGATCGACAATCGCGAGCCGCCGCTCGACACCGCTCAGCGCGAGCTGGAAGAGGAAGCAGGCATGGCGGCCGGCGCCTGGCACCCGCTCGGGGATTACCTGAGCTCGCCCGGCGTTTTTACAGAAGTCGTGCACCTGTTCTTCGCCACGGGCCTGACGGCCCTGCCGCCGCGCCCCGAGGCGCACGAAGTCTTCGAGGTGCACTGGCTGCCCTTTACGGACGCGCTGCGCATGGCGCGCTCTGGAGAGCTCCGCGACGGCAAGTCGATCGTGGGCGTGTTCCGAGCGGCCCAATACGTCCCCGGCGCGGCCTGAGCACAGCGCGCAGCCACTGTCGACAGCGCTGACAGTCGCGCTGTGCGGAGCGCCGAACAGGTCACACTTTCGCGCCTTGCTGCACGAGGCGCGAGCCATTTCAATACGTCCTGGGACATCCCCTAGCAGGGACGAAGCCGAGTTGAATGACGAACTGAAGAAATTGGGCCTGCGCATCCGGCCACGCGTCGTGGCGCCGCGTCAGCAAGCGCCCGGCGCGCCGGGTCAGATTGCCTTCGATGCCCGCGGCAACGCGGTCTACGAATGGCGGGACGGACGCCTGACTGAAGACGGCGCGGCCGGCGAGCGCGCGCGCGAGAACGCGCTCGCCAACCCGGGACTGGCGATCGTCGACGACGATGCGCCGGCAAACGCGCCGATCCGCTCCAACCCCAAGGGCCTGCGCGTCGGCTACAACCCGTACGAGAGCGGCCTGCTCGCGCGCAAAGCCGTCCGCAAGAAGCCCGATCTGCGCGAGCTGTCGCGCTGGATGGAAGCGAAACGCAACGCGAAGCTGGACGGGCAAGAAGAGTAAGAGTCAGGCTTCAGCCTGACACCGCCAACTGCCTGATCTTCTCCTGGTGTCCGCGGCGGAAGAACTGCCGCAGCTCCGCCAGCCACAGCTCCGGCCGTTGCCGCCGCACCCGCAGAAACCTCTCCTCCAGCGACCGGCAGAAACGCGCCGCGTGGCGATTTGCTTCCTCGTAGCGGCGACGGCTGACGTCGTCCAGCTGCGGCAGGAAGCTCACCGCGTGGAACAGCCGCGCATGCAGCGCCTGCGGGAAGCGGCCTGCCTGTTGCCTGGTCATCAGCGCGACGGCGATCGCGTACTTGTCGACTTCGGCCTGCAGCTCCAGCTCCAGCAACGACACGTTGCGGCCGCGCGCCAGGCTCCAGACGAGATAGTGGAAGTGGCTGACGCCTTCGAGTGCCGTGCAGTAATCCGGCAGGTTGTCGTCGTCCAGCGCCTGCAGCGGATCGCGCTGCGCGAGCCGCTGCAGCACGTCCTGCGCGATGAACAAGCCGAGCCGCACGCCCTGCGCCTCTTCGACGACGTACACCTGCTCGTCGGCGGAGTGTTCGGCGCGCTCGCCCACGACCTGCGACAGATGCTGCCGGTCGGTGAGCACGAAGTCCTGCACGTCCTCGCGGACCGGTGCGTCGTAGAGCTGCGCCAGCAGGGTCTGCATGCGGCGCAGGAGCTGCACGTTCAGTGCTCCTTGCGCATGCCCTGCGCGACGGGCGCCACGCCGAGTCGCTGCAGGATCGCATAGGCGCGCGGACTGCCGGTCTTCAGCCAGATCTCGTACAGCCGCAGGATGTCCTGGTCGGTGTGGGTGTGCGCCATCTCAGCGACCTCGTTCAGCACGTCGACGAGCCGCTGGAACTTCTGCGCCAGCTCGAGGAACACCGCGGCGAACGCCTGGCCGCGGATCGAGCCGCGCAGGTTGTCGGCGAGCGTGCCGTAGGCGCGGCCGCCCATCGCGATGTGGTAGTCGATGTCGATCAGCCGGCGGGCGAAGCTCTGCGCGAAGAAGCCGGCGACGAACAGCGAGACGTCGCCGAGCCGGCGCAAGGTCTCGTCGCGCTGCTGCGGCGAGGCCGCTTCGGACGCGTCGGCGAGCATGTGAGCGAGCGGCTTGAGGCGCATGCCTTCCGGAGTGCTGTCGTACAGCTCCTCGGAGCGCGCGAACATGGTGAGGATATTGACGACGTAATGCTCGGTGTGGTCGTCGACCGCGACGCGTTGCTTGCGCAACGCCGTCTGCACCGAGTCGTGAAAGAACTCGCGCAGGTTGGTGACTGCGACGAGCGGCTTGGCTGCTGCGTGCTCCTCCATCGTCCTCGCACCTCCTGCACTGGCGGCCCTCGAAGATTTGAATCCGCAAGAGACCGCGCGGTTCCGCGACGAGTCAGGCTTACATAGTCATCGCGCCAAAGCGCTGCCGAGTCTGTGCGGGAGATCGCGAAATTCGTGCAAGCGGCGCTGGCAGCCGCCCGGCGCGAGTGCTGCAGTGTCGAGCGCGTCACAGGACGGCAGCGCCCCAAAAAAGAGAAACCCCGCGGCGCTCGCACGCCGCGGGGTTTCGTTTCGCTACAGGCTTGGGAACGCTTACCAGCGCCCGCCGCCACCGCCACCACCGCCGCCACCGCCACGGGGGCCGCGGCCACCACCGCCGCCGCCACCGCCGCCCTGACGCTCCTGCGCTTCGTTGACGCGCAGCGGACGGCCTCCCATGTCCTTGCCGTTCAGCGACTGGATGGCGCGCTGGGCGTCAGCGCGCGGCATCTCGACGAAACCAAAGCCGCGCGGCCGGCCGGTCTCGCGATCGTTGATCAGCGCCACCGACTCCACGGTGCCATGCTGCTCGAACAGTTGGCGCACCTGAGCTTCGTCTGCCGAGAACGGCAGGTTACCCACATAGATCCTCGTCATAGAAGTACTAGCTCTCTCTGCTGAAAAAAGCCCCGAGCGCGGACACGTATCCCCACTGCGAGGCCTGGTTACAAACGGGCTCCATCCCCCGCGCGGAGCGTGCCTCGCGGCAGCGCCGGCGACGGTTGAGGTCCCAGGCCTAACGTTCGCGGTCTCGTCGGATTTTTCAGAAGTTGGCCGGAGGATGAGGGGTCTTCAATGACCCGGCTGGCCAAGCCAGAGAAAAAAGCGGGCAAAGGCAACACGAACGGCGCGGAATGTACGCCATTGACTTTGGCAAGGCAATTGGACATCGGCGGGCCTGCAGGCCGGTCGCATTCCGCGCATTTTGTTGTATACGCGCGCCCTACAAAAGCAACGGCACCAGCTCCGCCAGAGATCTGACGGTATGGGCGGCGGGAGCCAGATCGGCCGGCCACGCGGCCCCGTCCCTGTCGATCCAGATCGACTGCATACCTGCGCCGCGCGCGCCGCCGACGTCCAGATGCGGGTCGTCGCCGACATAGACGACCTCCTGCGCCTGCAGGTCCGTGCCCTCGATCACCTTGTGAAAGATCGCCGCATCCGGCTTGAGCACGCCGACGTGGCGCGCGGCGATCGTGCGCTCGAAGAAGTGCGCCAGGCCGATCTTGCCGAGGTCGGCGTTGCCGTTGCTGGCAGTGAACAGCCGGTAGCGGCCGCGCAGCTGCTCCAGCGCGGGGAGCACGTCGGGATACAACTCGACCTGGTTGCGCGCGCTGATGAACACGTCGAACGCCTCCTCCACCATGGCTTCCGCGTAGCCGAACTCGCGCGCGTGCTCGCGCAACGTCTGCTTGCGCAGGTATGTGAAGTCATGACGCATCTGCGGGTGCGCGGCCGCGGTCTCTTCGCGGGCCTTGCGCATCATCTCGAGGGTCATCTTCGCGACCACGCGCGGGTAGCGCTGCGCGAGAAAGTCGTACATCGCCTGCTCGGCGCGCACGATGACCGGCCACACGTCCCACAGCGTGTTGTCCAGGTCGAAGCAGACCGCGCGGACCTTCAAGCGCGCACCGCCGCGAGCCCGCGCTGCAGGTCCGCCTTGAGATCATCGAGGTGCTCCAGCCCGACTGAGATGCGCAGCAACCCCTCGGTGATGCCTGCACGCTCTCGCTCTGCCGCGGTGATGCGGGAATGCGTGGTGCTGGCCGGATGCGTGATCGTGGTCTTCGTGTCGCCGAGGTTCGCGGTGATCGACATCAGACGCGTGGCATCGACGAACGACCACGCTCCCGCGCGCCCGTTGCCGACTTCGAACGCGATGATGCCGCCGAACCCGCTCTGCTGGCGCCGCGCCAGCGCGTGCTGCCGATGCGATTCCAGCCCGGCGTAGTGCACCCGGCGCACACCTTGCTGACCCTCCAGCCAGCGCGCCAGCTCCATCGCCGCTGCCGAGTGCGCGCGCATGCGCAGGTCGAGCGTTTCCAGGCCCTTCAAGAATACCCAGGCGTTGAACGGGCTCATGCTCGGCCCCGCCGAGCGGATGAACCCGAACACGTCGCGACCGACCAGCTCCTGGTTGCCGACGATCGCGCCGCCGACGCAGCGACCCTGGCCGTCGAGATACTTGGTCGCGGAGTGGATCACCAGATCTGCGCCGAGCTCGAACGGCTTCTGCAGCGCCGGCGTGCAGAAGCAGTTGTCGACCGCGAGCAGCACGCCGCGCTCGTGCGCAATGTCGGCGAGCACACGGATATCGGCGATCGCGGACAACGGGTTCGACGGCGTCTCGACGAATGCGAGCCGGGTCGTGTCGCGGATCGCTGCCCGCCACGCCTCGTTGTCGTCGGGCGGCACGTACGTGACCGCGACGCCGAACTTGACCATGTAGCGGTTGAGCAGCGCGATGGTCGAGCCGAACACGCTGTCGGAGCAGATGACGTGGTCGCCGGCCTTGAGCAGCGCCATGCACATCGCGAGGATCGCCGCCATGCCCGAGCCCGTGCCGACGCACGCCGCACCGCCTTCCATCGCGGCGAGGCGCTCCTCGAAGCAGCGCACCGTGGGGTTGGTGAAGCGCGAGTAGATGTTGCCCTTCTCGGTCTCCGCGAAGCGCGCGGCCGCCTCGGCGGCGTTGCGAAACACGAAGCTCGAGGTGGTGAAGATCGGCTCCGAGTGCTCGCCTTCGTGCGTGCGCAGCTGGCCGGCACGGATGGCCAGGGTCGCGAGATGGTGGTCGGTCATGGGAGCGGGGTTCGGCAGTTGCTGGGGGCGGATAGTTTACTATCCGCCCGTATGCTCACCCTCGTCATCGGCAACAAGAACCTCTCCAGCTGGTCGCTGCGGCCCTGGCTGATCCTCAAGCGCTACGGCCTCGAGTTCCGCGAGCTCCAGCTGCCGCTCGACACGCCGCAGTTCTACGAGCAGATCGGCCGCTATTCCGGGGCGATGCGCGTGCCCGTGCTGATCGACGGCGACGCGCACATCTGGGACTCGCTGGCGATCGTCGAATACCTCAACGAGCAGCTCGGCGGGCGCGCCTGGCCGGCTGATCCGCTGCTGCGGGCGCACGCGCGCTCGGTCAGCGCCGAGATGCACTCGGGCTTCAAGGCGCTGCGCGAGACCTGGCCGATGCATTCGACGGGCAGCAACCCGCACGTGCCGCTGCCGCCCGAGGGACGCGCCGACGTCGGACGCGTGCAGGCGATCTGGGCCGACTGCCGCACCAAGTACGGCGCACGCGGCCCCTGGCTGTTCGGCGATTTCTCGATCGCGGACGCAATGTATGCGCCGGTCGTGCTGCGCTTCCGTTACTACGGAGCCACGGGTTTGAACGCTGACGCGCAGGCGTATATGCAGCAGTGGCTGCAAGACGCGCACATGCGCGAGTGGATCAGCGCCGCTGAGAAAGAGATGTCAGGCTAAAGCCTGACCCACAGTGCTGATCGTAGTTGTGGGTCAGGCTTCAGCCTGACTCAGAAGGCCGAGGGAGTTGTGGGTCAGGCTTCAGCCTGACTGCGCCGAGGTCCGCCAACTTCCTACGTTCTGCTGCGCCAAGGCCCACCGGACAACCCGCAACGCCCCCGTTACAATCCTGCGCATGCGCTGGGCGTCAGCAGTCGAAACCGATAGCAACCTGAGCTCGGCGGTGGAGCGCGCGGCCGGCAAGGTGTTCGCCGGTCTCGGCCGCCAGGAACCCGACCTGCTGTTCGTCTTCGTCGGCGCGGACCATGCGCCGCGCTTCGATGCGGTCGCCGACCTGCTGTTGCGCGAGTTCGAGAGCGCGTTCCTGTTCGGCTGCTGTGCCGGCGGCGTGATCGGCGGCGGGCGCGAGATCGAAGACCGGCCCGGCCTGTCGCTGACCGGCGCGCTGCTGCCCGGCGTGAAGTTCAAAGGCACGCATCTCGATGCCGCGCACGTGCCGCCCGTGTTCGCCGAAACGCGCGTATGGGAAGACACGCTGCGCATGACCGCGAACCAGCAACCCGCGTTCCTGCTGCTCGCCGACCCTTACAGCTTCGAGACCGAAACGTTCGTGCGCGGCCTCGACCGCGTCTACCCGCTCTCGCCGAAAGTCGGCGGACTCGCGAGCGGCGCGCGCCAGGTCGGCGGCACGGCGCTGTATCTCGGCAACCAGGTGCATCACTCGGGCTGCGTCACGCTTGCGCTCACCGGCAACATCGAAGTCGACGCGGTCGTCGCGCAGGGCTGCCGCCCGATCGGCGAGCCGATGTTCGTCACCATGGCGCACGAGAACCTGATCCGCGAGCTCGACGGCCGCCCGCCGCGCGAAGTGCTGGCGCGCCTGTTCGAGCGGCTGCAGGCCGACGATCGCGAGATCTTCAGCCAGTCGCTGTTCCTCGGCCTGGCGATGCGCACCGACGCCAGCGAATACCTGCCGGGCGATTTCCTGATCCGCAACATCCTCGGCATGGATCCGCAGAGCGGCGCGCTCTGGGTCAACGCCAACGTGCCGGCGAACAGCGTGGTGCAGTTCCATCTGCGCGACGCCGCGACCTCGGCGCACGACCTGGAGCGCACGCTCACCAGCTACGGCGCGTCGCGGCCGATGCCACCCGACGCCGGCGCGCTGCTGTTCTCCTGCAACGGCCGCGGCATGGGTCTGTACGGCCAGCCGGACCACGACAGCAACGCGTTCCGCCGCCTGGTCGGCGACGTGCCGCTCGGCGGCTTCTTCTGCAGCGGCGAGATAGGGCCGATACAGAATGCGACGTACCTGCATGGGTATACGAGCGCGTTCGCGGTGTTCAGGGAGAAGAAGTGATGAAAGTGATGGTGCGCTGACGCAACCCGTCACTCCCATCACTCCATCCCCCCTATACTCGCGCCCTCGCATTTCTTCATTGGAGTCCAGTCTCCATGGTTGCTTTCCGCTCGTTGTTCGCGTCGCTGCTCGCGTTGACCGCCATCGGCACCGCCGCGGCGGCGCAAGAGCGTCACCCGTTCTCGGTCGAGGACCTGGTGCGCCTGAAGCGCGTGTCCGATCCTGCTCTGGCGCCGGACGGCCGCACGGTCGTGTTCGTCGTGCGCGAGACCGACATGGCGGCGAACCGCGGCCGCCAGGATCTGTGGTCGCTCGACATCGCTACCAAGGGCGCGCAGCCGCGCCGTCTCACGACGCACCCGGAGAACGACAACTCGCCCGAATGGTCGCGCGATGGCCGCTACATCTATTTCGCCTCCTCGCGCAGCGGCTCCTCGCAGGTGTGGCGCTTGTCCGTGGGCGGCAGCGGCGAGGCCGAGCAGGTCACCGACCTGCCGTTCGACGTCGGCTCGTTTCGCGTCGCGCCGGACGGCACGCGTCTCGCGGTATCGATGGACGTGTTCGCCGACTGCGCCGACTTCGCGTGCAGCACCGATCGGCTCAAGCAGGCCGCGGATTCGCAAGCGACCGGCAAGATCTTCGATCGCACCTTCGTGCGCCATTGGGACACCTGGAGCGACGGCCGCATCTCGCAGCTGTTCGTGCTGCGCATGGAGAACGGCCGCGCCGTCGAGCCGCGCTCGCTGACTGCCGCGCTCGACGCCGACGTGCCGTCGAAGCCGTTCGGCGACGCCAGCGAGTACACGTTCTCGCCGGACGGCAGCAAGGTCGTGTTCAGCGCGCGCATCAAGGGCAAGTCCGAGCCGTGGTCGACCAACTTCGATCTGTACGAGGTCGGCATCGAGGGCGGCGAGCCGCGCAACCTCACGGCCGACAACCCGGCGTGGGATACGCAGCCGGTGTTCTCGCCGGATGGAACGCAGATGGCGTGGCGCGCGATGCGCCGCGCGGGGTTCGAGGCCGATCGCTTTCACGTGATGATCGCCGACCTGAAGAGCGGCCAGCGCCGCGAGCTGGCGCAGGACTGGGACCGCTCGGCCGACCGGCTCGAGTTCTCGCCGGACGGCCGCACGCTGTACGCGGTCGCCGATCACTTCGGCCAGCACCCGGTGTGGTCGATCGACGTGAAGACCGGCAAGGCGACGATGCTGACCGGCCCCGGTCACGTCGACGCGTTCGCGGTCGGCGAGCGCGAGATCGTGTTCGCAGTATCGACGCTCAAGTCGCCGGCGGAGCTGTACGCAGTCACGTTGAAAGGCGGCGAGCTGCGCGAGCTGCCGCGCATGAACGCGGATGCGTTCGCGCAGCTGCAGATCGGCGAGCCGGAGCAGTTCACGTTCGCGGGCGCGAATGGCGAGACGGTGTACGGCTACGTGATGCGCCCGGCGAACTACGATCCGAAGCGGCGCTACCCGGTCGCGTTCATCGTGCACGGCGGACCGCAATCGTCATTCGCCAATGCGTGGAGCTATCGCTGGAATCCGCAGACCTACGCCGGCGCCGGCTACGGCTCGATCTTCATCGACTTCCACGGCTCGCCCGGCTACGGCCAGGCGTTCACGGATTCGATCAGCCAGGACTGGGGCGGCAAACCGCTCGAGGATCTGCAGAAGGGCCTGCAGGCGGCGCTCGACAAGTTCCCGTGGCTGGACGACGGGCGCATGTGCGCATTGGGCGCGTCCTACGGCGGCTACATGATGAACTGGATCGCCGGCAACTGGAACGAGCCGTTCAAGTGCATCGTCAGCCACGCCGGGATCTTCGACACGCGCGGCATGGGCTACATGACCGAGGAGCTGTGGTTCAGCGAATGGGAGAACGGCGGCACGCCGTGGGACGTCCCGGAGAACTACGAGAAGTTCAACCCGGCCGATCACGTCGCGAGCTGGAGCAGGCCGATGCTGGTGATCGCCGGCCAGCTCGACTATCGCGTGCCGTACGCACAGAGCATGTCGATGTTCAACGCGCTGCAGCGGCGCGGTATCCCGAGCCGGCTGATCGTCTACCCGAACGAGAACCACTGGGTGCTCAAGCCCGCCAACAGCATCCAGTGGCACCGCGAGGTCGAGCGCTGGCTCGGCCAGTGGACCGGGAGCAAGGGGGAGTGACGTGCGTCTGTCGCAACCGCGGCTCGCCCCGCTGGCCCCGCAAGAGTGGAGCGAGGAGCAGCGCGAGCTGCTGACACGCGGCAACCCGCCGCGCGTGCTCAACGTCTTCGCGACGCTGGCGCGGCACCCGGATCTGTTCCGGCGCTGGATGCCGTTCGGCAATCACGTGCTGTTCAAGTCGTCGCTCCCGGCGCGCGAGCGCGAGATGGCGATCCTGCGCATCGGCTGGCTGTGCCGCTCGGGCTACGAGTTTCATCAGCACACGCGCATCGGCAAGGCGAGCGGGCTCAGCGACGCGGAAATCGAGCGACTGAAGCTCGGACCCGACGCGCCCGGCTGGACTGAGCCGGAGTCGGCGCTATTGCACGCGGTCGACGAGCTGCACGCCGATCAGTTCATCGGCGATGGGACCTGGCAGGAGCTGAGCAAGTACTACGACACGAAGCAGGTGATCGACCTGGTGTTCGCCGTAGGTCAGTACACGCTGGTGTCGATGGCGCTGAATTCGTTCGGAGTGCAGATCGAAGAGGGAGGAGAGAAAAAGAATCTTCTCTAAATCCTGTTCATCCTGTTCATCCTGTCCATTCTCCTCTCTTCCCCTCTGCCTACGTCTCGTCCACGCGCCACGCGGCCTGGTAGTTGGTGCCGTGCCGGATGATCTGCTCCAGCAGTGACGGATAGTCGACGCCCGCGGCCTTGGCGGAATCGGCGTAGTCTTCCTCGCGGCTGATGTTCGGATTCGCGTTCGCTTCCAGCACGAACACGCTGCCGTCCGGCCGCATGCGGAAGTCCATGCGCGCGTAGCCGGTCATGTACAGCGCGCGGAAGATGCGCTTCGACAGCTTGTCGAGGTACGCCGCCGCGCCGTCCGGCAGCGACTGCGCCGCGCCGGTGCGGATGCCGTGCTTCTTCTGGTAGCGCCGGTCCCACTTCACCTTGCGCGTGGCGATGCCGGCCATCACTTCCGGCAGCGTGCCGAAATCCATCTCCCACACCGGGAACGTGCGCAGCCGCTCGTTGCCGAGCACGCCGACGTACAGCTCGCGGCCCTCGACGTATTCCTCGATCAGCGCATCCGAGCTGGTCTGCTCGTGGATGAACTCGATGCGCTCCTTGAGCCTGTCGGCGTCGCCGACGATCGAGGCCTGCGCGATGCCGAGCGAGGCGTCCTCGGTGACCGACTTGACGAACAGCGGGAATTTCATCTTGCGCGGCGCGCGGTAGCGCTGCCCCTGGCGGATCACGGCGAAGCCCGGCGTGGGGATGCGGTGATATGACAGGATCTGCTTCGACAGCGCCTTGTCGCGCGAGATCATCATGCCGCGCGGATTGCAGCCGGTGTACGGCAGCTTCATCAGCTCGAGGAACGCGACCACGTACTGGTCGTAGGTGACGATGCCCTGGAATTCCTCCAGCAGGTTGAACGCGACGTCGGGCTTCCAGTCCGTGATCGCGGCGCGCAGCTCGCCGAGGTTGTCGCCGAGGCCGAGCGCGCGCACGGTATGGCCGGCCTTTTCCAGCGCGGCCACCACGTCGTACTCGGTGCGGAACTCGTCGATCTCCTTGTCGCTGTAGCCCTTGAGGCTCGCTGGCGGCACGAGGCTTTCGTGCATCAGGACCAGCACGCGCAGTGGCTTCATACGGCACTCGCTTTCATAGCGTGTAGCGCTCGCGATCCCGCCGCAGGATATCGATCAGGATCCGCTCCAGCACTCCCAGCACTGCGCGCTTCGCCTCCCGCTTCGAGGTATCGAGCACCAGATCGAGCTCGCGGCATCGTTGTATGACCGTGCGCAGCACATGGTGCACGAGATACGGGTACAAACGCGAGCGCCGCATCAGCAGCCGCTCCAGCTCCGGTCGCGACTGGCGCACGAACGTGCTGGCGGTCATGCGCCGGCGGCCCTTGCGACGCTTGCCGAACACGCGCTTCAGGCGCAGGTCGTACGCGTCCGGCCGGTCGAGCTCGTAGCGCGCGCGCTTGCGGCGATAGTGCTCGCCGAGCGTGCTGCTGTTGTCGGAGAGCGGCTCGATGAGGTCCTGGTTGTGCACGACCGGCTGCAGGCCGCTGATCTGCGTCATCAGCCGGTCGACGTACTCGAGCTTGCGCAGCGCCGGCCAGCCCTGGTACTCGCGCCGCCAGCGCGAGCGCGGCTGCAGCCAGACTGCGAAGGTCTCGGCGAAGTCCTCGGTCGGATGGCTCTGCGCGTACCAGTGGCCGAGATGCAGCACGAAGTCGCGGCTCGCCGGCCGCGGCCGATAGATGTCGGGATACGGGCGCGAGGCCTTGCCGAACATGCGCCGCCAGTCCTTGCGCCGGCGCAGCCGGTACGCGTTGTCGAGCGCGTGGCCGATCTCGTGCCGCAGGATGCGCATCAGCCAGTTGGCGTTGCCGCCCTCGACTTCTCCCATGAAGCGCCGCTCCATGCGCCGCAGGCGCGGATGCGCCATGTAGAACGGCACCGCCAGGCCGGGCACGCCGTCGGGCGAGAACCACTCTTCCGACAGCCACACGTGCGGCCGGAAGCGAATGCCGCGCGCGCGCAGGTTGCGCCGGATCTCGCGCAGGTGGCGCTCGACGACGGAGTTGCGCAGCGTCAGGCGCAGGTCGCAGAAACGCGTGCGCAGCAGCTCTGCGTCGGACTTGCGCGTCCACGCCGGCTCGCGGCGGCGGCGGCGTCGTCGCGAGCCGGCCTTGCGTCGGGAGCGTGGGCGCGACGCCATGCTCAACCCAGCAGCTGGGCCGCGAGCGAGCGCAACGCCGCGTCCTCGGCAAGCTGTCGGCGCCAATCCGGCGGAATCGAATCGATTCCGTAATGCGCACCGGCCAGCGCGCCGCACAGCGCTGCGGCAGTCGGCGATCCCTGCATCGTAGTCACGACCTGCAGCAATGCCTCCGAGGCGGTCGTGGCCGCACCGAACGCAGCAATCGCGGTGCGCGTCGCGGACAGCGCATCGCCGTTGCCTTCCGTCTCGCGATGCGGCTTGTGCTCGATCAGTCCCTTCACAGGCGCTTTCAACACTCGATTGCGCAGCAGTGCGAGCGTCGGGCCGTTGAACGCCAGCAGGGTCTCCTTGTCGACTCCGGAAAGAGCGTCGGTGAACAGCGCCGACCAGAGCCGGCACAGGTCGAGCACGATCGGCGCCTGCTGCGTCGTCCGCGAAACCTCGGCAGCTGCATCGAGCGCGCGCGGCGGATCGGTGCGCAGATAGGCAGCCACGGCCAACGTGCGCGGCAGGGAGTGCGGATCGAGATTCTTGGGATCGTGCGTGCCGGCATTCGGCTTGCGCGACCATTGCCACGCGCCGAGCGCACGCTTCAGCTCGGCCGGCACGGGCGTCTCGGCGAGACGCGTCCACTGCAGATAGCGCTGCATCTGGTCTTCGGGATTGTGCGCGCCGGAGGTCACGAGACTTTCGCCCACCGCTCGCGTCATCGCGGTGAGCGGGCCGGCCCGCAGCTCGCTGCGCTCGCGCATTGCCGCCACCAGCGTTGCCGGGTCCGACTTGCTGCGGGCTACCAGCGTGCCGAGCGACTCGCCCAGCGCGAGGCCGAGCAGCGCGCCCTCGTAGCGAGGTGCCGAGTCGCCGGGCGTGAGCGAGCCCGGCTGCGGCTCGCGCCAGCCGAGCACGAAGTCGATCTGCTCCGGCGTTTCCGGGATCGACGGCCAGCGCCGCGATCGGGCGCATTGCCGCCACAGCAGCTGCAGATGCTCGTACGCATCCTCGTTGCCCCGCCCGCTGCGGACCAGGTGACATCCCACGGTCATCCCGGTGCGCCCGATGCCGGCCCGGCAATGCAGATACACGCAGCGTCCGGCGGCCAGCTCGCCGTCGAGCAGATCGAGGATGCGCGCCATGTGCGCCGGCGAGTCCGGCACGCTGTGATCGAGCACAGGCATGCGCCGATAGCGCACGCGTTGCTCCGTTACACCGGGCAGGAGGTTCTCGTACTCGGGCAGCTCGCCCTCTTCCGTCAGGTCGATGAAGCTGTCGACGCCGGCGGCCAGCAGCCTCTGCACGCGCTCCATCGCCTCGGCGCGCGACATCGAGCCCGGGTATTCGCCGGCGAGCAGCCGGCCCGGCTGCACCCAATAGCTGTTCGGAATGGGAGGGGAATCGTCCGTGGGCATCTGGGCGGGAATGATACCCGGGGATCCAGCTTCTGTCGGCGGGCTCTACCCTGTAGGCTTGGGCGCCAATGCGGAGTACACGTCCAACAACCGATTGCCGGTCAGGCATCGCCCGCTATCCGCTTCCGTAACGAGGCCTTCATGTCCTTACTGCGCCGCTGTTTCGCCGTCCGCCCCGTCGAATCCATCATCGCCGAGCTGGACAGCGCGCCGCCGCTGAAGCGGGTGCTGACCGCCCGCTCGCTGACCGCGATCGGCCTCGGCTCGACCATCGGCACCGGCATCTTCATCCTCACCGGCACCGTCGCGGCGAATCACACCGGCCCGGCGCTGACGCTGGCGCTGCTGATCGCGGCATTCGGCTCGGCGCTGGCCGCGATCTGCTACTCGGAGTTCGCGGCGATGATTCCGGTCTCGGGCAGCGCCTACACGTACGCGTATTGCACGCTGGGCGAAACGATCGCCTGGATCATCGGCTGGAACCTGTCGCTCGAATACCTGATGTCGGCGTCCGCGGTCGCAGTCGGCTGGTCGCAGTACGTCGTCAATCTGTTGAGCGAATGGGGCATCCATCTGCCCAAGGTGCTCACCAATGCGCCGCTCGACAAAGGCGCCGATTCGTTCCTGGTCACGACCGGCGCCATCGTCAATCTGCCGGCAGTGCTGGTGGTGCTGGCGCTCGGCTGGATCCTGTACATCGGCGTGAAGGAATCCGCGCGCGCCAACAACATCATGGTCTGGATCAAGGTCGCGGTGATCGTGATCTTCATCTTCGCCGGCATCAATTTCATCGACACCGCGAACTGGCACCCCTACCTGCCGCCGAACACCGGCACCGAGGGCGAGTTCGGCGTGAGCGGCCTGTTGCGCGGCGCGGCGATCATCTTCTTCTCGTACGTCGGATTCGACGCTGCCTCGACCACGGCGCGCGAGACGCGCAATCCGCAGCGCGATGTGCCGCTCGGCATTCTCGGCGCGCTGATCATCTCCGCGGTGCTGTACATCGCGATGTCCGCTGTGATGACCGGCATGGTGCCGTACCAGAAGCTCGGCGTGGACGCGCCGGTCGCGGTCGCGCTCGATGCGCATCCGCAGCTGCAGTGGCTGGGCGCACTGGTGAAGGTCGGCGCGATCGCCGGCATGACCTCGGTCATCCTGATGTCGATGCTCGGCCAGCCGCGCATCTTCCTGGCGATGGCCGACGACGGCCTGCTGCCGCCGGCGATGCGCAAGGTGCATGCGAAATACCGCACGCCGCACGTCGCCACCGCGATCACGACCGTGCTCGCCGCGGCGATCGCCGGGCTGTTCCCGCTCAACATTCTCGGCGAGCTGATCTCGATGGGCATCCTGCTGGCGTTCTCCGGCGTGTGCATCGGCGTGCTGGTGCTGCGCTATACGCGGCCGAATCTGCCACGGCCGTTCCGTGTGCCCTGGGCACCGGTCACGTGCGTGCTCGGCGCAGTGATCTGCGGCGGCATCACCAAGTTCCTGCCCGACGAGACCTGGATGCTGTTCGGCATCTGGACGCTCATCGGCCTGTCGGTCTACGCGCTGTACGGCTACCGCAACAGCCGCATGCGCGCGACGGGTAAGTAGCCGCTTGAAAGTGCGGGCAGCGCCCTGATCGTGCTGTGGGCCAGGCTTCAGCCTGGCTCCCCAGCGAGGCAACTCCCATGCGCCCCAGCAAGCCTGTTCCCACCGTTTCCGCCAGCGGCTACGACCTGCGCCCGTTGAGCGCGGCGCAGCGCGACCAGCTCGCAGCGAAGCTCTCGCCCGAAGAGCGCCGCGTGCTGCTGCACCAGGGCACCGAGGCGCCGTTCTGCGGCACGCTGCTCAACAACAAGCAGGACGGGATCTACGCCTGCCGGCTGTGCGGCCTGCCGCTGTTCAAGGCCGACGCCAAGTTCGAGTCCGGCACCGGCTGGCCGAGCTTCACGCAGCCGTTCGA
>DATEJG010000069.1:0-3465 GCA_035278165.1 Steroidobacteraceae bacterium
TGTAGCGCAGAGGGAATCAGAACGGATCGAGCGGGTCCGGCCTGGTAGTGACGGGCGGCGCTGGCGCGCGTTGCTGGCGAAGCTGTTCGTGTAGCTGGTCGCCGTAGACGTTGCCGATCACGGCGAGCAGATCGTCGAGCAGTTCATAAACGGCAAGCGCCTGCTCGGGCGTCCAGTCGTCTGGCAGCACGAACGGCAATCCGCGTCGGCGTCCCGAAGGCAGTACGGGTTTCATGGCTCGCCGTCCGATCGGGAGGATTTCTTCGTGCCGCGCCGCTGTGCCCGAGCTTCACTGTTCTCCTGGGCTTCCTTGAGACGGTAGGATTCGCCCTCGATCGAGATCACCTCAGAGCGGTGGACCAGGCGATCGATCAACGAGACCACGCACGCGGCGTTCGGGAACACGTCCGACCATTCCTTGAACGGCTTGTTGGTCGTCACGATGGTCGAGCGTTTTTCGTAGCGGCGGCTGACGATCTCGAACAACAGGTCGGCGTGGCGGTTCGAGTAGGACAGGTAGCCGACCTCGTCGATCAGCAGGACGTCCGGCGACGTATAGTAGTGCAGACGGCGGCGCAGCGCGGAATCGCTGTCGAGTGCGGCCAGCTCGCCGAGCATCGCGCCGGCAGAGCAGAACATGACCCGGCTGCCAGCGATCAGCGCCTGATGCGCCACGTTCAAGGCGAGCGTCGACTTGCCGACGCCGTTGGGCCCGGTGAACACGATGTTGGTGGCGCTCTCCAGGAAGCCGAGCGACATGAGCTCCTCGACGGCCATCCGGTCGATGCGTTTGGGCCACTCCCAGTCGAAGTCGGCGAGCGCCTTGAACTTGCCGAGCTTGGAACTGCGGATGCGCCGTTGCAGCGAGCGATTGGTGCGCTCGGCCTCCTCCCAGCGCACCAGGGACTCAACCCACGGAGCGCCGACGGCTTCGCTCCAGTGCTCGGCAAGACCATTCAGACGCAGTGCCTTGACACGTGCGTACAGCAGGTCAGCAGGATTCGGGACAGGGTTCGGTATCGGTGTCGTCATCGCGGTTTCCAGAGCTCAGTTGGTCGTAGGTGTCGAGGCGGTGAGGCTGAACAGGGCTGTCCTTGTTGCGTACATGCTCGGGCAGGTTGATCTCGACGGGCGGCGGCGCCCCACGCGCGATGCGCCGCCGCTCGAGCGCGAGGCGTACCGTGTTCGAGTGTGGGGAGCCCGTGCGCAGTGCTTCCTCGACGGCGTCCCGAACTTCGGCCGCGCCGTACCGGTCGAGCAGGCGCAGCAGCGCGGTAGTGATCGCGCCGATGTTCGCGCCGCGCTCGGCGGCCCGCACGAGCAGTACCTGGCATATCGGCACGGCCTTCGTCAGCCCGTCGACGCCGCGGTGCTGACGGGCGGCCCGCTTGAACGACTGCAGTGTCTTGATGTGCGTCGGGTCTTCAATCTGCGCGCCGCGGTCGTAGCTGCGCCGGTGGCTGGCGATCATCTCGGCGCCGTCGAACACGCGAACCTGATCGAGATCGGCGCGGATCGTCAGCGTGCGGCGCACGTGGCGATGGGGAACCGAGTAGTCGTTCAGATCGAAGCGCGCGTACGGCGTCTTGCCGACCGTGACGGCGAGCTGCTCTTCGACGGGATACGGGTTGTCGGGCAATGGCAGCAGGAACGGCTGCTCGCGGGTCAGCGCTTCGCGTACCGTCATCTCGCGATCTTCAGGGCACGGCCGATCGGCAGCCTGGCCGCGGCACCAACGTTCGGCCTGCGCGTTCAGATCAGCGAGATCGGTGAACGTGCGCGCCGCAAAGAAGGCTTCCCGGATATGGCGAATCGCGCGCTCGACCCGCCCCTTCTCGTTGCCTCGAGCGGGTGCCACTGGCCGCGGCTCGAACCGATAGTGGCCGGCGAACGCGAGCAGCGTTGGATGGAACCGGATTGCATCGCCTTGACGCTCAAGCACAGCGGACTTGAGATTGTCATACAGCAGCACCTTGGGCAAACCACACCACGTGTTGAACGCGCCGATGTGTCCGCGCAGGAAGTTCTCCATCCGGGCATCGAGGAAGAACCTCAGGTAGATGTCGCGCGAGTACGAGAGCACCATCACGAAGGCCATCAGTGGCCGCCGCGCGCGGCCGATCTCGAGGTGGCCGAAGTGGCCCCAATCGACCTGGGCCTGCTCGCCGGGAAGCGTGCGCAACCGCAGGAAGGCCTCGGCCGGCCGCCGCGGCCGGTGCAGCGACACCAGATGCCGGAAGTGATGAGGCGATCCACGGTAGCCGCGCTCGCGCACCATCTCGTATAGGCGGCTGGCGGTCAGCGAGGGGAATTTCTCCAGCGTCTGCCGCACGAACGGCAGATACGGATCAATCAAGGTGCCGCGCGGCGGCTTGCCGTGAAGCGGCAGCCCAACCTGAGCCAGCACGCGCGACACCGTGGTGTGATGGACGTGCAGTTGCCGTGCAATAGTGTTGCGGCGCCATTTTTCCACGTGATACAGGCGCAGGATCTGCGCCACCAAGTCAGCCGAGATCGTCACGACGTATCTCCGTAACCAAGGGAACGGACGTTTCGTCCTCGGCGCCGGACGAAGTCGCGCCGCACGAACGGCGACAGCGCCCGCCCGCAGCGCGCACACTGGAAAGCGCGGGATGTCGCCGCACTTTCGACGACGTTTTCCGCCGCGATGGCGACGTCGTTCGAGGACGACTGCAGTACATCATTCGCGGGGGCTGCGGGTGAACCGTGATGCGTCACTTTCTGTCGGCGGTCACGGTATCGGGCCTGCCGGCGGGCGTGAGCCGTGCGACCGCGGCGAGTATCCTGATAGCGGCGACCGGCCTCGAGCACACACTCGCGCCGCGTCGCTCGGGCGCATTCTCGAGTGCAAAAGCGCTGGCCGCGATCGCAGGGTTTGCAGATGACAACCTGGGCGCGACAGCGCACGCAAAGATAAAGGCGACCGGTGGCCTCGGACATCGGCGATTCCTGGGAAACGCCGAAGAAAGGGAGTCGAGCGATGTCGACGTGACGCGTGGGCGGTGCGATACTTGAGCCACACGAGTCCCCCGACCACGCCAACGGGCTGGCCATGTGGGTCCAGTGGAGGTGCGGCGCCGAACTAACTTGCCGGTCGGGACGGTGTCGCACCTGCTGTTTCCTCGGTGCACCGCCTTTCTAACACATCCCGCCCCAGTAATTCGAGCATGCGCTGCGCGCGTTTGCGCTCGCCCTGCGGGCTCCCGCCTACGCGCGCACCATCAATTCCATGATCTCTACAGGGCCAATCGTCGTCGAGCGTGCTCGTCGTCAGATTTGCGCGCTTTTAGATCGCCATCGACACCACTTCCAGAACCGCACCCAGCCCATCCAATTCACCCGCTCGCGCCCCTACCAGTCCAACGACAACGCCCATGTCGAGCAGAAAAACTGGTCCTGCGTGCGGCAGCTCTTCGGCTACGACCGCTTCCACAACCCCAAAGT
>DATEJG010000070.1:0-8869 GCA_035278165.1 Steroidobacteraceae bacterium
GTCGTGGATCGACGTGCCCTCGCGCAGGAATTCGGGCTGGAAGCACAGGCTGAAGTCCTTGCCGGCCGTGAGTCCCGACGCCTGTTCGAGCGCCGGCCGGATCACTTCCTCGACCGTGCCGGGCTTGACCGTCGAGCGGATCACGAGAACGTGGCGCGTCGCCTTCTGCGGCAGCACTGCGCCGATCTGCTGCACGACGCGCGTGATGGCGTCGAGATTCTGACTGCCGTTGTTGCGTGCCGGCGTGCCCACGCAGATGAAGGACACGTCGCTCGCAAGGATCGCCTGGCGCACCGAGTCGGTCACGGTGACCCGGCCGCTGCGCATGATCGCGCCGGTCAATTCCTGGATGCCGGTCTCGACGATCGGCGCCTGACCGCCGCGCAGCAGCTCCAGCTTCGCGGGGTCGATGTCCACGCCGGTCATCTCGTGCCCGTCGCGCGCGAGGCAGGCGAGCGAGACCGCGCCGACATAACCGAGACCGAAGATGCTGATCCTGCGTGGCGACGCGACGGCCGCATCGGCATCCGCGGCTGCGTCATGCAGCCACGCGTGCTGCGCGGCCGCTGTTTCCGTATTCGCTGCGTCGCTGTGCAAATCTTTTCTCCGTTGTTGGCAAAACGCGCGCGACAAGTGGTCGTGCGCGCCCGGAAGCGGCAAGTTCTATGCCGCCGTGGAAAATCTACAGAACGCTGTCGGCGGCGTGCGACGTGGATTACATACACGGACGATTCGCGCGCGCCGCGTGGTCGATCGACGAATCGTTGCGTGGCCGCTTTGCCGACAGCAGTTCCGCGATTTCGCACAAGAAAAAATTTATTACAAAGGAACTGCAGGTGCGCTTGAAGAATTTGCATCTCAACCAAAGCGAAACGCAACGAGGGGACAGAACCAAGTGGATGCGAGGATCTCTCTGCACGAAAGCGGGCTCGGCAATCTGCTCGGGCGCTCGCCGGCGATGAAACAGGTGTTCGCGCTGATCCAGCGCGTCGCGCCGACCGAAGCCACCGCGATGATCATGGGCGAGAGCGGCTCCGGCAAAGAGCTGGTCGCGGAATGCATTCATCTGCTCAGCCATCGCGCGCAGGGTCCGCTGGTGGCGATCAACTGCGGCTCGATTCCCGCTTCGCTGATCGAGGCCGAGCTGTTCGGCTACGAGAAAGGCAGCTTCACCGGAGCGTCGCGCGCGCACGCCGGCGTGTTCGAGCGCGCCACCGGCGGCACGCTGTTCCTCGACGAAGTCACGGAGATGCCGCTGGACATGCAGACGCGACTGCTGCGTGTGCTGGAGACTGGCCGCTTCTATCGCGTCGGCGGCACGCAGGAGATCAAGACCGATATTCGCGTCGTCGCCGCGACCAACCGCAACATCACCGAAGCAGTCGCCAACCGGCAGCTGCGCGAGGACCTGATGTATCGCCTTGCGGTGTTCCCGTTGCACCTGCCGCCGCTGCGCGAGCGTGCCGGCGACGTGCCGCCGCTCGCGGAGCATTTCCTGGCGCTGCTCAATCGCACCAATGGCACGAGCAAGCGCTTCTCGCCGACGTTCGCCGAAGCGCTGCGGGCATATCGCTGGCCGGGCAACGTGCGCGAGCTGAAGAACGCGGTGGAGCGCAGCTTCATCCTTGCCGACGACGTGCTCGACATCGAGCTGACGCTGTCGATGGCGACGCAGGTGCCGCAGCAGATCGAGCAACCTCGGCCGGCGGGGCTCCACGTTCCGCTCGGCTCGCGCCTGGACGAGGCGGAGCGCTCGCTGATCGAAGTGACGCTGGAATATTGCGAGGGCGACAAGCGCCGCGCCGCTGCCGTGCTCGGCTGCAGCCTGAAGACGCTGTACAACAAGCTCAACAGCTATGCGCGCACCGGGGCGCCGGATAGCGCGCGAATCACCTCGAGCTCGTTGACTTCGACGCCGTACAGCGCATCCATGTAGGGCTTGCGGCGGGCGCCGATCGCTCCTAGACTCGGTACCAGACATCCGTCTGGTATCGGTCCTTTCATGTCCCACCTCTCCCCCAAACAGCTGGAAGTACTGGCTTTTATCCGGCATTTCATGGAAAGCGGCGGCCTGCCGCCGACGCGCGGGGAGATCGCGGAAGGCCTGCGGCTGAAGAACCGGCAGGGAATCGATCAGCACCTGCGCGCGCTCGCGGCCAAGGGCGCAATCGAGCTGATCCCGGGTATTTCACGCGGTATTCGCCTGCTCGAGAGCGTGCCGAAGGGATTGCCGCTGCTGGGCCGGATCGCAGCCGGCACGCCGATCCTCGCGGCCGCCAACGTCGAGGATCATGTGGACGTCGATCCTGCGCTGTTCCGGCCGGCCGCCGATTTCCTGCTGCGTGTTCGCGGCGACAGCATGAAGGATGCAGATATTCTCGACCGCGATCTGCTGGCCGTGCATCGCACGAGTCAGGCGCGCAATGGCCAGATCGTGGTGGCGCGCATCGGCGATGAAGCGACGGTGAAGTACTACCGCCGGCAAGGACAGCTCGTCCGGCTCGAGCCGGCTAATCCAGCTTACGCGCCGATCGAGGTCGACCTGCGCGAACAGGAGCTGGTGATCGAAGGACTGGCGACGGGCGTGATCCGTACTGCGCTGAAGTCGTTCGCGGGCGCCGCGAGCCGCCGTTCGTGAGCGCTCCGGCGCATCGCGATGAATCGAGCCGAGACACTGCAGCATCTGGCCTGGCTGTGCCGCAATGGCCGCGCAGTCGCTGCACCGACTGTCGAGGCAAGCGGTTGGGCTGAGCTCGATGCCGTGCTGCCCGGCGGCGGCTGGCAGACGGGCACGATCGTCGAGCTCATGCCGGCAGCCATCGGTATCGGCGAGCTGCGGCTCGTGCTGCCCACGCTGGCGCGCATCACTCGCGCCGAGCGTTACGTCACGTTGATCGCTCCTCCTTATGTGCCGTTCGCACCCGCACTCGCACAACACGGTGTGCGGCTGGAACGATTGCTGGTTGTCCAGGCGCAGCGCTCCGAAGACATCCTGTGGGCTGCCGAACAATCGCTGCGTTGCAGATCTTTCGGCGCCGTGCTCGCCTGGCCGACAGCAGTCCGGGATCGCGAGATCCGCCGGTTGCAACTTGCTGCCGAGGCCGGCGGCAGCACGGGATTCCTGTATCGCAGCGTCGACGCCGCACGCGAAGCCTCGCCCGCCGCGCTGCGCCTGAAGCTGCACAAGGCCGAGAGCAGCGAGTTGCAGATCGAGGTCGTCAAGTGCCGCGGCGGACGCAGCGGCATGTCCGTGCAGGTGGCCGCGCCATGCTCTGGCTGTGCATAGCGTTGTCGCAACTGCCTCTGGAAGCGTTGCGCTCGGAGGAAACCGACCAGCCGCTGGTCGTCACTGCCTGCGAAGGCAGCGCACGCTGGATCGTCTGCGCCAATCCGGCCGCAGAGCATGCGCGCCTCAAAGCCGACATGAACTACACGGTGGCGCTCGCGCTCTGCCCTGCCGTGCAAAAGCTGGAGCGCAGCCCGGCTGCAGAGACCGCGGCGCTGGAACGACTGGCAGCCTGGGCATATCAGTTCAGCAGCACGGTGATTCCCGGGGCAGTGCCGCTCGACTTCCGCCAGGCGCGCAGTAATGCCTTGTGGCTCGAGATCGGCGGCAGCCTCAAATTGTTCGGCGGCTTCCGCAACTTCATCGCGGCACTGGAGCGCGAGCTCGAGCTGCTTCATTACAGCTATCAGCTCGGCATCGGACCGACGCTGGAGGGCGCAGCGCTGCTGGCGCGTGCCGGCATCCGCGTCGTGGTGCCTTCGCCCTCCGCGCTGCAGCTGCGCATTCGTAATCTGCCGATCGCGCACCTGGCGCTGGCGCCGCAGGTCGCCGGAGCGCTGCACACGTCCGGCGTGCGCACGATCGGTCTGCTGCTGGAACTGCCGCGCGACGCGGTGATCCGCCGCTTCGGCGTCGAGGTCGGCAACTTCCTCGATCGGCTGACCGGCGTCATCGCCGATCCGCGCCCGGTGTTCCGGCTGCCCGCTCGTTACGCTGCGCGCTTCGATTTCGAATTCGACGTCAGGAGCAGCGAAGCGCTGTTGTTTCCGCTGCGCCGCATGCTGCACGAGTTCGCCGGGTTTCTGCGCGCGCGCGACACCGGGGTGCAGCATTTCACGATCACCTTCGCGCATCGCGACGCGGCCGGCACTTCACTCGACATCGGCTTGTCGCTGGCCGATCGCGACGCGAACCGCTTCCTGGCGCTGGTGCGCGAGCGCCTCGAGCATCTCGAGCTGCCTGCGCCGACGATCGGGCTCGCCCTCGCCGCCGATCGGTTTGCCATGCCCGCCGCGCTGCAGGCGGACCTCGCACACGGCAGTCTGCAACAGAACGAGGAGCTCGCTCATACGATCGATCGGATCACGGCGCGTCTCGGAGCGCAGCACGTGCACGCATTGCGCCAGATCGCGGATCACCGGCCGGAAGCGAGCTGGACAGCGGCGCCGCTACAGGCTGCGCGCGACAGCCCGCAGTTTCCCGATCGTCCACTCTGGCTGCTGCAGGAACCGAAACCGCTGCAGCTGTCGGTGATGCCGCAGATCGTGTCAGGCCCCGAGCGCATCGAGGGCGGCTGGTGGGATGCCGGCGATCTGCAACGCGACTACTACATCGTGCATCTGAGCAACGGCGCGGACCTGTGGGTCTATCGCGATCTCGGTGAGCACGGCGGTTGGTATCTGCACGGCTTCTGGTCATGAGCACGTACGCAGAGCTGCACTGCCTCAGCAATTTCACTTTCCTGCGCGGCGCCTCGCACCCGGGCGAGCTGGTCGCGCAAGCGGCTGCTCATGGTTACGCGGCGCTCGCGCTGACCGACGAATGCTCGATGGCAGGAGTCGTGCGCGCCCACGACGAGGCGAAGAAACACCGGATAAAGCTGATCGTCGGCGCCGAGTTCCGCACGCTCGACGATCTGCAGATCGTGCTGCTCGCCCCCACGCGAGCCGCCTATGCCGAGATCTGCGCGTTGATCACTCGCGCGCGACTTGCGGCCGCCAAAGGCGAATACCGGCTGACGCGTGCCGATTTCCAGTCGGGACTCGGGAATTGCCTGGCGCTGTGGGTGCCTGCGGCGGATCCGCGCGCCAGCACCGCAGCATGGCTGCGCGAGAGATTTTCCGGCCGCTGCTGGATCGCAGTAGAGATCCATCTCGGAGCCGACGATGCTCGACGTCTCGCGCAGCTACGACAACTCGGCGTCACGCATGGCTTGCCGCTGGTCGCTGCCGGAGACGTCCACATGCACTCTCCCGAACGACGCGCGCTGCAGGATACGCTCACTGCCATCCGCCATCGCTGCACTCTCGCTGCAGCTGGTCACCACTTGTTTCCCAATGGGGAGCGGCATCTGCGCTCCTGCGAGCAGCTGGTGCGTTTGTATCCACGAGAATTGCTCGAGGAAACGCTGCGAGTTGCCGCGCGCTGCGAATTCTCGCTGCACGAGCTGCGCTACCAGTATCCGCGCGAGCTGGTCCCGGAAGGCATGGAAGCCTCACAGCATTTGCGCAACTTGACCGAAGCGGGAATGAAGATGCGCTGGCCGAACGGCGTGCCCGAGAAGCTCCGCGAGACGATCGAGAAGGAGCTGAGACTGATCAGGCAGCTGGGCTACGAGCATTTCTTCCTCACCGTCCACGAGCTCGTGCAGTGGGCGCGCAACCGGCCGAAACCGATCCTCTGCCAAGGACGCGGCTCCGCCGCCAACTCGGTCGTGTGCTACGCGTTGCGGATCACCGAAGTGGATCCGGACAAGATCGCCGCCTTGTTCGAACGATTCATCAGCGCGGAGCGCAACGAGCCGCCGGACATCGACGTCGATTTCGAGCACGAACGGCGCGAGGAAGTCATCCAGCACGTGTTCGAGAAATACGGGCGCGAGCGCGCGGCGCTGGCTGCAACGGTCATCACTTACCGGCCGAAGAGCGCGATCCGCGACGTCGGCAAGGCGCTCGGGCTCGACACGGACGTGATCGATCGGCTTGCGAAGGCACAGGCGTACTGGGATGACTGGGAGACCTTCCGCCACAGCGTCGCGCGTCAGGGGCTGTATCTGGATGCGGACGTCATCCAGCGGCTGTGCGCACTGGTCAAGGAGCTGCTGAATTTCCCACGGCATCTGTCGCAGCACGTCGGTGGTTTCGTGATCGCGCAGCAGCGTGTCGCCGACCTGGTGCCGATCGAGAATGCGGCAATGCCCGAGCGTCAGGTGATTCAGTGGGACAAGAACGATCTGGAATCACTCGGTCTGCTCAAGGTCGACGTGCTCGCGCTCGGCATGCTGACCGCCCTGCAACGCACTTTCGACCTGCTGGGCACGGCCGGCGCCGGTCCTACCAAGATGGAGCAGATTCCGCGCGAGGATGCGCAGACCTACGACATGATCTGCCGCGCGGACACGATCGGCGTTTTCCAGATCGAGTCGCGCGCGCAGATGAGCATGTTGCCGCGGCTGCGGCCGCGCACCTACTACGATCTGGTGATCGAAATCGCGATCGTGCGGCCCGGCCCCATCAAGGGCGGCATGGTGCATCCTTATCTGGAGCGGCGTCACTTGCGACCCGAGCAGGTGTCGTACCCGAGCGAGGATCTCCGGCCGGTGCTCGAAAAGACACGCGGCGTGCCGATCTTTCAGGAACAGGTGATGCAGATCGCCGTCGTCGCCGCAGGTTTTTCGCCTGGTGAAGCCGATGAGCTGCGACGTGCAATGGGTGCCTGGCAGCGTAGCGGCAATATGGGGACTTACCAGCGCAAGCTCATGGATGGCATGCGCGCCAAGGGCTACTCGGAAAAGTTCGCGGAACAGATTTACCAGCAGATCGAGGGATTCGGCGAATACGGCTTCCCGGAATCGCACTCGGCGTCGTTCGCGCTGCTCACTTACGTTTCGAGCTATCTGAAACTTCACCACCCGGCGGCGTTCTTTGCCGGTCTCATCAACAGCCAGCCGATGGGGTTCTATCAGCCGGCGCAGCTGCTGGAGCAGGCCAAGCGGCAGCAGGTCGAGATCCTGCCGGTCGACGTGACGGTCAGCGACTATCAGTGCACGCTCGAACGCGCCGCGCGTGCAATCCGTCTCGGAATGCGACTGGTCAAAGGCCTGCGGCGCGAAGAAGCGCAGCGGATCGTCGCGGCCCGCGCCGAGCGTGCTTTCGTTTCGATGGCCGACGTAACCGAGCGCGCAATGTTGTCGACGCGTGCCGCGCGCGCGCTGGCGACGTGCGGCGCTTTTCGCAGCCTCACCGAGCACCGCAATATCGCGTTCTGGAATGCGCTCGCCATCACACGAGCGGCGCAGCTGTCGGTCACCACGCCTGCATCCGAGGAATCACCGGTGCTACCGGCGCCGACTGAATGGGAAGAGATCCTGCGCGACTATCATCAACTGGGTCTCAGCACCGGACGTCATCCGCTGGCGTTGCTGCGACCGCGCCTGCGATCACTCGGAGTGCTCCGGCGACGCGATCTGGAGTCGATCGAGAGCGGCTGTGAAGTGTGCGTCAGCGGGCTGGTCACTCATCTGCAGCACCCGCAGACGGCGAAGGGAGTGATCTTTGCGTCGCTCGAGGATGAAACGGGCATCAACAACATCATCTTCTGGCCAGACGTTTTCGAGATGCAGCGACACAGGGTCATTGGGACGACGCTGCTGGTCGTGTTCGGGGAGCTACAGAACGAGCAAGGCGTGATTCATGTAGTCGCCCGGCACGTTGAAGACTACACGCACTGGGTACGGCGACTGCCCCGCAAATCGCGGGACTTTCATTGAGACAGGGATATCAGTGACGGCTGGACCACCCTGGGGCGGCGCCTGGCTATCAGGCACGCGGGTAGGAAATCGTCTCGACGCGGAGCTTCGCATAACGGTTCGCGGCGAGCGCCTTGCGCAGCTTCTTGGCGGCATCGGCACGCTCACGACGGGATTCGCTGACACCGGTCTTGGCGACCATGAGATCGACGACCTGCCCCCGCACGATCTGGCGCCTTTCGAGTGTGTTCATTGTGGTTACCTCCACAAAGTGGACCCGATTTCGCTGATGACGGAAAAAGCCCCGCCGGATGTTAGTCCGGCAGGGCCTTCCACTTCAATGTAAGAGCCTGGCAGTGACCTACTCTTGCATGCCCGAAGGGCACACTACCATCGGCGCACGGCGTTTTCACTTCCGAGTTCGGTATGGGATCGGGTGGTTCCCACCTGCTATGGCCGCCAGGCAAACTGGCTCACGTAGCGGTTGCGCCCTGTTGAGAGCTCAACCGCACCTGAATTCGTAAGTTGTTCGACGCATTTGTCGCATTGAGTAAATCAGCACACCTTGCATTGCATCAGACCGCTGCATCGCGGCCCAAGCGCATTGGGTGTTATATGGTCAAGCCTCACGGGCAATTAGTACCGGTTAGCTCAATGCATTGCTGCACGTACACACCCGGCCTATCAACGTCGTAGTCTGCGACGGCCCTTCAGGGGAATCGAGTTCCCAGGGAAACCTAATCTTGGGGGGGGCTTCCCGCTTAGATGCTTTCAGCGGTTATCCCGTCCGTATATAGCTACCCGGCAGTGCCACTGGCGTGACAACCGGAACACCAGAGATACGTCCATCCCGGTCCTCTCGTACTAAGGACAGCTCACCCTCAAGTTTCCAACGCCCACGGCAGATAGGGACCGAACTGTCTCACGACGTTCTGAACCCAGCTCGCGTACCACTTTAAATGGCGAACAGCCATACCCTTGGGACCTGCTACAGCCCCAGGATGTGATGAGCCGACATCGAGGTGCCAAACTCCTCCGTCGATGTGGACTCTTGGGAGGAATAAGCCTGTTATCCCCGGAGTACCTTTTATCCGTTGAGCGATGGCCCTTCCATA
>DATEJG010000071.1:0-3607 GCA_035278165.1 Steroidobacteraceae bacterium
TGCCGATGTGCGGCTTGGCGACCGCGGCGCGCCGCAGCAGGCGATCGCGCAATTCCTCGACCAGAAGCTGCCGATGATCGTGATGGCCGATGTCGGCACGCTGTCGCCGGAAATCCGCGAGCGGCTCAATGCCTGGATCGAGCAGGGCGGCGTGCTGGTACGATTTGCCGGCCCGCGGCTGGCGCAGGCCGATGACGATCTGGTGCCCGTAAAACTGCGCCGTGGCGGCCGCACCCTCGGCGGCAGCCTGACCTGGGAGAAGCCGCAGCATCTGTCGACTTTCGCGGCCGATGGACCGTTCGCAGGGCTCGCCGTGCCGAAAGACATCACCGTCAATCGTCAGGTGCTGGCCGAGCCGGATGGGGCGCTTGCGGCGAAGACCTGGGCCATTCTGGAAGACGGCACGCCGCTGGTGACCGGCGAGCGTCGCGGCAAGGGCGTGGTTTCCCTCTTCCATGTCGGCGCCGACATGCGCTGGTCGGATTTGCCGATGTCCGGCAGCTTCGTCGAGATGCTGCGGCGGATCGTCGACATGTCCGGCTACACCTCGACGCAAGGCGCCGGCGTCGCCGGCGAAGGCTCGGTGGAAATGGTAGCACCGCTTCGCACGCTCGACGGCTTTGGCGCCTTCGGCCCGCCGCCGTCCACGGCCAAGTCGATGCCGGCGGATTATCGCGATCGTGCCACGCCTGAGCATCCGCCCGGTCTCTACGGTCCGCAGGAAGGGCCGATCGCCGTCAACACGCTCGCCGCCGCCGACCGCCTCGCCGCGCTCGATACATCCGCCCTGCGCGCGCAGCGGGCGACCTACACCAATGCCGAACCACGCGACCTTCGCGGCATGCTGCTCGCCTCCTCGCTCGCGCTGTTCCTGATCGACGCCGTGATCGTGGCGCTGCTCGGCGCCGGCCTTGCCGCGCTGGTGCGGCGCTGGCGTCCGGCAACTGCGTCCCTCGCACTGGCGCTGGTCTTCGCAGTGGCGACGAGTTCACCCTCGCCGGTGCGTGCCGACAGCAAGGACGAGTTTGCCATGCGCGCGGTATCGCAAACGCGCCTCGCCTATGTCATGACGGGCAATGCCGACGTCGATGCCATCGTCAAGGCGGGCATGTCCGGCCTCACGCTGTTCCTCGCCCAGCGCACGGCGCTGGAGGCCGGCGATCCCGTCGGCGTCGATCCGGCGCGCGACGAGCTTGCCTTCTTCCCGCTGATCTACTGGCCGGTGATGCCGGGCGCGCAAAAGCCTTCGCAGGACACGCTCAACCGCGTCGACGCCTATATGAAGCAAGGCGGCACCGTGCTGTTCGATACCCGCGACGCCATCGAAGCGCCGCCCGGCGAGAACGGTGCGACGCAGACGCCGGGCATGCTGGCGCTGCGCGACATCCTGTCCTCGCTCGACGTGCCCGAGCTCGAACCGGTGCCGCGCGAGCACGTGCTGACCAAGACGTTCTACCTGCTGCGCGATTTCCCGGGCCGTTACACTACGGGCCAGACCTGGGTGGAGACGCTGCCGCGTGACGATGACGAGGAAGCGGCCTCGCGCCCGGCGCATGGCGGCGACGGCGTCTCGCCGATCATCATCACCTCCAACGACCTCGCCGGCGCCTGGGCGCTGCGTGCCGACGGCCAACCGATGCTGCCGGTGACCGGCGGCGACATGCGCCAGCGTGAATTCGCCTTCCGTGCCGGCGTCAACATCGTGATGTACACGCTGACCGGCAACTACAAGGCCGACCAGGTGCACGCGCCAGCGCTGATCGAACGGCTGGGACAGTAGCGCCATGCAGTACGGTATCGCGTTCACCCCCCTCGTCCCGGCGATCGTATTGTGGATCGCGCTTGCCGCGATCGTGATCATCGGCGCAGCTCTCCTGCTCAGCCGCGCGCGCGGCGCAGCCGTGCGCGTCTTTGCGCTGGCGCTGGTGCTGCTGGCTTTGGCGAACCCGTCATTCACCCGTGAGGATCGCGAGCCGCTATCCTCCGTCGCGGCCGTCGTCATCGACAAGAGCCCGAGCCAGAACTTTGGCGATCGTACGCGCGAGACGGCGCAGGCGCAGGAAGCGCTCGTCGATGCCCTGAAGAAGGTGAAGGGCCTGGAAGTTCGCGTCGTCGAGGCCGGACAGGCCGACGGCGAGACCGACGGCACCAAGCTGTTCGGCGCGCTGTCCTCCGCATTGTCCGACGTGCCGGTCGATCGCGTCGCCGGCGCCTTCCTGATCACTGATGGGCGCGTGCACGACATTCCCGCCAATGCCGGCGCGGTCGGCTTCCAGGCGCCGGTGCATGCGCTGATCACCGGCCGCAAGGATGAGCGCGACCGCCGCATCGCCATTTCGGCCGCGCCGCGCTTCGGCATCGTCGGCCAGCCGCAGACCATCACCTATCGCCTCGACGACCAGGGCGTCAGCGGCGAGCGCGCGAAGATCACCGTGCGGCGCGATGGCGAAGTCATCAACGAACGCACGCTGCAAAGCGGCCAGACCGCCAATGTCGAGATCGACATCAAGCATGCCGGCCCCAACATCGTCGAGATCGAGGCCTCGCCGCTGGACAGGGAGCTGACGCTGGTCAACAACCGCGCGGTGGTCGCCATCGACGGCGTGCGCGACCAGCTGCGTGTGCTGCTGGTCTCGGGCGAGCCGCATTCCGGCGAGCGCACCTGGCGCAACCTGCTGAAGTCCGACGCCAGCGTCGGCCTCGTGCATTTCACCATTCTGCGTCCGCCGGAGAAGCAGGACGGCACGCCGATCAACGAGCTGTCGCTGATCGCATTTCCGACCCGCGAGCTGTTCCAGCAGAAGATCAACGAATTCCAGCTGATCATCTTCGATCGCTACGCCCGCCAGGGCGTGCTGCCGATCGCCTATTTCGACAACATCGCGCGCTATGTCCGCGGCGGCGGGGCGGTGCTGGTGTCGGCGGGACCCGACTACGCTTCCACCACCAGCATCTGGCGCACGCCGCTGGACTCGGTGCTGCCGGCAGAGCCTGTCGGCGTGACCGAGAAGCCGTATTACGCGCATATCTCGGACGCCGGCAAACGCCATCCAGTGACGCGCGGCCTCGAAGGCTCGGCCAGCGAGCCGCCGCGCTGGAGCCGCTTCTTCCGCACCGTCGACACCCGCAACGCGATCGGCCAGCCCGTGATGACCGGCGCCGACGGCAAGCCGCTGATGCTGCTGTCGCGCTTCGGCGAAGGCCGCGTGGCGCTGCTGCTCACCGATCATATATGGCTGTGGGCGCGCGGCTACGAAGGCGGCGGGCCGCATCTCGATCTGCTGCGGCGGACTTCGCACTGGCTGATGAAGCAGCCAGATCTCGATGAAGAAGCGTTGCGCTTGCAGGTCGCGGGCAAGGATCTCGCGGTTATCCGCCAGACCATGTCCGACACGGTGGCGCCGGTGACGGTGACCTCACCGAGCGGCGCGACGCGCGAGCTGACACTCTCGCAAGGCGACCCCGGCGAATGGCGCGCGACGCTGCCCGCGGGCGAGCTTGGACTGTGGCAGGCGACCGACGGCACGCTGAAGGCGCTGATCAATGTCGGCCCGACCAATCCGAAGGAATTTTCCGAAGTCACCTCCACGACCGACATGCTGAAGCC
>DATEJG010000072.1:0-40628 GCA_035278165.1 Steroidobacteraceae bacterium
CAATCTCGACCAGGTCCGGTCCTGAGCGCAGCGCCGCGAGACTCGCCATGCGCTTGGCCAGCGCTTCGGGAACGTTCGCGGTGCGATACACCGCGCGACGATTCTCGAAGAACGCGAGATCGGCACCGGAGAGCACGCCGGGCAGCGCAGCGTCGAGCTCGGCGAGGCCGCGCCGCAGCCGCGAGACCTGGCGCTCGATCTCGAGCTTGCCCGAGTGACGATGGATCAGCCAGTAGGTGCAGAAGCGCAGCAGCCGCGTGGTCTCGAACATCATCTCGTACTGCGTCGCGGCCTTGATCTTGTTGTCGAGCGCTTCGATCTGGCTCCACGTCGTGCGCATCTCGTACGCCTCGCGCGCAATCGCGTAGGCGCGCACCACGGTCGCGGCGCCGGCGCCGGTGTCTTCCTGCACGCGCCGTGCGAAGGTCGGGCCCATGCGATTGACCATGCTGTTGGTGGTCGCCGTGGCGATGATCTCGCGACGCAGCCGGTGCTCGTGCAGATACCGGGCGAGCCGCTTCTGCATGAGACGCGGGAAATAGCGCTCCAGCTCGTGACCCAGGTACGGATCCTCCGGCACGTCGGAGTCGATGAGCCGCGAGTACAGCGCCATCTTCGAGTACGCCAGCAGGATCGACAGCTCGGGCCGGGTCAGGCCGCGGCCGGCCTTGTGACGCTCGGCGATCTCCTCTGCGCCCGGCAGGAACTCGAGCCCGCGGTCCAGCGACCCGGCCAGCTCCAGCTGACGGATCGAGTGCGCGTGCTCGAGCATGTCGCTCACCGCGCGCGCTTCGAGCATCGAGAGTGCCTGGCCCTGCAGGTAGTTGTCGCGCAGGACCAGGTCGGCGACTTCGTCGGTCATGTCGACGAGCAGCTCGTTGCGCTTCGCCAGCGTGAGACCGGCGCGCTTGGGCAGGTTGTTCAGCAGGATCTTGATGTTCACCTCGTGATCGGAGCAGTCGACGCCGCCCGAGTTGTCCACGAAGTCGGTGTTCAGCTTGCCGCCGTTGATCGCGTACTCGATGCGGCCGCGCTGCGACAGACCGAGATTGCCGCCTTCGCCGACGACGCGGCAACGCAGATCCCTGCCGTTGACGCGCACGGCGTCGTTGGCGCGATCGCCGACGTCGCTGTTGCTCTCGTCGCTCGCTTTGACGTAGGTGCCGATGCCGCCGTTCCACAGCAGGTCCACCTGCATGCACAGGATCAGCTTGATCAGCTCGAGCGGCGTGGCCGAATCGCGCTTGAAGCCGAGCATGGCCTGCACCTGCGGCGACAGCCGGATCGACTTCGCGGTGCGCGGGAACACGCCGCCGCCCTTCGAGATCACCTTGCGGTCGTAGTCCTCCCACGTCGAGCGGGGCAGGGCGAACATGCGCCGGCGCTCGACAAAGCTCGCCGCCGGGTCGGGCGTGGGGTCGAGGAAGATGTGCTGGTGATTGAACGCCGCGAGCAGCTTGATGTGCGGCGATTGCAGCATGCCGTTGCCGAACACGTCGCCGGCCATGTCGCCGATGCCGATCGCGGTGAAGTCCTGCGCCTGCGTGTCGATGCCGAGCTCGCGGAAGTGGCGCTTGACGCATTCCCAGCCGCCGCGCGCCGTGATGCCGATCTTCTTGTGGTCGTAGCCGGCCGAGCCGCCGGAGGCGAACGCGTCGCCGAGCCAGAAGCCGTATTCGGCCGCGATGCGATTGGCGATGTCGGAGAACGTCGCGGTGCCCTTGTCGGCGGCGACGACCAGATAGGGATCGTCGCTGTCGCGACGCACGACCTGCGGCGGCGGCACGACCTTGCCGTCGACGATGTTGTCGGTGAGGTCGAGCAGGCCGCGGATGAAGGTGCGGTAACACTCGACGCCTTCGCGCTGCACGTCCTCGCGGCTGGCGTTCGCAGGCAGGCGCTTCGGTACGAAGCCGCCCTTGGCGCCGACCGGCACGATCACCGTGTTCTTGACGTTCTGCGCCTTCATCAGCCCGAGCACTTCGGTACGGAAGTCCTCGCGCCGGTCGGACCACCTGATGCCGCCGCGGGCGACGTAGCCCATGCGCAGGTGCACACCCTCGACGCGCGGCGAGTAGACGAAGATCTCGAACGCGGGGCGCGGCTGCGGCAGCTCCGGCACGTTGCGCGGATCGAGCTTGAACGACAGCCAGGTCTTGTGCGGGTCCTTGCCGTCCACCTGGTAGTAGTTCGTGCGCAGCGTCGCGCGGATGCCGCCGACGAAGCGCCGCAGGATGCGGTCTTCGTCCAGGCTGGTGACCGCGTCGAGCAGGTGCGCGAGCTCGCCGCCCAGGCGCGTCAGCTCGGCTTCGCGGCGCGCCGGTTTCAGCGACGGATCGAACTGCGCCTCGAACAGCTGCGACAGCACGCTCGCGATTGCGGAGTTCGATGCAAGCACCTGCTCCATGTACGCCTGGCTGAAAGTGCCGCCGGTCTGCAGCAGGAACTTGCAATACGCGCGCAGCACGACTGCCTGGCGCCACGTCATCGTCGTGACCACGACGAGCCGGTTGAAGCCGTCGTTCTCCGCGCGCCCGCTCCATACGGCGGCGAAGGTATCGGTGAATCTCTGGCCGAGCGCCTGCGGACTGACGGTGCCGCCGTCGCGCCGCTGCATCTGGAAATCCTGCAGCCAGATCGGGCGGCCGCCGGGCACGGCGATGCGATACGGGTGCTCGCTCAGCACCACGAAGCCCATGTTTTCCAGGATCGGCAGTGCCTGCGACAGCGCTATCGGCGAGGCGGAGCGGAACAGGCGCAGGTGGATCGTCTCGGCTGCCGCGGTTCGATCGGCAACGAGCCGCATGGCGATGCGATCGGGATCCGCCATCACTTCGCTCAACTGCGTGATGTCCTCGATCGCCACGGGAATCGCGACGTCTTCCTCGTAGGCGGCCGGGAACGCATTCGCAAAGCGTTCGGCGAGCAGGCGGCCTTCCAGCTCGCCACGCGCTTCGATGAGTGCGGCGCGCAAGCGATCGTTCCAGGTCCGCACGGTTTCGGCGATCAGCAGTTCCAGCGCATCGGCGTCGACCGCTGCAGTGCTGTCGCTCGGCACGCGGATGATCATGTGCAGCCGCGCCAGCGCCGAGTCCGACAGTTGCACCTGCGACTCGATGGTGGTGGCGTGCAGCTGCTGAGTGATCACAGACTCGATGCGCTGGCGGACCTGCGTGTTGTAGCGATCGCGCGGCACGAAGATGAGAGCCGAATAGAAGCGGCCGAAAGTATCGCGGCGCAGGAACACGCGCACGCGCTGGCGCTCGTACAGGTTGACGATGCCGCGCACGTTGCGGATCAGCTCCGCCACGCTCGACTGGAACAGCTCGTCGCGCGGATAGGTCTCCAGCACGTGCACGACAGCCTTGCCGTCGTGGCTCGCGGGATCGAGGCCGAAGTGGCTGACGACGCTGTCGATCTTGTGCCGCAGCAGCGGAATCTCGCGCGGGCTGCGGTTGTAGACGGCCGAGGTGAACAAGCCGAGGAAGCGCTTTTCGCCGGTGACGCGGCCGGCGCTGTCGAAGGTCTTGAGTCCGACGTAGTCCAGGTACGTCGAGCGATGGACGGTCGAGAGCGAGTTCGCCTTGGTGATCGTGAACAGCTCGGGCTGGCGCGCACGCTCGCGTACTTCGCGGGTGAGTACCGTGGGCTCCAGTTTCACGCCGCGTCGCTGCCGCAGGATTCCCAGGCCGGTTTCCGGCAGCGGCTCGAGCAGGTCTGCGGAGCGGCCGCGGCGCAGGCGGTACTGGCGGTAGCCGAGGAAGGTGAAATGGTTGTCGGCCATCCACTCGAGCAGCGCCCTGATCTCGCGGACCTCGCCCGCGCCGACCGGCGGCGGCCGGCGCTCGATCTCGTCGGCGACCTCGACTGCGCGCTGGCGCATCGCCTTCCAGTCCGCGACGGCGGCCTGCACGTCATCGAGCGTGCGCAGAATCCTCTGCTCGAGCGCGCGCGCGCCCTCCTCGCTGAGGCGGTCGATCTGGATGTGCTGCCACGACTCGCGGCGGAAAGGTCCGTTGGTGCGATCGCCTGCGGCGAGCTCGAGCAGGTGTCCGCGCCGGTCGCGACGCACTGCGAGCACGGGATGAACCATCATGTGAATCGTCAGGCCGGCCTGCGTCAGGACCATGGCCAGCGAGTCGACCAGGAACGGCATGTCCTCGACCGTCACTTCGACGATCGTATGGCGCGAGGTCCAGCCGTCGCGTGCCGGCTCGGCGTTGTAGATGCGCACGAGCGGCTGTCCGGGCTTGCGCGTCGAGGCGAAGCGCAGATGTCCGAGCGCGGCGGCGGCCAGCGCGTCGCTCCCATACTCGGCCAGGTCCTCTTCCGCAACACCGTGGTAATACTGACGGATGAAGCTCTCCGCCGGCAGCGGATCGGCACGCTTGCGCAGGCGGCGCGAGGTGGTCGCGATGCGCTCGATCAGCTTCTGGCGGGCGGCGGGAATGGCGATAGGCATGGTGAGCGAGCACGCAGTGCAAAGCGGGCGCGAATTATAGCGGAGTCAGGCTGAAGCCTGACCCACAAGGGGTTGGCAGTTTCGCGAAGCCCGGCCTAGCGATCCGCCAGGCGCTTGGCGCGCTCCATCAGGCGCCCGACCAGGCGATCCAGCGAGCGGCGGTCGGTGGGGCTGAGCGCGTCGAGCAGCTTTTTTTCATAGCCCAACGCCAGCGGCGCCACGCGCGTGTATACAGATTTGCCGGCGCTCGACAACCGCAGCCGCGAGCGGCGCCGGTCGCCCGAGTCGTAGCTGCGCACCAGGCGGCCTGCCGCGAGCAGCCCCTGCACGGCGCGGCTCACCGCCACCTTGTCCATCGCCGTGCGCTCGGCGACCTCGATCGCCGACAGGTCGGGATAGCGCGCCAGCACCGCGATCACGCGCCACTGCGGAATCGACAGGCCGAACTCGCGCTCGTAGGCCCCGGCGATGCTCATGCTGACGATGTTGGTGAGCACCGACAGGCGATACGGTACGAAATGCTCGAGATGCAGCTGGTCGGCGGAGCCATTGCCGCGCCTCGCGTGTCGAACCTTGCGTTGCATTATGGTTGCTGCGCCTGCGGCGCTTGACTGGCCGGAATCGAATAGTTTCAATTGTAACCATTCACCCCGCGGAATTCTCCCATGAACGCCACCGCTTCCCGTCCGCCATCGGCTGATGCCGCTGCGAGCAATCCCGTCGGCACCGACGGCTTCGAGTTCGTCGAGTACACCGCGCCCGATCCGGAGCTGCTGCGCACGCTGTTCGAGCGCCTGGGCTTTCCGGTCACGGCGCGGCATCGCAGCAAGAACGTCACGCTGCACAGCCAGGGCGACATCAACTTCATCATCAACGCGGAGCCGGACAGCTTCGCGCAGGGCTTTGCGCGCGAGCACGGACCTTCGGCGTGCGCCATGGCCTTCCGCGTGAAGGATGCGGCGGCCGCGTACAAGCATTGCCTCGAGCTCGGCGCGAAGCCGGTGGAATCGCGCGTCGGGCCGATGGAGCTGCAGATCCCGGCGATCGAGGGCATCGGCGGCAGCCTCATCTACCTGGTCGACCGCTACGGCGAGCGCACCATCTACGACGTCGACTTCGTGCCGGTGCAGGGCGGCAGAGGGGCCGGCAACGCGGGGCTCACCTACATCGATCACCTGACGCACAACGTCGCGCGCGGCAACATGAACAAGTGGGCCGGCTTCTACGAGAAGCTGTTCAACTTCCGCGAGATCCGCTACTTCGACATCGAGGGCAAGAAGACCGGCCTGTTCAGCCGCGCCATGACCAGCCCGTGCGGCAAGATCCGCATCCCGATCAACGAGTCGCAGGACGACAAGTCGCAGATCGAGGAGTACCTGCAGGAGTATCGCGGCGAGGGCATCCAGCACATCGCGCTCGGCACCGCCGACATCGTCGGCACGGTGGACGTGCTGCGCGCGCAGGGCGTGCAGTTCCAGGACACGCCGGATACATATTATGAGGGCGTCGACGCGCGGGTCCGCGGCCACCGCGAGAACCTCGAGGAGCTGCGCAAGCGGCGCATCCTGCTCGACGGCAACCCGGAGCAGGGCGAGGGGCTGCTGCTGCAGATCTTCACGCAGAACGTCATCGGCCCGATCTTCTTCGAGATCATCCAGCGCAAGGGCAACGAAGGGTTCGGCGAAGGCAACTTCCGCGCGCTGTTCGAGTCGATCGAGCTCGACCAGATGCGCAGAGGAGTGCTGTGACATGAAGCGGCCGATATTCGTCCCGCACGTGGAAGGCAGCGCGTCGCGCCAGGCGCACGCCGACATGCCCGCCGGCACGTACGAGCGGGAGATCAGCAAGGAAGGCTTCTTCGGGCCGGCGGCGTTCTTTCATCACAAGCATCCGCCGACCGCGTGGACGGCGTTCGAAGGCCCGCTGCGGCCGCACGCGTTCGATCTCAACAAGCTGCAGCGCGAGCAGGGCTCGCCCTGGCAGGCAGCAGACGTGCTGCGCAATGCGAACGTGCGCATGCGGTTCTGGCAGACGACAGAATCGATGGACCATCTCGTGCGCAACGCGGACGGCGACGATCTGCTGTTCCTGCACCAGGGTACCGCCGATCTGTATTGCGACTACGGCCATCTCGCGCTCGTCGCCGGCGACTACGTGGTCATTCCGCGCGGCACGATGTGGCGCATCGAGACGCAGCAGCCGCTCGCGGCGCTGCTCATCGAAGCGACGAATTCGAGCTATGCGCTGCCGGACAAGGGCCTGCTCGGCGGGCATGCGATCTTCGACCCGGCAATGCTGGACGTGCCGCAGATGGATGCCGCGTTCGTCGCGCAGCAGAGCGACGACCGTTCGTGGCAGGTGAACGTGAAGCGCAACAACGAGAATTCGATCGTGACCTATCCGTTCAATCCGCTCGATGCGACGGGTTGGCACGGCGATCTGTCGGTCGTGCGCATCAACGTCAAGCACATCCGGCCGGTGGCGAGTCATCGCTATCACTTGCCGCCGTCGGTGCACACGACCTTCGTCGCGAACCGCTTCGTCGTCTGCACGTTCGTGCCGCGGCCGTTCGAGACGGATCCGGGCGCGCTCAAAGTGCCGTTCTTCCACAACAACGACGACTACGACGAAGTGATCTTCTATCACGCCGGCAACTTCTTCTCGCGCGACAACATCGCGCCGGGAATGATGACCATGCATCCGTGCGGCTTCACGCACGGCCCGCATCCGAAGGCGCTCAAGAACATGCTGGTGCAGTCGAAGCCGGCCACCGATGAGTACGCGGTAATGGTCGACGCGCGCGATGCGCTGGAGATCACGCCGGCCGCGCAGGAAGTGGAGTGGAGCGGCTACGTCGACAGCTGGAAAGAGAAATGAAGCTCGCGACGCTGCGCAACGGCCAGCGCGACGGCCAGCTCGTCATCGTCAATCGCAACCTGACCCGTGCGTTGCCGGTGCCGCACCTTGCAGGAACGTTGCAGGAGGCGCTCGACAACTGGTCGCGCTGCGTGCCGCTGTTGCGCGACGCAGCCGAGTCGCTGGAGAAGGGAGTCGTGACGTCGGCGCCGTTCCGCATCGATCGTGCGCTGTCGCCGCTGCCGCGCGCATATCAGTGGGTCGATGGCTCGGCTTACGTCAATCACGTGGAGCTGGTGCGCAAGGCGCGCGGCGCCGAGATGCCGGCGACCTTCTGGACCGATCCGCTCGTCTACCAGGGCGGCTCGGACGATTTTCTCGGCCCCGGCGAAGACGTGCCGGTGGCGAGCGAGGAGTTCGGCATCGACCTGGAAGGAGAAGTCGCAGTCATCACCGACGACGTGCCGATGGGCACCACGGCCGACCAGGCGCGGGATCACATCAAGCTGCTGATGCTGGCGAACGACTGGTCGCTGCGCAATCTGATTCCGGCGGAGCTGGGCAAGGGCTTCGGGTTCTACCAGTCGAAGCCCGCCACTGCCTTCTCGCCCGTCGCAGTCACGCCGGACGAGCTGGGGGCTGCGTGGGATGGCGGCAAGATCAACCTGCCGCTGACGGTGCAGATCAACGGCCAGCCGTTCGGCAAGCCGGAAGCCGGCGTGGACATGACTTTCGATTTTCCGCGCCTCATTTCGCACATCACGAAGACGCGCAACGCGCGCGCCGGCACGATTGTCGGATCCGGCACGATCTCCAACTACGACCGCTCGCGCGGCTCGGCGTGCCTGGCCGAGCGCCGCATGCTGGAGCAGATCGAGCAGGGCAAGCCCGTTACGCCGTTCCTCAAGTTCGGGGACACGGTGCGCATCGAGATGGTGGATGCGCAGGGCCGCAGCGTGTTCGGCGCGATCGAGCAGCGGGTGGTTCGCGCGTAAGAGTCAGGCTTCAGCCTGACAACTGCTCGAGCACCGCGGTCCCGCCCAATCCGCGCATCTGTCCCAGGATCCACTGCTGCCGCGAGCGGACGTAGCTCGATGGCGCGTTGACGCGCATCCGCTTCGGGCTCGGCAACACAGCTGCCAGCAGCGCAGCGTCGTACGCATTCAGGCGTGAAGGGTGCTTGCGAAAGTACACGTCCGCAGCGGCGCCGATACCGAACACGCCGCGGCCGAATTCGGCGACGTTGAGATACACCTCGAGGATGCGCTGCTTGGGCCACAGCGTTTCGATCAGCACGGTGAAGTAGGCTTCCAGTCCCTTGCGCAGCCAGCTCTGCTGCGGCCACAGGAACAGGTTCTTGGCGACCTGCTGCGAGATCGTGCTGGCGCCGCGCACGCGCCGGCCGCGCTGGCGATCCGCGAGCGCGTCGTTGATCGACTTCAGGTCGAAGCCGTAGTGCGCCGGGAAGTTCTGGTCCTCCGCCGCGATCACCGCGAGCTTGAGTTGCGGGGATTGCTGGCTCCAATCGACCCAGCGATGACGAACTGCGTACGCCTTGGCGCCGCTGCGCGGCGCGCTGACCTGCTCGCGGACGATGAACGCGGAAGTGGGCGGATCGATCCAGCGAAGCGCAACCACTGCACCGACGCTCATGACCACGAAGCTTGCGACGAGCCACCAAAAGAAGCGCAGTGTGCGGCGGAGCATTCTCGGGAAGCACCAAGTGTGAGCTGTTCGACGGAGCGCGCGCGTGTGTGTACCTAGAATCCCGCGCGGCTTCGCTGGGAAGCAATGATGTCATAACGACGGAGACGAGGATGACTGGACCTCATCGCGCGGCCGCGCTAGCGGCTGCATTGGGCTTGATTCTGGCCGGCACGGCGGCCGCGGACAGCGAGACCGGTTTCTACTTCGGCCTCACCGGCGGCACGACCAGCGTCGACCTCGGCTCGAAGCAGGATTACGACACCACGCTCGCGCCCGCGGCAGCGCTGTTCGTGCTCGCGAACGGCTTCGACGTGGTCGGTATCGAATCATCGCTGGACGACAGCGATCTCGGCTGGCAGCTGCAGATCGGCTATCGCTTCAACCGCTACGTCGCGGCCGAAGTCGGCTACGTCGACCTGGGCGAAGCGAAGTACGAAGCGATCATCACGGCGGACGACGGCGTCGCCACGTTCCCGGTCGAGGCGTCCGTGCGCTTCATGAGCTCCGGCCCGACTGCTGCAGTGGTGGGCATGCTGCCGCTGGGCGAGCGCTTCGACGTGCACGCCAAGGCCGGCATCCTGTTCGCCGACACACGCTTGCGCTCGCGCGTGCGCGACGTCGACTTCGCAGACAACGTCCTGCACAGCGAAGTGCATGCAGGCGAAAAGGAAATGTTCCTGGGCATCGGCGGCGCCTGGAACATTGGCGAGAACTACTCGGTGCGGCTCGAATACCAGCGCTTCCTCGACGTCGGCGAGGACGACAGCGAGTCCGACGTCGACATGGTCGGGCTCAGCCTGCTGTTCAGGTGAGTCAAGGCTCGACGCGACGCGCCGACTCGATCGTGACGGTCTCGGTCGGCACGTCCTGGTAGCGACCTTTCGTGCCGGTCTTGACCGCGGCGATTGCGTCGACCACGTCCATGCCGGAATCGACGCGGCCGAACACCGCATAGCCGTAGTTGCCCGGCTTGTGGTCGAGGAAGTCGTTGTCGACCAGGTTGATGAAGAACTGCGAGGTCGCGCTGTTGATGTCGCTGGTGCGCGCCATCGCGAGCGTGCCGCGCTTGTTCTTCAGGCCGTTGGTGGCCTCGTTCTTGATCGGCGCATTGCCTTTCTTGTCCTGCAGGTCCGCGGTCAGCCCGCCGCCCTGGATCATGAAGCCGGCGATCACGCGGTGAAACACCGTGCCGTCGAAGAAGCCTTCGTCGACGTATTTCAGGAAATTCTCGGCCGACACCGGCGCCTGCTTGTCGAACAGCTGCACCGTGAAGGTGCCCTTGGAAGTCTTGAACTCGATCATGGGATGCTGCCCTCCGTCACCCGCTCATGGCCGGTCAAATCGGCGTGCGAGCGTACGTGAGCGAAGCCGCTGCGCACAAGTCGGTCGCGCACCGCGCCTGCCTGGCGCCAGCCGTGCTCCAGGATCAGCCAGCCGCGCGGCTGCAGGTGATTGCCTGCCTGCGCGACGATGTGCTCGAGCGCTTCCAGTCCGGTCGCGCCCGAGATCAGCGCAGTTTCCGGCTCGAAGCGGATTACGTCCGGCGCCAGGTCAGTATCGCCGCGCGCCACGTAGGGAGGATTCGCGGCCACGACGTCGAAACGCCGGCCTGCCAGCGGCGCAAACCAGCTGCCGCGCTCGAAGCGCACGTTGCGCAGCTGCAGGCGGGCTGCGTTGCGCCGGGCAATTTCCAGCGCATCGCCTGAAATATCTACGCCGGTGACCTGCAGCGAAGGACGCTCATTGGCGATCGCCAGCGCGATGGCGCCGCTGCCGGTGCCGAGGTCGGCCGCTTGCTGCGCATCCGGGCCCAGCAGCGCCAGCGCGCGCTCGACCACGAGCTCGGTTTCCGGTCGCGGGATCAGGACCGCCGGCGACACTTCCAGCAGCAACGACCAGAATTCCTGCTCGCCGCGTATGTATGCAACCGGCTCGCCCTGTAGGCGGCGACGGATGAGTTGCTGGAAGGACCAGCCGGCCGCAGCAGGCAACTCGCGCTCCGGAGCGGCGCGAAAATCCGTGCGCGACAACCCCGTTACGTGCTCCAGCAGCAGCTCGGCGTCCAGCCGCGCGGACGCGGACGAGCGCGCGAGCAGCAGCGTTGCGGTATGCAGCGCGTCGGAGATCGTCGTTACGTACAGTTGCTTCATCGTGTCGTCGCGTACAATTGCGGCATCTCTTTCATTGTAGGTCGGAATCCCTTCCGGCGACTCATCATGCGTGTCTACCAGAACGCCATCGAAATGATCGGCAAGACGCCGATGCTGCAGCTTCACCGCTTCGATACCGGGCCGTGCGAGCTGTTCCTGAAGCTCGAGTACATGAACCCGGGCGGCTCGATCAAGGATCGCATCGGCCTGTCGATGATCCAGGAGGCGGAGAAGCGCGGCGAGCTCAAGCCGGGCGGCACGATCGTCGAAGCCACCGCCGGCAACACCGGTCTCGGCCTCGCGCTGGTCGCGGCGCAGAAGGGCTATCGCCTGATCCTCGTGCTCCCGGACAAGATGAGCCAGGAGAAGATCTTCAACCTGCGCGCGATGGGTGCGGAAGTCGTGCTGACGCGCTCGGACGTGGCGAAAGGCCATCCGGAGTACTACCAGGACCTCGGCGCGTCGATCGCCCAGCGCACCGGCGCTTACTTCATCAACCAGTTCGGCAATCCCGACAATCCGAAGGCGCACGCCGAGACGACCGGGCCGGAGATCTGGGAGCAGATGTCGCAGCGGCTCGACGCCGTGGTGCTCGGCGTCGGCTCCAGCGGCACGATCGGCGGACTCGCCGCGTTCTTCAAGAAGACTGCGCCGCACGTCGAGCTGGTGCTCGCGGATCCGCAGGGCTCGATCCTCGCGGAGTACATCGCCACCGGCAAGATGACGCAGAAGGGCTCGTGGCTGGTCGAGGGAATCGGCGAGGACTTCATTCCCTCGATCTGCGACTTCTCGCTGACCAGGCGTGCCTACAGCATCTCCGACGCGGAGTCGTTCTCGACGGCGCGCGAGCTGTTGCAGAAGGAAGCGATTCTCGCCGGCTCGTCGACCGGCACGCTCCTCGCCGGCGCACTGCGCTACTGCCGCGAGCAGAAGACGCCGAAGCGCGTCGTCACGCTCGCGTGCGATACCGGCGCCCGTTACCTGTCGAAGCTCTACAACGATTTCTGGATGGAGGATCAGGGTTTCGTCGAGCGCGAGCGCTTCGGCGACCTGCGCGACCTGATCGGCCGGCCGCACGGCGAGCGCGCGACGATCACGGTCGGACCGAACGACGTCGTGACCACCGCGCACAACCGCTTGCGCAATGCCGGCTTCTCGCAGCTGCCGGTGATGGATGGCGAGCAGCTGATCGGCGTCATCACCGAGGACGACATCCTGCGCTTCGCATTCGGCCGGCCCGAGCGCTTCAAGGAGCCGGTGCGCAACGCCATGACGTCAACCTTCCTGCGCGTGGACAAGACGCTGTCGATCAACAACCTGGTCGCGATGCTGGAAGTGTGCGCCTCCGCCGCCGTGATGGACGGCGACAAGTTCCTCGGCCTGATCACACGCTCGGACGTCCTGAACTATCTTCGTCGGCAGGTTTGAATGGGTGCCGGGAGAGAAAAAGAGGGGAAACTGAGCGGTGCAGCATTGGCTGGCGACCTGTTGCCTTCCTCGAGTCTCGAGATGCTGCGCTGCTCAGTTTCCCCTGTTTTTCTCTCCCGGCACCTCTGGGTGACCCATGACCACAAAATCTAGTCTTCGTTTCGCTACGCGCTGCATTCACGGCGGCCAGTCGCCGGATCCTTCGACCGGCGCCGTGATGCCGCCGATCTATGCGACCTCGACTTACGCGCAGTCGAGCCCCGGCGTGCACAAGGGGTACGACTACGCGCGCACGGCCAATCCGACGCGCGGCGCGTGGGAGCGATGCATTGCGGATCTCGAGAGCGGCACGCACGGCTTCGCGTTCGCTTCGGGCATGGCGACGACCAGCACGCTGCTCGAGCTCATCGACGCGGGCAGTCACATCGTCGCGATGAACGATCTCTACGGCGGCACCTTCCGCGTGTTCGAGCGCGTGCGGCGTCGCTCGGCGAATCTCGACATCAGCTTCGTCGACCTGACGCAGCCGGAGAACCTGGCGAAGGCGGTACGGCGCGAGACGCGCATGATCTGGATCGAGACCCCCACCAATCCGACGCTGCGCCTCGTCGATATCGGGCAGGTGGCGGAGTTCGCGCGTCAGCGCGGCATCCTCACCGTCGTCGACAATACGTTCGCGAGCCCGTGGATCCAGCGGCCGCTCGAGCTCGGCGCCGACATCGCGATGCACTCGGCGACCAAGTATCTGAACGGTCACTCGGACATGGTCGGCGGCGTCGCGGTCACGGCCGACGCGGCGCTTGCAGAACGGATCGCGTTCCTGCAGAACGCCGTCGGCGCGATCGCCGGCCCGTTCGACAGTTTCCTCGCGCTGCGCGGTTTGAAGACGCTCGCGTTGCGCATGCGGCAGGCGAGCGAGAGCGCGCTGCACATTGCGGGATGGCTGGAGAAGCATGCACGCGTCGCGCACGTGTTCTATCCGGGCCTGCCGAGCCATGCTCAGCACGAGCTCGCGAAGCGGCAGATGAAGAACGGCTACAGCGGAATCGTCAGCTTCGCGGTGAAGGGCGGTCTCGATGAAGCGCGCCGGGTGCTAGAGCGCTGCCGTATCTTCACGCTCGCCGAGAGCCTCGGCGGTGTCGAAAGCCTCGTCGATCATCCGGGCCTGATGACGCACGCGTCGGTGCCGCAGGAGCAGCGCAAGGCGCTGGGCATCGACGATGCGCTGATCAGGCTGTCGGTGGGAATCGAGGACGTCGAGGACCTGGTGGCGGACCTGAAGAATGCATTGTCAGGCTGAAGCCTGACCCACAGGCAGAACAGACCTCGCTGGCGGTGCGGGTCAGGCTTCAGCCTGACTCCCTCTTGCCCTTGCCCTCGGGCGCGTCGTTTTTCAGCCGCCCGTTCTTGCGCAGCGCCTCGCGCAGCACGTATTCGATCTGCGCGTTCAGGCTCCGCAGCTCGTCCTCGGCCCAGCGTTGCAGGGCATCGAGGACGTCGCTGCTGACGCGCAGCGGATAAGCCTTCTTCTCCGCCATCAGCCGTTGTAGAGCGTGCCGGCGTTGACGACCGGTTGCGTGCCGCGCTCGCCGCACAACACGACGAGCAGGTTGGAGACCATCGCCGCCTTGCGCTCTTCGTCGAGCTGCACGACGGCCTTCTCGGCGAGCCGCTCGAGCGCCATGTGCACGATCGTGACCGCGCCTTCGACGATGCGAGTGCGCGCGGCGATGATCGCGGCCGCCTGCTGTCGCTGCAGCATCGCCTGTGCGATCTCCGGCGCGTACGCAAGATGGCTGACGCGTGCTTCGAGCACTGTCACGCCCGCACGCTCCAGCCGCTCCTGTATCTCACGCTGCAAGTGTGCGTTGACCTCGTGCGAATGCGAGCGCAGCGCGATCTTGTGCTCTTCGTGCAGGTCGTAGGGATAGCTGGCCGCCATCTGGCGCAGCGCGGCCTCGCTCTGCACGTGCACGAAGTCCTCGTAGCTGTCGACGTTGAACACCGCTTCGGCGGCGTCGTGCACCTGCCAGACGACGACCGCGGCGATCTCGATCGGCGAGCCTTCCAGGTCGTTGACCTTCAGCTTGCTCGACTCGAAGTTGCGCACGCGCAGCGACACGCTCTTTTTCGAATAGAACGGATTGGCCCAGCGCAGCCCGTTGTTGCGCTCGACTCCGACGAACTTGCCGAACAGCTGCAGCACCGCCGCCTGGTTGGGCTGCACGACGAAGAAGCAGCGCCACAGGAACAGCACGAGGACGAACGTGGCGATCGGCAGCAGCGGATTGAGTGCGTGGACCAGCGACGTGATCGTCCACCAGCCGGCAGCTGCCATGAAGACCAGCTGCAGCAGGAGCATGACCAGGCCGGGCAGCGTAGTGACCCGGCGTTCTTGAATGGACTCTTGCATGGCGCCCTCCCCGGTGACGCCAGGAAGATATCACGAAGATATCACTCAGTCACGCGCGCCAGCTCCTCCGCCTGGTATTCCTGCTGCAACGGCCCGATCAATTCCCCCAACCGGCCGTTCATCACGTCCGCCAGCTTGTACAGCGTGAGATTGATGCGGTGGTCCGTCACCCGGCCCTGCGGGAAGTTGTAGGTGCGGATGCGCTCGGAGCGATCGCCGGAACCGACCTGAAGCTTGCGCGACTGCGCTTCGGCCTTGTCGCGCCGCTCGCGCTCCGCCGCCATCAATCGCGCTTTCAGCAGCGACATCGCGCGCGAGCGGTTCTTGTGCTGCGACCGCTCGTCCTGGCACTCGACCACGATGCCCGTCGGCAGATGCGTGATGCGAATCGCCGAGTCGGTCTTGTTCACGTGCTGACCGCCGGCCCCGGATGCGCGAAACGTGTCGATGCGCAGCTCCGCCGGATTCAGCTCGACTGCTTCGATCTCGTCCTGCTCCGGCAGGATCGCGACCGTGACGGCAGAGGTATGGATGCGCCCCTGCGCTTCGGTGGCGGGCACGCGTTGCACGCGATGCGTACCGGACTCGAACTTGAAGTGCGAGAACGCGCCGCGGCCGACCACGCGACTGATGATCTCCTTGTAGCCGCCGTGCTCGCCCGCGCTCTCCGACAGCACTTCGACGTTCCAGCCCTGCTCGTCGGCATAGCGCGAGTACATGCGGAACAGATCGCCGGCGAAGATGGCCGCCTCGTCGCCACCCGTTCCGGCGCGAACTTCGAGATAGATGTTGCTGTCGTCGCGCGCATCCTTGGGCAGCAGCAGCTTGGCGAGTTCTTCCTCTTCGCGCTCCAGCCGCGCGCCGAGACTGGCCAGCTCTTCGCGACCGAGCTCGCGCAGCTCGCTGTCCGCGCCATCCGCCATCTCCTGTGCGGCAACGCGCTCGGACAAGAGCGACAAATATGCGCGATAGCGCGCGACCACCGGATCCAGGCGCGAGTATTCCATCGACAGCTCGCGGAACTTGGTGGTGTCGGCGATGACGCCGGGATCGGCGAGCAGGTGGCTCACTTCCTCGTGACGCTCGACCAGCTTCTCCAGCTTGTTGCGAATCGAATCTTTCATTCAGCCTTGTCCGGGACCAGCAGGGCGCGCGCCGCTTCCAATACTTCGCTTTCGCCGCGCTCCGCGGCTTCGCGCAGCCGCTGGCTCGGCCCGTGCAGCAGGCGGTTCGTGAGCGTCGCCGCGAGGAAGTCGATGACCTCGCGCGGATCGCGTCCGGCAGCGAGCATGCGCCGTGCCTGCTCTACCGTGTGCGCGCGAACGATCTCGGCCTCGTCGCGCAGCTGGCGGATCGTGGGCACGGCGTCGAGCGTCTTCAACTGCTGCTCGAACTGCGCGATCTCCAGCGCCAGCATCTCGTTCGCGTCCTGCGCCGCCTCGCGGCGCGACGCCAGGTTCTCGCTCACGACGCTCTGCAGATCGTCGATCGTGAACAGATAGATGTCCTCGAGCTTGGCCACTTCCGGCTCGATGTCGCGCGGCACGGCGATGTCGACCATGAAGATCGGCCTGCGACGCCGCGCGCGCAACGCTGCCCGCACGGCGTCGAACGTGATGACCGGCGCCGGGCTCGCGGTCGAGCTGATCACGATGTCGGCTTCCGGCAGGTGCGTCGCAAGCGCCTCGATGCCGATCGCGAAACCGTCGAACTCCTGCGCCAGCTCCTGTGCGCGATCGAGGCTGCGGTTCGCGACGATCATCCGCCGCAGTCCGTGCGCGTGCAGGTGACGTGCGGCCAGCGCGATCGTCTCGCCGGCGCCGACCAGCAGCGCGGTGTGAGTTGCGAAATTCTCGAAGACCTTGCGTGCGAGCGAAACGGCTGCGGACGCGACCGACACCGCGTTCGCGCCGATCTGCGTCTGCGTGCGCACGCGCTTCGCCACCGAGAACGCCGTCTGCATGAGGCGGTTCAGGTACGGGCCGGTCACGTGCCGATCATGCGCCGCGCGGTACGCGGTCTTGAGCTGACCGAGAATCTGCGGCTCGCCCAGCACCAGCGAGTCCAGGCCGCACGCGACCGAGAACACGTGCTGCACGGCCGGCGTGCCGCGCAGGCGATACAGGCTCGACGAGATATCCAGGTTGTGCGCGGCCAGGTCGTGCCAGCCGCTGAGCCACGCAACCAGCGGTTGCTCCTGCTCGTCGCCGTCGCTGAAGCAGTACAGCTCCGTGCGGTTGCAGGTGGAGACGATCAGCGCTTCGCGCACGCCGGCAACGCTGCTGAGCTCCTGCAGCGCTTCGGGCAGCTCGTCGCCGGCGAATACGATTTTTTCGCGGATTTCGACCGGCGCGGTGCGATGGTTGATTCCGATGACGAGGAGTGGCATGCCGGTGCTTGAGCCAAGCGGCAGCGATTGTCCGGGAAGCACCCCAATATGACAAGGGAAGGGCGCGGCCGGCGCTGCGCGCGGCGGTTCCTGCGCGATTTCGCAGCATGCTCTTGATATAGTGCCGCGGCGATGAAACGAGCCCATCCCCTCTCGGCCGGCCTCACGGCACTGCTGGTAGTCACGTTACTGACGGCCTGCGCAAGCTCGGGCAAACCTGCGCAGCAGGCGAGTACGCCTTCGGGACAGACGCTGCCGGGCGATCCGAACGCGCTCGTGCTCGGCGCCGAAGTCGCCCTGCAACGCGGGCAATATCGTGAAGCGGCGCTGGCCTATGCGCGCGCGGCCACGGCGTCCTCGGACGAGCAATTGTGCGAGCAGGCGGCACGCGTGGCGTTCGAGCACCAGCAGTGGCACCTGGTGCAGCAAGCCGCGGATCGCTGGCTGCAATTGAACGGTACCAGCGAGGAGGCGCATCGCTTCGCTGCCTTCGCGGCGCTACATCTATATGAGATCGACAAGGCGTCCGAGCACCTGGGCATGCTGCTCGACACCGCGTTCATCAATCCGCAGGCGGGCTTTCTCGCGCTGCTGCCGCAAATCTCCGACGAAGCCCCGGCGCCGGGCGCAACGGCTGTGATGCAGAAGCTGATCGCCAAGTATCCGGATCTCACCGAGGCGCACTACGCGCTGGCGCAGGCTGCGGTCCAGTCCGATAACTTCGCGCTCGCGCTCGAGCACGCCCGGAAGGCGCGCGAGCTCGGGCAGTACTGGTCGCCGTCGGGGCTGTTGCTCGCACGCGTGCAGATGCTGATGGGCGAGCACGAAGCCGCCCTCGAAACGGCCCGCAAGGTCGTCGAGCAGGATTCGCAGGACTCGTACCGGCTGGAGTACGGGCTGATGCTCATGCAGGCCGGCAAAGAGGCGGAAGGGCGCAAGGAGCTGGACTCGCTGGTGACGAGCGAGTCGATCGGGGCAGGCGCGGAGCGCGCGCTCGCGGACATCGACTTCCAGCTCGGCAATCGCGATGCCGCTGCGCAGCGCTTCAGCAACCTCGTGCAGAACGGCCGCTTCGTCTACGACTCGTTGTTCTATCTCGGCGCGATCGCCGAATCGCGCGAGGCGTGGGACGACGCGTTGCAGATCTACGGCCGCGTGACCGGCGGGGAGTTCGCGATGGCTGCGCAGACGCGCGCCGCGCGCATCAAGGCGAAGCGCCAGGGGCTGGACGCCGGCTTGAAGCATCTCGAAGACTTCGTCGCGACGCGCTCGGAGTACCGCATCGATGCGATCATCGCGCGCGCGAACCTGCTTGCCGGCAACGGCGACGCAAGCGGTGCACTGGCGCTGCTCGACAGCGCGCTGAAGGAATATCCCGATTCGGCAGAGCTGCGTTTCGCCCGCATATTCCAGCTCGAAAGCTCGGACAAGGTGAACGACTCCGTCGCCGAGCTGCGCAAGCTCATCGCCGACCGGCCCGGTGACCCGGCTGCAACCAACGCGCTCGGCTACATCCTGGTGGATCGCACGCGCCAGCATCGCGAAGGCCTGAAGCTGATCGAGGACGCGTTGGCGCAGACGCCGGACAGCGGCGCGGTGCTCGACAGCATGGGCTGGGCGCTGCATCGCCTCGGCCGCAACGACGACGCGCTCAAATATCTCGAGCATGCCAAGCGCCGCATCAACGATCCGGAAGTCGACCTGCATCTCGGTGAGGTGCTGGTGGCACTGGATCGCAAGGACGATGCGCGCGACGTGCTGACGAAGGCGAGCGAGCGCTATCCCGACAACGACGAGCTGAAGCAGCGCCTGCAGAAGCTCAATTGACCGGCCCTGCCATGCAGCGGCAACTCTCCGTCGCCTTCCTCGCCAGCGTAGTCATGCTGGCTTCAGGCTGCGCAACCACTCCGCGTCCGACCGGTGCTCCGCCGAGCATCGATCTGCAGCGGCTCGATCGCTGGCAGGCGAGCGGGCGCCTCGGCGTATCGGGACCGGAGAACGGCGGCTCTGGCTCCTTCGACTGGCAACAGCGCGGCGATCGCACCGAAGTACAGATCCGCGGGCCGGTCGGCATCGGCAGCGTGCATCTGCAGCTGCGCGGCGATCCGGCCAACCCGCAGCTGCAGCTCGAGACCGGCAACGGTCGCAAGCTCGAATCGGACGCGGCCTGGAACGAGCTCGAGGCGCGGCTCGGCGCGGCGGTGCCTGCAGGAAACCTCCGTTACTGGATGCTCGGGCTAGCGGCGCCTGGCGAGCATGTGTGGCATGAGCCGGCTGCCGATGGCGTGGTGACGTTGGAGCAGGGCGGCTGGCGCATCGACTATCAACGCTATTCGACCGAGCCCGGCGCTCGCGTCCCGGTCAAGCTGAGCGCCAGCAACGGCGCAGCGCGCGTGCGCATCGTCGTCGATCGGTGGCGGCTCGGCCAATGACGACCGTCGCGGCGCTCGCCTGGCCCGCGCCGGCGAAGCTCAATCTTTGTCTGTACATCGTCGGCCGGCGCGCCGACGGCTATCACCTGCTGCAGTCAGCGATGCAGTTCATCGATCTGTGCGATCAGCTGCGCTTTCACGAGCGGCCGCGCGGAACGATCGAGCGCAGCGCGGGGCCGGCGGAAATTCCGCCCGAGTCGGACATTTCGGTGAAGGCGGCGCGTGCGCTCGCGAAAGATCGCGACGTTCCCGGCGTTGCCATCGAGCTCGACAAGCGGATTCCGGTTCAGGCCGGTCTGGGCGGCGGCAGCTCCGACGCCGCGACCGTGCTCGTGGCGCTGAACCAGATCTGGCAGCTGCGGTTGCCTGTCGACGAGTTGGCGCGCATCGGGTTGACGCTCGGTGCGGACGTTCCGTTCTTCGTGCGCGGCGTGGCCGCTTGGGCCGAAGGCGTCGGCGAGCAGCTCACGCCCTGCGACTTTGCGGAGAGCCACTACCTGGTAGTCAAACCGCGGGCCGCGGTGAGCACGGCGGAGATCTTTCAGGCTCCTGAATTGACACGTAATTCCCCCGTCACGACAATACGCGGCTTTCTCGCGGCCGGCGGACGCAACGATTGCACCCCGTGCGTGCGCGGCCGCTACCCCGAGATCGCTGAAGCTCTTGATTGGCTTCAGGAATTTGGCGAGGCAAGGCTGACCGGAACCGGCGCCTGCGTGTTCGTGGCCCTGCCAGACGCGCATGCTGCGCAGGCTGTCCGGGCGCGCTTGCCGGCGCGCTGGAGCGGATACGTGGTGCGCGGGCTGAATCGCTCGCCGTTGTTGTCACGGGTCACCGATCGATAGTGGGGCGTCGCCAAGTGGTAAGGCAGCGGGTTTTGATCCCGCCATTCGGAGGTTCGAATCCTTCCGCCCCAGCCACTACGAGGTCCCCGACGCGGCCCAAGCCGAGGACTTGAATGGATCGTTCGACCATGGCGGTGTTTGCGGGCAATGCCAACCCGCAGCTGGCGCAGGACATCGCGCGTCACCTGATGGTGCCGCTCGGCCGCTCCAGCGTCGGCCGCTTCAGCGACGGCGAGACGACGGTGGAGCTGCTTGAGAACGTGCGCGGTCGCGACGTCTTCCTCGTGCAGCCGACGTCGCCGCCGGCGAACGATCACTTGATGGAGCTGATGCTGATGGCCGATGCGTGCCGGCGCGCATCGGCGGCACGTATCACCGCGGTGGTGCCGTACTTCGGTTATGCGCGCCAGGATCGCCGGCCGCGCGCGACGCGCGTGCCGATCACCGCGAAGGTGGTCGCGAACATGATTGCCAACTCGGGCATCAACCGGCTGCTGACGGTCGATCTGCACGCCGATCAGATCCAGGGATTCTTCGATATCCCGGTGGACAACGTGTATGCCTCGCCGGTGCTGCTCGGCGACGTGTGGAAGCAGAAGTATCCCGACCTGATGGTCGTGTCGCCGGACGTCGGCGGCGTGGTGCGCGCCCGGGCGCTGGCGAAGCGCCTCGACGACGCCGAGCTGGCGATCATCGACAAGCGCCGCCCGCGCGCCAACGAGTCCGAGGTGATGAACATCATCGGCGAGGTCGAGGGCAAGACCTGCGTGCTGATCGACGACCTGGTCGACACGGCCGGCACGCTGTGCCATGCGGCAACTGCGCTCAAGGGCGCGGGTGCGAAGAAGGTGCTCGCTTACATCACGCACCCGGTGCTGTCGGGTCCGGCGATCGAGCGCATCACCAAGTCGGACCTGGACGAGCTGGTCGTGACGGACACGATCCCGCTGCGCGAAGCGGCGAAACAGTGTCCGAAGATTCGCCAGCTGACCGTCGCCGGCCTGCTGGCGGAGACGATGCGAAGGATTCGGGACGAGGAGAGCGTGAGCTCTCTGTACATAGATTGAAGTGATACAGGTGACGAAGGTGACACAGGTGACACAGGCAAGAATGTTCTGGCTTGTGTCACCTTGTCACTTGTGTCACCTGTGTCACTGGTAGGGTCGCTGCGAACTGGTCGCGGTCGCATCGGCTTTCGTTTGTCGTTTGTTGGAGAGTCCACATGAAAACTTCTTTTGAACTGGTCGCCGATCCGCGTGACGGCGTGCAGGGGAAGGGTGCGAGCCGCCGCCTGCGCCGATCCGGGAAAGTACCGGCGATCCTCTATGGCGGGCACAACGAGCCGCGCCAGATCCTGCTCGACCACCAGAACCTGCTGACCTTGCTGGTGAACGAGCGTTTCTTCTCGACGATCCTCTCGCTCAAGATCAAGGGCGAAGCGCAGGCGGCGATCGTCAAGGACGTGCAGCGCCATCCGGCGAAGAACCAGATCCTGCACATGGACCTGCAGCGCGTGCTCGAGAACGAGCAGATCCGCATGCAGATCCCCCTGCACTTCAAGGGCGGCGCGGCTGCGCCGGGCGTGAAGACGCAGGGCGGCGTGGTGTCGCACCTGCTGAACCTCGTGCAGGTGATGTGCCTGCCGAAGGATCTGCCGGAGTTCCTCGAGATCGACCTGTCGCAGATGGAGATCAACGACATCAAGCGCCTGTCGGACATTCCGCTGCCGGCGGGTGTGCAGCTGGTGGATCTTGCGCACGGCCGCGACGAGGCGGTGGTGTCGATCCATCATCCGCGCGCCGAGGAAGTGGAAGCTGCTCCGGCCGAAGCTGCCGCCGCCGCGGGCGCTACGCCTGCCGCGGGCGCGGCACCGGCTGCCGGCGCTCCTGCTGCGGGCGGCGAAGCCAAGAAGGAAGATGGCAAGCCAGCCGCTGCGGCGGCGGGCGCGCCCAAGGCTGCTGCTGCGCCGAAGAAGGAAGGCGGCAAGAAGTAACATGGCGGCGGCGTGAGCCGCCGCATGTCAGTGATGAGAGTGATGCAAGGATGAAGTGATGGGGTTGCGCTGTCTCTTCATCACTTCGTCACTTTCATCACTGCATCGCTGCTTCAGATTTCCATGCCCGGCACTCCTCTCAAGATCATCGTCGGTCTCGGTAATCCGGGACCCGAGCACCTGCTCACGCGCCACAACGCGGGCTTCTGGTTCGTGGACGCGCTCGCGGCGCAGGCCGGCGCGCGCTTTCGCAGCCATACCCGTTTTCAGGGCGAGATCTGCCGCATGCAGCTGTCGGGCAGCGAAGTGACGCTGCTCAAGCCGATGACTTACATGAATCGCAGCGGGCTCGCGATCCGCGCGCTCGTCGATTACCTCAAGGTGTCGTCGGCGGAAGTGCTGGTCGCGCACGACGAGCTCGACCTGCCGGTCGGCGACGTGCGCTTCAAGTTCGGCGGCGGCGCCGGCGGTCACAACGGCCTGCGCGACACGATCACGCACCTGGGCGCGGACTTCTGGCGGCTGCGGCTCGGCATCGGTCATCCCGGCGACAAGTCGGAGGTGATCGACTACGTCCTGCGGCGCGCGCCGAAGACGGAGGAGGAGGGCATCCTCGAAGCGGTGGCGGAAGCGCTGTCGGCGCTGCCGATGTTCCTGGAACAGGGCGCCGAGCGCGCCATGAACGGCTTGCACGGGAAGAGCTAGAAATCGTGGGTATCAAGTGCGGCATCGTCGGGTTGCCCAATGTCGGCAAGTCGACGCTCTTCAATGCGCTGACGCGCGCGCAGATCGCGGCCGAGAACTATCCGTTCTGCACGATCGATCCGAACGTCGGCGTCGTGCCGGTGCCCGACGCGCGTCTCGACGTGCTCGCCGGCATCGTGCAGCCGGCGCGCGTCCTGCCGGCGACCGTGGAGTTCGTCGACATCGCCGGCCTGGTCGCCGGCGCCTCGAAAGGCGAAGGGCTGGGCAACCAGTTCCTGTCGCACATCCGCGAGACCGACGCGATCGCGCACGTCGTGCGCTGCTTCGAGGACGACGACATCGTGCACGTCGCCGGCCGCATCAAGCCGCTCGACGACATCGAAGTGATCAATACCGAGCTGGCGCTCGCTGACCTCGACACCGTCGAGCGCGGGCTGCTGCGCGCGGAGAAGGCTTCCAAGGCCGGCGACAAGGATGCGATCCGTCAGCGCGATCTGCTGAAGAAGCTGCGCGATCATCTCGACGCCGGCAAGCCGGCGCGCGCGCTGATCAAGGATCCGGAAGAGCGGCGCCTGCTGCAGGAGCTGCATCTCATCACGCTCAAGCCGCTCATGTACGTTGCCAACGTCGCCGAGGGCGGCTTCAAGGACAATCCGCACCTCGACGCCGTGCGCCAGCGCGCCGTCGAAGAGAGCTCCGAGGTCGTTGCGGTATGCGCGGCGATCGAAGCCGAGATCGCGCAGCTCGACGAAGCCGATCGCGCCGACTTCCTGCAGGAGCTCGGCCTCGACGAGCCCGGTCTCAACCGCGTGATCCGCGCCGGCTACAAGCTGCTGGGTCTGCAGACGTACTTCACCGCCGGCCCGAAAGAGGTGCGTGCGTGGACGGTGCGCGTCGGCGCGACCGCGCCGCAAGCCGCCGGCGTGATCCACACCGACTTCGAGAAGGGCTTCATCCGCGCCGAAGTGATCGCCTACGACGACTACGTCGCCAACAAGGGCGAGCAGGGCGCCAAAGAAGCCGGCAAGCTGCGGCTCGAAGGCAAGGAGTACGTCGTCAAGGAAGGCGACGTCATGCACTTCCGCTTCAACGTCTGACCGGCGGCGGTGCCGCGGCGGTGCCGGGAGAGAAAAACGGGGGAAACTGAGCGGTGCAGCAAAGTATGCCGCGCCGGATACTCACCTCGTTGCGCGGCGACGCTGCAGTGCCTGGCGAATGCTGGACTGATCGCGATTGAAGCAGCGCGCGATCGAGGCGACCGACGCGCCCGCGCTCAACGCTTGCTCGACGATCCACGCTCGAGCGTGCGCGACGTGGCGAAGGCGGCTGCGTGACCGCAGCTCCGGCTCGGTCGAGCCGAACCTGACGCACGCTTCGTCGATCACCTTTTGAAGCGCGCAGTCGCGCCGTGACTGCCAGCGCTCGCCGAGGATCTTCCGTGCAAACGCGTCGCCGCCGAGAATGCGCGGATCGCGTTCATTGCATTCGAGGAGCGGCGAGCTCGTCGATGCGGCTTCGAGCAGCGCCTCGTAGCCGGCGATCGCCTGCTGACGATTCGAGCCGAGCATGCGAAGCGCGAAATCGGTGGTCACCCACGGCTCCGCGCGCCTGCCCAGATAGGCATGGTGACTCGACCATGGATAGTCGTCGGCGGACGCAGCCAGGTTCGCCCGCACCGGGTTGAGGTGGATATATCGCAGCAAGGTCAGCAGATACTCATCGGCATCGACCAGCAGCGCGTGATAGCGCTTCTCGAACAGATGCCCGGTGGTTTGCAGCCGCGCCTGCACGCTTCGCGCGTAGCGTCCCGCAAGCAGCAGCATGATCTTGCTCAGCGGCGTTTCGCCCACCTGGACCAATGCATGCACGTGATTGGTCATGTAGCAGTAGGCATGAACCCGGGCGCCGCAGTCGAAGATGATCTGCGTGAGAATGCTGGTCAGCAGGCGGCGATCACCGGGAGTGAAGAAGATGTCCTGGCGATGATTGCCCCGCAGCGTGACGTGATACATCGCGCCAGGGGCGTGAATTCGAGGGCGTCGCGGCATTCCTTGCCCCAGAGGTCGTGTGGGGCGACATCGTATGTGCCGAGCTCGCCGAGCGCGGGCCGTAAGACACCGCGTTCGCGGACTTTCGCAGCGAAGGCGGTTGCCGATTTGCTGCGCTGCTCAGTTTCCCCCGGTTTTCTCTCCCGGCACCGCCTCAAGCCAGCGCGTACAGGCAGTCGACGAACGACTTCACGGCGCCGTCGATTCCTGCGACCTTAGGGTTGTTGGATTCGATCACGTAGTACTCGTCGGGGGCGTGCGCGCGCTCGCCGAAGCCCAGGCCGAAGCCGCCGGCGGCGAGCTTGAGCGGCTCGCTGGTGAAGACGGAGCTGGGGTCGGAGCCGGCGGAGCGCGGCATCAGCAGCGGCTCGACGCCGTACTGGCGATATACGCCGCGCTCGGCCTTGATCAGCTCCGAGTCCGCGGACGTCGAGGACACTTCGTTCATGCCGCCGTTGACCACGACTTCGATGTCGCCGTAGCCGCGCTTCGCGAGGTGCGCGCGCAGCTTCGCGATCGTGTCGTCGGGCGTCATGTTCGGCACGAGCCGCATGTCGAGCTTCGCCGTCATCCGGTGCGGCAGGATCGTCTTGCCGCCGGGACCCGTGTAACCGCCGACGAGGCCTTCGATCGTCACCGTCGGCCGCGACACGCTGTCCTCGAGCGCCTGGCGCCAGCTCGCGTTGCGCGCCCAGGTCCTGATGCCCATCGACTCCTTCATGTCCTTCTCACTCAACTGTTTCGCGGCGAGATCGAGCATCGCTTGTTCGGCCGGCGTCAGCGGACGCACCTTTTCGAAAAAGCCGTCGATCGCCGGATCGCCGTCCGGCGTCACGAGCGTATTGAGCGCTTGCACGAGATGCCACGCCGGCTGATCGAGCCGCGCCGCGAGCGAGGAGTGCACGTCGCGCTCGATCGGGCCGCGACCCCACTTGGCGCCGCTGGCGATCAGGTCGCACTCGATGTCGCCCTTGTTGCCGAGCGTGATGATCACGCTGCCGTCCCATTCCTGCGCGGCCTCCGGCATGAACACGCCGACGCTCTTCGACAACGCGGCACTGACCTCCGGGGAGTGCACGATCTGCGGAAAATTCGGCGAGCCGATTTCTTCCTCGCCTTCCGCGACCAGGACCAGGTTGACCGGCATCTTGCGGCCCGCGCCGCGAATGGCGTGCAGCGCAGCCAGGAACGCTGCCTGCGGTCCCTTCTGGTTTACGGCGCCGCGTCCCATCACCACCTTGCCGCGCTCGGGCATGTCGACCAGGCGCGCTTCCCACGGCGGCGAAGTCCATTCCTCCGGGTTCACCTGTTTGACGTCGTACATGAAGTACAGCCCGAGCGTGCGCCTGGCGCCCGCGTCGAGCGTGGCGAATACGCCGGGATGACCCTTGGTCTGCATGCATTCGGCGCGCTGGAAGCCGGCGTCGAGCGCGAGCCGGCGCATCATGTCGCAGCCCTGCGCCATGCCGACATTCTCGGCGGCGATCGAGCCGACGCCGATCCATTCCTGCAGCCGCTTCACGGACTCGTCGTGGCGGCGCTCGATTTCCTTATAGACGGCTTTGCGATCGGCGGCGCCTGCGGCGCGTACCGGTCCGGCCAGGGCAGCTCCGGCGAGCGCGCTGGCAGCTACGAAATCTCGGCGGGTGAAAGCGGTCACGGCGCACCTCCCGGTGCTTGTACTTCTGGTTTCCATGCTGCCAGAAACTGCAGCAGTGTTTCCGTGAATTCTTGTTGGCGCTCGATGTGCAACAGGTGCGCAGCTTCGACCATCGCGAGCTGCGCGCCGGGGATCGACGCGGCGATCAGCGCGTGATCGGCCGGAGTGGTGCCCGGATCCTCGGTGCCGCCGACGACGAGCGTCGTGGCGGTGATGGTCTTGATCGACTCGCGCTGGTCCATGTCGCGAATGGCAGCGGCGCACGCCGCGTAGCCTTCCGGCTTCGCCGTGAGCAGCATCGCGCGGATGCGCTCGACCTGCTCCGGATGAGCCATGCGGTACGGCGTCGTGAGCCAGCGCTGCAGGATGCCGTCGATGAGCGGCGCGATGCCTTGCTTGCGCACGGTTTCAATGCGCGTGTTCCAGCTCTCGCGCGACGGCATGTACGGCGAAGTGCTGCACAGTGCGATCTTGAGCACGCGATCCGGCCACAGCGTGGCGATCTGCATCGCCGTCATGCCGCCGATCGACAGGCCGCACAAGTGCGCACGCGCGATGCCGCACGCATCGAGCACCGCGAGCGCGTCGCGCGCGAGCTGCTCCATCGTCAGCTCGGTTGTCGAGCCCGTGGTCGATTCGCCGTGACCGCGCGCGTCGAAGCGCACGACCTCGAAGCGTTCCGCCAGCGCGGGGAACGGGTCATCCCAGATCTCGAGGCTGGTGCCGAGTGGATTGAACAGCAGCAGCGCGGGAGCGCCCGGGCGCGGCGAATGCTCGCAGCGCAGGTGTGCATCTTCCGTCGTGACCAGCTTCATCGCCGCGCCTCCGTCATCGCTTCATTACGTAATGCGCGGCAGCTGCCGATGTGCTCGCCGAGCCGACCTTTGCAACGATCGCTTGCAATTCTTGCATGATGGTTTTTGTGCTGCACCACCCTAGAATGCCATTCTTTTTCAGGATAGCGCGCACCCCGTGCCGCTCCGACGAGGTCGACTCGATGCCAGCGGCGAGCCCGGGCCCAAGCGAAACGAATTCTGTGCGCATAGCGACCGGCATCGCCGGTCTGGACGAGGTGCTCGGCGGCGGCCTGCCGAAAGGGCACATCTACCTGGTCGAAGGCGAGAGCGGCGCCGGCAAGAGCACCATCGGCCTGCACTTCCTCCTCGAAGGACGCCGGCGCGGCGAGCGCGGCCTGTGGATCACGATGTCGGAGACCGAGCGCGAGCTGCACGACTCGGCGCGCTCGCACGGCTGGACGCTCGACGGGATCGACATTCTCAACCTGGTCGTTTCGCAGGAGGTGCTGAAGGCCGAGGACAAGTACTCGTTCTTCTCGCCCGCGGACGTCGAGTTCAACGACACGACGCGCGCGATCGTCGCGGCGGTCGAGCGCGTGAAGCCGACGCGGGTGGTATTCGACCCGTTCTCCGACATCCGTCATCTCGTGCGCGACACGCTGCGCTATCGCCGCCAGATCCTTGCGCTGCGCGACTTCTTCGCGGACCAGGGCTGCACAGTGCTGCTGATGCAGGAGATGACGCGCGGCACGTCCGGTGACATCCAGGCCGAAGCGCTCACGCACGGCTACATGACGCTGCACCAGGACTCGCCGGAATACGGCGGCCAGCGCCGCCGCCTGCGCGTGCACAAGATGCGCGGGATTCCATTCCGCGACGGTTACCACGATTTCTCGATCCAGACCGGCGGCATTCGCGTGTACCCGCGGCTGGTCGCCGCGGAGCACTACGAGAACCTGCCGGACGAGCTGGTCTCGAGCGGCAGGCCCAGGCTGGACGACCTGCTCCACGGCGGCATCGATCGCGGGTCGAGCATGCTGATCATGGGCGCCGCGGGTGTCGGCAAGAGCACGCTGGCGACTCAGTACGCGGCGGCGGCAGCGGCCCGCGGCGAGCGGGTGTCGATGTTCATCTTCGATGAGACCGTGCGGGCTTTCCGCGCGCGCAGCGACAAGCTCGGCCTCAACCTGCAGCCCCATCTCGACAGCGGCCTGGTCAAGGTTCAGCAGATCGACAGCGCCGAGTACAGCCCGGGTCAGTTCTCGCACCTCGTGATGGACGCCGTCGACCGGGACGGCGCGCAGCTCGTCGTGATCGACAGCCTCAGCGGGTACCTGAGCGCGATGCCGGAGGAGCGCTTCCTCTCGACGCACATCCACGAGCTGCTGACGTTCCTCAGCTATCGCAACGTGCTCACGATCCTGACGCTCGCCCAGCACGGTGTCGTCGGCGAGCACGTGCAGTCGCCCGTCGACATCAGCTACCTGGCGGACACCGTGCTGCTGCTGCGGTACTTCGAGGCGTTCGGCGCGGTGAAGCGCGCGCTGTCGGTCGTGAAAAAACGCAGCGGTCCGCACGAGGTGCTGATCCGGGAGATGCAGATCGGCATGCCGGACGGCATCAGGATCGGCGAGCCTTTGACGAAATTTCACGGTGTGCTCACCGGTCGCCCGATTTACACGGGCGAGGAACCAGACCTGCACTCCACGGGTAAATAAGTACAGAGAAGAGTGGCGCTGGAGAGGGCGGCGGTGGATCAACGGGCGCTGGTTTGGGCGGTCGGTCGCGATGGACCTTTGACGTGTGCATTCCTGGCGGAAGCGGGTTTCGAGACCCAGCAGTGCCGGGACATTGCGCAACTTTGCAACGAGCTCGCGCGAGGCGCCGGCGCGCTGATCGTCGCCGGCGAGCTGCTGTCCAGCGAAGCGGTGGCGCAGCTGCAGGAGTGTCTGGCGCGTCAGCCGCCGTGGTCCGACGTTCCCATCATCGTCGTTGCCGGCACGCCTGACGAAGGCATCGGTCCGGTTTCCCTGGTCGAAGAGCTCGGCAGCGTCGCGGTCCTGCACCGTCCGCTGTCGCTCGATACGCTCGCGTCGGGTGTCAGCGCAGCCCTGCGCGCACGCCGGCGTCAGTACCAGGTTCGGGATCTCCTGCAGCAGCGCGAGGAAGCGGATCGCCGTCGCGAGGAATTCCTCGCGATGCTGGCGCACGAGCTGCGCAATCCGCTCGCGCCGATCCGCACCGGCCTGCAGGTGCTGCGCCTTTCGGACTGCAAGGCCACGACGACGCGCACGCATTCGATCATCGAGCGGCAGGTCGCGAACCTGGCGCGGCTGGTCGACGACCTGCTCGACGTGTCGCGCATCACCCGCGGCAAGATCCTGCTGCGCAAGGAACACATCTGCGTGTTCGACATGCTCAAGCAGTCGGTCGACGGGCACGCGGCGCTGGCGGCCGAGAAGGGGCTCAAGGTCCAGGTGACGGCGCCCGACGAAACGCTGGTCGTCGAAGCCGATCCGACGCGCCTGGAGCAGATGGTCGGCAACGTGCTGACCAACGCCATCAAGTTCACGCCGAGCAACGGCACGATAACGCTGGCGGCGCAGCGCGCCGGCAGCTTCATCGCGATCTGTGTCCGCGACTCGGGCATCGGCATCCCGCAGCACATGCTGGCGCAGATCTTCGAGCTGTTCGCGCAGACCGACCGTCCGCTCGATCGCACCCAGGGCGGCCTCGGCATCGGGCTCACCATCGTCAAGTCGCTGGCCGAATTGCACGGCGGCTCGGTCGAGGCGCGCAGCGAAGGCGAAGGCCAGGGCACTGAGCTCGTGATCCGGCTGCCCGCAGCTACGGTGGCCGCGAGCACCGGGCATGCGAGCCCGCTGATGGACGACGACCCTGACAAACGGTCGCGCCGGATCCTGGTCGTCGAGGACAACCGCGATGCTGCGGAAGTGCTCGCATCCTATCTGCGCGCTGGCGGCCACACCGTGCACGTCGCATATGACGGCGGCGCAGGATTTACGGCTGCGCTGCGCGAGCAACCCGATGTCGTGATTTGCGACATCGGGCTGCCGGGCATCGACGGTTACGAATTTGCGCGCAGGCTGCGCGCCGAGCCGCGCCTGCGTCGCTGCCTGCTGGTGGCCGTGACGGGCTACGGCGAGCCGCGAGACCGCCAGCGCGGCGTCGAAGCCGGGTTTGCCCATTACCTGACCAAGCCGGCCGATCCTCGCGAGATCGAGCGTCTCGTCGTCGCCGAGTAGCCGTACGCACGCTTCGCAGTCGCGTTCCTGCCCGAGTTTCGCTAGGTTGTCGGCGACGACACCGCGGAATGGACCAGGTCATGCTCGACGACGTTCGATTGCACGCTCACCTCATCGGCAAGCCGGGCTCGCGCCGCGCGTTGAACACGCCGGCGCTCGTCGTGGATCGCGACGCGCTCGCGCGCAACGTGCGCAAGATGGCCGCGTTGGCGAAGAGCGCCGGCGTGGCGTTGCGGCCGCACGCCAAGACTCACAAGAGCCTCGCGATCGCGCGTCTGCAGCTGGATGCCGGTGCGGTCGGCGTGTGTTGCACCAAGCTCGGCGAAGCGGAGGTGCTGGCGGCGGGCGGCATCGAGTCGATCCTGATCACCTCGCCGGTCGTGTCGGAGCCGGCCATTCAGCGGCTCGCCGTGCTGAATGAGCGCATCGACGGGCTGATGGTGACGGTCGACAATCCGCAGAACGTCGCGGCACTCGCTGCCAGGGGTCAAGGTCGGCCGCTCGCAGTCATCCTCGACATCGATCCGGGAACGCGGCGCACCGGTGTCGCGTCGGTCGAGGCGGCGGTCGCGCTGCTGAAGGCGATCCACGCCAGCGACAGTCTCATTTTCAAGGGCGTGCAGATGTACTGCGGCCGCCATCAGCACATCCAGAACTACCAGGAGCGCCATGCCGCGATCGAGGAGCGGACGCAGTACCTGCGCTCGGTCATCGCTGCGCTCGAAGAGCACGGCGGTGCATCGGCGATCGTGACGGGCTCGGGCACCGGAACCCATCACATCGACGGGCAGCTCGGCGTGCTCAGCGAGTGGCAGGTCGGCTCGTACGTGTTCATGGATCGACAGTACGCGGAGTGCGACCTCGTCGGCGACAATGCACAAGCGTTCGAATACGCGCTGTTCATCGACGCGCGTGTGGTCAGCGCGAATACGCGCGGCATCGCGACGATCGATGCCGGCTACAAAGCGATGGCGACCGACGGCGGCCCGCCTGTCGTGCTGTCCGGCGCGCCGCAAGGCTCGACCTTCACGTTCATGGGCGACGAGCACGGCCTGATCGCCGATCCTTCGCAGCAGCACTCGTGGTCGATCGGCGACATCGTGCGGCTCGCCGTCCCTCACTGCGATCCGACCGTGAACCTGTACGACGCGTATCACGTCGTCAGCGGCGAGACGCTGCAGGATATCTGGCCGGTGAGCGCCCGCGGCCGCTCGCGGTAGTGCCGGACGGTTCCGTCGGGCATACATAGTGGCCACAATGACTGCAGCAGAAGAAGCAACCCGCGCCGGGATCGACATGAGTCTCGTCGAGCTCAGTCTGAGCTACTCCTACGACAAGCGAGCCGAGCAGCACCAGGCGGCCTTGGAGCTCGCGCTGGAGCTCGAGCGAATCGGACGTGAGCTCGTTCGCCGCTTCCTCGGCCGCGTCAGCCGCTGAACGCGTCGCACGACACCTTCGAGTGCCAGTTCACGAACGTGCCGGTCGGACTGTCCTTCCACGCCCACACGTGCAACGTGTAGAACGCCGGCAGGCCGAAGCGGTTGGGTGCTTCGAACAAGTGCATCAGCTGTCCTTCCAGCTGCGGCGGCGCAGGGTTTTTCGCGTCCCAGTCCGCGGCGAACACCAGGTAGTCGGCGCCGATGAGGCGCAGGCGTCCATTCGGCAACGGCTCGTAGATCACGATTTCCGGGCGCGTCGCGTCCAGTAGGCCATCCGCGACGAGCGGCAGGTTCACGTAATGCAGGCCCATGGCGCCGCCGTCGGGTCCGCTCACACAACCGAACAACAGGTGATAGCCCTCCGCTTCGGCCGCCGCGGGATCTCGAAAGCGGGCCGTGGACTCGCGCACCAGCTTGACGAGCTCGCCCGCGCGAGTCTTGTCGTCCCCGCGATTCCTGTCGTCGTCATGCGAGACGGCGCTCGATGCGAGCAGCACGCCGAGCGCGCAGACTCCGACGTGCGGTGCAATTGCCCTGATCGTCATGGAAGCCTCCTGGTGGCACGCAGTGCCGGCAGCAGCATGGGAACCTTGCGTCGATACTCCGCGTACGCGGCGCCGTGCGCCGCCAGCAGGTCCCGCTCTTCGAACTGGATCGCGAGCACGATGTAGGCCGTCGTCGCTGCCGCGAACAGCAGGTGCGCCAGCGTCATCGTCGGTGTCATCCAGAACGCGAGCAGGAAGCCGCAGTAGAGCGGGTGCCGCACGAAGCGATAGGGCAGCGGAGTCCGGAACGCCACCGGCCGGTACGGGCGGCCGCGCAGCGGCAGCCACGCCTGCCGCACGCCGAAGAGATCGAAGTGGTCGATCAGGAACGTGACGACCAGCACCGTCGCCCAGCCGATGCCGCACAACGTCCACAGCGCCACGCGAGCAGTGACGTTGTCGACCGTCCAGATCGGCATCCCGAGCGGCCGCCATTGCCAGAACAGCAGCAGCAACGCGAGGCTGGCGCACAGAACGTAGGTCGCGCGCTCGATCGTCCACGGCACGATCCGTGTCCAGCGCTCCTTGAACCAATGCCGCGCCATCACGCTGTGCTGCACGGCGAACACGGCGAGCAGCGCGCAGTCGATCGCCAGCGCGGTCGGCAACGAGCCTTCGAGCGGCCCGTCGAGCCGTCGCGGCACGATGAATCCGCCGACGAAGGCGATCGCATAGAGAAAAGTCACGAGGAAGACCAGGTACGCGGCGACGGCGTAGGCGAAGCACAGCGTTCGTTTCAGCACGAGCGGACTCCTGCGGGCGTGCGGGTCAAGATGCGCGCGCACCTGCCCGTCGTGCCATGGGCGCTTTGTCCCGGCTGGGCTAAGATTCCGGCATCGCGGGTGAGACGAATGTCCCGATGTCCACCAGAGTCGACTCCAAGACACTGCGCCAGCAGATCCGCTTCGCGAAGGCCACGGACGGCGTGCAGCTGGCATGGGCGCAATCGGGCCGCGGCCCGACGCTGGTGAAGGCCGCCAACTGGCTCACGCATCTCGAGTACGAGCTGCGCAGTCCGGTGTGGCGGCATTGGCTCACGTTCTTCTCCGAGCACTTCCGCTTCGTGCGCCATGACGAGCGCGGCTGCGGGATGAGCGGCTGGCTGCAGAAAGACCTCACGCTCGATCAATGGTCCGCGGACCTCGGCACGGTGGTCGACGCGGCGCAGCCCGAGGGCAAGGTTTTCCTGCTCGGCATCTCGCAAGGCGCCGCGACCTGCATCCACTACGCGCTTCGACATCCGGAGCGTGTCGCGGCGCTGGTGCTGTACGGCGGCTATGCGCGCGGCGCCAACCGGCGTAACAGCGAAGCGACGGCGGATGCGTTCCGTGGGATGGTCGCTCTCGCGCGCGTCGGCTGGGGCAAGGACAACCCGTCATTCCGCCAGGTCTTCACGTCGCGATTCATTCCCGGCGGGACGCCGGAGCAGCTGGAATGGTTCAACGACCTGTGCCTGAAGACGACGACTGGCGAGATCTTCGCGAGCCTGTACAGCTCGCGCGCCGCCGTCGACGTCGAGGCGTCGCTTGCCGCGGTCCGCGTGCCGACGCTGGTGATACACGCCCGGGACGACGAGGTCATCCCGGTGGTGGAAGGACGCTTGCTGGCCGCCGGCATTCCCGGCGCCGAGTTCGTCGAGCTCGACTCGCGCAACCACATCCTGCTCGAAGGTCAGCCGGCCTGGAGCCGGTTCCAGGAAGCGGTGCTGGCGTTCCTGCGGCCGGATCGCAGCGCGGATCAGTCAGTGTTTGCCGGCCTTTCGGAGCGCGAGCGCGAAGTCCTGGCGCTGATTGCCGATGGGCTCAACAACACCGCCATCGCCGCGCGCCTGGGCATCAGCGAAAAGACCGTGCGCAATCACACGTCGAACCTGTTCGACAAGCTCGGCGTGTGGTCGCGCGCGCAGGCCATCGTCTTCGCGCGCGACCACGGATTCCGCCCGTAAGCGCCAGCTCTAGTCCAGCCCCATGCAATTCGCGTAGTACGTCACGGTCGCGGGCCAGTCGGAGAAGATCCCGCGGATCTTCACCTGCTGCGCCAGCGTGTCGAGCGCCTGGTACATGTCGCTGTCCTTCTTCAGCGCGCGACTGGTCGGATCGAAGTAATAGTAGAAGCCGGCCCCGGCGCCGCCATTGCGCAGGTCGGCGCGCTCGAAGCTCCACGTGATGATGTCGAATCCGGTGCTCTTGATGTCCTTCGCGTACTGCGACGGCACGATCCGGTCGTTCGCATCCACTTCGAGCAGCGCGGGGATCGGCGGCGCGATGATCTGCACGCCGGCGCGCTTCAACTGCCGCAGCTCCTCCAACGAGATGCGCGGGATCGGCGGGCTGACCGACGGGTCGATGTCGTCGAGGTACACGGCCTGGCGACCGAAGCGCGGCTCGCGCTTGATCCAGTAGAGCACGTCGTTCTTGTTGAACGACTGCGGGTACACGTCCTTCGGGTCGACGCCGGCTTGCTTGTACGCATCGATCATGCGCTGCGCGTAGTTCTCCTGGCCGCCGAACACCGTCATGATCCGCTGCGCATCGCCTTCCTTCAGCTCGGGCGTGTGCTTGACGCCGAGCCGCTCGTTGAGCGCGATGCTCTCGCGCAGCGTCAGCAGAGTGCCGCGGGAGTTGTAGAGGTCGGTGCGAAAGTCGGCGGTGCCGCCGAGGAAGCCTTCGGCCGTCGTCGCGGCGGGATTGCTCGCATCCATCTTGCCCTTGAGGGACTTGAACTCGTCCAGCGTCAGGTCGCTGGTGCAGCACTTCGGCGCCGAGCCGGCGCCGTTCCACGGCACGCTGCACTTCGCATTCAGCTCGGGGACCGCGACGATGTTGGTCGTCGTGTGCAGGTCGCACTCGGCGTGCCGGCAGACGAGCTCGCCGTCCTTGGTGAACGTCACGTCGCACTCGACGATGCCGGCGCCCTGGCGGGCGCCCGCTTCGTACGATTCCCTGGTGTGCTCCGGGAACTGCAGCGGCGCGCCGCGATGCGCGATGGAGAAATCGCTGCGGCGGAACGGGCCGTTCTCGCACTTCTGCAGGCGCTGCTTGAGCCGGCTGTCGTCCATGCCTGCGACGAGGAAGAAGGGCCGCACGCCGAGCTGAATGCTGTCGCGGCGCGAGTCGTGATGCTCGCGCATCGAGCGCAATTCAGCGGCGCTGACCGTGTCGGAGCCGTGCGCCGCTGCGGCGCCGGCGAGTGCGAGTGGAGCGAGAGCGAGCCAAGCGAGCGTCGACGAGCGGAATGTCATGACATCCTCCTGCGAAAGCTGCGAAGCGGGTCGCGATCGAGGATGCCAGCGCGGGGCGCTGCGGAAATGAATCTTCAATGGCGGATCGATGAACCGGTCGCGACGCTGCGACGGGGCGCGGACGGACTGTCACAATAAATTCATTCAAGTCGGCCCAGCGACTGTCGATAGCCTGGAATCGCACGACCGCGTATCAGGTTTCTCGAACATGCCACGTCCGCTCTTGTTGTCACTGCTCGTCACGTTTGCCGTACTGACGGCCCAGGCCGCCGAGGAGCACCCGAAGGCGCAGACCGGCGAGGACCTGGATGAGATCAGCGACTTCAATCGCGCCTGGTGGCAGTGGCGCCGCTGCATCTATAGATACGAAAAGGTGCACGGCCCGACGCAGGACGGCAAGCCGCCGCAGGTTTGCGGCGCGGAGCCGCAGCGCTCCAGAGCGCAGAGCGCCGGGTCGGGCAGCTAGCGACTCGTCGCCGCCTCGTATGCCGCGCCGGCTATTGCACGGGCGCGAGGATCGCCGTTGAGCTGCTAGCGCATGCGATTCACCACGGCGCAACGCCCGCGCTGAGGCGGAACTCATCGCTCCGTTCGAATTTCGACTCGAACATGTCGCGGACGGATCTGAGTCCGCGGACTCACTTGACCACTGCGCCGCTTGCGCTGCGGCCGCGCAGGCGGTCTTCGGATAGTTGCGGGCGGTCTGGTGGAGAGGGAGGGACTCGAACCCTCGACCTCGGCATTATGAGTGCCACGCTCTAACCAGCTGAGCTACCTCTCCATCGTGCTTTCCGGCGCTGTGCTGGCGGGAGGGCGGCCGGGGCGGGCCGGACCGGAAAGCGGGCGGCGATTCTCGCGGCGGGGGCCGGATGTGTCAAGAAGTGGCTGAATTCCCGCTGGAAATCCAGGATTTGTCAGGCTGAAGCCTGACCCACGGGGAACCCGAACCGCGGCCTGGCTGTCATGCTCCCGGTCCTCACAACCGGGAGATGACGATGTCCGCAAACGCCCAGGCCGACGAACAGGCGATCCGCAAGCTCATCGACGACTGGATGCAGGCGAGCGCCCGGGGCGATCTCGACGCGGTGCTGTCGATGATGTCGGACGACGTCGTCTTCATGACGGCCGGCCGCGAGCCGTTCGGCAAGCAGGAATTCGCCGCGCAGTCGGCGGGCATGAAGGACGTCAGGATCGAGGGCGTGGCGCGCCCCGTCGAGATCAAGGTGCTCGGCGACTGGGCCTGGCTGCGCAACCACATCAGCGTGACGATCACGCCGAAGGCCGGTCAGCCCATGAAGCGCGCGGGCTACACGCTGACGATCCTCAATCGCCGGCCCGACGGCCGCTGGGTGATCACGCGCGACGCGAACCTCATGCCGGGGCCCGGTTGACCGGCTAGACTGCCGCATGCCCTCATCCAGCCGTTTTTCCGTCGCCGGCAAGGTCGTGATGATCACCGGCGCTTCGAGCGGGTTCGGCAGGCACTTCGCCACCTTGCTCGCGAGCGAAGGCGCGAAAGTAGGACTCGCCGCGCGACGCATCGATGCGCTGCAGTCGCTTGCAAGGGAAATCCGTGAGTCCGGCGGCGTCGCCGCCACGGCCAAGCTCGACGTTGCCGATATCGCATCGATTCCGCAGGCCGTCGCCGCGATCGAGGGCGAGCTCGGCCGCATCGACGTGCTGGTGAACAACTCCGGCACTTCGGTCGCGAAGCCGGTCCTCGAGCACACCGAGCAGGACTGGGACGCGGTCGTCGACGTCAATCTGAAAGGCGCGTTCTTCGTCGCGACGGAAGTGGCCCGGCGCATGCGCGCTGCCGGCCGCGGCGGCAGCATCATCAACATCGAGTCGATCCTGAGCTTTCGGCAGAGCGGCCACATTCCCGGTTACGTTGCTGCGAAGGCCGGTCTGACGCAGCTCACCAAGTCGATGGCGCTCGAGCTGGCCCGGTACGGCATTCGCGTCAACGGCATCGCGCCCGGCTATTTCGCGACCGACATCAACCGCGGCTTTCTCGCGAGCGATGCCGGTGTCGCGATGATCAAGCGCATCCCGCAGCGCCGCCCCGGCAACATCGAGGATCTCGACGGGCCGTTGCTGCTGCTCGCCTCGGATCCTTCGCGCTACATGACGGGCACCACGCTGGTCGTCGACGGCGGGCACCTGGTCAGCGGTCTATAGACTTCTCCTGGAGCGGTTGAATGGAAACGAGCCCTGCGATCACGCCGCGCACGCTGTTCGAGCACGACCACGACATGTTCCGCGACAGTTACCGCCGCTTCGTGCAGAACGAGATCGGGCCGCACACCGAGCGTTGGCGCGAGCAGGGCTATGTCGATCGCGAGGCGTTCCTGAAGAGCGGCGAGCACGGCTTCCTGCTGATGTGGGCCGACGAGAAGTACGGCGGCGCCGGCATCCGCGACTTTCGCTACGAGCAGGTGATGATCGAAGAGAACCTGCGCTACGGCGACATCGGGTTCTTCAACACGCTGCACTCGCGGCTGGTCGGCCCGTACATCGGCGAGATCGGCAACGAGGAGCAGAAGCAGCGCTTTCTGCCGCGCGCAGTCAAAGGCGAGTGCATCCTGGCCATCGCGATGACCGAGCCGGGCGCGGGCAGCGATCTCGCCGGCATGAAGACGCGCGCCGAGGAGCGCGGCGATAGCTGGGTGCTCAACGGCTCGAAGACTTACATCTCCAACGGGCAGATCGCCGACCTGGTCATCGTCGCGGCACGCACGGTGCCGGACAAGACGCACGGCCTCGGCCTGTTCCTGGTCGAGAGCGACATGGCCGGCTTCAAGCGCGGCCGGAATCTCAAGAAGATCGGGCTCAAGGCGCAGGACACGTCCGAGCTGTTCTTCGACAACGTCGCGGTGCCGAAGGCGAACGTGCTCGGCGACGCCACGCGCGGCTTCTACTACCTCACGCAGTTCCTCGCGGAGGAGCGGCTGATCACGGCGTGCCAGTGCATCAGCAACGCGCAGATCGCTTTCGACCTGGCATACGACTTCATCACCAATCGCCGCGTGTTTGGCCGTCCGATCGGCGCGTTGCAGAACGCGCGCTTCAAGATGGCGGAGATGCGCGCGCAGATCGACGTGCTGCAGACGTTCATCGACCACTGCGTGATCCAGCACAATGCGGGCAAGCTCACGCCGCAGATGGCTGCGCAGGCGAAGCTGCTGTCGAGCGAGCTGGAAGGCCGCGTCGTCGACGAGTGCCTGCAGATGCACGGCGGCGCGGGCTACATGGAGGAGTACCGGATCTCGCGCATGTTCACGGACGCGCGTGTTTCGCGCATCTACGCGGGTGCCTCGGAAGTCATGAAAGAGATCATCGCGCGGGGCATCGGCCTGGATGATCGGAAGATGAAATAGCGGCGCCCGCCCGCGCCACAATCCGTCACTTTCTTTCCTCGCCGCGCCACCGCACGCAGCGGATCGAGCCTGCATTGCGGCCCTAAATGGCTCCCACGGGCAAATCGTCACCCGCTGCAAAGACGAGTACCGGTGAGGAGGGCGGATCATGTTCAACAAGGTGCTGATTGGCGCGGTGGCCGTGGCGTTGTGCTCGGGCGCTGCCCATGCGGGCGAGAACAAGTTCACGAAGCAGGAAGGCGCGGGAATGCTCGGCGGTGCTGCCGCCGGAGCGGCTGTCGGCGGGCCGATCGGCGCCGCAGTCGGTCTGATGATCGGCGGCATCGTCGGCGACAACTTCGGTCAGGCGAAGCGCGCAGAAAAGGAGGCCATCGCGCTCGCAGGCGAACTGCAACAGGAGCTCGTCGACACGCGCATCGCGCTCGCCAAGGCGAGCGAGCGCACCGGCGGGGACGAAATGCTCGACGCGCTCGCGGCGCGCCTGCATGCCGACGTGATGTTCCGCACGGGTACCGCCGACCTGGAAGTCGACGTGCAGAAGAAGATCGCGGATCTGGGCCAGATGCTCGCATCGCACCCGCAGCTCGAGATCCAGCTGCACGGCTTCGCGGACCCGCGCGGCAACTCCGAGAAGAACCTCGAGCTGTCGATGGCGCGTGCCAGCGCAGTGCGCGATGCGCTCATCAGCGGCGGCGCAGCGCCGGAGCAGATCCGCATCTCGGCCCACGGCGAAGATCTCACGACCGCGCCCAAGGACGACCTGGAGGCGTATGCGTGGGAGCGGCGCGTGAGCATCGCGATCCGCCCGACCTCACCTGCGGCCGTCGCGCAATCGCGCTGACTCAGGTGCCGGGAGAGAAAAACGGGGGAAA
>DATEJG010000073.1:0-4305 GCA_035278165.1 Steroidobacteraceae bacterium
TCGGAATCCCCTGCGCCTTCATCGCCTGCTCGACATTCTCGCGGTTCGACACTTCGATCGTGTACTGCGCGTACACGCTGGTGCAACCGGGCGCCAATACCGGCGGTGCGACGCGACGCGCCGCATCGGACTGATCGCGAAATGCTTCGACGATCAACTCGCCGTAGCGTGCGCCGATGCGCGAACGGGCCGCGACCTCGTCGTTGAAAACCTCGAGCTTTGCCAGCAGCACCGCGGCCTGCAGCGTGTCGAGCCGGCCGTTGATGCCGAGGCGCGGATGGTGATAGCGCCGGTCCTGGCCATGCACGCGGATCTCGCGCATCGCCTTGGCGAGCGCATCGTCATCGGTGAACAACGCGCCGCCGTCGCCGTAGCAGCCGAGCGGCTTCGACGGAAAAAACGAAGTCGAGCCGATCTCGGACAGCGCGCACGAGCGCTTGCCGTGATACTTCGCGCCGAAGCTCTGCGCGGCGTCTTCGATGACCGGGATGCGGTGCTTGCGCGCGATCGCGTTGATGCCGTCCATGTCGCCGCACTGCCCGTACAGCGACACTGGCATGATCGCCTTGGTACGCGGCGTGATGGCAGCCTCGAGCAGTCGTGGATCGATGTTGTACGTGCGCGCGTCGATGTCGACGAACACGGGCTTGGCGCCCGCGAGCGCGATCATCTCGCCGGTCGCGATGAAGGTGAACGGCGAGGTGATCACTTCGTCGCCGCGGCCGATGCCGTATGCGAGCAAGGCGATCAGCAGCGTGTCGGTGCCGCTGGAAGCGCCGATGCAGTGCTTCGCACCGACGTACTCCGCGAGGCGGCGCTCCAGCTCCGCGTTCTCCGCGCCGAGAATGAATTGACCGTGCTCCAGCACCGCCTGCATGCGGCGGTTCATGGAGTCGCGCACGCGCTGGTACTGAGCCTTGAGGTCGATGAACTCCATGCGCCGCGATGATAAGCGCAGTTCCCCTCGTCCGCTATCCGCTATCCACCATCCGCTTCTCTGCCAGCATCTCGTCGATCGCCTCGTTGGCGAGCCGATCCGCGCGCTCGTTGCCCGGCACGCCTGCGTGCCCCTTCACCCAGTGCCATTCGATGCGATGCCGCTCGATCTCGCGCTCGAGCGCCTGCCACAGATCGACGTTCTTCACCGGCTTGCGATCGGCAGTGCGCCAGTCGCGCGCTTTCCACTGCGGCAGCCACTCGAGGATGCCTTTGCGCACGTACTGCGAGTCAGTGTAGAGCGCGACGGTGCACGGCCGCTTCAACGCTGCGAGCGCGCGGATCGCCGCGGTGAGCTCCATGCGATTGTTGGTAGTGAGCGGCTCGCCGCCGCGCAGCTCCTTCACGTGCTCGCCTGAGCTCAGCACCGCGCCCCAGCCGCCCGGCCCCGGATTGCCGCGGCATGCGCCGTCCGTATAGATCTCGACAAGCACTAACCGCTTCCCCGGGTCGTCGGCTCGATCAACCCGCCGACCACCTTGGGCCGCAGCCGCCAGCGCGGCCGGACCGGCGTCAGCGTGTACACGCGCTTGCGCGCCTTGATCAGGTAGCCGCCCGCGAACATCGGCCACAGGTACTGGCCGCTGCGCTCGAAGAAACTGTGCGACGACGGCGCGCTCGATCCCAGCGGCAGGGTGAACAGGTAGCGGCGCGCATCGACGATCTCGAAGCCGAGGAGCTTCAGCCAGTCGCGCAGCCGGCGCTCGCCGAGCATGCGCTCCAGTCCCGGCGGAAAGCCGTCGCGCGCGAACAGGTGGCGCAAGCCCCAGCCCGACAGCGGCCGGAAACCGAGCACGACCAGATGGCCTTCGGCCGAAAGAATGCGACCGACCTCGCGCAGGATTTCGTGCGGCTCGGGCTCGTACTCGAGCGTGTGCGGCAGCACGACCGCATCGACCGAGTCCGAGGCGATCGCCAGCGAGTCGGTGCGCGAGCGGATGGCGGCAGGCCGATCGCCGGGCCGCGAGCCGTGCCACGCGAGCACGGCCTTGCGCTGAGTCCGGCCTTCTGCGAGCAGGCCATCGTCGTCGCCCCACAGCCCGATCTGCAGCAACTGCCAGCCGAACACCTGCGCGAGCGCCTCTGCCGCGAGCTTGCGCTCGAGCGTGTAAACGCGCTGGCCCAGCGCGCTGCGCAGCCAGGCATGCAGATCGGGGGCGAGGTCTTCGGCCATGTCGGCAAGAATAGCGCGCCCGGCGCCCGATACAGACAATCGGACGCTTGCTGGCCGCGTCCCCCGGCATGTTTAATACGGCCTCAATAATTCCGGGGCGTTCGGGACGATGTTGCAGGTCACGCCAGTTCGGGCATTTGCCGACAATTACATCTGGCTGATCCATGCCCCGCACGATTCCGCGCAAGTCGTCGCCGTCGATCCCGGCGACGCCGCACCGGTCGAGCGCGCGCTCAGTGAGCGCCAGCTCGCACTCGCCGGCATCCTGCTCACCCACCATCACGCCGATCATGTGGGCGGCGTGACCGCTCTGCTGCAGAACAGATCGGTACCGGTCTTCGGTCCGGGCAGCGAGCGCCTGCCCGGCGAGCCGACCCGCGTGCGCGAGGGCGATCGCGCGACTTTCGCGGCGCCGGGCCTGGAATTCATGGTGCTCGACATTCCCGGGCACACCGCGGGTCACATTGCTTATGTCGGGCATGGCGCAGTTTTCAGCGGCGACACGCTGTTCAGCGCCGGCTGCGGCCGCCTGTTCGAGGGCACGCCGGAACAAATGGTCGGCTCGCTTGCCAAACTCGCGCAGCTGCCGGCCGAGACGCAGGTGTACTGCGGCCACGAGTACACGGTGAGCAATCTGAAGTTCGAGCTTGCCGTCGAGCCCGAGAACGCCGAGGCTGCACGCTACCTGGAAGAATGCAGCACCCGCCGCGCGCGGGATGAGGCAACGCTGCCATCGAGCATCAGGCGTGAGAGGAATGTGAATCCGTTCCTGCGCTGCCAGCAGCAGACTGTGAAGCAGGCCGCGGAAGCCAGGGCCGGCCGCAGGTTACAGAACGACATAGAAGTTTTTGCAGTCATCCGCCAGTGGAAAGACGGCTTCCGGGCCTGACGACCTGCCGCTCGAGGCGGGACGGAACCACGATGCGGCGTAGGAAATTCTGAGCGAGTCGGGCACGACTCGCAGAGGGTCGGAGGGGTCAATGGTCGAAGCGTGGAGCACCCGGGCAGGGCTGTATGCAATCTTTGCAGCCGCCGCCATCATCACTGCCGGTTGCAGCCCGCTCGCGACCGTTCCCGAAGAAGACCCGCAGGACGCAGAGAGCCTGGAAGCGATCGAGCTCGACCCGGCAGTCACCAAGCTCGATGAGGCCGAGATCGGCGTCTCGGGTCCGGAGCAGATCGAGGAAGCCATCGAAACGCTCGACGCCGAGTCGCGGCCGCCGTTGGTCAGCGGTACGGTCGGCGGCCTCGGCCCGACGCGCACCTCGGGCGATCTGTTCGAGCGCATCCGCACCGGCTTCGTGATGGACGACGTGGAGCACGACGCGGTGGAGCGCGAAGTGCGCTGGTTCTCCAGTCATCCCGCTTACCTCGACCGCACCTTCAAGCGCGGCGAGCGCTACCTGTACCACATCGTCAGCGAGATCGAAGCGCGCAAGATGCCGCTGGAGCTGGCGCTGCTGCCGGTCGTCGAGAGCGCGTTCAATCCGGTCGCGTACTCGCGGGCGCGCGCGTCCGGCCTGTGGCAGTTCATTCCCGGCACCGGCCGGCGCTACGACCTCAAGCAGAACTGGTACTACGACGGCCGCCGCGACGTGATCGCCGCGACCGACGCGGCCCTCGATTATCTGCAGTTCCTCTCGGAAGAGTTCGAAGGCGACTGGCTGCTGGCGGTCGCGGCTTATAACTGCGGCGAGGCGAACATCGCGCGCGCCGTCGAGCGCAATCGCAAGGCGGGCAAGCCGACCGACTTCTTCAGCCTGAAGCTGCCGCGCGAGACGCGCGCGTACGTACCGAAGCTGCTGGCGATGCGTCGCATCGTCAACAACCCGGCCGCGCACGGCCTGGAGTTCGCGCCGATCCCGAATGAGCCGTACTTCGTCAAGATCGACGTGGCCGGCCAGATCGACCTGCACGTCGCGGCCGAGCTCGCCGAGCTGGCGCCGGAAGAGCTGCTTGCGCTGAACCCCGCGTTCAATCACTGGGTCACCGACCCGGACGGGCCGTACGAGCTGCTCGTGCCGGTCGATCGCCAAACGCGCTTCACCGAAGCCATCGCTGCGCTGCCGCCCGAGAAGCGCGTGCGCGTCGTCTATCACCACGTGCGCAAGGGCGACACGCTCGGCGGCATCGCG
>DATEJG010000074.1:0-116219 GCA_035278165.1 Steroidobacteraceae bacterium
GACTACTACGAGCTCGGCAAGCCGCGCGTCGTAATGCTGATCATGTTCACGGCGATCGCCGGGATGTTCCTCGCGGCGCCGGGCTTTCCGCCGCCGAGCGCGTTGGTGTTCGGCACGCTCGGGATCGCACTCGCCGCTTCCGCTGCGGCGGCCGTCAATCACGTGCTCGACCGCCGCATCGATGCGCAGATGGCCCGCACGCGCAACCGCCCGCTGCCGCAAGGCCATCTCACGCAACGACAGGCGCTCACATACGCAGCGGTGCTCGCAGCGCTGTCGATAGTGCTGCTGTGGGGCTGGGTGAATCCGCTCACGGCCATCCTCACCGTTTCATCGCTGCTCGGTTACGCGGTCGTCTACACGGCGTGGCTCAAGCACGCGACGCCGCAGAACATCGTCATCGGCGGGGCGGCGGGCGCTGCTCCGCCGGTGCTGGGCTGGACGGCAGTGACGGGTCAGGTCGACGCGCATGCGCTGCTGTTGTTCCTGATCATCTTTACGTGGACGCCGCCGCACTTCTGGGCGCTGGCGATCGCGCGGCGCGAAGACTACGCCAAGACCGGCGTACCGATGATGCCGGTCGCCTACAGCAGCGAGTTCACCAAGCTGCACATCCTGCTGTACACGATCCTGCTGGTGATGGTGACGCTGCTGCCGTACCTGACCGGCATGAGCGGGCTCATCTACCTCGCCGCAGCGGCGATCCTCGGCGGCTTCTTCCTGTACCGCGTGCTGCAGCTGAAAGTCCGCTCCGACGTGCGCCTGCCGATGCGCACCTTCAGTTTCTCGATCACCTACCTCGCGCTGCTGTTCGCGGCGCTTCTGATCGATCACTACTTCACGATCCGCATCGGGTGACGGCCGTGGCGGCCACGCACAGTCGCTCCGTCATTTTCTGGCTGCTGCTCGTCGTTCTCGCGCTCATCGTCTACGGCTCGCTGTATCCGTTCAATTTCAAGGCGGACGCCGTCGAGGGCGGCGTGCTCGAAGCGCTGCGGCACCTCTCGTGGGCGCGCGCCGGCCGCGCCGACCGGATTTCCAACGTGCTGCTGTACCTGCCGCTCGGCTTCTGCCTGTTCCTGTGGCTGGAGCTGCGCTGGCGCCGGTCGCCGGCGATGATCGTCGCGACCGCGCTGGGAAGCCTGCTGTCGCTGACGATCGAAGTCGCGCAGGTCTACATCTCGACGCGCGTGCCGAGCCTCGCCGACCTGACCCTCAACGCGCTCGGCACGCTGCTCGGCGCGACCGCCGGGCTGGCCTGGGGTGGACTCGGCAGGCTGATGCACCTGCCGGGACGCTCGGAAGCGCCGCTGCGCGATCCGGGCGCCTTGCTGCTGCTCGGATTGTGGCTTGCGTGGCGCTTCGCGCCCTTCGTGCCGCAGTTCGACCTGGTGAAGCTCAAGGCGGCGCTGCGGCCGCTCTTCAATCCGCAGTTCGACCCGGTCATCGTGTTCAGCTACCTGACGTTCTGGCTGGTCGTGAATCAGGCGGTAGCGGCCGTCGTGAGCAGATCGCGACGCCTGGAAGCACTGCTGCTCGTCATTGCGACGGTGCTGGTCGGGCGGCTGCTGGTCGCCAACCAGACGTTCGTGGCGGGCGAGCTGCTCGCATTGCTATTGCTGCTGCCGATGCTGCTCGTCATGCATCGGCTGCGGCCGCGGCCGCGACGCGCAACGCTGGTGCTCGCAGTGACGGTCGTGCTGATCATCGACGGCCTCGCGCCCTTCGATTTCGCGCCGCCGATGAGCAGCTTCGACCTGTGGCCGTTTCTGGCTTGGTTCGAGATCGGGCTGCCGGCGGCGATCCAGCTGATCGACTGGAGCGAGCTGTTCGGCAAGCTGTTCCTGTATGGCTCGCTGGTGTGGGTCATCAAGGAGTGGGGTGCATCGATCGGCTTCGCGGTGATCGCCCTCACTGCGACCGTGCTCGGGATCGAAGTGCTGCAGTCGTGGCTGCCGGGGCAGAGTGCGTCGATCACCGAGCCGCTGCTGGCGCTCGGCGTCGGGTTGGCGTTTCGTTCTTTGTATCAGCGCATGCGGCCGCGCACGTTCGCGCGCGACACTATTTTCCAACGCGCGCGCAACCGCTGAATTCCTTGGTGTCCAGCACCGCGCGCGCGGAGTAGGCGAAGAACTCGCCGGACATCGGGTCGCGGCACGTTTGCGCATCGACGAGCAGCTCGAGGTCGTGACCTTCGCTGCTGGCGTGATAGCGCACTGTGCCTTCCGCATCCTGCGTCTGCGGCGCGCCGAGCGCGATCTCCTTCGGCTCGCCCGCCGACTGGCGCCACAGGATGCCGTTGTCGCCGACTTCGACCGCCCACGACGGCTCGTTGCCGCGTGCAGTGACGACGTAGTTCGCCGCCGGCTCGTCGCAGCCGCGAACCTGGCTCTGCACTGCGGCGTACAGCACCTCTTCCAATACGAACGTTCCCGCATAGGCACGCGCCGCGGCGATGTCGTCGGCGACCGGTGCGCGCTCGCCGTATGCCTCGACGTAGAGCATCGCCGGGCCCTTCTGCATCTCGCCCGCGAACGCTTCGCGGATCTGCCCGTCGCTCTGATCGAGCAGCCACAGCTCGGCCTTCTCGTCGCACGGACGGAAAGTCATGCGGTCCTGCGCCAGCATGACGACGCCGCGCTTGATGGCGAGACTGGAATCCGTCGTCGCCTCAGGCTGCGCGGGCACCATTCGCGGCTCGGCGGGCGCGGCGCTCGCGGGCGGCGCTGCATTTTCCGGCGTCGCAGCCGGTGCCTCGGGCTGCTGCTGCGAGCAGGCAGTCAGCAGCACCGTCGCCGAGCACACGAGCATCGATATCTGGCGCAGGGCACGCATGCAGTCTCCCTCGGCGCAGAGCCGGAGTCGGTAAAAAGAATACCGCGGCGAGGGTCCGAATTCATGCAGTCGGCGATCGGGCTGAAGCCTGACCCGCAGCTGCTAGAATGCAGGCCCCCATGGATATCACTCCCATCGTCGGCAGTCTCAACGACGCGCAGCGCGCGGCTGTCACTGCGCCGCTCGCGCCGACGCTGGTGCTGGCCGGCGCCGGCAGCGGCAAGACTCGCGTGCTGACGCATCGGGTCGCATGGCTGGTGCAGGTCGAGAAGGTTTCGCCGCACGGCATCCTGGCGGTGACCTTCACCAACAAGGCCGCGGGGGAGATGCGCAGCCGCATCGAGAGCCTGCTGAACGTGCCGAGCGCGCCGCTGTGGGTCGGCACGTTCCACGGCATCGCGCACCGCCTGCTGCGCATTCACTGGCGCGACGCGAACCTGCCGCAGGCGTTCCAGATCATGGACTCGGAGGACCAGCAGCGGGCGATCCGCAAGCTCCTCAAGTCGCTCGATCTCGACGAGTCGCGCTGGATACCGAAAGAGATCATGTGGTTCATCAACGCGCGCAAGGACGAGGGCCTGCGGGCGAAGCACCTGAAGGACGAGGGCGATCCCACGCGCCGCCAGTTCATCAGGCTGTACGAGCTGTACCAGGAGCAGTGCGAGCGCACCGGCGTGGTCGACTTCGCCGAGCTGCAGCTGCGCGCGTTCGAGCTGTGGCGCGACCGGCCCGACATCCTCGCGCATTACCGCTCGCGCTTCCGCAACGTGCTGATCGACGAGTTCCAGGATACGAACACGATCCAGTACCAGTGGCTGAAGCTCCTGTGCGGCAGCGATGGATTGCCGTTTGCCGTCGGCGACGACGATCAGTGCGTGGCGGAGGGAACGCTGATCACGATGGCTGATGGATCGAGCAGGCCGATCGAGAGCGTGCTGCCGGGCGACCACGTACTGTCGGCGCATGGCAGCGGCAAATTCCGCCCGGCGCCGGTAACGGAGCGCTTCGTGCGGCAACGAAGCGGACGCATGATCCGTCTGCACTTGCGCTCCGGGAGGATGGTCACGAGCACGCCCGAGCACACTCATCTCGCCGGCTACCTGCTCGGCCAGGCACCGCAAACCTACTTCCTCTATCTGATGCACAAAGAGGGGGTCGGCTATCGCCTCGGCACCTCGCAGGTGTACACGAAGGGGCAGGCAAAGCGCGTCGTAGGATTCAGGCAGCGCGCTCTGCAAGAGCACGCCGATGCCGCATGGATCGTTCGGACGCACTCGAGCGAGAACGAAGCGAGATTGGACGAAATGCTCACGTCGCTGCGCTATGGCTTGCCGACGCTGCCGTTCGTCCCGCGCAAAGGCAAGGGCCTGAACGGCCTGGTGCACGATCCCGCCTACATCAACCGGGTGTTCGACTCGCTCGACACTGCCGGCTCTGCCGAACGTCTCCTCGCGGATAACGGCCTCGATCCGGATCGCCCGCATCATGTCCCCAGAAGTCGCAACTCGAAGCGCCGCAACATCGTCATCACGCTGTGCGGCGATCGCCGCGGCGAGACTCCGATGCATCGGATCAGCATCGTTGGCGTGGATCGCCGCGACCGCGGCATCCTGGAGGCATTGGGCCTGAGCATCCGCCCGGCCAGGCTTGCAGGAAAGAGCTGGCGCTTCGAGACCTCGCGCAAGGACTTCGGCGAGATCATGACGATCGCCCGCCGCATCCGGGAAAACCTCGATGACGCGCGCTACATACTCCAGGGCCGCGTCCTTGGCCGCTCACTCCCGTATATCACTGCGGCGAGCATTCGCTGCGGCATGGTCATGGCGGACGCAGCCGGCAACTACGACATCGTCGAGCGAATCGAGGACGACGAGCTCAGCGGTAACGTCTACGACTTGAACGTCGCGGGGACGCACAACTTCGTGGCGAACGGCATCGTCACTCACAACTCGATCTACCGGTGGCGCGGAGCGCGAGTCGAGAACCTGCACCAGTTTCGCCGCGACTATCCCAACGTGCAGCTGTTCCGGCTCGAGCAGAACTACCGCTCGACCGGCAACATCCTGGCGGCGGCCAATGCGCTGATCGCCAACAACAACGGCCGGCTCGGCAAGAACCTGTGGACCGCCGGCGAGCAGGGCGAGCACGTCAAGCTGTACGCCGCGTTCAACGAGCGCGACGAGGCGGACTTCGTCGTCAACCGGATTCGCGAGTGGGTGTACAAGGGCGGCAGCCGCAGCGACTGCGCAATCCTCTACCGCTCGAACGCGCAGTCGCGCACATTTGAAGAAGCGCTGCTGTCGGCGCGCATTCCGTATCGCGTGTACGGCGGCCTGCGGTTCTTCGAGCGAGCGGAAATCAAGGATGCGCTCGCGTATGTGCGCCTCGTGTTCAGCCGTGCGGACGATGCGTCGTTCGAGCGGGTCGTGAACCTGCCGGCGCGCGGCATCGGCGCGAAGACGCTCGACACGATCCGCAACTACGCGCGCGCCAACACGTGCACGATGTGGGAGGCCGCCGGCGCCTGCATCCAGGAGCTCGGCGCGCGCACCGGCCAGAGTCTCCACGGGTTTCTGCTGCTGATCGAGCAGCTCGACCAGCAGACGCGCACGCTGTCGCTGCACGAGCAGGTCGATCACATCATCAATGAGAGCGGTCTGGTCGCCCACTACAAGCAGGAACGCGGCGACCGCGGCGAAGCGCGCGTCGAGAACCTGAACGAGCTGGTGTCCGCGGCACGCGGCTTCGAGCCGGACGGCGAAGCATTGACGTCGCCGCTCGCGAGCTTTCTGTCGCACGCAGTTCTGGAGTCCGGCGAGGACCAGGCCGACGCGTGGGAGGACAGCGTGCAGATGATGACGCTGCACTCGGCCAAGGGCCTGGAATTCCCGGTCGTATTCCTGTGCGGAATGGAGGATGGGCTGTTCCCGCACACGCGCTCGACCACCGACCTCGAAGGGCTCGAGGAAGAACGCCGCCTGTGCTACGTCGGCACGACGCGCGCGATGAAGCAGCTGTATCTCACGTATGCTGAGCAGCGCCGGCTGCACGGCGTCGACAGTTACGGCACGCCCTCGCGCTTCATCCGCGAGATTCCCGCCGAGCTGATCGAGGAGATCCGCCCGCGCATCCAGGTCTCGCGGCCGGTCTACGTGCCGCGCCGCGGCGCCGTGGAGGAAGAGCCGGCGCCGGGCGGCATCCGGCTCGGGCAGCGCGTGCGGCACGGCAAGTTCGGCGAGGGCGTGATCCTGAACCTGCAGGGGCAGGGCAGCCACGCGCAGGTACAGGTGAACTTCGAGCGCCAGGGCACGAAATGGCTGATGCTGGCGTATGCGAATCTGGAACCCGTATAAAAACTAGAATCGTCATGCAATGAAAATCATCATCCTGGGCGCCGGCCAGGTCGGCCGCACGGCGGCGTACCACCTGGCGCGGGAGCCGGCGAATGAAGTCACCGTGGTGGACGTCAAGGACGAGCTGCTGCGCGACCTGCAGGACCGCATCGACATCCGCACGGTCGTCGGCAGCGCCACCCAGCCTGCGATCCTGGAAGCCGCCGGAGCGCGCGATGCGGACATCTTCATCGCGCTGACCAACAGCGACGAAGTGAACATGACCGCGTGCCAGATCGCGTGGAGCCTGTTCAACAAGGATTCGACGCGCATCGCGCGCATCCGCTCCGCGGATTTCACCAAGCACCGCAAGCTGTTCGCCGACGAAGACCGCGCCTTCGCGGTCGATGTGCCGATCAGCCCGGAGCAGCTGGTCACCGATCACGTGGTGCGGCTGATCCAGTATCCGGGCGCGCTGCAGGTGCTCGACTTCGCCGACGGTCGCGTGCGCCTGGTCGGCGTCAAGGCGCTGCGCGGCGGCGCGCTCGTCGGCCAGCAGCTCAAGGAGCTCGCGAAGCACATCAAGGGTCGCGACGCGCGCGTCGCGGCGATCTATCGCAACGGCCAGAGCATCAAGCCGACCGGCGACACCGTCATCGAGCATGGCGACGAAGTGTTCTTCATCGCCGCGCGCGAGGACATCCGCCTGGTGATGAACGAGATGCAGAAGCTCGAGGACCCGGTGCGGCGCATCGTGATCGCCGGCGGCGGCAACATCGGCTTCAGCCTGGCGCAGCGCCTGGAGGGCGAGCACCAGGTCAAGCTGATCGAGCGCGACCAGCGCCGCGCGCGGCGCATCTCCGAGCAGCTCGGCAACACCATCGTACTGAGCGGCGACGCCGCCGACGAAGAGCTGCTGCTGGAAGAGAACATCGACAGCGCGGACTTCTTCATCTCGGTGACCAACGCCGAGGAAGCGAACATCCTTTCCGCGATGCTCGCCAAGCGCCTGGGCTGTCACAAGGTCGTGGCGCTGATCAACCGGCCGGCCTACGCCGAGCTGATGGAGAGCACGTCGATCGACGTGGCGCTCTCGCCGCAGCAGGTGACGATCGGCTCGCTGCTCGCACACGTGCGCCGCGGCGACGTCGTTCGCGTGCACTCGCTGCGCCGCGGCGCGGCCGAGGCGATCGAGGCTGTTGCGCACGGCATCCAGGGCGAGGGCCGCGTGATCGGCCGCAAGATCGAGGACATCCCGCTGCCGTCCGGCACCACGATCGGCGCGATCGTGCGCGGCGACGAAGTGATCATCGCGCACCACGACACGGTCATTCATCGCGACGACCACGTGATCCTGTTCCTGACCGACCGGCGCTACGTCGAAGTCGTGGAGAAGCTGTTCGACGTGCCGCGGCGCAAGGGCGCATGAACCTCCTCGCGGTACAGCGCATCCTCGGCCTGCTGGTGATGCTGGTGAGCATCACCATGCTGCCGCCGCTCGGCGTGTCGCTGTACTACGGGGACGGCAACTGGCCACCGTTCTCGCACGCTTTCTTCGCGCTGCTCGTCGTCGGCGCGCTCATCTGGTGGCCCGCGCGCGGCCGGGTGCGCGATCTGCGCGTGCGCGACGGCTTCCTGGTCGTGGCGCTGTTCTGGTTCGTGATCAGCGCCGCGGGCGCAGTGCCGCTGCTGCTCACAGAAGAAGTGCAGCTGTCGCTGACCAACGCAGTGTTCGAATCGGTCTCGGGCTTCACGACCACCGGCGCGACGGTGCTCAGCGGCCTGGATTCGATGCCGAAATCGCTGCTGTATTACCGCGTGCAGATGGAGTGGCTCGGCGGCATCGGCATGGTCGTGCTCGCCGTCGCGCTGCTGCCGATGCTCGGCGTCGGCGGCATGCAGCTCATGCGCGCCGAGACGCCGGGGCCGATCAAGGACTCCAAGCTCACGCCGCGCATCACCGGCACGGCGAAGGAGCTGTGCCGCATCTACATCGCGATCACGATCGCCTGCGCCGTCGCCTACAAGCTCGCCGGCATGTCGACGTTCGACGCGATCGCGCACAGCTTCTCGACGGTCTCGACCGGCGGCAATTCGACGCACGACGCGAATTTCGGCTACTTCGACAACGAGGTGATCGAAGGCATCGCGGTGTTCTTCATGTTCGTCGGCGGCGTGAACTTCTCGCTGCACTTCCTGGCGTGGCGGCACAAGCGCGTGAGCAACTATTTCCGCGATCCGGAGTTCCGCGCGTACCTGCTGGTGCTCGGGCTCGCGATCGCCGTGTACTTCGCGGTGCTGTGGCTCAGCAGCCCGAACGCGGACCCCGCGGACGCTTTCCGCCGCTCGCTGTTCCACGCCGTCTCGATGCAGACGAGCTCCGGGTTCTTCACCGACGATTTCACGCACTGGCCGGGCGCGCTGCCGGTGATCCTGATGCTGTCGACGTTCATCGGCGGCTGCGCCGGCTCGACGTCCGGCGGCATGAAAGTCGTGCGCTGGCTGCTGCTGTGGAAGCAGGGGCAGCGCGAAGTCGTGCAGCTGGTGCATCCGAGCGCCGAGGTGCCCGTCAAGCTCGGCAGCAAGGCGATCGACCCGCGCATCGTCGATGCGGTGTGGGGCTTCTTCGGCGTGTACATCGTCGCGTTCGGCGCGCTGATGGTGCTGCTGATCGCGATCGGCGAGGACCAGGTCACGGCGTTCTCGGCGATCGCGGCCTGCATGAACAACACCGGCACGGGCCTCGGCGAGGTCGCGGCGAATTTCGCGACGCTCAGCGACCCGGGCAAGTGGATCTGCCTGGTGGCCATGCTGCTCGGGCGTCTGGAAGTGTTTCCGCTGCTGGTGCTGGTGTCGCCGACCTTCTGGCGGCGCTAGGAGTCAGGCTGAAGCCTGACCCGCAGGAGCAGTGTGGGTCAGGCTTCAGCCTGACTTCCGCGCATGGCCGTCGCCACAATTGCGCCCGATTCCATCACTACGCTTGGATCATTACGCAGCTGCCGTGAGTCTAACCCCCAGATGAGCCTGTCCCGCAAAGCCAAGCGTACGATCCTCGCCGGCAGTATCTTGGTCGCCGGTGCGCTGGTGATCGCCTTGCTGGTGTGGATCGTCTACCTGGACCGCATCATCACCGCGCAGTTCGAGGGCCGTCGCTGGACGCTGCCGGCGCAGGTCTATGCCGAGCCGCTGGAGCTGTATGCCGGGCAGTCCTTCGGCGCCGACACGCTGGAGCAGGAGCTCAAGCGCCTCGGCTACCGGCGCGTCGACAAGGCGGAGCAGCCCGGCAGCTACAGCCGCCGCGGCTCGCGCATCGAGCTCGTCAACCGCCGCTTCCAGTTCTGGGACGCGCTGCAGGAGCCGCAGCTGCTGTCCGTCGCGACGCGCGGCAACTCCGTCGAGAGCATGCGCAACGGCCGCGGCGAGGACGTGCCGATCTTCCGCCTCGACCCGTTGCTGATCGGCAGCATCTTCCCGATCCACGGCGAGGATCGCATCGTCGTCACGCCGGAGCAGGTCTCGCCGCTCCTGCCGGCAGCGCTCAAGGTCGTCGAGGATCGCAAGTTCGACACGCACAACGGCGTGGATTTCGGCGCGATCGCCCGCGCCGCGTGGGTCAACCTGCGCGCCGGGCAGATCGAGCAGGGCGGCTCGACGCTCACGCAACAGCTGGTCAAGAGCTACTTCCTCGACAACCGCCGCACGCTCGGGCGCAAGCTCGAGGAAGCGATGATGGCGTTCCTGCTGGAGATCCATTTCGAGAAGCGCGACCTGCTGAACGCGTACATCAACGAGATCTATCTCGGCCAGGACGGCAACCGCGCGATTCACGGCTTCGGCCTGGCGAGCCAGTTCTACTTCGGCAAGCCGCTCGCCGAGCTGCAGCTGCACGAAGTGGCAATGCTGGTCGCGATCGTGCGCGGACCGTCCTACTACGATCCGCGCCGGCACCCGGAACGCGTGCGTGTGCGGCGCGACCTGGTGCTCAAGCTGATGGCGCAATACAAGGTCGTCGATGCAGCGGCAGCGCAGGCGGCGCTGCAGCGGCCGCTCGGCATCGTCAACGCGACCACGCAGGCCGGCGGCTACTACCCTGCGTTTCTCGACCTCGTCCGGCGCACGCTGCGTCGCGACTATCGCGATGACGACCTGACGGAAGCGGGCCTGCGGATTTTCTCGACGCTCAGCCCGCTGACGCAGAGCCTCGCCGAAAAAGCGCTGTCGCAGGAGCTGGAGCGCCTGGAAAAACAGCGCAAGCAGAAGACCGAGCGTCAGCTGGAAGGAGTGGTGGTGGTCACGGCGCCGCAGAACGGCGAGGTGATCGCGATGGTCGGCGGCCGCCAGGCCGGCTTCGACGGCTTCAACCGCGCGCTCGACGCGCGCCGCTCGATCGGCTCGCTGGTGAAGCCGGTGATCTATCTCGCGGCAATCGAGAGCGGACGCTACACCGCGGCCTCGATCGTCGAGGACGCGCCGGTCGAAGTGAAGATGTCGAACGGCACGGTGTGGGCGCCGCAGAACATCTCGCAGGAGTTCTATGGGCCGGTCCCGCTGGTGCGCGCGCTCGCGCAATCGCTGAATCTCGCGACCGTGCACCTCGGCCTGGAAGTCGGCCTGCCGAAGGTGACGAACGAATTCGTCGCGCTCGGGCTGGAGCGCGAGCCGCCGCAGTTGCCGTCCGTGCTGCTCGGCGCGCTGGACGTCTCGCCGCTCGAAGTCGCGCAGCTGTACAACGCGTTCGCGAACGGCGGCTTCAGCACGCCGCTGCGCGCAGTGCGCGCGGTCGTCGACGCTCAAGGCAAGCCGCTGAAGTCGTTCGCGCTCGAGGTTACGCCGGTTGCGGATCCGCTCGCCGTCTACCAGGTCAACCGCATGCTCGTGCAAGTGATGGATCGCGGCTCCGGGCGAGCCGCGCGCTCGCAAATCCCCGCGGACATCGTGGTCGCCGGCAAGTCCGGCACGTCGTCCGACTATCGCGACAGCTGGTTCGCCGGGTTCTCAGGCAACACGCTCGCGGTGGTGTGGATCGGCTACGACGACGACTCGCCGACCGGGCTCACCGGCTCCTCGGGCTCGCTGCCCGTGTGGTCGCGGCTGATGCGCTCGATCGGAACAACGTCGTGGAGCGCGCCGTTGCCTGAAGGGCTCGAGGACGTGTCGATCGAATTCCAGACCGGGCTGGGCGCGGATCTGCAATGCGGCGGCCAGGATCTGGTGATGGTCGCGCTGCCGAAGGGCACGCAGATTCCGGCCAAGCCGGGGTGCGAGAAGAGCGTTTTTGGTGAGCTCGGCGAGCGCGCCCGCGAATGGTGGCGCGGCGTCGTAAGATAGGAGTGGAAGGCGGTTGGGGATAGCGGTTAGTGAAGAACAGAACCGGAGAGAGTCGGTGGAGAGTGTGGGCGGTGCTCGTGATGGGTGCCGCGTTGGGTGCGTGCGCGGTGCCTTCGCCGTACGAGAGGCCAGCGCCGCCACCGCCGGAGCAACAGCCTCCGCAAACGCCGCCGGGTGAAACGCCGCCGGGCCAGCCACCTTCGACTGAGCAACCGCCAGCGCCGCCGCCGGCGCCCGTCGTTCGCGAACCGACATTGGGTGCCGCGTCGCGCGCGCTCGTCAGCCAGGCGCAGACGCAGATGGCGACGAAGAATTATCCGATCGCCGCATCGTCCATCGAACGCGCGTTGCGCATCGAGCCCGATAATCCGCTGCTGTGGATCGAGCTCGGCAAGGTGCGCCTCGCCGAAGGCAATTACGTGCAGGCGGAGAACATGGCGCGCAAGGCGGTTTCGATGTCGGTGAACGCGCCGCGCGCGCAGTCCTCCGCATGGCGATTGATCGCTGAATCGTATCGCGCGCGCGGGAAGAATATGGAAGCGCAGGAAGCCCAGGCGCGCGCGGAGAGCTTGAGCACTGGCTGAGAAGGCAGAGTCAGGCTAAAGCCTGACCCACAAGCACATCAGGCCTCGGCTCCGCTGCTGCTGACTCTTTGTGGGTCAGGCTTCAGCCTGACTGCCTTTTCCGCTCCGTGCGGCGCGAGATTCGCGACGAACTGCTTGGTCGCAGCTTCCCATGTGTGTTGCATGGCGAAGGCGCGGCAGTGCGCGGGCTCCAGCTGCAACGCTTCGAGTGCCGCCTTGCGCAAATCTTCGTGCAGCACGCCGGTCGAGCCGTTCTCGATCACGTCGATCGGTCCCGTGACCGGATATGCGGCGACCGGTACGCCGCAGGCCAGCGCTTCGAGCAGCACCAGCCCGAAAGTGTCGGTGCGGCTCGGGAACACGAACACGTCGGTCGCAGCGAGGTGCGCCGCGAGCTCGGCGCCGAACTTGTAGCCGACGAACTGCGCGGCCGGAAATTTCGCCTGCAGCGAGGGCCGTGCCGGACCGTCGCCGATGACGAGCTTCGTGCCCGGCAGGTCGAGCGCGAGAAAAGCCTCGATGTTCTTCTCGACCGCGACGCGCCCGAGGTAAGCGAAGATGGGCCGCGGCAGCGCCAGGAATTCCTTGGGTCCGGGCTTGAACAGCTCGACGTCGACGCCGCGCGTCCAGCGCACGATGTTGCGAAAGCCACGCGCTTCCAGCTGCCGTTGCAGACTCGGCGTCGCGACCATGGTGCGTGCTGCGGCTGAATGAAAGCGCCGCAGATGCGCATAGCTGACACCAAGCGGAATCGGTGCGCGCGCACGCACGTATTCCGGAAACTGCGTGTGATACGACGTCGTGAACGGGAAGCGGTTGCGCAAACACCAGCTGCGCGCCGCCATGCCGAGCGTGCCTTCCGTCGCGACATGGATGCAGTCAGGCGCAAACTCGCGCAGCAGTTGCGCCAGGCGCCGGTACGGAAACCACGCGAGGCGAATCTCCGGGTACGTCGGACACGGAAACGTGCGGAACTGGTTCGGCTCGACGACCAGTACTTCGTGTCCGCCGGCGCGCAGCGTCTGCGCCGTGGTGCTCACTGTCTGAACGACGCCGTTGGTCTGCGGCCGCCAGGCGTCGGTGACGATCGCAACCTTCACGCCGCCTGCTCGATCGGCACAGGCTCGAGCACGCCAGTGTGCGAGATCACTTCCTTGTTTTCGGTCCAGCGCAGCAGGCTCAACCGGCCCTCGAAGTCCTCGGTGAGCGTCGTGCAGCTCTCGACCCAGTCGCCGTCGTTGCAGTAGAGAACACCGTCGAGCTGCGTGATCTCGGCACGATGGATGTGGCCGCAGATCGCGCCGTCCAGGCCGCGGCGGCGCGCTTCCTGGGCCAGCGCGCGCTCGAAGTTCGCGATGTACGTCACCGCGTTCTTCACCTTGTGCTTCAGGTACGCCGCGATCGACCAGTACGGGAAGCCGAACGCGCGGCGCAGCAGGTTCACGTAGCGATTCAGTTTCAGGACGAACGAGTAGGCGCGGTTGCCGAGCGCTTCGAGCAGCGGGCTCGCCTTGATGACGCTGTCGAACTCGTCGCCGTGCAGGACCAGCAGGCGGCGGCCGTCGGCGGTCTCATGCACCGCCTCGAGGCGGATTTCGACGTTGCCGAACACCATGCCGTCGTAGTCGCGAAAGATGTTGTCGTGATTGCCCGGGATGTAGACGACGCGCGTCCCGTGCTTGGCCTTGCCGAGAATCGTGCGAATCACGTCGTTGTGGGCCTGCGGCCAGAAGAACGACTTGCGCAAGCTCCACACGTCGATGATGTCGCCGACCAGGTAGAGCGTTTCCGTTTCCACCGAGCGCAGGAAATCGAGCAGGTAGGCGGCGCTGCAGCCGCGGAACCCGAGGTGGACGTCGGAAATGAAGACGGTACGGAAGCGGAAAGTGGGCTTGCTGGGCGTCGGGCTCATGCGCTCATCCCTCTAGCCTCGAATGGCGCGCAGAGTCGCGGCCGGCGATGACGCCTATGTGACAGCGCCGGGAAGATTCTTTGACGGCGCTAGGGGTTGCAGCCGAGAGCTCCATGACAGCTCACGATCGCGACATAATTCGAGAAGCAAGCGGACGAGTCTTGAGCCACTCTTGCCGCCTTTTTAGATCATCTAATGGTGATTCACTCCACTTTGTTTCCTTATTGCAAGGTTTTCCTCACCTTTTAACCACACTTCGCTTGGTAGCTATCTTCAGATCCATAGCCCGCCAATATTCTCTGTCTGTGGGTCTGCCTGACATTGAGTGGCCGTTTATTGAACATGAAGTGGGAAAAATGTTGCCTGCTTCGACCGCCAGCGTCGTCGCCGCTATGCTGCGCAGCCCGCATCACCAGCTTTCGGACCGCAAAACCTCATGATCGGCCTGCTGCAGCGCGTCAGCCATGCCAGCGTCCAAGTCGACTCCAGGGTCATCGGCTCGATCCAGGCCGGGCTGCTGGTTCTGATCGGCGTCGAACGAGGCGACGCCGAGCAGCAGGCGGATCGGCTGCTGGAGCGGCTGCTCACCTATCGCGTGTTTCCTGACAGCGAGGGCCGCATGAATCGCAGCCTGCGCGATGCGGGCGGCGGGTTATTGCTGGTCTCGCAGTTCACGCTGGCGGCCGACACGCGCAACGGCACGCGGCCCGGCTTCAGCCCGGCGGCGGACCCGCAAGAAGGCCGGCGGTTGTTCGAATATCTCGTCGCACGGGCACGCGAGCGACATCCCGTTGTCGAAACCGGAGAGTTCGGCGCGAACATGCAAGTGACGCTGACGAACGACGGGCCCGTGACGTTCTGGCTGCAGGTCGCACCTGCGAAGAGCGGACCGGACGCAACGCTGTAGGGTGATGACCGTCGCAAATGCAGGTGCGTGAACGGCTTGTAACGGCCGCGCACAGACGATTTGGCGTATCATCCGGCGGCTCATTTCCAGGAGAGAGCGATGGGTCCCATCGGCTTCAAAGAACTGCTGATCATCCTAGTGATCGCCCTGCTGATCTTCGGCGCCAAGCGCCTGAAGACGATCGGCTCGGATCTCGGCGGTGCGGTCAAAGGCTTCAAGAAGGCAATGGACGAGGGCGACGACAAGGAAAGTCGCCAGCTGAACGCCCCCGACCAGAAGGACGCGGATTTCGATTCGACGCCTTCCGCCAAGACCGGCACCAAGTCCAACGTGTGAACCGCGAGGCTGAGCGCAGCCTCGTCACGCAGATCCAGTCCCCCCAGGCCCGATGTTCGAAGTCGGCTTCACCGAGATCATTCTGATTCTGGGCCTCGCGCTTCTGGTGCTGGGCCCGGAGAAGCTGCCCGGCCTGGCCGAGAAGGTCGGTCGCTGGACCGGTCGTGCGCGCGCCATGGCGCGTCAGCTGCGCACGCAGCTCGAGCACGAAGTGACCATGGAGGAGTTCAATCGCTCCCGCGCGGCACAGCCGCCGCCGCCAGCGTCACCGCCTCCGTCCGAAGCCCAAGCCGAAGCACACGTCGACATCGGCACGCAGACAGCGAGCGTCGAAGAGCGGCCGGCACCCGCAGCGACCCCCGCCGAATCCACGCAGGTGCATGACGCGGCAGCGGGCGAAGTCTCGCCGAAGTCCACGCCATGAGCGGCGAGGATTCCGAGCAGCTCGAAGAAGGGACGCTGATCTCCCATCTGATCGAATTGCGGCAACGGCTGCTGAAGTCCGTCGTCGCGGTGGGCATCGCGTTCGTGCCGTGCGCGATCTACGCCAACGATCTGTTCACGATCGTGGCGACGCCGCTGCTCGAGAAAATGCCGCACGGCGCGCAGATGATCTCGACCAGCCTGGTCGCGCCGTTCATGGCGCCGTTCAAGCTGGCGCTGTTCGTCGCACTGTTCGCCGCGATGCCGTACGTGCTGTACCAGGCGTGGGCTTTCGTGGCGCCCGGCTTGTACAAGCGCGAAAAGCGTTTCGCGGTGCCGCTGGTCGTCTCCAGCATCGTGCTGTTCTATGCCGGCGTCGCGTTCGCTTATTTCGTAGTGTTTCCGCTGATGTTCGCCTTCCTGACGACGACCGCTCCGACCGGCGTGCAGCTCATGACGGACATGGCGAACTACCTGGACTTCGTGCTGCTGCTGTTCTTCGCCTTCGGCATCGCGTTCGAGGTGCCGGTTGCGGTAGTGCTGCTGGCCGCCACCGGCCTCGTGCGCATCGAGACGATGACCAAGAACCGCGGCTACGTGATCCTCGGCATCTTCATCATCGCGGCGTTCCTCACGCCGCCGGACGCGCTGTCGCAGACCTTCATGGCCGGGCCGATGTACCTGCTGTACGAGCTCGGCATCATCCTGTCGCGCGTTTTGCTCAAGGAAAAACTCGCGCAGCAGGCCAGCGAAGAGCCCAGCGCGAGCAGCTGAAGAGTCAGGCTGAAGCCTGACCCACCCCGAGATTCGCCCTGTGGGTCAGGCTTTTAGCCTGACTCTTTAAGTCTTGCCCCGGCGCGCGGTCTTCGGTGAGACTGGCGCACCTTTGAAACATCCCTGTCACTAACAACAGGCTACCAGCGTGCCCGCCCAGCCGGACACGCCAACGAACCGCAGGATGGGACCAGCCGTATGAATCAACCGAGCGAGCGCGACTCCACCCAGGGACCGCAACTCTTCGGCCAGCCGCGCGGGCTGGCGACGCTGTTCATGACCGAGATGTGGGAGCGCTTCAGCTACTACGGCATGCGCGCGATCCTCATCCTGTTCATGGCCGGCGCGATCGCGGAGGGCGGACTCGGGCTCGACGACAAGACCGCAAGCGCGGTCTACGGCCTGTACATCGCCGCGACGTATCTGCTCGCGCCGCTCGGCGGCTGGATCGCCGACCGGCTGATCGGCCAGCAGCGCGCGGTCTTCTGGGGCGGCGTGCTGATCATGCTCGGCAACGGCTCGCTCGCCGCCGGCAACACGCATCTGTTCTTCATCGGCCTGCTGGTGATCGTGCTCGGCGTCGGCCTGCTCAAGCCGAACATCAGCGCGATCGTCGCGCAGCTGTACCCCGAGGGCGGCTCGCGCCGCGACGCCGGCTTCTCGATCTTCTACATGGGTATCAACCTCGGCGCGTTCCTCGGCTCGATCTTCGTGCCGATCGTCGCCGCGGCATACGGCTGGAGCGCGGGCTTCGCGCTGCCGGCGATCGGCATGCTGTTCGGCCTGGTGCAGTTCCAGGTCACCAAGAGCCACCTCGGCACTTCCGGCGTCGTGCCGCTCGGCAAGCCGGCAACCTGGTGGCCGATCATCGGCTTCATGATCATCGTCGTGGTGGTCGCAGCGCTGGGGCTCAGCGGCACGCTCGCACTCAATCCGGTGCGCATCTCGGTCATCGCCAACTGGACGATGATCGCGCTCGCCGCCGGCTACTTCGGGTACCTCGCGTTCTTCGCGGGCCTCGACCTCAACGAGCGCAAGCGCGTGGTGGCGATGATCGCGCTGTTCGCCGCGTGCGCGATGTTCTGGGCCGGCTTCGAACAGACAGGCGCCTCGCTGAATCTGTTCGCCGACCGTCACACCGATCGCGTGATCTTCGGCTGGGACATGCCCGCCGGCGTGCTGCAAGGCGTGAACCCCGCCTTCATCATCATCTTCGCGCCGGTCTTCGCGGCCATCTGGGTGATGCTCGGCAAGCGCAACCTCGACCCGTCGGCGCCGTTCAAGTTCGCGCTCGGCCTGATCCTGATGGGCGTGGGCTTTTTCGTGATGTTCCTGGCGGCGCGCTACGTCGTGATGGGCGAAAAGGTGCTGCCGACGTGGCTGATGCTCACCTACCTGCTGCACACGTTCGGCGAGCTGTGCCTGAGCCCGGTCGGCCTGAGCTCGATGACCAAGCTCGCGCCGGCGCGCTTCGTCGGCCAGGTCATGGGCCTGTGGTTCCTCGCGACGGCGATCGGCAACAACCTCGCCGGTCAGTTCGCCGGCGAGATCGACCCGAACGATCTGCCGGCGATGCCGGGCGAATTCCTCGACCTGTTCTGGTGGGGTGCGATCTCCGGCGCCGTGCTGCTCGTGCTCACGCCTTTCATCCGCAAGATGATGGCCGGCGTGAAGTAGCTGTCAGGCTGAGCCTGACCCACAAAGGAGTAAGACCATGCGCAGTTCCGTACGGCTCGCGGCCGCGATCGCGGCTGTCATTGCCATCGCCGCGGGCTGCAGCCGCGAGGCTTCGCAGAAGGCCGCGGCGCCGCAGGAATCAGCCGATCAGTTCGTGCAGCGGGTCAACCAAGAGCTCGACGAGCTCGGACACGAGTCGTCCGCGGCGGGCTGGGCCTACGCGACCTACATCACCCCCGACACCGAATTCCTCAACGCCAAGGCGACCGAGCGCACGCTCGAGTATTACGGCAAGGCCGTCGAAGCCGCCAAGGCGTACGAAGGGCAGCAGCTCAGTCCGGCAACTGCGCGCGCGCTGTTGCTGTTGAAGCTCGGCCTGTCCGCGCCCGCACCGAAGGATCCGGAGAAGCGCGCTGAGCTCGCCGCCGTGACCTCGAAGATGGAAGGCATGTACGGCGCCGCGAAGTACTGCCCGAAAGGTCCCGAGTCGTGCAAGGACCAGACGCAGCTCACCGACGTGCTGGCCAACAGCCGCAACTACGGCGAGCTGACCGAAGCGTGGACCGGCTGGCACGCGACTGCGCGGCCGGTGCGCAAGGAATACGTGCGCTTCGTCGATCTCGCAAACGAGGGCGCTCGCGAGCTGGGCTTTGCGGACCTCGGCGCGATGTGGCGCTCGGGTTACGACATGCCGCCCGATGACTTCACGAAGGAAGCCGCGCGGCTGTGGGGCCAGGTCAAGCCGCTGTACGACTCGCTGCACTGCTACGTGCGCGGCCGGCTGCAGAAGACTTACGGCGCCGAGCACGTACCGGACGGCAAGCCGATTCCGGCGCAACTGCTCGGCAACATGTGGGCGCAGCAGTGGGGCGAAATCTATCCGCTGGTGGAGCCGTATCCCGGCGTGGTCGACCTCGACGTGACCGGCGCTCTCAAGAAGCAGAAGTACGACGCAGTGAAAATCACGCGGTCGGCCGAGAGCTTCTATCTCTCGCTCGGCTTCCAGAAGCTGCCCGACACTTTCTGGGAGCGCTCGCTGCTCGCCAAGCCCCGCGATCGCGACGTGCAGTGCCATGCCAGCGCGTGGCAGATGGACAGCAGCGGCGACGTGCGCATCAAGATGTGCATCCAGCCGACGCAGGACGACCTGATGACCGTCTATCACGAGCTCGGTCACGTCTTCTATTACCAGTCGTACGCGCAGCAGCCGTACCTGTTCCAGAGCGGCGCGAACGACGGCTTCCATGAAGCCATCGGCGACACGGTGAACCTGTCGATGACGCCGGCGTACCTGCACCAGATCGGACTGACCGGCGCGGTGAAGACCAGCCCGGAGGCGACCATCAACCAGCAGATGCGGCTCGCGCTCGACAAGGTCGCGTTCCTGCCGTTCGGCAAGATGATCGACGAGTGGCGCTGGAAGGTGTTCGCCGGCGAAGTGAAGCCGGACAACTACAACGCAGCGTGGTGGCAGCTGCGCGAGCAGTACCAGGGCGTCGCCGCGCCGGTCGCGCGCAGCGAAGAGGATTTCGATCCGGGCGCGAAGTACCACATTCCGGCGAACACGCCGTACACGCGCTACTTCCTCTCGTACATCCTGCAGTTCCAGTTTCACAAGGCGCTGTGCGCCGCGGCCGGCTTCAAGGGGCCGTTGAACGAATGCTCGGTGTACGGCAACGAAGCGGCCGGCAAGCGTTTTCGCGAGATGCTGGCGCTGGGCCAGAGCCAGCCGTGGCAGGACACGCTCGAGAAGCTGACCGGCACGCGCGAGATGGATGCGTCGGCGATCCTCGAATACTTCGCGCCGCTCCAGCAATGGCTCGCGGACAAGAACCAGGGGCAGACCTGCGGCTGGTGATCACATGAACACAACGAACGTCCGCACGGCGCCGCAGCTCTCGGCGCGCGCGATCATTCTCTCGATCGTGCTCGCGATGGTGCTCGCCGCCGCGAACACGTATCTCGGATTGTTCGCGGGCCTGACGATCGCCACCGCGATTCCCGCCGCGGTGGTCTCGATGGCGGTGCTGCGACTGTTCGGCGGCGGCCACATCCTCGAGAACAACATCGTGCAGACCGGCGCCTCGGCCGGCGCTTCGATCTCCGCCGGCGTGATCTTCACGCTGCCGGCGCTGGTGATCATCGAGTACTGGAAGGACTTCAATTACTGGTGGGTGCTCGCCATCGCCGGCCTCGGCGGCGTGCTCGGCGTTCTGTTCTCCGTGCCGCTGCGCCGCGCGCTGATCGTCGAGCAGAACCTCGCCTTCCCGGAAGGCAAGGCGGCCGCGGAAGTGCTCAAGGCCGGCGAGAATCCGGGGCGCGGCATCCGGATCCTGGCGATCTCTGCGGTGCTCGGCGGCTTCGTCAAGGTGCTCGCGCAGAGCGGCATGAAGCTGTTGCCTGACGTTGCGGCCTCGGCGGGCTCGATCGGCAAGGCCTTCGCCTACGTCGGCACCAACCTGTCGCCTGCGCTGCTCGGCGTCGGCTACATCGTCGGCCTCAACATCTCGATCGTGATCGTCGCGGGCGGCGTGCTGTCGTGGGATATCGCGATTCCGATCTACACGGCGTTCTTCTTGGACACGGTGCCCGCCGGCGATCCGGAAGCCATCGCGTATGCAGTGTGGGCGCAGCAGATTCGCTATCTCGGCGTCGGAGCGATGCTGATCGGCGGCATCTGGACGCTGTTCTCGCTGCGCTCATCGCTCTTGTCGGGCGTGCGCAGCGGCCTGGCAGCGACGCGCGCCGGCACCACGAAGATGATCGAGGAGACCGAGAAGGATCTGCCGATGAAGGCGGTGCTGCTCGGGCTGGTGCTGTTCACGCTGCCGCTCGCGGTGCTGTACCAGGCGATCGTCAACAACGTGGCGGTCTCGATCCCGATGACGATCGTGATGATCGTCGCCGGCTTCCTGTTCTCCTCGGTGAGCGCCTACATGGCGGGCCTGGTCGGCTCGTCGAACAACCCGGTCTCGGGCATCACCATCGCGACGATCCTGTTCGCGTCCCTGATGCTGATAGTGCTGCTCGGCAGCAGCTCCAAGCTCGGCCCGGTCGCAGCGATCATGATCGGCGCTGTCGTGTGCTGCGCGGCCGCGGTCGCCGGCGACAATCTGCAGGATCTGAAGTGCGGCTACCTCATCGGCGCCACGCCGTGGCGGCAGCAGGTGATGCTGGCGATCGGCGCCATCTCGTGCGCAGTCGTGATGGCGCCGGTGCTGAACCTGTTGAACGAGACGCGCGGCATCGGCGTGCCCACTGCCGAGCATCCGAATCCGCTGCTGGCGCCGCAAGCGACGCTGATGGCCACGGTGTCACGCGCGATGTTCGGCGGCGAATTGCCGTGGACGATGGTGTGGATCGGCGCCGCGGTCGGCGCGGCGATCATCGCGCTCGACGCCTGGCAGAAGAAGCGCGGCTCGAGCTTCCGCGTGCCGGTGCTCGCCGCGGCCGTCGGCATCTACCTGCCGCTCGACGTGACCATGCCGATCTTTCTCGGCGGCATCCTCGCTTACATCGTCGAGCGCCGCGCCGGCAAGCCGGCCGACGCCGCCGACCACGAGCGCATGCACCAGGACGGCGTGCTGTATTCGTCGGGGCTGATCACCGGCGAGGCGCTGATGGGCATCGTCGTGGCGTTCTTCGTCTGGAAGTTCAAGAACCCGGACGTGATGGCGCTGCCGCAGCAGCTCCAGCTCGGCCAATGGGAATGGCTGGGCGTGCTGGTGTTCGCGCTGCTCGGCTGGCTGTTGTATCGGACGGCGATAGAAGGGGCGCGGCGGGTGTGTGCAGGCAAGTGAGGGCAGTCACCACCCGCGCTTGGTGATGACCTGCACCTTGCCGTTGTTCCCGATCAGCCCCGAGGCGAGCCAGCCGGTGATGCTGACGATCAACGCGCCGCCGAGCGCGGTCCAGAAGCCGCTGATCTGAAAGCCCGCCAGCAGCAGCGCGACCAGCCCGAGCATCGCCGCGTTCACGACGAGCAGGAACAGGCCGAGCGTCAACAGCGTCAGCGGCAGCGTGAGAATCACCGCGATCGGACGCACGATCGCATTGACGATGCCGAGCAGCAGCGCCGCGGCGAGCAGATAGCCGGCGCTGTCGAAGTGCAGGCCCGGCAGGATCTGCGTGGCGAGCCACAGACCCAGCGCGACGATCGCCACGCGCAGGAAAAATCCGGTCATGGTCGCCTCCGCGGAAGTCCGCTAGTCTTCATGTGTCCAAGTCTCGGTCCGATGGCCGTCAATAACAAGATCGGGTCCTTCAGCGGGGAATCAATATGCCTTACGTAGCGATCGTCACCGTCGTCGCGTTGCTGCAATTCCTGTGGTTCGGCGTGGAAGTCGGCCGGGCGCGCGCCAGGTACAACATTGCAGCGCCGGCGATCACCGGCAACGAGATCTTCGAGCGCCACTTTCGCGTCCACATGAACACCTTGGAGCAGCTCGCGCTGTTCCTGCCGGTGCTGTGGATCTTCGCCAGCTTCGTCAGCCCGATCTGGGCCGCGGTGCTCGGCGCCGTCTACGTCATCGGGCGGTTCGTGTACGCGCGCTCGTACGTGCGTGATCCGAAGAGCCGCTCGATCGGCTTCGGGCTGAGCATGCTCCCGAACCTGCTGATGCTGATCGGCATCGCGATCTGGGCAGTGTGGGCGCTGGTGAAATCGCCCGGGGGCTGACGCGCCTTCAGGCGGCGGGCGGGCGGCGCAGCTCGCGGTCGTGCTGCATGCGCTGGTCCGCGAGGATCATCAGTTCTTTCGGGTACAGGTGATCGTCGGGGAAGTTCGCGATGCCGACGTTCACCGTGGCGCGGATGTGCCGGTTCGCGACCGACACTGTTCCCGCGTAGACATTGTTGCGGATCCGCTGCGCGATCGCCGTGCCGGTCTCGGCGTTCGCCTCCACCAGCAGCACGATGAACTCGTCGCCGCCGAGCCGTGCCGCGACGTCCGATGTGCGGATCGAGCGCATGATCGCGCTGGCCACGGTCGTGAGCACCTGGCTGCCGGCGTCGTGACCGAGCATCTCGTTCACCTGCGCGAGATTGTCGACGTCGATCACCGCGAGCGTGTACTGGCGGTTGAACCGCTCCGCCTTGCGATGCTCCTGCTGCAGGATCTCCTCGAACGCGCGCAGGTTGAGCAGGCCGGTCATCGGATCGGTCGAAGCGAGATCGCTGATGCGCTGCACGGCGCTGTGCATGCGGCCGATCAGCGCTGCGATGATCAGGCCGATGGCGGCGCCGGGCGCGAAGCTGTTGAACAGCAGGCCGAGAAAAGCCGGATCACCGATGTACGTCTGCGGCGTCAGCGAGCCCAGCACCATGCCGAGCGCCCCGATGACGGCGGCGAGCAGGACGACGAGCCACCAGCTGCCGAAAGCTACCGCGACGCCAGCCAGCGGAACGCTGAAGAGGCCGAGCAACGAGCTGCGCGCAGCGCCGGTGGCCGCACAGAGCACCGTGACGCACAGAGTCAGCGACGCGACATCGATCGAATGCTGGCGCGTGATCGGTCGCTGCAAAGCCGGCAGCGAGCGAGTGATCAGCATGCTGACGGCGAGCAGCGTGAGCGCGACGACGGCGAGCAGAGGTTGCTGCACCGATTGCGGCACGACCGCGAACTGCAGCGCGCCCGCTGCCAGGACCAGAAGATGCAGCCAGAGCAGGACCGAAGCCGCGAAATCCCGATTGTCGCTCGCCGGCTCCTCGGCTTGCATGCGTGCTCAGTCGGCGCTGCTCTGGCGGATCGTGCCCGGATCCTTGAGCAGATCCAGCGCCAGGTGCAGCGCGCGATCGTCTCCGTCTTTGTCGTCTTTCTTGTCGTCGACCGCCACGTCGGGCTTGATGCCGCGCTCGTGGATCGAAGCGCCCGAAGGCGTGAAATATTTCGAGGTCGTCAGCTTGATGGCGTGACCGTCCGACAACGCCATCACGGTCTGCACGGAGCCCTTGCCGTACGTCTGGCTGCCGACCAGCCGCGCGCGGTGATGATCCTGCAGCGCGCCGGCCACGATCTCCGACGCTGAAGCCGAGCCGCCGTTCACCAGCACGACGAGCGGCGCGCCGTCGAGGTCGTCGCCGGGCTGCGCGTCCATCGCGAACTTCGCGTCGGCGGCGCGGCCGTTGGCCGTGACGATCAGGCCGCCGTCCAGAAACACGTCCGAAACGCCGACGGCGGCTTCGAGCACGCCGCCGGGATTGTTGCGCAGGTCGAGCACCAGGCCGCGCAGCTTGCCGCCGCTGGCCTTCTTGAGCTTGGCGAGCGCGCTTTCGAGATCGGGCGTCGTGGTCTCGCTGAAGTGCGAGATCTTCACGTAGCCGAAGCCGGGCTCGAGCAGCTCCTGGCTCACGCTGTGGACCTGCACGTTGGCGCGCGACAGCGTGAACTCCATCGGCTGCGGGTCCGGCCCGCGCGCGATGGTGATCTTCACCGGCGTGCCGATGCGGCCGCGCATGCGATCGATGGTGTCGTTGAGATTCTCCGCGTCGACCGGCACGTCGTCGACGGCGAGGATGCGGTCGCCCGGCAGCACGCCGGCCTTGAAGGCGGGCGCGTCCTCGATCGGATTGACGACCTTGACGACGCCGTCCTCGAGCGCGACCTCGATGCCGACGCCGGAGTATTCGCCGGTGGTGCTGATGCGGATCTCGTCGAACTGCTGCGGATCGAGAAACGCGGAATGCGGATCGAGGTCGGCGATCATGCCGCGGATCGCGGCTTCGATCAGCTCCTGGTCGGAGATGCGCTCGACATACTCGCGACGCACGTGCTCGAGGACTTCGGCGAGCAGGCGCGCGTCCTGCCACGGCACCGGAGATTCGTCGGCGAGCTGCTGAGCGGCGGCGGCCGCGGTCTGGCGCGGCGGCGGATCGCGCCCCGCCTGCACGGTGCGCCCGACCGACAGCCCGAAGCCGGCGACGATGCCCAGCGTCAGGACCAGTGCAAAGCGGACAGGTGTGCCCAGGCGGGACAGCATTGCTGAAGGGGAATGCGCTGAGGGTGTCGGGTCAGTGCCGTGAGGCGCGGAAAGCATAGTACAGCGCGGCAAGTGGGCCAATGCGACGGAAGATTCAGCAATTCCCTGACGATCGTGCACCCGGCTCACACTAAAGGCCGATGCGCGAGCGCCGCGTCGAGCCGCTGCTCGGCGCCGCGCCGGAGCGCAGCAGCTCCTGCAGCACGATTTCCAGCGACCGCGGCCGGCCGATCGCGAAGCCCTGGCCGAAGGTGAGGCCGAGCTGGCCGACGGCGCCGAGGATCGATTCGCTCTCGACGCACTCCGCTGTCGTCTCGAGCTTCATCGCCTGCGCCAACTGCACGATCGCGGTCACCATCGCGCGCGAGCGCATGCTGCCGGCGAGGTCGCGGATCAGCCCGCCGTCGATCTTCAGGTGCGACACCGGCAGCGACTTCAGATACGTGAGCGACGACAAGCCGCGGCCGAAGTCGTCGAGCGCGATGGTGTGGCCGAGGTCCTGCAAGCGGCGGATCAGCGTCTCGGCGCGCACGATGTTGGCGACTGCCGCGGTTTCGGTGATCTCGAACGACAGCAGCTGAGGCGGCAACCCGTACTCGCGCAGCTTCTGCTCCAGGTACGCGGGAAACTGCTCGTCGCCGAGCGACTGGCCCGAGATGTTGATCGCGAAATGTGCGCCCATGCTTTCCAGCCGCGGCGCGGCGGACGCGAGGATCTCCAGCGAGTACTGCACGACCCAGCGGTCGATGTCGGTAGCGAGCTGGTAGCGCTCGGCGGCCGTGAGGAACTTGTCCGGCGCAACGATCTCGCCCGAAGCGTCGATCATGCGCAGCAGCAGCTCGAAGCGCCGCGCGCTGCCGGGTTGCAGCGGGGCACCGCCGAGCTCGACGATCGGCTGCGCGTCCATGCGGAAGCGGTCGTTGGCGATCGCTTCGCGCAGGGTGCCGATGATCGCGACGTCCTCGTAGCGACGCACGATGCTGCGGTCGGCTTCCTGGTAGAGCTCGACGCGACCGCGGCCGCGATCTTTCGCTGCCTTGCAGGCAGCCTCCGCGGCAGCGAGTGCATGCGACAGCGGAAACTTCGTGTTGCGGACTGCGGCGAGCCCGAAGCTCGCCGACAACGCGACCGGCGCGCTCTCGTGATTGAAACCGCCCTCGCTGATGGCCTGGCACAGGTCGACCAGAAACGTCCGCGACTCGTCGAGACCGCCGTCGGCGAAGAACAGCGCGAAGCGATCGCCGGAAATGCGCGCGGCGAAAACATTGGCGGGCAAGCGTGTGCGGATCGCTTCGGCGATGCGCACGATGGCCGCGTCGCCGACGTGCATGCCGTGGTTTTCGTTGATGACGTGCAGGCGGTCGATGTCCGCATACGCGATGCAGTGCTCGGCCGCATCATTACCCGCGCCGAGCACTGCGAGCGCGCGCTGTTCGAGCGCGGGGCGCGTCAACAGTCCGGTGCTCGGGTCATAGGCGTTCTGCAGCACATAGGCGATGTGCCGCGTCATCATCTCCACGACGCGTACCTGGCGCGTGTCGTAGTCGGCGCAGTCCAGACGCTTCAGCAGCATCAGCAGGCCGACGACGCTTTGTCCGCTCTGGCGGACCGGGCACGCGAGGATCTTGTATTGCAGGCTGCCCATCGGGCTCGACGGCGGCGCCCTGTTGAGCATCAGCGTGCGGCGCTGAACCTGCACCCACGCGAACAAGTTGCGCTGGGTTTTTTCCAGCAGCTCGCGCTCCGCGGCGCTCAACGCGCCGTCGGTGTGCAGGATCGTGATCTTCTTGTCCGGAATGAACAGCGCGCCGGTCGAGCATTGCAGATGCGTCACGCAGCTGCGCACCAGCTGATCGAGATCGTCGCTGCCGGCGTCGGCAGGAACGCTCGCGTCGAGCAGCAGCTCCAGGTCGGCGTCGCGCGCAGGAAGAATTTCGTCGCGCGACGTGCTGATGGTGTGCTGGCTGAGCAGCTCGCGACCCAGCACCTGCAATGCCGGCCGCAGCAAGCCTTGCACGAGCGAGAACGGTCGCGCGCCGCCGCTGCCGTCCTGGATCGACACGCCGAGCGCGCCGAGCAAAGTCGCGCCGTCGCGCAGGATGAACACGTACGCAGTGTCGCCGCCCCAGGAACGCGCGAAACCGTCGCGCTCTTCGGGGTCGACCTGCTGACTGGCGATCTCGTCGCGAGCTTCGGTGAGCGCTTCGGCCATCAGGTGCGCGAGATCGACGCCGTCGCAGCCGTCGGAGAGCCACAGCGGCGTGCCGCCGCGATCGTAGATCGCGATGCAGTTGGCGCGCGGCATCAGCATCTTGACCAGCTGGCCATAGGGATCGAGCGACGTCGACAGGGCCTGCGCCTCTATCGTGTCTTCGTCGTCGAGGATCGTGCCGGCGGCCAAGGTGCGGACCTGCTGCATGTAATGGGGTACCCCTGGTCCGCATCATCAGGCCCGCTGCCCCGGCATTCCTTGATGCTGGCCGCAGTTTTCGCGGGGTTTTCGCACACCGTTCGGCTGGCGGGGGCGGACTGCCAGGCGGAGCGGGTGAGACGCGGGTCACGAAAGTCTTGTCAGGGCTTCCCGAGCCACTCCTGCGGGTCCAGCGTCTGTTTGCCCTTGCGGATTTCCAGGTACAGGCCCGGCCGGCCGAGCCCGGCGGCATCGCCAACGGCTGCCAGCGCGTCGCCCGGGGCGACCCGGTCGCCGACCCGGCGATAGACCTGCTCGTTGTGGCCGTACAGGCTCATGTAGCCGCCGCCGTGGTCGAGCACGATGAGCAGGCCGAGGCCGGGCAGCCAGTCGGCATAGACCACGCGGCCATAGTACGGGGCGCGAACCTGGGTGCCGCGGTCGGCGGCGATGACCAATCCCTGCCACTTGAGCGGCCCGCCGGCTCGCAGCTGCCCGTACTTCGCCAGCAGGCTGCCCTTCACCGGCCACGGCAGCTTGCCCTTCACCCGCTGGAACGGCTGCTCCGCCAGCTCCGGAAACTCCTCGATGGCGCGGCGCAGTTGCTCGACCAGCTTTTCCAGCGCCTGGGCATCCGACTGGAGCCTGGTCAGCTGGTCACTACGCGTACGCAGCTTCGCCTGAACATTCGCCAGGGTTTGCGCACGCCGCTCGCGCGCACCAGCGAGCGCTTGCACGTCGCGGGCGTTCTCCTGCTCGAGAGTGCGCAGCCGCGCGGTCTCGCTGGTGATGCTTTCGCCGAGTAATTCCAGGTGCGCGAGATGCTCGGTGATGGAAGTGATGCGCTCCGCGCGCGCACGGCCGAAGTAGCCGTAGTACGCCATCGTGCGGCCCGCCGCCGCCGGATCGCGCTGGTTGAGCAGCAGCTTGAGCTGCTCGTGGCGGCCGTTCATGTAGGCGACTTGCAGCTCCGCAGCCAGCGCCCCGCGCTCGTCCGCGACCTGGCGCTGCGTCTGTGCCTGCTCGTTGCGCAGCCCCGCCAGCTTCTGCTCGGACTCGATCCGGCGGGAGCGCACCTCGGACAGCCGCTCGCGCGCGGACTGGATCTGCAGGTCCGCCTGCTTGAGCTGGCCGGTCAGGGCGTCGCGGCGCTCCGCGTCGGCGTGAATCTGCTTACGGATGGCCTCGATGCGCGTGCGCACCTGGCGCAGCTCGGCTTCCTTGGTGTCGATGCCGGCAGCGGCGGCTTGAAAAGCCAGCGACCACAGCAACAGTACGAGAGCTGTCGCGCGCACGTTCTCAGCCGCAAGCGCCGCTGAGGGGGCAAAACGCGCCGGCTGCTATACTTCGCAGCCTTTTCGCGCACTGTATGCAATGAACCGCTTCGTCGAATACGTCACTCATCATCCGTTCCTGGTCGCTGCCGCGGCGATTCTCGCCGTTCTGGTCATCGTGATCGAGTTCCGCCAGCGCGCGCGCGGCAGCAGTGCCCTTGCGCCCGCGGACGCGGTGCGCCTCGCCAATTCGGGCGCGCTGCTGCTCGACGTACGTGACGCCCAGCAGTACGAGGCGGGCCACATCATCGAGGCGCGGCACGTGCCCGCCGCCGAGCTCGCCGGCAAGCTCGACACGCTGAAGAAATACAAGGAAAAGCCCGTCATCGTCTATTGCGAAACGGGCATGGCGTCCGGCGGCGCGGTGCGCACCTTGCGCGCCGGCGGCTTCACCAAGGTCGCGACGCTGCGCGGCGGACTGCAGAGCTGGCGCCAGGAGAATCTGCCGCTGGTGAAGGGCGCAGCCCGCAAGGACGGCAAGCAGGCATGAGTCAAGGACCGGACGTGCTCATGTACTCGACCAACTGGTGCGGGTATTGCCAGCGCGCACGCAACCTGTTCGAGCGCAAGGGCGTCGCGATCCGCGAGATCAAGCTCGACGAGGAGCCCGGCGGGCGCCAGGCCATGCTGGAGCGGACCGGCGGCCGGCGCACCGTGCCGCAAATCTTTATCGGCGAGCAACATGTCGGGGGTTATGATGAGCTCGCCGCGCTCGACCGCTCCGGCGACCTGAACAAGCTCCTGGGCCTGGCCCCCTGACCGGCCAGCCATCCCGGAATCGATACACGAGAAGAGGATTGCATCAATGGCTGACGAAGCTTCCATCCCCAATGGCCAGGCGATCGACCCGAATGCGCCGCAGTTCGCGCCGCAGGCGGTGTACGTGAAGGACGTGTCGTTCGAGGCGCCGGCGGGTCCGCGCATCACGTCGAACGCCGCCAACCCGACCATCAATCTGAATCTGAACACGTCGGTGAGCGATCTCGGCGGCGACATGAAGGAAGTCGTGCTGACGGTGCGCGTGGAAGCGAAAGCGGCAGAAACGACCGTGTGGCTGGTCGAGCTGCAGCAGGCCGGCGCGTTCGGCATCCGCAACGTCCCCGCGCAGGACATGCAGCGGCTGCTCGGCATCTTCTGTCCGAACTACCTGCTGCCGTATGCGCGCGAAGTCATTTCCGATCTGCTCACCAAGGGCGGCTTCCCGCCGTTCCTGCTGCCGCCGGTGAACTTCGAAGCGCTGTTCAACCAGGCTGCAGCCCGCGCTCAGCAACAGCCGCAATCGGCCGCGCCAGCGGTGAATTGAGGTCTCCGTGACGCCGTCGCCTTCGCCGTGCGCTGTCCTGGGCGCCGGGTCGTGGGGAACGGCGCTCGCAATCCAGCTTGCACGCTTGTCGCGCCCCGCAGTGCTGTGGGGCCGCGAGCCTGCGCACGTCGCCGCGCTCGCGCGTCAACGCAGCAACGAGCGGTATCTGCCGCAGGCCGAGTTCCCGGACACGCTGCGCGTCGAGGCTGATCTCGGCGCTGCCGTGCGTTCCGCGCACGACCTGCTCATCGCGGTGCCGAGTCACGCGTTACGCTCGCTGCTGCAGGAAATCGCGCCGCATCTCAATTCGCAGGCGCGCGTCAGCTGGGCGACCAAAGGTTTCGAGCTCGCTACCGGCCTGCTGCCGCACGAAGTCGTGCGCCAGGTCCTCGGCGAGCGGGTGCCGACAGCGGTCGTCTCGGGTCCGACGTTCGCGAAGGAAGTCGGCGCCGGCCTGCCGACCGCGATGACGGTCGCGGCCAGCGACGCAACGTTCGCGAGCGATCTGGCGCAACGCCTGTCGGGCCTCAACTTCCGCGCGTACACCTCGACCGACATGGTCGGCGTCGAGACCGGCGGCGCGATCAAGAACGTGCTGGCGATCGGCGCCGGCATCTCGGATGGCCTGGGCTTCGGCGCCAATACGCGCATCGCGCTCATCACTCGCGGACTGGTGGAAATGACCCGGCTGGGCGTCGCGCTCGGCGCGCGCAAGGAAACGTTCATGGGCCTGGCGGGCCTCGGCGACGTGGTGCTGACGTGCACGGACAATCAGTCGCGCAACCGCCGGTTCGGGCTTGCACTGGCTTCGGGAACGACCGGCGACGCCGCGCAGAAAGCGATCGGGCAGGTCGTCGAAGGTGTGCACGCGGCGCACGCGGTACGCAACGTCGCGGCGCGCATGTCGGTCGAGATGCCGATCTGCGAGCAGGTCTACCGCGTCGTGCACGAGGGCGCGTCGCCGAAGCACGCGGTCAAAGAGTTGATGAGCCGGGCGCTGAAACCGGAGTGAAGAGTCAGGCTGAAGCCTGACCCACGAGCTGCTCCCTGTGGGTCAGGCTTCAGCCTGACACAAACCCCTGCTGCCGCCACGCTTCGTACACCACCACCGCCGCCGCGTTCGACAGGTTCAGGCTGCGATTGCCGGCGCGCATCGGAATGCGCAGACGCCGCTCCGGCGGGCAATCATCGAGCACCGCTTGCGGCAGGCCGCGCGTCTCCGGCCCGAACACGAACGCATCGCCGTCCGTGAACTGCACGCTGTCGTAGCGAATCGTGCCGCGCGTGGAAATCGCGAACCAGCGCGGCATGCCGAGTGCTTGCAGGCACTCGGCGAGGCTCTGCCATAGCTGCACGTCGGCAAGCTCCGCGTAATCCATGCCGGCCCGGCGCACCGCTTTTTCATCGATGTCGAAGCCGAGCGGCGCGATCAGGTGCAGCCGGGCGCCGGTGTTGGCGCACATGCGGATCACGTTGCCGGTGTTCGGCGGAATCTCCGGCTGGTAGAGGACGACGTGGAACATCCGCTGGAAGGGTAGACTATCGGCCCATGCTTCCTGCGAGCCTATCGATCGATTTCTGCGGCCTCAAGCTCGACTCGCCCATCGTGCTGCTGTCGGGCTGCGTCGGCTTCGGCGAGGAGTACACGCGCGTCGAGGGCTTCTCGAACCGCGACGCCGGCGCGATCGTGCTGAAAGGCACCACGCGCGAGCCGCGCCTCGGCAACCCGCCGCACCGCGTGTACGAGACGCCGATGGGCATGCTGAACGCGATCGGGCTGCAGAATCCCGGCGTCGAGCACGTCGTGACGCAGATCCTGCCGGCGCTCGACTTCGGCGAGACGCGCTTCATCGCCAACGTCTGCGGCTCGACGATCGAGGACTACATCGAGGTGACGCGGCGCTTCGACGATTCGCCGATCGACGCGATCGAGGTCAACATCTCCTGCCCGAACATCAAGGAAGGCGGCGTGCAGTTCGGCAATTATCCGCAGATGTCGGGTCGCGTCACCGCCGCCTGCCGCGCGGCGACCAGCAAGCCGCTGATCGTCAAGCTCTCGCCGAACCAGACCGACATCCGCGAGAACGCGCGCCACTGCATCGAAGCCGGCGCCGACGCGCTGGCGGTGATCAACACCGTGACCGGCATGGCGATCGACGTGCACACGCGGCGCCCGGTCATCGGCAACATCCAGGGCGGCCTGTCGGGACCGGCGATCAAGCCGATCGCGCTGCTCAAGGTGCACCAGGTGTACGAAGTGGCGCGACGCCACGACGTGCCGATCATCGGCCAGGGCGGCATCGCCTCGGCGAACGACGCGTTGGAATTCCTGATCGCCGGCGCCACCACCGTCGGCGTCGGCACGGCGCTGTTCTACGATCCGCTGGTGTGCAGGAAGATCAACGAAGGCATCGCTGCGTATCTGACGAAACACAAGATGCAGTCGGTGCGCGAGCTCGTCGGCACTTCGTCAGCGCATCCGCCGCTGGATAGCACTGTGAGTCAGGCTAAAGCCTGACTTCCCGCTCTACTCATCGTTCATGCCCAGCTCTTTCAGCTTGCGCGTGAGCGTGTTGCGACCCCAGCCGAGCAGCCGAGCAGCTTCCTGACGTCCGCCTTGCGCCTGGCGCAGCGCCGCGCGGATCAAGGTGCGCTCGAACTCGGGCAACGCGTCGTCGAGCAGCGGCGTTTCGCCGGCGGCGAGCCGCTTGTCCGCCCACTGCGTCAGGTGACGCGTCCATTCGTCCTGCAGCTTCGCCGCACCGGGCACGCCGCCGAGATCGGCGGGGATGTCTTCGACCTTGATCTCGCGGCCGGGCGCAGTCACCGTCAGACGCCGGCAAGCGTTGACGAGCTGACGCACATTGCCGGGCCAGTCGAAGTTCGCGAGCGCCGCGGCGGCCTGCGGCGTCAGCGTCTTCGGCTCGACGCCGAGCTCGACGGCCGCGGCGTCGAGATAGTGCGCGAGCAGCTCCGGAATGTCCTCGCGACGCGCGCGCAGCGGCGGCACTTCGATGCGGATCACGTTCAACCGGTGCAGCAAATCTTCGCGGAACAGCCCTTGCCGGACGCGATCGACGAGATCCTGGTGAGTCGCAGCGATGACGCGGACCTCGACGCGCACCGGGATCTGCCCGCCGACGCGATAGAACTCGCCTTCCGCCAGCACGCGCAGCAGTCGCGTCTGCAGCTGCGGCGACATGTCGCCGATCTCGTCGAGGAACAGCGTGCCGCCGTCCGCCTGCTCGAAGCGCCCGCGTCGCAATTGATCCGCGCCGGTGAACGAGCCCTTCTCGTGACCGAACAGCTCCGATTCGAGCAGATCGGCAGTGAAGGCCGAGGTGTTGAGCGCGATGAACGCCTTCGCGGCGCGCGGGCTGTGACGATGCAACGCGCGCGCGACGAGCTCCTTGCCGGTGCCCGACTCGCCGGTGATCAGCACCGTCATGCTCGAACGCGACAGGCGACCGATGGCGCGGAACACTTCCTGCATCGCCGGCGCCTGGCCGAGCATCTCCGGAATGCGTCGCCCTTCGAGTGCAGGCTCGGGAGCGCTTTGCCGCTGCTGCGCCGCGCGTCGCACCAGATCCACCGCCTGATCGATGTCGAACGGCTTCGGCAGATACTCGAAGGCGCCGCCCTGATAGGCGGCGACGGCGCTGTCGAGATCGGAGTGCGCCGTCATCACGATCACGGGCAGCTCGGGCTGGCTCGCGCGGATCTGCGTCAGCAGCTCCAGGCCGCTGCGACCCGGCATGCGCACGTCGGTGATCAGCACATCGGGGCGATCGCGCCGCAGAGCGGCGAGCGCCGTGTCGGCCTGATCGAATGCGGTCGGCGACATTCCGCCCTGGCGCAGCGCTCGCTCGAGCACCCAGCGGATCGAGGCGTCGTCGTCGACGAGCCAGACGTTAAGTGACTTCAGTGGGCTGGACGACATGGAAGGGCAACAGGATCGTGAAGAGGGTCAGGCCCGGGCGGCTCTCGAACTCGATCAACCCGTCGTGACGGCTGACCAGGTCCTGCGCGACCGCCAGCCCCAGTCCGGTGCCGTCCGAGCGGCCGGTGACCAGCGGATAGAACAGCGTCTCGCGCAGCTGCTCGGGCACGCCCGGTCCGTTGTCTTCGAACTGCACGCTCGCGACGAGCCTGTGACGCCGCGTGCCGATGTTGACGTTGGTCAGCGCGCGTGTGCGCAGCACGATGCGGCCTTTGCCGTCGGCATTCTGCGCGAGCGCCTGCAGCGCGTTGCGGCCCAGATTGAGCATCGCCTGGATGATGAGATTGCGGTCGAGCGCCAGCGGCGGCAGGCTCGGATCGTAGTCGCGCTCGATCGTCACCTGCGCGGGCGCATCGCCGGCGAGCAGGTGGCGCACGTGCTGCAGCACCTCGTGGATGTTGACCAGCTCGCGGCGCGGCGCGTGGCCCGGGCCGAGCATGGCGTCGACCAGGCCGGCAAGGCGATCCGCTTCGCCGATGATCACGGAGGTGTATTCGCGCAGGCCCTGGTCGGGCAGCTCGCGCGCCAGCAGTTGTGCCGCGCCGCGCAGCCCGCCGAGCGGATTCTTGATCTCGTGCGCGAGTTGACGAATCATCAGGCGGCGCCCGTCGATCTGCGACAGCAGGGCGTTCTCGCGCGAGATGCGCTGATGCTGAGTCGTGTCGCTGATCTCGATCATGACTGCCGGCGCCACCGTTTCGTCGTACGGCGCGACGACGCAGTCGACGATCAGCTCGCCTTCGCCGTTCACCGGCCGCAACGCCAGCTCGCGGCGCAGGAACGGGCGCGCCGACTGCAGCGCGCGCTCGACGATCTCGCTGAGCTCGTTGGCTGCGGCGAACAGTTCCTCGAGCGGCCGGCCGCGCGCCTGGTTGCGGCTCGTGCCGAACAGCGACTCCGCGGCGACGTTCAGATAAAGGATGGCGCGCGAGCGATCGACGATGAGCACGCTGGTGCTCAGGCTGTCGAGGATGCGTCCGGGATCGGCCATGGCGCTTGCAGCAGCGAACGACGAAGGCAGCGCGGCCATCGCTATCCGCACCTCCGGCGCACGCGGCGCGTGCCAGCCGTCAGGGCTTCTTGGGCTTCGGCTTGGGCTTCTGGACGACCGGCAGATTGGTCGCCGGATCGATGGCCGGCCGCGTGGGGTTCAAAGCTGCGTAGCTCGGCTGCGAAGTCGGCAATTTGTTCGACGCGCCCGTGCGCGGCGGCTTCGTCGGCTGCGGACGCACGCCGGGGCCCACCGGCGGATTCGCGATCGACTCTTGCCGCACTGTGAACGTAACGGGCGAGGTTTCGCGCACGCGTGTGCCATTCTCTTCGTTGATCGTGGCGACCAGCCCATGCGTGCCGCGCGGCACTTGCTGCAACGTGTAGCTCGGCGAGCCGGTGTACGCCTCGATCAGCCGGCCGTCGAGATAGAGATTCAGCGAGTGACCGGGCTGCAACGGCGGATCGATGCGGATCTGCACCTCGACAGTGCCGCCGTTGTTGATGAAAACCTGATCGGTCTGCGGCTGCGCGATCTCGAAGATCCGGTAGCTCTCGGACGGTGCGGCCGGGGACTGCGGCAGCGACGGTGTCCCGGCATCGGGCGCGGCGTTCGCGTGCGACGACGCGCTGCCGGTGCTCACTTCGATGCGGGTGGCGCCCGGCACCGGCCGGTCGGAGTAGTGCGTGACGCCCTTCTCGTCGACCCACTTGTAAACGGTGCTGGAGGCTGCAGTGCCGGACCAGCCCGCGGCCGCGAAGGCGAGCAATAGCAGGAGCGCCGTACGCATGGGGCCAGAGCATAGCCGCTTTCGCCTTTTGCTGACAAAACACCGCGCCGGAAACGGTGACGACTTGTGAACGCCGTCACCGTCCCGGCGCGTGCAATCACACGCTGTAGTACAACTCGAACTCCAGCGGATGCGTCGACATGCGCACCTTGGTCACTTCCTGCATCTTCAGCGCGATGTACGCGTCGATCACGTCGTCGGTGAACACGCCGCCGGCCTTGAGGAAGCCGCGATCCGCATCGAGCGACTGCAGCGCCTGCTCGAGCGAGTAGCAGACTTCCGGAATGTGCTTCGCTTCCTCGGGCGGCAGGTCGTACAGATCCTTGTCGGCCGGATCGCCCGGATGAATCTTGTTCTGGATGCCGTCGAGGCCTGCCATCAGCATCGCCGCGAAGCCGAGGTACGGATTCGCAGTCGAATCCGGGAAGCGCACTTCGATGCGCCGGCCCTTCGGATTCGCGACCCACGGAATGCGGATCGACGCGGAGCGGTTGCGCGCGGAGTACGCGAGCATCACCGGTGCCTCGAAGCCCGGCACCAGCCGCTTGTAGCTGTTGGTCGCAGCGTTGGTGAACGCGTTGATCGCCTTCGCGTGCTTGATGATGCCGCCGATGTAGTACAGCGCCATGTCCGACAGGCCGGCGTACTTGTCGCCCGCGAACAGCGGCTTGCCATCCTTCGAGATCGACTGGTGCACGTGCATGCCGTTGCCGTTGTCGCCGACGATCGGCTTCGGCATGAACGTGACGGTCTTGCCGTACGCGTGCGCGACGTTGTGGATCGCGTACTTCAGCATCTGCACTTCATCGGCCTTGCGCACCAGCGTGTTGGCGTTGACGCCGATCTCGCACTGGCCGGCGGTCGCGACTTCGTGGTGATGCACCTCGACCTTCATGCCGAGCTCTTCGAGCGCCAGGCACATCGCCGAGCGCAGGTCCTGGAAGGAATCGACCGGCGGCACCGGGAAGTAGCCGCCCTTCACGCCCGGCCGGTGCGCCTTGTTGCCTTCCTCGTAGTTCTTGCCCGAGCTCCACGCCGCTTCGATCGAGTCGATCTCGAAGAACGAGCCCTGCATGGTCGTGCCGTAGCGCACGTTGTCGAAGATGAAGAACTCGTTCTCGGGGCCGAACAGCGCGCGGTCGCCGATGCCGGTCGACTTCAGGTACGCCTCGGCGCGCTTCGCCAGCGAGCGCGGATCGCGGTCGTAGCCCTGCATGGTCGACGGCTCGAGCACGTCGCAGCGCAGGATCATCGTGGTCTCTTCGAAGAACGGATCGAGCACCGCCGTCGAGGCATCGGGCATCAGCACCATGTCGGACTCGTTGATGCCTTTCCAGCCGGCGATCGACGAGCCGTCGAACATCTTGCCGTCGTCGAAAAAGCCCGAGTCGATGGTGTGTGCCGGCACGCTGACGTGCTGCTCCTTGCCGCGCGTGTCCGTGAAGCGCAGGTCCACGAACTTGACCTCCTTTTCTTTCAGCATGCTGAGGACTTCAGCGGGCGTCGTCATGAGTTCTCCTCCGGTTGGGCGGCAGAATTGCTGATCACCGGCCGCTCGCCGCTGCGATGCCGGTGGTTATTGAGTCTGGGCTCGCGAATTTGCAGGATCTGTGCCACTGCGCCCCGCTGCATCGCGGGGCGCAAGCGCTTGATCCGGCGGAGGTGCGCGGCGAGCAGCGCGAGGGTCTGCTCCGTCGCGGGGCAAGCCGCGCGCGCCGGCGCACTATTACTGTGCGTCGCTGCTTTGGCAAGCGGTGATCGCGGCCTCGCAGGCTATACTCCCGCGCCTTTGCGCCCCGAGCTCGCCCCGGCATGGCCTCACCCAAAGCAGTCGTCCCGCCCAGGACTTTTCAGGATCTGATCTTTGCCCTGCAGGCCTACTGGTCGAAGCAGGGCTGCGTCATCCTGCAGCCGTACGACATGGAGATGGGCGCAGGAACGTTCCACACAGCCACGCTGCTGCGCGCTGTCGGCCCGGAGCCGTGGAGCGCCGCATACGTCCAGCCTTCACGCCGGCCCGCTGACGGGCGTTACGGCGAGAACCCGTTTCGCGGCCAGCACTACTATCAGTTCCAGGTGGTGCTCAAGCCGTCGCCGCCGGACATCATCGATAGGTATCTCGGCTCGCTGGCCGCGCTCGGCTTCGATCCGCTGACGCACGACATCCGCCTCGTCGAGGACAACTGGGAATCGCCGACGCTCGGCGCCTGGGGCCTCGGCTGGGAGATCTGGCTGAACGGCATGGAAGTCACGCAGTTCACCTACTTCCAGCAGGTCGGCGGCCTCGACTGCCGCCCGGTGATGGGCGAGATCACCTATGGGCTGGAGCGGCTGGCGATGTACCTGCAAGGCGTCGAGAGCATGTACGACGTCCTGTGGACCGACGGCCCGCTCGGACGCGTCACCTACGGCGACGTCTATCACCAGAACGAAGTCGAGCAGTCGAAGTACAACTTCGAGCTCGCGGACGTCGCGCAGCTGTTCCGGCATTTCGACGAGCACGAAGCGAACTGCCGCGCGCTGCTCGCCAACGGGCTGGCGCTGCCAGCCTATGAGCAGATGCTGAAGACCTCGCACACGTTCAATCTGCTCGATGCGCGCAAGGCGATTTCGGTCACCGAGCGGCAGCGCTTCATCCTGCGAGTGCGCGAGCTCGCCAAGGCAGTGGCGGAGGCGTACTACGCGAGCCGCGAAGCACTCGGCTTCCCGATGCTGAAGCAGACACCGGTGCAGGGCGTGAGCGCATGAGCAAGCGCGACTTCCTGTTCGAGCTCGGCACCGAAGAGCTGCCGCCGAAATCGCTGTTCACGCTGGCGCGCGCGCTTGCGGACGGTATCCAGAAAGGCCTGACCACGGCCGGCATCGCCCACGGCGAGCTCGAATGGTTCGCGACACCGCGCCGGCTCGCGGTGCGCGTCCACGAAATGGCGGACAAGCAGCCGGACCAGGAGATCAAGCGCCAGGGCCCGGCGGTCGCCAATGCATTCGATGCAGCTGGACAGCCGACCAAGGCCGCGACGGGCTTCGCCGCGTCCTGCGGGGTGAGCGTCGATCAGCTGCAGCAGGTCGATGGACCGAAAGGTCGCGTGCTGCTGTTCGTCGGCACGAAGAAAGGCGAGCCGACTGCGGCGTTGCTGCCCGGCATCGTCACGGCGTCGCTCGATTCCCTGCCGATCGCGAAACGCATGCGCTGGGGCGCGGGCGATGCGGAGTTCGTGCGACCGGTGCACTGGGCAGTGATGCTGCTCGGCACGAGCGTCGTCGAATGCGAGATCCTCGGTGTGCGCACCGGCAAGCAATCGCGCGGCCATCGCTTCCACGCGCCGAATCCGCTGACCATCGCGAGCCCCGCGAAATACCTCGAGACGCTGGAGAAGGCGCACGTCGTGGCGAATGTCGCCGAGCGCCGCGAACGGATCCGCAGCGGTGCCGTCGCCTTGGCGCAGTCTGCCGGCGGCAACGCGGTGATCGAAGAGGCGCTGCTCGATGAAGTGACCGCACTGGTCGAATGGCCTGTGCCGCTGCTCGGTCGCTTCGACCAGCGCTACCTCGAGCTGCCGCAGGAAGTGCCGATCGCGACGATGCAGGACCATCAGCGCTATTTCCCGGTGCGCGATGCGCAAGGCGGATTGCGCAACGAGTTCATCGCGGTCGCGAACATCGAGAGCCGCGCGCCGGAGAAAGTGCGCGACGGCAACGAGCGAGTCGTGCGCCCGCGGCTCGCGGACGCTGCATTCTTCTGGGACAGCGATCGGCGCGTGCGGCTCGAAACCCGGCGCACGACGCTGCAGAGCGTGACGTTCCAGGCGAAGCTCGGCTCCCTCGCCGACAAGACCGAGCGTGTGGCGCGCCTCGCAGTCCGCATCGCCGAATCGCTGGGCGCAGATGCAGCGCTGCCGCGCCGCGCGGCAGAGCTAAGCAAGTGCGACTTGCTGACGCTCATGGTCGGCGAGTTCCCCGAGCTGCAGGGCCTGATGGGCAAGTACTACGCGCAGCACGATGGCGAGGCGCCCGATGTGTGCGCCGCGCTCGAGGAACAATACTGGCCGCGCTTCGCCGGGGATCGCGTTCCGGAAACGCGCACGGGCATCGCGCTGGCGCTGGCCGACAAGCTCGATACGCTGGCCGGCATCTTCGCGATCGGTCAGAAGCCCACGGGCACGCGCGACCCCTTCGGTCTGCGGCGCGCCGCGCTGGGAGTCCTGCGCACGATCCTCGAGCGGCAGCTCGATCTGGACCTGCGGCAGCTCATCGAGACTGCGGTCGCGGCACAGCCGGTCGAGAAGCCGGCGCAGACCGCCGAGGAAGTGTGGACGTACATCGTCGAGCGCTTGCGCAGCTCGTACCTGGAAGGCGAAGCGGACCGCACGGTCACCACCGAGATGTTCGACGCGGTGCTCGCAAGCCGCGCGCAGTCGGTGCTCGATATCGACCTGCGACTGCGCGCGCTCGAGCGTTTCCTCAAGCTGTCGGAGGCGGAAAGCCTGGCGGCAGCCAACAAGCGCATCGCCAACATCCTGCGCAAGGCTCCCGGCGATCTGACTGGCGCGGTCGACACGGCCAGGCTGCAGGATGGCGCCGAGCGGCAGCTGTTCGAGCACGTGCTGTCGATGGAACGCGCCGTGAACCCGCTGTTCGCGCGTCGTGAGTACACGCAGGCGCTCACGCAGCTTGCGAGCCTGCGCGACGATGTCGATCGCTTCTTCGACTCCGTAATGGTGATGGCCGAAGACGCTGAAGTGCGCGCCAATCGCCTGGGCCTGCTGCTGCGGCTGCGCGGCCTGTTCCTGCAATTCGCCGACTTGTCGCGCCTGCCCGGCTAGCGGAGATCGGCGTGCAGCTGCTGCGATCGATGCTCTTCACGACATGCCTGTTCGTCGGCACGTTGCTGTACGCGTTGCTCGTGCTGCTGCTCGGCTGGCTGCCGAACAAGAGGTTGTACGGCGTCGCACGCAGCTGGGCGCGCGCCCACCTGTGGCTGCTCGAAAAATTCTGCGGGCTGCGCCACAGCGTCGAAGGACGCGAGAACATTCCGCCCGGCGCGCACGTCTCGATGTGGAAGCATTCGTCGGCGTGGGAAACGATCGCACAGGCGGCGATCTTTCCGCCGCAGTCCTGGGTGCTGAAGCGCGAGCTGATGTGGATTCCGGTCGTGGGCTGGGCCGTCCAGCGGCTGAAGCCGATCGCGATCGATCGCAAGGCCGGCGCGGCGGCCGTCTCGCAAGTCATCGAGCAGGGAACGCAGCGGCTGCGCGAGGGGCTGTGGATCCTGATCTTTCCAGAAGGTACGCGCGTCGCGGTCGGCGAGACACGCAAGTACGGCGTGAGCGGCGCACTGCTCGCCTCACGCACCGGCTGCAAGATCATTCCTGTCGCCCATAACGCGGGCTATTACTGGCCGCGCCGCGGCTGGGTGAAGAAGCCGGGCGTCATCCGCGTCGTGATCGGGCCGCCGATCGAAGCTGCCGGACGCGACCCGCGCGAGCTCAACGACGAAGTTCGCGCGTGGATCGAGTATCAGCTCGCGGCGATCACCCCAACTGCCGCCGCGGCTTGAAATACGTTGTCTAGATAAACTTTCTGATTCGGGCGTCCGCACTCATCCGAATCAGGGTTGTCAGGTAGTAAAACTAAATATCGAGGTTGGCGACGGCCAGCGCGTTCTTCTCGATGAACTCGCGCCGCGGCTCGACCTGGTCGCCCATCAGCGTGGCGAAGATGTCGTTGGCGGCGAGCGCGTCCTCGATGCGCACCTGAATCAAGCGCCGCGTCTGCGGATTGATCGTCGTGTCCCAGAGCTGCTCCGGATTCATCTCGCCGAGGCCCTTGTAGCGCTGGATCAACTGACCGCGGCGCGCCTGGTCGAGCAGCCACTCGATCGTCTGTTTGAAGCTACTGACGTCCTGGCGCTGGTCGCCCTTCACGACGTACGCGCCGGGCTGCAGCAGGCCCGACAGCGTTTTGCCGAGCTCCGCGATGCGGCGGTACTCCGCTGAATCGAAGAACTCGCGATGGATGTGCTTCTCCGTCGTGGTGCCGTGCTCGGTACGCGCCACCAGCAGTCGCGGCGTGCCGCCGTCCGTGCTGCCAATGGTCCGTACGCGATAACGTCTGGCGGAGTCTTCCTGGGCGTTGAGCTGCGCTTCGAGCGTCTTGCCCCACTGGGTCAGCCAGTCGAGACGATCGTGATCCGCCTGGGTCACCTCAGGCATGTAGAGCAGCTGCTCCAGCACTCGCTGATCGTAGCGGCGCGAGGAGCGCCGCAGAATCGCAGCGACTTCCATCCAGCGTCGCGCGAGTGCCTCCAGCGCCGCACCGACCATCGGCGGCTGCGCCGGATCGCCGTAGAGATCGGCGTCTTCGAGCGCCTGCTTCAGCAGCATCGCGTTGAGCTCGGCCTCGTCCTTGAGATAGTGCTCCGCCTTGCCCTTCTTCAGTTTGTAGAGCGGCGGCTGCGCGATGTAGATGTGGCCGTTCTCGATGAGCTGCGGCATCTGACGATAGAAGAACGTCAGCAGCAGCGTCCGGATGTGCGAGCCGTCGACGTCGGCGTCGGTCATCACGATGACGCGGTGATAGCGCAGCTTCGAGATGTCGAAGTCGTCGCCACCGATGCCGGTGCCGAGCGCGGTGATCAGCGTGCCGACCTCTGCCGAGGACAGCATCTTGTCGAAGCGCGCCTTCTCGACGTTGAGGATCTTGCCCTTGAGCGGCAGGATCGCCTGGGTGCGCCGATCCCGCCCCTGCTTCGCCGAGCCGCCTGCGGAGTCGCCCTCGACCAGGAACATCTCGGACAGCGCCGGATCGCGTTCCTGGCAGTCAGCGAGCTTGCCGGGCAGGCCGGCCAGGTCGAGCGCCCCCTTGCGGCGAGTCATCTCGCGCGCCTTGCGTGCCGCCTCGCGTGCGCGGGCGGCTTCGAGGATCTTGGTCGCGACGGCCTTCGCCTGCTGCGGATGCTCGAGCAGGAACTCGTCGAGCTTCGTGCCGACGGCCGATTCGACGATGCCCTTGATCTCGGACGAGACGAGCTTGTCCTTGGTCTGCGACGAGAACTTCGGGTCCGGCATCTTCACGGACAGGATCGCAGTCAGACCTTCGCGTGCATCCTCGCCCGAGGTCGGAATCTTGTCCTTCGCCGCAAACTGCTTCTCGATGTAGTTGTTGAGCGTGCGCGTCAGGGCGCTGCGGAAACCCGCCACGTGCGTACCGCCGTCCTTCTGCGGGATGTTGTTCGTGTACGCGTACATGCTCTCCTGGTAAGAGTCGTTCCACTGCAGGCCGAGCTCGACCGTTACGGCGTCCTGCTGGGTCCGGAACCAGATGATCGTTTCGTGGATCGCGGTCTGGTTGCGATTCAGGAACCGGACGAATTCGCGGATGCCGCCGTCGTACTGGAAGACCTCGCGCTTGTCGTCGCGCTCGTCGATCAGCTCGATGCGCACCCCCGAGTTGAGGAACGACAGCTCCCGCAGCCGTTTCGCGAGCACGTCGTAGTTGAACTCGATGTTGGTAAAGATCGCCGCGCTGGGCTTGAAGCGAATGATCGTGCCGCGCTTGTCCGTCGTGCCGACCACCGCCAGCGGCGCCTGGGGCTCGCCCAACCGGTACTCCTGCTGGTGGAGCTTGCCGTCCCGATGGATGGTCAGGAGCAGGTATTCGGACAGGGCGTTGACGACCGAGACGCCGACGCCGTGGAGACCGCCGGAGACCTTGTAGGACGAGTCATCGAACTTACCGCCCGAATGCAGGACGGTCATGATGACTTCGGCAGCCGAGCGGCCCTCCTCCGGATGGATATCCACAGGAATTCCACGGCCGTCATCGGCCACGGTGACGGATTCATCGGCGTGGACCGTGACCGTGACCTGAGAGCAATAACCCGCCAGCGCTTCATCGACAGAGTTGTCGACGACTTCGAAAACCATGTGATGGAGACCGGTGCCGTCGTCGGTGTCTCCGATGTACATGCCGGGCCGTTTTCTGACGGCGTCGAGACCCTTCAAAACCTTGATTTTGCTTGAGTCGTAAACGTCGGAGTCTGTCATGGTCCAGCCTGGCGAATGAGGTGCGGAATTATAAGAAATTGCCTTGTTTCACGTGAAACTTTCGGCCGAATTTCAGGCCTTCAAGGCCACTTTCGTGCACCGATGTGATGATCAACTGGGCCGGAATCCGGCTCACCGCCGCGAGCAGTTTCCCCAAATTATCCACATCCAGCTCGGCTGCCGGATCGTCGATCATCAGGCATGCCGGCGGCGCGCCGAGGGCTGATTGGTACGTCAGCTGACCAAGGATGAATGCCGCCGCCAGGAGCTTCTGCTGACCTCGCGAGACCCGGTCCCGCGCTGCTGCTCCTTCGAAGAAGAAGGCCACGTCCGCCCGGTGGGCGCCGACCGTGGTCGTCCGGAGGCGCTGATCGCGCGGCCGTGACTCGGCCAACTGCATGGCCAGGTCCGCATCTGCGGCCCACCCACGGCGATAGGTAAATCGTGCGCCCTGCGCGCCTAACAGCTGATCGGCGACGCTGACGAAATGAGGTAGCAGCAGAGCCGCGTACTCTGCCCGCAGCTCGTCCACGCGATGTCCTGCTGAGCTCAGTTCCCGCTCCCACGCTACGAGCAGCTGCTCATCGGCTCCTTGCCTCAGTACCGCGTTGCGTTGCTGGAGTGCGCGCTGATAGCGGCGCCAGACACCGAGGAACTCATGTTTCACGTGGAACACGCCCCAGTCGAGCAATCGCCGACGTCGGGCGGAGCCTTCCTCGATCAGCCGATGCACGCCGGGATCGATAACCTGGACCGGCAGGATCTCGGCGATCTCGGCAATGCCTGAGACGCCCTGGCCAGCTAGGTGCGCCTTGGTCCCCTCCGCGCCGTACTCAAGGCCCGCGACCAGAACACCGCGGCCAGTCTCAATCTGGCCGACGACCCTCAGGAACGGCGCCTGCGGAGGGAGCAGCTTCTCGCGTTGATTCGTTCGAAAGGATCGGCCGTGCGCGAGGAAGTAGATCGACTCGAGCAGGCTGGTCTTGCCTGAGCCGTTCTCGCCGACGATCCCCGTAGCCTGCCGATCGAGCTCGAGCCGTGCGGACCGGATGCAGCGGAAATTCTCGATATCGATCGCGGTCAGCACATCGGACGGGCGGCCCGCTCAGAGCCGCATCGGCATGACGACGTACTTGGCCTGCGGCGTCGAGGCAGCGCTGACGAGACAGCTGCTGTTGGAGTCGGTGAGGCCGAGCTCCACTTCGCCGGCGTCGATCGCAGCCAAAGCATCCAGCAGATAGTTGACGTTGAAACCGATCTCGATTTCATCGCCGGCATACGCGACTTCCAACTCCTCCTCGGCCTCTTCCTGCTCCGGATTGTGTGACTGCAACGTCAACACGCCCGTCTTCGCAGCGAGCCGGATGCCGCGGTACTTCTCGTTGGACAGGATCGCTGCACGCTGCAGAGCTGCGCGCAAGACGTCCCGGTCTGCGAGGATCTTCTTCGGCGGACTGGCTGGGATGACGCGTCCGTACTCCGGGAAGCGGCCATCGATCAACTTCGAGGTGAAGCGAATGTCGCCGATCTGGGCGCGAACGTGATTGCTTCCGATGGCAAGTTCGACGGTTCCTTCATTTCCGAGCAACCGCTGCAGCTCGAGCACGCCTTTGCGGGGAACGATGACTTGCTGCGACGATGCCGACTCGCTGTCGAGCGCTGATTCGCAGAATGCAAGACGATGGCCGTCAGTCGCGACCGTTCGCAGCGACTTACCATCAGATTCGAGCAACATACCGTTCAGGTAGTAGCGCACGTCCTGCTGCGCCATCGAGAAATGCGTTTTGTCGAGCAAGCGCTTGAGCGCCGCCTGCGCGATCGTCAGCGTCTGCTGGGCACGGATGTCTTCGACCGTCGGGAAGTCTGAGGCGGGCAGCGTCGCGAGGGTGAAGCGGCTCTTGCCCGAACGAATCGTGGCGCGCTCAGCTTCGATCGATACCGTCACCTGCGTCTTCTCGGGTAACGCACGCACGATGTCGAGAAGCTTGCGTCCGGGCAGGGTGACTTCGCCGCCCTGCTGCAGCGTCACGTTGGTTCGCGCAACGAGCTCGACTTCCAGATCCGTGGCCGTGATCGACAACTGCTCGCCTTTGCCGACGACCAGCACGTTGGCGAGGATCGGCATCGTCTGCCGCCGCTCGACCACGCCGATGACTGCCTGCAAGGGGGCGAGGATCGTTTCCCGCTCTGCGCTGAACTTCATCTTTTCCACCTGTCCGACTGTCTTAATCAGGTAAATAGAATTTAAGAATTGTAATTACTATGAGCGCCACGCAAAGCTGTGAGTAAGTGCTTTTTCACGAGTCGGCTCAAGGCAGTGCAGCCAGGACGAGTCACGGAGCAACGCCGTCGGTACATGTCCTCAAGCTGTTAGCTTTTTGTGGATCGATCCGGTCCTCAGCTCTTGCACACTATATCCACAGTCATCCAGCGAGGGTTCTCAACAGGTTCGAGTAGTCCTCGCTGGTGCGCGTGTTCGACTCCCGCAGCTCCTTGATCACGCGGCAGGCGTGCAGCACGGTCGTGTGGTCGCGGCCGCCGAATGCATCGCCGATCTCGGGCAGGCTGTGGCTCGTCAGCTCTTTCGAGAGCGCCATCGCGACCTGGCGCGGGCGCGCGATCGAGCGGCTGCGGCGCTTGGAGAGCAGGTCGGCCACGCGAATCTTGTAGTACTCCGCGACGGTCTTCTGGATGTTCTCGATCGTGACCAGCCGATCCTGCAGCGCCAGCAGGTCGCGCAGCGCTTCCTTCGCGAAATCCATGGTGATCGCGCGACCGGTGAACTGCGAGTTCGCCACCACCCGGCGCAGCGCGCCTTCCAGCTCGCGCACGTTGGAGCGGATGCGCTTGGCGATGAAAAACGCTACTTCCTCCGGCAAATCCACGCGTGTCTGCGCAGCCTTGCTCATGAGGATCGCGACGCAGGTTTCCAGCTCCGGCGGCTCGATGGCGACGGTGAGGCCCCAGCCGAAGCGCGATTTCAGCCGCTCTTCCAGGCCTTCGACCTCCTTCGGATAACGGTCGCAGGTGAGGATGATCTGCTGCTGGCCTTCGAACAGCGCGTTGAAGGTGTGGAAGAACTCTTCCTGCGAGCGATCCTTGCCCGCGAAGAATTGAATGTCGTCGATCATCAGCGCATCGAGCGAGCGATACGCCGTTTTGAAATCGTTGATGGTGTTGTGCTGGAGCGCTTTCACCATGTCGCCGACGAAGCGCTCGGAGTGCACGTAAGCGACGCGGGCGCGCTCGTTGCGGCTGCGGATCATGTTGCCGACGGCATGCATCAGGTGCGTCTTGCCGAGGCCGACGCCGCCGTAGATGAACAGCGGGTTGTAGGCGCGCCCGGGATTCTCCGCGACCTGCACGGCCGCGGCGCGCGCCAGCTGATTGCTCTTGCCTTCGACGAAGCTGGTGAACGTGAAGTCCGGATTGAGCCGGCTGCCGAGCAGCGAGGGCAGATCCTTGGCCGGCATTGGCCCGCGGCCGGGTTGCGGCGTGAGCACCGGCGCCGGAACCGGGACCGCCGCGCGCGAGCCGACTTCCAGCACCACCGCCGGCGTCGGCTCGGAGCCGACAGCGTCGACGAGCTCCGTGATGCGCCCGGCGACGTTTTCGTTCACCCAATCGACCACGAACCGGTTCGGGGCGAGCAGGCGCAGCGTGTGTCCCTCTTCAACCGCCTGCAGCGGTCGGATCCAGGTATTGAATTGCGCCTCGGGCAGTTCCGCCTCGAGGTGGGCGAGACAGCGGCGCCATAACGAACCCTGCACGGCTTCGTCCCCTATCGTTCGCAAAAGATTTTGTTCTGCGCAGGCTACGCGGAAGGAGCGCGAGTCTATACCGATGGACCGCGGGTTATCCACAGCCCGGACGCGCGATCTCACTGACGGTCGATTGATGCACGCAGGACGGCCCGGCGCTCCATTTCGCTTGACACTGCGGGGAGCGCTGCGTACCCTTGCCGCCCTTCTTTCCGCCCACCATGTGCTTGTTTTCGCGCACTTTTCCTAGCCAACTTCTTTGGCGAGAGCCCGCATGAAGCGTACTTACCAACCGAGCAATCTGCATCGCCAGCGCACTCACGGCTTTCGCGCCCGCATGGCCACCCGAGCCGGCCGCCAGGTCCTCGCCCGGCGCCGCGCCAAGGGTCGCAAGCGGCTCACTGTCTGAGCGCCCAGGTCTGAGCGCGAGACGCGCCGATCACGCTGCGCAGTCGCGGCTCCTACCTGGCCGATCACGACTCGCTTGTCTGCCTCACGATCGTTTCAACCCGCGCAACGCCTCCGGCAAAAATCCGAATTCGATCGCGTGTATCGGAATGCGCGCCGCTCGGCCGACGCTTTCTTCGCGATATTTGCGCGTAACACCGGCGCGGCCGTGCCCCGCCTTGGATTGGCGATCGCCGCCCGCATCGTGGGGAACGCCGTCCGCCGCAACCGCATCAAACGCCTCGTCCGCGAATCTTTCCGCCAGCATCAGCATGAGCTGCCCGCAGTGGATCTCGTCGTCAATGCGCGTGCCGCAGCTCGCGACGCGGACAATGCCGCGATCACGCGCAGCCTCGAGCGCCATTGGCGGACGGTAGCGAAGCAATGCGCGCCCTCCTGAAAGGCTCGATCCGGCTCTATCGCTACTGCGTGAGCCCGCTGCTCGGGTCGAACTGTCGTTTCTATCCGAGCTGCTCGTGCTACGCCGAAGAAGCGATCGAGCATCACGGGGCCATGCGCGGCAGCTATCTCGCCGCGCGCCGAATACTGCGCTGTCATCCGTGGCATCCCGGCGGCTACGACCCGGTGCCGCCGCCCTCTTCGATAAAGCCTGTGTCACATGGATAACCAACGCGTATTCGTCTGGGCGGCGCTCGCCCTGGTGCTATGGCTGAACTACCTCGCGTGGCAACGCGACTACGCGCCGCCGCCCGCGCCACCCGTTGCGACACAGACGCAGGGAACGGCGCCGAATGCGCCGCCGCCTGCAGACACGCTGCCGGATCTGCCAACCGACACTTCGACGCCGCAAGCCGCGAGCGCGACGCCGACACCTGAGCAGGCAGTCGAGAAGACGGACACTGACGCCGGCGTCGTGCGCGTCGTCACCGACGTGCTGTCGATCGACATCAGCAAGCGCGGCGGCGATCTGGTGCGCGCCGATCTGTTGAAGTATGCGCAAGTGAAGAATCGGCCCGACCTGCCGGTGCGCCTGTTCAGCCCGCAGGATCCGCGCTACGTCGCGCAGTCGGGTCTGCGCGCAGCGAATAACGGTCCCGAGCCGAATCACCTCGCGCTGTACCAGTCCGCGGCGAACGAATATCAGCTGAAGGCGGGCGAGCAGCAGCTGGTCGTGCCGCTCACCTGGAGCGAAGGCGGAATCACGGTCACCAAGACCTACACGTTCCATCCCGGCAGCTATCGCATCGATCTCAAATACGATGTGGTGAACACCAGCGGCAGCGATTGGAAAGCGGCTTCATACGTGCAGCTCGTGCGGCACTACGAGCACGTCGAGCGCTCGTACTTCAAGGTCGAAACCTACGCGTATCGCGGGCCGGCGATCTCCGACGGCAAGGGCTATCGCCGTCTCAACGTCGAGAACGACGAAGACCGCGCGTACAAGGCGAACATCCAGAACGGCTGGATCGCTGCGCTTCAGCATCACTTCGTGGCCGCCGCCGTGCCGCCCGCGCCGGAAACCTACGCGTATCAGCTCGGCCTCAACGCGCGCAACGATTTCACGCTGTCGTATCGCGGACCGCTGAAAGACGTACCGCCCGGCGCTACGCAGTCGTTCGAAGAGAAGCTGTTCGTCGGGCCGAAGCTGCAAGTGCAGCTTCAAGCCACTGCACCACTGTTGGAGAAGGTCACCGACTACGGGTGGTTGGCGCCGATCGCGCAGCCGCTGTTCTGGCTGCTCGAGAAGGCCTTCGAGCTGGTGCGCAACTGGGGCGTCGCGATCATCATCGTCACGTTCCTGATCAAGCTCGCGTTCTACAAGCTGACGGCGGCGAGCGGCCGCTCGATGGCGAAGATGCGCAACGTCGCGCCGCGCATCAAGGCGATCCAGGAGCGCTACAAGGACGACCGCGAGCAGCTCGGCCGCCAGATGATGGAGCTGTACAAGCGCGAGAAGATCAATCCGCTCGCCGGCTGCCTGCCGATCCTGATCCAGATCCCGTTCTTCTTCGCGTTCTACCGCGTGCTGCTCGAGAGCGTGGAGATGCGCCAGGCGCCGTTCTTCGGCTGGATCAACGACCTGAGCTCGCGCGATCCGTTCTTCATCCTGCCGATCATGATGGGCGCCGCGATGTTCGCGCAGTTCAAGCTGCAGCCGATGCCGAGCACCGACCCGATGCAGGCGAAGGTGTTCGCGTTCATGCCGGTGATCATGTCGGTGACGATGGCGTGGTTCCCCGCGGGCCTGGTGCTGTACTGGTTGACGAACACGCTGCTGTCGATCGCGCAGCAGTGGCGCATCAACAAGCTCGTCGCGGCGGAGCAGAACAAGACGTAGGGAGCCGTGAACGCGACACCGGATGACGCTGCCGAATCCCTGAAGGGGGATACGATCGCGGCGCTCGCCACTCCACCCGGGCGTGGCGGCATCGGTGTGATCCGCGTGTCCGGCCCGCTCGCTGCCAGGATTGCGCGCGAGATTCTCGGCGAGCTGCCGCGCCCGAGGCGCGCGCTGTTACGACCCTTCCGTGACGCCGACGGCCACGCGCTCGATACGGGGCTGGCCCTCTATTTCGCGGCGCCTGCATCTTTCACCGGCGAAGATGTTCTCGAGCTGCACGGCCACGGCGGAGCGGTCGTGATGGACATGCTGCTCGCGCGCACGCTGCAGCTCGGCGCGCGGATCGCCGAGCCGGGCGAGTTCTCCCGTCGCGCGTTCCTCAACGACAAGCTCGACCTCGCGCAAGCGGAAGCGATCGCCGATCTCATCGACAGCGGCTCGGTCGAAGCGGCGCGCGCCGCGCTGCGCTCGATGCAGGGGGAGTTTTCGGTCGCGGTCGATTCGTTGACCGAGGCTGTCACGCAGACGCGCATGCATGTGGAAGCCGCGATCGATTTTCCGGAAGAGGAGATCGATTTCCTCGCCGACACGGCGCTGCGCGCGCGCATCGATGGCGCGATCGAGCTCTGCGCCGCGATCACTGCGAAGGCGCGCCAAGGCGCGCTGTTGCGCGAAGGCATGACGGTCGTCATCGCAGGGCGACCGAACGCCGGCAAGTCCAGCTTGTTGAATCGTCTCGCTGGCTACGACGCTGCCATCGTCACCGCGATTCCCGGGACTACTCGCGATGTGCTGCGCGAGCGCATCGCGATCGACGGCATGCCGCTGCATGTGGCGGACACCGCCGGGCTGCGTGAAGAAGCGGACATAGTCGAAGCCGAAGGCATTCGCCGCGCGCGCCAGGAGATGACTCGCGCAGACCGGATTCTCTACGTCATCGATGGCGAGCGCCGCCTCGAGCCGGGCGACATCGAGCGCGAGCTTGCAACGCTGCCCGGCGAGATTCCGGTCACGCTGGTCGTGAACAAGATCGATCTGCTCGGGCTGAGCTCGCGGTACGAACAGTCGCAACCCGCGCGCGTGTATCTATCGGCGACGACTGGCGAAGGCCTCGACCTGCTGCGCGAGCATCTGAAGGAATGCATGGGATTCCAGGGCGCCGACGCCGGCACGATATCGGCGCGCCGCCGGCACCTCGACGCGCTCGGGCGCGCGGACAGACATCTGCAGGAAGCGCGACGCCAGTTGCTCGAACGACGCGCCGGCGAGCTGATGGCGGAAGAGCTGCGTCAGGCGCAGCAGGCGCTTGGGGAGATCACGGGGGAGCTGACGTCGGATGACTTGCTGGGGCGGATTTTCGCCAGCTTCTGCATCGGAAAGTAGCCCGACCGCCCGCCGCAAAACGAAAGCGCCGCCCGAAGGCGGCGCTTTCCTGTCCAAACACCCGCGAGACTAGACAGCGCGGCGCCGGCGCATCACTCCCAGAGCCACGAGGCCCAGACCGAACAGTGCGAGCGTGCCCGGCTCGGGCACAGCCTTGGTGCTCGTTGCCGTGATCACGCTGGCGCTGCCGGTGACCAGGCTGCGCACGTGCAGGCCCGCGGCCAGCTTGCCGATGTCGAAGCTGTTGAGCGCAGCGCCGAGAATCCGGAAGGTGGCCGATTCGCCCTGGTCGATGCCCCAGTGCAAACCGCCCGGGTCCGAGTCGAAGGATCTGTCGGAAGCGAAGCCGACGGTGTTACCGCCCGGCAGGCTGCCCGGCGAGGCGCCGGAGTAGAAGAAGATGTTGCCGGTACCGCCCAGGAAGGAGACCGACATGCCGGAGCTCACATCGAAGTACACCTCCGAGACATAGCCGGCACCGCCGTTGGAGACGGTGAAGTCCGTGCCATTCCAGCTCCACGACAGCGTCGACGTGGCGAGCGCACAGTCATTGAACGAGCCGGAGACACAAGCGAATCCCGCCGGAACGGCGTTCGCCGCCATCGGCCCACCCAGCAGGGCGACAGCCAGAATGCCCAAGAACCTCTTCTTCATTACTACTCCTCACTGATCGTTCGTTATGTCGCACGCGTTCCCGCATGCAACGCTGGGCATAGGTATTCCAATCCCCGTGCCACTGCTGAACAAGAGGAGTGCATTCAGCAGCTTGGGCGATCGGGCGCATCGACGCGCCCGGCGAGCTGTCAGGCAACCCGACAGGGGCGCGGACGCTGCCGCCTGACAAAATCACCAGCGATCCCGAGACCCGCGAGGCAAAGCGTGAACAGCATCACAGTCGAGGGTTCCGGTACGGCCGCGCGCTTGATGGTCGTCACCCCGTAGCGCTGCACGCCGTTGAGGTTGTAGGTGAACAGGCCGTTGAGGATCGACTGAACGTCGAAGTACAAGCCACCCGCCGGCAGCGGTTGCACGACGCACGAGAGCTCGGTGCGACACACGGTGCCGAATGTGGCTGCCGCGAGCCCGCCATTGATGAACTGCATGCCGCCGGATTTGATTTCGCTCCCGGTGTAGGTTGCGCCGGCCCACTGCAGGAACAAATCATCGATCGCGGCGGAGCCGCCGACGAGTCCCGTGCCGCCAGCGGGGATGATGCTGTCGCTGTAGGTAAACCACCCCCAACGCTGCACGCCCGCGAGCGGCCCGTCGGTGCCGCGCACGGAGAATTCGACCTTGATCGGAATCGCCGACGCAGCGAGCGGCAACGCAAGCAATGCACACCCCAACAGAGCAGCTACTCGCAAACGAGACGTTGTCATGGCGCACCCCGTGTTGTGTCAGCTCGTTCGCGCGGCAGACTATCACTCGCCGCGCGGTGCGGCACTTGCCCTCCTGTTCAATTTGTCGCGACGTGAATTTGCAGTGACGAGCGCCCGGACACGCTGCGTTCCACCGCCGCCGCTGCGCACGGCGCTCGAAGAAATTTTCGGCGAGCCGATCGATCACGTGCGGGTGATCGAGAACTCTCGCTACGCTCGCCTGCACCTCGGCGCGCGGGCAACCACTCGCCGCAATCGCATTCTCCTGCGCGATTCCGCAACGGCGTTCTGGTGCAACCCGGAGCTGGTGCTGCACGAGTACTTCCACGTGCTGCGCCAGTGGCAGCCGCGGCGGCTGACGATCTGGCGGTATCTGCTGGAATCCCTGCGGCGCGGCTACTGGCTCAACCGCTTCGAGATCGAGGCGCGGCACTTTGCGGCGACTCATGCGCGCCGCCTGCAGGAACTGCTGGATCGCCCTCCCTAAAGGGCTGCTCCCCTGTCACCGTGTGCACTGCTAGCATGCGCAGCGTCTCCGACGATCAAATAACTGGCACTTCGAGGAGAACTCTCATGGCGATTTTCCGACCGGGCCTTCTGGCGTGCTGGGTGAGCGCCGTGCTGGTCAGCGCTGCCGCGCAGGCCGACGTCACGATGCAGGAGCAGATGTCCCTGAGCGGCGCCGGCATGATGAAGATGGCGAACATGAGCGGCACGACCACCACGATCATCTCCGGCGATCGCGCCCGCACCGAGAGCAACATGCAGTTCGAGTCCGGGCTGATGCGCACCTTCGCGCGCGGCGCCGGCGGCCCGCACATCGAGATCGTGCGGCTCGACCAGGACACGATCTATTCGCTCGATCCGAAGAAAAAGACCTACACGCAGACCACCTTCGCCGAGCAGCGCGCCCGGATGCAGCAGGCCATGGATGCGATGAACCAGAGCCAGGCGTCGCAGCAGCAGGCAACCTCCGGCGTCGATGAGTCGCAGTGCGAGTGGTCGGATCCGAAAGCGGACGTGAAGCGCACCGGCGAGAAGGCGGCGATCGCGGGCTACCAGGCCGAGCACGTGACGGTCACGGCGACGCAGTCTTGCACGGACAAGAAGACCGGCCAGGTATGCGACTTCGGCCTGGTGCTCGATCAATGGGTCGCGCCGGGCTTCGAGGCGTCCGCCGAGACGCTCAAGTATCAGCAGGCGTACGCCGAGAAGCTCGGCCTCGGTGCAGCTTCGTCGCGCGACTTCGCCGAGCGCGCCCAATCGATGTTCGGCCGCTACAAAGGCCTGTGGGCCGAAGTCGGCGCCAAGATGAAGGACGTCAAGGGCTACCCCGTGAAATCGAGCTTCGGTCTCGGCGTCGGCGGCGCGCAATGCCAGAGCACGCAGCAGACCCAGGCCGCCGGCGGCCCGCAATCCTCGCCCGGCATCGGCGGCGCATTGGGCGGCGCGCTCGGCGGCATGTTCAAGAAGAAGCAGCAGGAGCCGCAGCCGCAGGCAGCGCCGCCGCAGACGATGCCGGGCGGACTGATGCCCCTGATGTCGATGAGCTCGGAGCTCGTTTCCATCAGCCGCGACGCCGTCGCTGCGCAGACATTCGAGCTGCCCGCGGACTACAAGAAAGCCAAGGACTGAGCGTCCGCGCAGTCCGGGCCTGAAGCGGCACGCCGGGCCCGGACCTTCTGCACGCGGATCGCAGTCGGTCCTTTCCAGTACAGCTGTCGTTTGCCGGGCGCGAGCGTCCCCGCCAGCGTCCCGTTCTTGTAGACGACGCCCATCTCGTGCTCATCGAGCTCGACGATGTGAAAGTGACGTTCCATCGTCGCCCGCGCGTGCGCGAGCAGCTCGTCGATGCGCGGATGCTCGAACTCGGGTACGCGCGAGTCGTACAACTGAACCGCGACGCACGCAAACGGCTGGAACACCCAGCGCACGCCCGGCTCGAGAATCCCCACGAAGCGCCCCTGCCTCCATAGCAGGGCACGTTCGGACTGCGCGATCGTGATGCGCGTAGTCATGGTCGTTCCTCTTCATCGCTCCCAAAACGCAAAAACCCCGATCGGCGTGCCGACCAGGGTTTTGGCTGAGACCTGGAAGGCACGACCGGCCTTCCAGCGCTGTGCGGGAAAGCTAACGGCTCGTGTTCACACCTGCAACGGCACGCAGTCGCGTGCACGGTGCGTGCGCGCAGGCGTCCGGTTGAATGTAAATGTGTGTCATAGCGGAAGGATTCTATTGACCGCGCTTGCGCTGTCAACTTCGAACACGGTCATTCGCGCGCGCGCCCATGCCGGCCGGCGCCTTTCGCGAACGCGCTCGCGCCGGCGAGGCTCTCGCCGCTCGTCATCGTCGAGGTGCCGCGACGGAATTCGTTGCGCAGGGCGGCCTCTTCATCCATGCCCCACTGCTCGATCGCGGACAGGCGATCGTTGCGCAGGCAGGTCTGCGGGAAAGCTGCGATCTGGCGGGCGAGCTCGATCGCCGCCGGCAGTGCCTGGCCCGCCGGTACGAGCCGATTCGCGAGCCCGATGTCGAACGCTTCCTGTGCGCGCACTTCGCGTCCGGTGAGGATCAGGTCCATCGCGCGGCTGTGCCCGATCAGGCGCGGCAACCGGACCGTGCCGAGATCGATCAACGGCACGCCGAAGCGCCGGCAGAAGATGCCGAAGATCGCCGTGTCCGAAGCGACGCGCAGGTCGCACCACAACGCGAGCTCGCAACCGCCGGCGACAGCGTAGCCCTCGACAGCAGCGATCACTGGCTTCGACAAGCGCAGCCGGGTCGGGCCCATCGGCCCGTCGCCGGCTTCGCTGACCTGGCGGCGCTCGCCGCGCGCGTATGCCTTGAGATCCGCGCCGGCACAGAAATTCCCTGCCGTGCCCGTGAGGATCGCGACGGCGCTGGTCTCGTCCGCATCGAACTCGCGAAACGCGTCGGCGAGCTGCAGCGCTGTCGCGGCATCGACAGCATTGCGCTGTTCCGGCCGCTCGATCCGCACGACGAGCACGTCGCCGATGCGCTCGCGCACGACGCTCATGGCTTCGGTCGCGCGTCCGGACGCGGCACGGTCAGACCCTGGCCGGCAGCGCCTGCGTAGAACACGATCAGCTTCAGCGGCGTCTTGCCGATGTTGCGTCCGTTGTGCGCAGTCGCGATCACCTCGGCGACCGCCTCGCCCGGCTCGATCAGCTTTTTCCTGCCGTCCGGCAGGCTCACCTCGAGCGTGCCTTCGAGCAGGATGCCGAACGAGGGCACCGGATGCTCGTGCCAGTTGGTCTCACCGCCGGGCGCGATCTCGATCATCAGCGCGGTGATCTCGGCCTGGCCCTCGGGATATTTGATCGGCGCGCCGTTCCAGGTCTGCGTGGTCTTGAGCAGCTGCGTGACCTTGACGGTCTGGCTCGGCTCGATTGCCTGCGCTGCGAACGGCAACAGCGCGGCCGCGATACACAGCAACACCGGTCGGGACAGAAGGTGCAGGCTCATGAGCGACCTCGTTGGACGAGCGGAGACGTAACCCATCATGCCTGCCGGCAGGGTGAGCCGCTACACTCGCCGCGATGTCCGCGTTGCTGCTGCTGGTCGTGTGCCTGGTTCTCGGTGTGCTGGTCGCGCGCATCGCCCGTCCGCCGGCAGGACTGGCGCAAAGCCTCAACTGGTGGGTCATCAACGTCGCGTTCTCGGGGCTCGTCCTGCATCTCATCCCGACGCTGCGCTTCGACTGGCACTTGTGGTTCCTGCCCGCCTCGATGTGGCTGGTGTTCCTCGGCGCGTGGGCGCTGTTCGCGATGCTCGGGCGCGCACTGCACTGGTCGCGTGCGCGAGTCGGCGGCCTGACGCTGGTGTGCGGGCTCGGCAACACTTCGTTCATCGGCTTCCCGATGATCGAAGCGCTGCATGGCCAGGAAGGACTGAAGCTTGCGCTGGTCGCCGATCAGCTCGGCTGCTTCATCGCGCTCGGTGTCGGCGGAACGCTGGTCGCGGCGCTGTATTCGGGCAAGCGGGCGAGCGCCGCCGAAGTGACGCGCCGGGTGCTGACGTTTCCGCCGATGGTGTCGCTCGTCGTCGGCGTGATCGCGGCGCAGCTCGGCGCCTGGCCGCAGCCCGTCGCTGCGATCTTCGAGCGGTTGGGCGCGACGCTCGTGCCGGTCGCGCTGTTCTCGGTCGGTCTGCAGTTCCGCCTGCGGTTCCAGAAGGGGCAGACAGCCGCGCTCGGGCTCGCGCTGGGCTGGAAGCTGGCGCTGGCGCCGCTCCTGATCTGGCTGTGCGGGCTTGCAATCGGCGTGTCGAAGGCCATCCTGACCATTGCAGTTCTTCAGGCCGCCATGGCACCCATGATCACCGCCACGATCCTCGCCGAGCAGAACGACCTCGAGCCGCAGCTGGCGAGCACGGTGCTCGGGCTCGGCATCGTACTGTCGCTGCTGACCGTGCCGCTGGCGGACCGGCTGCTCGGCAGCTAGCGATGCGCAAACGATACGACCGCAAGAGACGGAGTTCGGCGCGACCGCGGATCGCGACAATGGCAGGCACATCATCGAGGAGTGCTGCCATGACCAAGGCCTTGCCGAGCCGGCTTCCCCGCGAAGACAAGCTGTGGGATGCAGTCGTCCGCCGGGACACTTCCGGCACCGGCGATTTTTTCTACGCAGTGAAGACCACGGGCGTCTACTGTCGGCCGACCTGCGCGTCGCGCCGCCCGCTGCGCAAGAACGCACTGTTCTTCGCGACGACCGCGGAGGCACGCGAGCGCGGATATCGCGCCTGCAAGCGCTGCCGTCCTGACGACGCATCGACGACCCGTGGCGCGGCCAGCCCGATGAACGCCGTCGTGCACGAGCTGGCTCGACGGATCGAAGCCAATCCCGAACAGCCGTTCCAGCTCGCGCAGCTGGCACGGCGCGCGGGCTACAGCCCGTTCCACCTGCAGCGCAACTTCAAGGCGATCATCGGCAGCACGCCGAAGGAATATCAGACCGCCGCGCGGTTGCGCACACTCAAGCAGGAGCTGCGCAAGGACGCGTCGGTTTCCGACGCGATCTATCAGGCCGGGTTCGGCTCGGGCAGCCGTGTCTACGAGAAGGCCGACGGCCAGCTCGGCATGACGCCGAGCGAGTACCGCAGCGGCGGCAAGGGATTGACGATCTCGTACGCGAGCGGTCGGACGCCGCTCGGACTGCTGATGATCGGCGCGACCGATCGCGGCATCTGCTTCCTGCAGTTCGGCGACGTCGAGCGCGAGCTGCAGGCCGATCTGCGCCGCCAGTTTCCGGCGGCCGCCGCTCAGCCGATGCCGGCGACGCATCAGGAGCAGTTCGAGTCGTGGATGGCGGCGCTCAACCGCCACCTGCGCGGACTGGAGCCGCGGCTCGATCTGCCGCTGGACGTGCGCGGCACCGCATTCCAGCTGATCGTCTGGCGCTACTTGCAGAAGGTGCCATACGGTGAAGTCCGCTCGTACTCGGAAGTTGCCGAGGCGATCGGCAGACCGAATGCAGCGCGCGCGGTGGCACGCGCATGCAGCTCGAACAGCGTCGCATTGCTGATTCCGTGTCATCGCGTAGTGCGCGGGACCGGCGAGCTGGGCGGTTATCGCTGGGGAATGCAGCGCAAGCGAGTGCTGCTCGATACGGAACGCGCATCGAGCAAGCGACCGGGCGCGTGACATGAGCGATCTGCAGCATCAGCCGCTCGCTGCTTTCGATTGGCAGCGAGTCGGCGCCGAAGTCACCGAGAACGGCGCCGCGGTCCTGCGCAATCTGCTGCCGCCTGCAAGCTGCGCAACCGTCGCAGCGCTGTACGACCAGCCGAACGGCTTTCGCTCTCATGTGCACATGGCGCGGCACAACTTCGGCAAGGGCGAATATCGCTACTTCGCTTATCCACTGCCGCGCTGGCTCGCCACGTTGCGCAGCGATCTGTATGAGCGACTGGCGCCGATCGCCAACCAGTGGGCGACGGACCTGCGCTACGAGCAGGGCTTTCCGGACGAGCATCGCGAGTACATCGAGCGCTGTCACGTCGCGGATCAGCGCCGGCCCACGCCGCTGCTGCTGCGCTACGTGGCGGGCGACTACAACTGCCTGCATCAGGATCTGTACGGCGCCGAGTGGTTTCCGCTGCAGGTGATCGTGCTGCTGAATGCGCCGGAGCAGGACTTTCGCGGCGGCGAGCTGATGGTGGTCGAGCAGCGGCCGCGCGCGCAGTCGAAGGGTAGTGTGATCGCGCTCCAACAGGGTGACGCCGCGGTGATCGCCGTGAATCATCGGCCGCGACACGGCGCACGCGGATTTTCCCGCGTGACGCTGCGACATGGCGTGAGCCCGCTGACTCGCGGGCGGCGTCACACCCTAGGCATCATCTTTCACGACGCGGCGTGAGGCAGATTACTTCTGCATCACCACCGCGCCGTGCTTCATCACGAACACGGGCTGTTCCGTCGTCGCGATGTTCTTGAGCACGTTGCCGCGCACGGCGATGACGTCCGCCATCTTGCCCGCTTCCAGAGTGCCCACTTCGGTATCGACGCCGAGCAGCTTCGCTGCCTCGCGCGTGCCGGACAGCAGCGCAGCTTCAGGCGCCATGCCCTGATCGACCATCAGCGCGAACTCGTGCGCATTCATGCCGTGCGGGAAGACGCCTGCATCCGTGCCGAAAGCAATCGGCACGCCGAGCTTGATCGCCATCTGCAGCATCGTGCCGTGCGCCGCGGCCGCGGCGCGCGCCTTTTCCGCGATCTTCGGCGGGTACGTTGCCGCTTCCTTCTCGACCCAGTACACGGCCATGCGCGTCGGGACCAGGTAGACGCCTTTCTGCTTCATCAGCTTCAAGGTCGCCTCGCTGAGGAAGCTGCCGTGCTCGATGGAATCGACGCCGGCTTCGACGGCAAGCTTCGCAGCGAGGTCGCCGTGCGCATGCGCCGCGACCTTGCGCTTCCACGCGTGCGCCTCGGACATGATCGCCTGCAGCTCATCGGGGGTGAGCTGCGGGACGTCGACCGGATCCGCTTCCGACAGCACGCCGCCGGACGCGCAGATCTTGATCACGTCCGCGCCCCACTTCATCTGGTTGCGCACGGCGGTGCGGCACTCGTCCGCGCCGTTGCAGACGCCTTCCAGCGGTCCGACCGGCTTGATGACCTCGGGCGGGAACGGGCTCTGGTCGCAGTGGCCGCCGGTCGAGCCGATGGCGTGGCCGGCCGTGATCATGCGCGGGCCGGCGATCACGCCTTTGTCGATGGCGTTGCGCAGGCCGATGTCCTGCCAATCGCTCGCGCCCACGTTGCGCACGGTCGTGAATCCCGCTTCCAGCGTGCGCTTCGCGTACTGCGCCGCCGTGTGCGCCTGCTCGACCGGGAAGCGCAGCATGCCTTCGTAGAACGCCTTGTAGAAGTCCTTTTCGAACTGCCCGTCGAGATGCGTGTGCGCATCGATGAAGCCGGGCAGGAGCGTCGCGTCGCCGAGGTCGATGACTCTTGCGTTGGCCGGCGGCGTGCCGCCGACGGCGACGATCTTGTCGCCTTGTACGACCACGGTCCCGCCCTGGGTGAGCTGGCCCGTCCTGCTGTCGAACAGGTAAGCCGCTTTAAGAACGACCGGTGACGAGTCCTGCGCGGCGTGCGCGGCCATGCCGAAGCCGACCGCCGCCGCGGCGACGAAAACGCGAGTCAGACGCATGGATGAATCTCCGCGCTCGTTGGTTGTTGTGCGAGTCGCGGGACGATACGCGCTTACAGCGGCCAGGTGAAGACGTCGTAGCTGCGTGCGAGAACCTCCACGCGTCCGTCGCGCCTGAGGCCGCAACGCTGCGCGACGCGCAGCGAGCGCACGTTGTCGCTGTGGATCACCGAGATCACGCGTTTCAGGCCGAGCGTGTCGCGCGCGTAGGCGAACACGCACTGAGCTGCCTCGGTGGCGTAGCCGTAGCCCCAGAACGCCGAGTCGAACGTGTAGCCGAGCTCGCGCTCCTGGGCCACCGCCACACCGTCAGGCGCTTCGTTGCGGTCGAACCAGCCGCGCCGGTTCACTCCGAACGACTCGTTGGCTTCAACCACGAAGTCGCTCATCCCGCAGCGGCCGAGCAGTACGCCGTCCGCCTTGCGCAGGACTGCCAGCTGCCCGAGCTCGAATTGTCGGTAGCTGCTGAGGGTCGATTGCAGCCAGGCCTGCGTCTCTTCGGCGCTGCGCGGCCTGCCGTGTCCCGTGTAGCGCACGACGTCGGCCACGGCATGGATGCGCGTGAAGAAGAGCAGGTCGGTGGGAGCGATGCGCCGCAGGATCAACCGGGCAGATTCGATGCGGTCCGTCGTGCGTGCCAGGGTCATGGTGCAATTCTACCGCTGCAATTGCCGCGTGGACGCACAGAAATCAGCGCAGCCGTTGCGCGGTCGCGCGGCTAATGTCGGAGCTCCCGTTGCCGTCAAGGATGACCCATGAAAACCGTCGCACTGCGAACTGCCGAAGGCAGATGGATCGCTCACGAAGTCAGAATCGCCTGCTCCCTGCGCTCGAGATGGCTGGGCCTCGCGCGCGAGCGCTCGCTCGCGACCCGCGCCGGGTTGTTGCTCAGTCCTGCGCGCGGCGGGATCCATACGCTTGGAATGCGCTTCGCCATCGACATCGTGTTTCTCACTCCGCAGATGCGCGTGCTTCGCCTGGCGCCGCGAGTTCCGCCGTGGCGCGTACTGCTCGCGCCGCGCGGCACGGGGCGAGTGCTGGAGCTCGCCGCCGGGCAGATCGCTTCCACCAGCCTGAAGACTGGCGCCTTCCTGCTGGTGGAAGCGCCGCGGCAGCAATGCGAGCGCTCGCCGATCCGCTTCTCGCTGCGGTTGCCGAAGAGCTGCGAGGACGTGACTGCAGAGCACCGCTGATCATTCCCACATTGCGCGCAGCGCGGCCGCCGCGTCGACACGCACGTCCGTCCTGGCATCGAACGAGCGTGTCGCGCTTTCGGGCGACGCGGGCCACGCCTTCTGTTCGAATCGTGCGAGCAGCTGATCCGTCATGAAACGGCTGCGCGCACCGTAGACGTGCGCATCGCCGGTGCGGCTCTGCTGCGTGATGTAGTACTTCAGCGGCGCGATCAGATGCAGCTCGCGCCTGGCGCGCGTCATCGCGACATACAACAGCCTGCGCTCTTCCTCGACCAGGTCCGGACGCCCGGCGGCGTGCTCGTTCGGAAAGTTGCCGTCCGAGACATTGAGCACGTAGACCGAGTCCCACTCCTGGCCCTTCGCTGAGTGCACCGTGGAGAGAATCAGGTAGTCCTCGTCGAGCAGCGGATCGCCGGCGAGATCCCCGGTGACGTTCGGCGGATCGAGCGTGAGCTCAGTGACGAACTGCTCGCGGCTCGCGTATTGACCGGACAGACGCTCGAGCTGCTCGATGTCGCCGGCGCGGACCTTGGCCGCGTCGTAGATGCGCTCCAGCTGCGGCTCGTACCATTTGCGCACGCGGCCCAGCTGGCCGTGCCAATCGCGCGCGTGCATCAGGTCGCTCATCAGCTCCATCAGCGATGACCAGTCGGCCTCGGCCGTTGACGGCATCCGGTATTCGGCGAGCGTCGGCCACGCGAAGCCGCTCGCTTCGAACACTTTGAGACAGCGATCCGCAGTCGCCGGACCGATACCGGGCAGCAGCTGCAGGACGCGAAAGGCGGCGATGCGATTGCGTGGATTGTCGGCCCAGCGCAGCAGCGCCAGCACATCCTTCACGTGCGCGGCTTCGAGAAATTTCAGGCCACCGTACTTCACGTACGGGATGTTCCTGCGCAGCAGCTCTAGCTCGAGCATGTCGGTGTGGTGCGAGCTGCGTGCCAGCACTGCCTGACGGCGCAGCAGAGTGCCTCGCTCGCGTGCAGCGAGCACGTGCTCGACGACATACAAGGCTTGCGCCTGATCGTCCTGCACGGCGACGTAGGCCGGCTTGCCGCTCGCCGGCCGATCGGAGCGCAGCTCCTTCTGGTACTGACGCGGGCTGTCGCGCATCAGCATGTTCGCCGCTTCGAGGATCGGCTGCACCGAGCGGTAGTTCTGCTCCAGCTTGACGATGTGCGCGGGCGGCGTGAAGCGCGCCGGGAAATCCAGGATGTTGTCGACGGTGGCCGCGCGGAAGGAGTAGATCGCCTGCGCATCGTCGCCGACGACGCAGACGCCCGCGCCGGTCGGCTTCATCGCGTACACGATCTGCGCCTGCAGCGTGTTCGTATCCTGGTACTCGTCGATCAGCACATGATCGAAACGCGTGCCGATCTCGCGCGCGACGCGTTCTTCCTGCACCAGGATGTGCCAGTAGAGCAACAGGTCGTCGTAGTCGAGCAGCTGCTGAGCGTGCTTGACCTCGACGTAGCGGCGGAACAGTTGCGTCAGCTCGTCGCCCCAGTCGCTGCACCAGGGAAACACTTCCTCGAGCGTGCGCCCCAGCGGCTGGCGGCTGTTGATCCGGTGGGAGTAGATCGCGAGGCAGGTGTCCTTGCGCGGAAAGCGCTTTTCCTTCTTCGCCAGGCCGAGCTGCTGGCGCAGGAAATCCAGCAGATCGGCCGCGTCGCCGCGGTCGAGCACCGAGAACGACGGCTCCAGGCCGACCACGCGTGCGTACTCGCGCAGCAAGCGGTTGCCGATCGAGTGATACGTGCCGGACCAGAGCAGGCGAGCGACATTGCCACTCATAGTTGTATGCAGCCCCGTCGGGCCGCCGGACCGCAGCGCTTCGGCGGCGATGCGCTCCACCCGCCGCAGCATTTCCTGCGCCGCGCGGCGCGTGAACGTCAGCAGCAGGATGCGCTCCGGCGCCACGCCCTTGAGCAGCAGATGCGCGACGCGATGCGCGAGCGTGTTGGTCTTGCCGGTACCGGCGCCCGCGATGATGAGCAACGGGCCGGCCGCAAAGCCGCTGCCGCCGGCCACGCCATAGGTGGCGGCGCGGTACTGGGCGGAATTCAGGCGCTCGGCGAACGAGTCGACCGGCGCATCCTGGACGTGGGCGTTCATGCACCGGGTATGATGACGCAGATCTGTATATAAGAACAGCCGCTACAATGCGCCGCTCGCAAGTGGAGAACAACTCTATGCGCTCGATGAAAACCCGCCGCCTGGTCACGCTCGGCATCCACCTCGCTCTAGCTGCCTGCTCCGTGGGAGCGACTGCCGCCGCCGCCGACGCTTCCGTCAGTGTCATTCGCGCCGGCCATCTCGTGGACGTGAGGAACGGCAAAGTCGTCGCCGACCAGGTGCTCGTGATCCGCGGCGATCGCATCGAAGCGGTGGGCGCGCCAGGTGCGGTGACGATTCCAGCCGGCGCCAAGGTGATCGATCTCAGCGGCTACACCGTGCTGCCGGGTCTGATCGATACCCACACGCACATCACCGGCGACCCGACGTTGCCGCCGTTCTACGGCTACGGCACGTCGGTGCCGCGGCTGGCGCTCAAGGGAGCGGCGTATGCAAAGCGCACGCTGCTGGCGGGCGTCACGACCATCCGCGACGTCGGCGCGAGCGGCTTCAGCGACGTGGCGGTGCGCGATGCGGTCAATGACGGCGACCTTCCCGGGCCGCGCATGCTGGTGTCCGGGCCGGCGCTGGGCATCACCGGCGGACATTGCGACGACAACATGCTCGCGCCGGAATTCCAGCACAGCGCCGAAGGTGTGGCCGACGGCGTGGACGGTGTGCGGCACGCAGTCCGGCGCAACGTGAAGTACGGCGTCGACGTCATCAAGTTCTGCGGCACCGGCGGCGTGTTCTCCAAGGGCGACACGCCCGGCGCACAGCAGTACACGTTCGAGGAGATGCAGGCGCTCATCAACGAAGCGCACATGGCCGATCGCAAGGTCGCAGTGCACGCGCACGGCGCGAGCGGCATCAAGACGGCGATCCGCGCCGGCGTCGACACGGTGGAGCATGCAAGCCTGATCGACGACGAGGGCCTGCAGCTCGCGAAGAAGGCCGGCATCTACCTGTCGATGGACATCTACAACACCGAGTACACGCAGAGCGAAGGCCCGAAGCGCGGCGAGCTGGAGGAATTCCTGCGCAAGGACCGCGAGGTCGCCGAGGCGCAGCGCGAGAACTTCCGCAAGGCCGTGAAGCTGGGCGTGAAGCTGACCTTCGGCACCGACGCCGGCGTCTACGCGCACGGCGACAATCCGAAACAGCTCGCGTACATGGTCCGCTACGGCATGACGCCGATGCAGGCGATCCAGGCCGCGACGATCAACGGCGCCGACGCGCTCGGCCTCGCCGCGGTGACCGGGGCGCTCGCGTCGGGCCTCGCAGCGGACATCATCGCCGTGAAGCGCGACCCGCTCGCGGACATCCACGCGCTCGAGCAGGTCGACTTCGTGATGAAGGGCGGCGAGATTTACAAGCAGCAGTAGTTGCCTGACAGCTCCCTCAGCGCGCGCTAAGCTCGCCGCGCGAAGGCTGCAGATGCTTGCCATGCCAGTCCAGGTAGCGCTGCATGCGCTCGCGCAGGTAACTCGGCTTGGTCAGGCCGTGGTACTGGTCGGGATAGATCACCAGCTGCGTTTCCACGCCGAGGCTGCGCAGCGCCTGGTACATCTGCTCCGAGTTCAGCAGCGGCACGTTGAAGTCGCTGGAGCCGCACTGGAACAGCGTCGGCGTCTTGATGCGATCCGCGTGCAGGAACGGATACGAAAGCTTGAGCCACGTATCGGTGTTCTTCCACGGCGTGCCGAGCTCCGCTTCGTACTCGCGCACGTACATGTCCGTGCCGTAGCCCGCCAGGATGTTGGAGATCGACGCGCCGCTGGTGGCTGACTTGAAGCGCGTGTCCTTGGCGATCACGTAATTCGTCAGGATGCCGCCGTAGCTCCAGCCGCCCACGCCGAGGCGGTCGGGATCGGCGACGCCCTGCTTCACCGCGTAATCGACTGCCGCGAGCACGTCTTCGACGTCTTTGTTGCCCCAGTCCGCGTAGATCGCGGTCGCGAAGGCCTCGCCGCGGCCGGAGCTGCCGCGTGGATTGGCGCCGAGCACGACGTAGCCGTACGACGCGAACACCTGCCACGCGACGGTGAACGAATTGGCGTACTGCGAGACCGGTCCGCCGTGGATCCACAGCAGCGTCGGATAGCGCCGGCCGGGGCGGTAGTCGGGCGGCTTCACGATGAAGCCGTTGATGCGTGTGCCGTCCTTGGAGGGAAAGGAGATCTCCTCGGTTGCGCCGAGCTTCACGGCGCCGAGCCAGTCGTCGTTGTGATGCGTCAGGCGGCGGTAGCGATGCTCCTCGTAGGCGTACACGGCTTCGGGTGCTTCGACGATGCCGTCCAGCACAGCGATGCGCTCCTTGCCGCCGACGTCGAACTCGCTCGTTTCGCGCCGACCGTCGACGAGCCGCTCGATGCTGTTGTCGCCGGTGTCGATGCGCGCGAGATGCTGGTTGCGATCGTCTTCGACCAGGAAGTAGATCGAGCGGCCGTTGCGCGCCCACACCGGCCCCATGACGTTGCGGTCGAGCGAGCGCGTGAGGATTCGCGGCTGGCCGCCGTCCGCCGACACCACCGCCAGGTGATGCGTCGAGTAGTAGATGAGCTTGGGATCGCCCGCGGCGACGAACGCGAGCTCGCGCCCGTCGGGGCGCCAGCTGGGCGGCGCCATCGACGAGGCGTCGCCGCTGTCGCCCTGGAATTTCGTCAGCAGCCGCGGCGTGCCGCCCGGCTGCGCCGCAATGACGTACAGGCCGAACTCGTTGCTGCGGTCCGGATCGGCGCCGCGCTTGCTGAAGAACGCGATCTGCCGGCCGTCCGGCGACCACGCGGGCCAGCCCTCGTCGTACTCGCCCGGGGTCAGGAGCTGCGCTTTGCGGCTCGCGACGTCGAGCACATATAAATGCTGGCGCTGCTTGCCCAGGTACCCGGTCTCGTCCTCCTTGAAATAGTAACGATCGATGACGATCGGCGGCGGCGTCTTGTCCTCCTCGCCCTTCTTCTTCCGGTTCGGATCTTCGTCGGCGACGATCAGCGCGAGCCGCTGGCCGTCCGGCGACCACGCATAGTCGAGCACGTCGCCGTTGAAGCCGGTGAGCGGGCTCGCCTCGCCGCCGGTACGGTCTAGCAGCCACAGCTGCTCCGGCTCATCGTCGGCGCCGCGCGCGGTCAGGAACGAGATGTACTTGCCGTCCGGGCTCCAGCGCGGCGTGTGCTCGCTGTGTTCCGAGTAGGTGAGCTGCAGCTGGCGCTTGCCGTCCCAGCTCGCCATCCACAAGTGCGATATGCGCTTGTCCTTGACCGGATCCGCCGTGCGTACGGTGTATGCGACCCAGTCGCCGTCGGGCGAGACCTGCGGATCGGACACTTCACGCAACGCATTGATGTCGTCCGACGTCAGCGTGCGCCGTTCGGCGGCAGAGACGGCAGTCGCGGTCAACAGGGACGCAAGCAGCAGGATCGGTGTCGATACACGCATGACTGGAAACCACCCGTAGGGTCGGGCTGCAGCCCGATTACTTTTTGATGAAGCGCAGCACGAAGCGGTCGGTGCTCTTGCCGCGGAACGATTCGTCGTAGAACGGCTTGGTGCGGTCGTCCGCGGGATTGCGCAGCACGTCGTTGCTCGCATCCAGCGTGAAACCGGCCTCGGCAAACAGCTTCTTCACGTACGCCTCGTCGATGCGATGCGTGCCCTTGTCGCGGTCCCTGGCCTGCTCGGCACCGGTGCCGGCCGGCGCCGAGTGGTCGACGACACCGAACCAGCCGCCGGGCTTCAACGCCTTGTGCACGTCCGCCAGGACGCCGGGCACGTCGTCCGACAGCCAGAAGAAATCGTGCAGCACCATGAACGCCACCGCGCCGTCGAGCGACTCCGGCGCCAGGCCCATCGCGTTCAGCGGCTCGTCGAGCCGTACCACGTTCGGCAGGCGATCGTTCGCGAGGCGCTCATCGACGGCTTGCCGGCCGAAGCGCTCGTAGAAGAAATCCGGATTCTGCATGTAGACCTTGCCCGTGGGGCCGACTGCGCGCGCCAGCACCTCGGCGGTGGTGCCGCTCGCGCCGAACAGCTCGAGGATGCTCATGCCGGGCCGCACGCCGAAGAATTCCAGGATTTCCGCGTAGTGGCGGTTCTCGCTGCGCGTACGGTCCTTTGCCGGACGCTCCTGGCTGTCCACTGCAGCCTGAATGGCCGGATGAATCGTCGGCGACTCCGCCGCGCGCGCCGCGACTGCGAGCGCCAGCAATGCACTCACGACAAGAAGACGCATCGGTGCGCTCATTGCTTTCCCCCTGCGGCATCTCACCAACCGCTAACCGCCAACCGCTTCCCTTACGAGAGTGTAATACGCGATCCCCGCCGTCAATCGACCGTTGGCGCCTCGCGAGGAACCCGCGATTTACACGGTGCGTTCCGCCAGTTGCAAGCGACCGAGGTGCTGCGATGAAACTGCTGGTCTGGATCGGCGTCGCGATGATGGTGTGCTGGGGCATTCTGTGGTTCGGCATCAAGCTGGCGATCGGCGCGATCCACGTTCTGCTGGTGCTGGGCTTCGTGCTCGTCTGCTGGGGCCTGCTGCAGAGGCACCGTGCTCCAGGCCGCTGACGCCGAGCTTCCTCCAGCGGTCGTCCAGGCGCGCCGACACGCGCGCGCAAGTGGACTGCTCTACGTTTCCGACACCGAGCCGGGCATCCGCCGCAAGTGCCGCGGCGCGCATTTTCGCTATCTGGGGCCGAACGGCCGGCCGATCACTGCCGCCCGCACGCTCGATCGCATCCGCCGGCTGGCGATTCCGCCTGCTTACACCGACGTGTGGATCTGTCGCGAGCCGCGCGGCCATCTGCAGGCGACAGGTCGCGATGCGCGGCAGCGCAAGCAATATCGCTATCACCCCGAGTGGCGCGCGACGCGCGACAACGGCAAGTTCGCCCGCATGATCGACTTCGGTGCGCAGCTGCCGCGTCTGCGCCGCCGCCTCAAGCAGGATCTCGCGCTGCCGGGCCTGCCGAAGGACAAGGTGCTCGCGGTGATCGTGACGCTGCTCGACGAGACCCTGTTGCGCGTCGGCAATGAAGAGTACGCGCGCTCGAACGACTCCTACGGCCTCACGACGCTGCGCGATCGCCACGTGAGATTCCTGCGCGACGGCCGCGCCTTCTTCTGTTTCAAAGGCAAGAGCGGGCGCACGCAGGAGCTGGTGCTCGACGACCGCCGGCTGGCGCGCATCATCCGCCATTGCCAGCAGTTGCCTGGTCAACAGCTGTTCCAGTACGTCGACGACGCGGGCCGGCGCCAGCCGGTGGACTCCGGCATGGTCAACGAGTATCTGCGCGAGGCCATGGGCGGCAACGGCGAGGGGTTCACCGCCAAGGATTTCCGCACCTGGGGCGCGACCGTGCGTGCCATCTCCTTCCTTTCCTGCCACGAGGCCGCCGAGCGCGTGAGCGGTCGTGCCTTCAACCACTGCGTCGCCTCGACCGCGAAGCACGTGGCGGAGGCGCTCGGCAATACGCCGGCCGTATGTCGCAAGTCGTATATCAACCCGGTCGTGTTCGAGGCGTGGCGCGATCGGGCGCTCGCGCGCCGCGTCCCGCGCGGGCCGCTGTCGCCGGCGCGAATGGAGAAGGTCGCGCTTGCATTGCTGCGCGAACGCGAGCAGCACTAAGATGCGCGCACCGCAGCGGGTGCGTGCATGCAGACGGAAAAACGACCCTCATCGCAAGGGGCGACCTGGGGCCTGGCGATCCTGTTCGGCGCGATCGGCGCGTCGCTCGAATCGAGCGTCGGCGGATTCGTCTTCGGCGCCGCGATCGGCGTGCTGCTCGCGCAGGTTCTGCATCTGCGCAGCCGCAGCGAGGCGCTCGACAAAGAGCTGCAGGATCTGCGGCGACGCGTCGCGGAGCCGGCGCCGGCACCTCCGCCGCAGCCCATGGCTCAACCCGCAGCTCGACCCGTGGCTCAACCCGTCGCGCAGCAACCTGCCGTGCGTGCTGCGCCGCTGCCCTCAGCATCCCCAACGCAGGCTCGCCCGCCCGAACCGCCGCCGCCTGCAGCGGCGCCGATCCCTCTCGAGCCTTCCGCTGTCGATCGCGCCTTCGCTGGATTCCTCGCATGGCTGAAACGCGGCAATCCGCTCGCGCGCATCGGCATCGTGATCCTGTTCTTCGGTGCCGCGTTCCTGGCGAAGTACGCCGCCGACAACAGTCTCTTTCCGATCGAGCTGCGGTTCATCGCGCTCGCGATCGGCGCTTTCGCGCTGCTGATCGTCGGCTGGCGCCTGCGCGAGCGCCGCGCCGTGTATGCACAACTTCTGCAGGGTGGCGGCATCGCAGGCTTGTACCTGACGGTGTTCGCGGCGACCAAGGTGTTTCACCTGCTGCCGTTCACGCTCGCCTTCGTGCTGCTGGCGACCATTGCGCTCGCCGCGGCAGTGCTCGCGGTCGCGCAGAACGCGCTGGCGCTCGCCGTGATCGGCACTGCCGGCGGTTTCCTCGCGCCGATCCTGGTCTCGACCGGCAGCGGCAACTACGTCGCGCTGTTCACGTACTACGCGCTGCTGAATCTCGGCATCTTCGCGATCGCGTGGTTCAAGACGTGGCGCGTCCTGAACGTGCTCGGCTTCGTGTTCACGTTCTCGATCACCGGGCTGTGGCGCGCGAGCTCGTATCAGCACGGCGACCTGGTCACCGCCGATGCATTCCTGATCCTGTTCTTCCTGATGTATGTCGCCGTCTCGGTGCTCAACTGCGTGCGGCAGCCGCCGAATCTCAAGGGCTACGTGTCCGGCTCGCTGGTGTTCGGTCTGCCGGTCGTCGCGTTCACCCTGCACGCGACGATGGTGGCGCGCATCGAGTACGCGCTGGCGTGGTCCGCACTGGCGCTGGGCGCCTTCTACTTGCTGCTCGGCTGGATGCTGTTCGCGACGCGTCGCGACACCTTCCGGCTGCTCGTGGAGGCATTCGCCGCGCTCGGCGTGATCTTCGCGAGTCTTGCGATCCCGCTCGCCTTCGACACGCGCACGACTGCAGCGATGTGGGCAGTCGAGGGGGCAGGACTGCTGTGGCTTGGCGTGCGACAGCAGCGACGGCTTCCCCCTGCATTCGGCGCGCTGTTGCAGATGGGTGCGGGCATTGGCTACCTGATCGGCTACGGCGAGATGCATTCGACCCGCGCAGTGCTCAACACCGCTTATCTCGGCGCGACCATGCTCGCCGTTTCAGGCGTGTTCAGCGGCTACTGGTTGTTCCGCAACGAGGCGAAGCGCGCGAGCTACGAAGCCGGCGCCGCCACCGCGTTCACGTTCTGGGGCATCGCGTGGTGGTTCCTCGGCGGCGCGAATGAGATCGGCCGGTACTTCGCGTCGGCGACGCTGGGCTCGATGCTGGTGTATGCGAGCGTCACTGCCGCGGTCCTGACGTGGCTCGGTATCCATCGTCAGTGGCCGCTGCCGCGGTGGATTGCGCTGTTCCTGCCTGCCGTCGTCGGGGTGCTCGCCTTCGCGTATGCGCCGCCGCTGCGACATCCGTTCGCGCAGTGGGGCGCGCCGGGCTGGGTCGCTATCTTCGTCACACATTTCGCGCTGCTGCGCATCGCAGAGCCGGACCGGCGGGCGGCGCTCGAATGGCTGCATGCCGCTGCATGCTGGGCGCTCGCGTTGCTGTTCGCGTGGGAGCTGAACTGGCAGGTCGCGGAGCGCACTGCCGGAGTGTGGGCGAGTCTCGCCTGGGGTCTCGTGCCTGCGCTGATGCTTGCCTGGCTCGGTCGGCGCGAGCTTCGACCCGCATGGCCCGTTGCGCAGCACGCGACCGGTTACAGGTTGTACGGCGCAACGCCGCTCGCCGTTGCGGTGTGCGTGTGGATCGTCGTCATCAATGTCAGCAGCTCGGGCGATCCTGCGTGGCTGCCCTACTTGCCGCTGCTCAATCCGCTCGATGTCTGCGTCGCACTGAGCATCGCCGCGCTCGCGATGTGGTGGAGCGCTCTCGCTCCGGCCGAGCGCAGCTCGCTTTGGCGAGTCGACAACCGCGCCCTGATAGCGATTGCGGCCGGTATCGTGTTCCTCTGGCTCAATGCTGCGCTGATCCGCTCGCTGCATCACAACTGGGGTGCGCCCATCACGGCCTATGGCATCACGCACTCCACCTTCGTGCAGGCGGCGCTGTCGATCTTCTGGGGCGTGCTCGGCTTCGCCGCGATGACGGCGGCAGCGCGGCAAAGATGGCGTTATGTGTGGATCGTCGGCCTGGGCCTGATGATCGTCGTGGTAGCGAAGCTGTTCGTGGTCGATCTGTCGAGCATCGGCACGGTGGGCCGGATCGCATCGTTCCTCACGACAGGCGTGCTGCTGCTGATCATCGGCTACTTCGCTCCCTTGCCGCCAAAGCGAGATGCGCTGCAATGACGAGAATCCTGCTGACCGCCGCTTGCCTGCTCGTCGCCGCGAGTCGCGCGCTCGGCGCGGCGCCGACGCTCGACGACTACGCGCAAGGCATGTCGATCGCCGCGCCGACAGGCTTTCCGCTGATCGAGGCGACGCTGCCGGATCCGGTCTATCAAGCGGTCAGTCGTGACGATCTCGGCGACGTGCGCGTGTTCAACGCCGAAGGCACGCCGGTGCCGCACGCATTCTGCAGCGCACCCGCAGTCGAGGATCCTGCGATCACGCAGCAGGAGCTGCCGGTCTTTCAGCTGCGCGAAGCGTCCGGCGACGCGGACGCAGGCTCGCGCGTCGAGATCCAGACTCCCGGCGGCACGCACGTGAACGTGCTGGAGGCCGGGCGCGATGCGCAACCGGTCGCGAACGGTCGTGTCCACATCATCGACGCGCGCGCCAGCGACGATCCGATCCGCGCGATCCAGTTCGAATGGCAGAGTGCGGACGAGGCGTCGCAGGTACAGGTGAGCATCGAGGCGAGCGGGGACCTCGATCGCTGGCGAGTGGTCGTGCCCCGCAGCGCGCTGCTGCGCGCAATCCACGGTGCGCAAGAGCTCAAGCGCGAGCGCATCGAGCTGCCGCCGCAGCCGTATCGCTACCTGCGCGTGCAGCGTACGGACGGCGGTCCGCCGCTCGCGATCAACCGCGTGACCGCTGAGCGGGTCGGCGTGGCGGAAGAAATCGACCCGACCTGGTTCATGGCCACGGTCATGGCTTCGAACGGGAGCGAAGGAGTCGAGTTCGACACTGCGCGCCGCGCGCCGATCCGGTACGCGCGCCTGCGGTTGCCGCAGGACAACAGCTCGGTCGAGGTTGCACTGCAAAGTCGCAACGATCCCAAGGCGGTGTGGACCGCGCGCTGGAGCGGCGAGGTGTATCGGATCGTTACCGACACGCAGCGTCGTGAAAGTCCGCCGGCGCGGTTGGACGTGAGCACCGACCGCTATTGGCGCGTGCAATTCGCAAAAGACGCGGAGCTGTATCGCGACTCCACGCTGGAGCTCGGCTACCGGCCCGCGAGACTGCGGTTCCTGGCACAGGGATCGGGCCCGTTCACGCTCGCCTTCGGCAGCCGGCGCGTCGCAGCTTCGCCCGCAACCGGCTGCGATTCGCTGCTCGCCGACGTCGCCCCCGATGAGCGCAAGCGGCTGGTCGCCGAAGGCACGGTGACGACGCAGCGCGCGCTCGGCGGCGAAAGTGCAATGCAGCCGCTGCCGCGTCAGACGCCGGTCCGGCTGGTCGTGCTGTGGTCCGTGCTGATCGGCGGCGTGGGTCTGCTGGTGGCGATGGCGCTCACCCTGCTGAAGCGCGTTGGAAGGCTGTAGACTCCCGCCCCCTATGCGCTTCCCCGAGGAATTTGCCGTCATCGTCGTCGGCGGCGGTCACGCCGGCACCGAGGCCGCCCTGGCCGCGGCGCGCATGGGCGTGCCTACGCTGCTGCTGACGCAGAGCATCGAGACGCTCGGGCAGATGAGCTGCAACCCGGCAATCGGCGGCATCGGCAAGGGTCACCTGGTCAAGGAGATCGATGCGCTCGGCGGTGCGATGGCGCAGGCCGCGGACCGCGCCGGCATCCAGTTCCGCACTCTCAATGCAAGCAAGGGTCCCGCAGTGCGTGCCACCCGCGCGCAGGCCGATCGCGTGCTCTACAAGCAGGCGATCCGCTCGGTGCTCGAGAACCAGCCGAACCTCACGCTGTTCCAGCAGGAAGTCGCGGACCTGCTGATCGAAGGCGACGCGGTGCGCGGCGTCGTCACGCAGACCGGGATCGAATTTCGCGCTGCCGCCGTCGTGCTCACGGTCGGCACGTTTCTCGGCGGCAAGATCCACGTCGGCCTGACGAACTACCAGGGCGGTCGCGCCGGCGATCCGCCGTCCAACCGTCTCGCCGAGCGGCTGCGCGCGCTGCCGTTCCGCGTCGGCCGGCTCAAGACCGGCACGCCGCCGCGCATCGACGGTCGCACGATCGACTACTCGGGGCTCGTCGTGCAGCCCGGCGACGAGCCCGTGCCCGTGTTCTCCTACCTCGGCCGCCGCAGCGATCATCCGCGGCAGGTGAGCTGCCACATCACCGCGACCAACGAGCGCACTCACGAGATCATCCGCGCCGGCTGCGATCGCTCGCCGATGTTCACCGGCGTGATCGAAGGCGTCGGGCCGCGCTACTGCCCGTCGGTCGAAGACAAGGTGCATCGCTTCGCCGACAAGACGTCGCACCAGATCTTCATCGAGCCGGAAGGCCTCGCGACGCACGAGGTCTACCCGAACGGCATCTCGACCAGCCTGCCGTTCGACGTGCAGCTGGCGCTGGTGCGCTCGATCAAGGGCTTCGAGCGCGCGCACCTGACGCGGCCCGGCTACGCGATCGAGTACGACTATTTCGATCCGCGCGACCTGCAGTACAGCCTGGAGACGAAGTTCATCGGCGGGCTGTTCTTCGCCGGACAGATCAACGGCACGACCGGCTACGAGGAAGCTGCGGCGCAAGGCATCCTGGCCGGCATCAACGCGGCGCGGCGCGTGCAGCAGCGCGAGGCGTGGTGGCCGCGGCGCGACGAAGCCTACATCGGCGTGCTGGTCGACGATCTGATCACGCGCGGCACGAGCGAGCCGTATCGGATGTTCACGAGCCGCGCCGAGTATCGACTGCTGCTGCGCGAGGACAATGCCGACCTGCGCCTGACTCCGCCGGGACGCGAGCTCGGGCTCGTCGACGACGAGCGCTGGAACCTGTTCGTCGCAAAGCGCGATCGCACCGCCGAGGAAGTCGCACGCCTCGACCGCACCGTCGTGCGGCCGGCGGATCTCGCGACGCTGTCGCGCGAGGTGCACGCATTCGACTTGCTGCGCCGGCCGGAGATTTCATACGCGGCGCTCACGGCGCTTGCGGCGGTCGGCCAGCCCGAGTGGATGCGCGGCGCGGCTGCGGACGAGCGCGTCGCCGAGCAGGTCGCGCTGCAAGTCGACGTGCTCGCGAAGTACACCGGCTACATCGATCGGCAGAATCTCGAGATCGAGCGTCAGCGCCGTCACGAGGAGCTGCGCCTGCCGGACGATCTCGACTACGCGCAGGTGCGCGGCCTGTCGACGGAAGTGCGGCAGCGTCTGCGCGAAGTGCGGCCCGCGACGCTCGGCCAGGCCGGCCGTGTGCCGGGCGTCACGCCGGCAGCGATCTCGCTGCTCCTCGTTCACCTCAAGCGCCATTCCGGCATTCGCTCACAGCTCGCCGGGTAGACGGCTTTAAGTTAAGCGCGGCCGCCGGCCGCGGGGCGAGTGTTTGTGACCGCGCTCATCGTTTCCCGCAAGCCTCAGCTGCTACGCTGCGGGTCGTTGTCAATTCCCCGTCACCTTTCGTAAAGCCGCCATGACCTGGTTCGTGATCTTTGCTGCGAGCGTTTTTGCCTTCTACTTCTGGCGGCAGCATCGCGCGCGCGAGCGCGAGCTCAACAGCCCGCTCGCCGGCCATCGCTCCGGCCACAGCCACATCGGCCAGGTCATCGTGCTCGATCAGGGTCTCCAGAACGGCACCGGGCGCATCCGCCTCGGCAACCGCGACTGGACGATCCGCGGTCCGAACCTGCCGCCCGGCGCGCGCGCGCGCGTGACAGGCGTCGACGGTACGGTCCTGCTGGTCGACCGCGTCGCCGCGTAGGCCAGTCACCAACTTGTAGTTGACGTAGCGCCCCGCCGCTCCAATGCTTGGCGGCATGAGCGACTTCTACAGCTTCCGCGTGAAAGGGATCGACGGGGTTGCCGACATGCTCGCGCCGCTGCGCGGCAGCGTAGCGCTGGTCGTCAACGTCGCGAGCCAATGCGGCTACACGCCGCAGTACGCCGGCCTGGAACGGCTGTATCGCGAGCTCAAGGGGCAGCGCTTCACGGTGATCGGCTTTCCGTGCAATCAGTTCGGCGCGCAGGAGCCGGGCGCGGAAGCCGAGATCATGCGGTTCTGCACCGTCACCTACAACGTGACGTTCCCGCTCAGCGCCAAAGTGGAAGTGAACGGCGCGAGCCGCCATCCGCTGTTCGCGTGGCTGACCGCGTCGGAGAATGGCTTCGCGGGCGACCTGCAGTGGAACTTCGAAAAATTCCTCATCGACCGCCACGGCAAGCTGATCGGCCGCTATCCGTCGGGCACCAAGCCGGAAGACAACGGCCTGCTCCAGGACATCGCCCAGGCGCTGTAGGTCGGGCTTCAGCCCGACTGCCGATCACTCGCACCCGTTCTCTTTCATCGCGCGAGCGCCGTGCTCTTTCCAGAGCGCGTCTGCCTGCTCGCGCGTCGCCTGCAGGTCCTGCGGGTCGAGAGTGCGCTCGAGCATTCCTATCGTCTGACCGAATGCGAGGGCAGTGGGGACGTACGCATCGCCCATGCAACCGCCCTCGTTCAGCCGATCGCCGAAGTATTGCCACGCGAGCAATTGCGACCGCTGCATGCGCGCGCCCCACGGCATGCGCACCATCGACACGAATGCTGTCGGCTCGCCGTCGCGTGCGGCGTCGATGCCGAAGGCGCGCGCAGTGAGCGCGTCTGCAGGATGACCGTCGCAGCCGACCGCCATGCAGTTGGCGAGATCGAGCTTCGCCCGCGGGATCGTGCGGCCGGCGATTTTCAGCAGCTCGCGGATCTGGCTGACGTTCTCGGTCGTCTGGCCACGCTGCACGGCGATCAGCAAGTTCGTGGCGACCTTGTACACGGCCGGCGGATAGTTCTTCTTCACAGCGCTCTGCAACATCGCTTCGCGCTGCGCCGGGTCGCGCAGGAATTGTGCTAGCTCGGTGGCGCTCGCGGCATCGCCTGCTGCCGCCGCTCCACGCAAGCGTTGCTCGATGCCGGTGTAGTCGAAGCGCGCCTTGCCGCAACTGGCGCGTGCACGCTGCACATACTCGAGCTCGGCGTAGATGATGCCCGCAACCCGCGCAGCGCGCTGCGGCGGTTGGTTTTCGACGAGCTTGGCGATCTGCGCTTTCGGGTCGCCGGTGCGTTGCTGCTGCACGGAGGCGCACCAATGCTGAACGTGCACCAGCGCGATGTTGGCTTCGTTGTCGCCCTGGCTCGCGGTCTTGCTGAGTGCCGCGACCGCAACGTCGGCCTCGCCGCGCGAGAGCGCCGTGAGCACTTCGGCGGGAACGTCCAAGCCGCGCAACGCGCGGTAGTGGGTTACGCGCTGCACCTTCTCGTAGAAGGCGCGCTCGTCACTCGGCTTGATGTCGAGATCCGGCGCCGGCTTTTCAGCCGGCTGCTCCGGCGGGGGCTGCTGCTTGGGAGCCTCGATCGCCTGCGCGAGGCTCGCCGTCAGCCACCAGGCCGCCAGTGCGCCGCCGCGTGCGATTCGCGAGATGCTCATGAGACGCTCATTGCGGGATCAGGTCGTACTGCACGTTGACTGTCGCGTTGAAGGTCATCTCGCCGCTCTGATACGGCGCCGCCGGCGCGGCTTTCGCTTCCATCGCCATCGCGCGCACCATCGGCATCGGCGGCGGCGTGAACTCCGTGTTCGCGTTGATCGTGCGCGCCGCGCCGAGCCGGGCCCCGGCCGCCTTGGCGATGACCTCGGCGTTCTGACGCGCATCGGCCACCGCCTTGGCCAGCGCTTCGCGCACCAGGTCCGAGCGCTTGCTGGAGTCCAGTCGCGGGTCGCCCATCTGATTGACTCCCAGGTCGGTTGCGCGTTCCAGCAGCTGGCCGAGTTTTTCCAGGTCGTGCAGCTCGACTTCGACCTGGCGCGAGACGTAGTAGCCGATGAGGTTGCGCTCGTTCGCCTGCTGGCTCCAGTTGTACTCCGGCTGCACGTTGACGCGCGTGGCCCGCACCAGCTTCTGATCCACTTTCAGATCCCGGGTGAGCTTGAGCACTGCGTCCACCGTTTTTGCGACCTCGGCGCGCGCGTCGTCCAGCTTCGGTTTGCGCGACTCTACGCCGAGCGTGACCGTCGCGCGGTCCGGCTCCGCCCGCACTTCGCCCTGGCCGCTGACGCCGACCGTGCGCGGCTGCTCCGCCTGTTGAGCGTGCGCGCCGGCGCCGCCGAGCAGCAAGCCGGTCACGATGCCGGCGAGGATGAAAGCGGGAATCTTCATGATGCCTTCCTTATGTCGTCTTTAAGCCAGAAGCCTGGCGAGCAGTTCCTGCAGCTCGGCACGGTCGCGCCGCAGGCGCTCGCCGTGGCCGGTCACGATCGCCTCCAGGTCGGCGGCGGCGTGCTCGAAGTCGTCATTGACCACGACATAGTCGAACTCGTTCCAGTGCGACAGGTCCGCGAGCGAATCGCGCAACCGGCGCGCAATCACCTCGTCGCTGTCGGTGCCGCGACCGCGCAGCCGCTGCTCCAGCGCGGTGCGCGACGGCGGCAGCACGAAGATCGTGCGGCATTCGGGCAGCGCACGGCGGATCTGCTGCGCGCCTTGCCAGTCGATCTCCAGCAGCACGTCCTGTCCCTGCTCCAGCCGCTGCTCGACCTGCGCGCGCGAGGTGCCGTAGTAGTTGTCGAACACGCGGGCATGCTCGAGAAATTCCCGGGCGGCGACCATGCGCTCGAACTCGGGCTTGTCGACGAAGAAGTAGTCGTGGCTGTGCCGCTCGTTCGGCCGCTGCTTACGCGTGGTGTGCGAGACGGAGAAATGCAGCGCCGGGCGCCGCTGCAGCAGCGCCCGCACCAGCGAAGTCTTGCCGGCGCCCGAGGGCGCGGCGATCACGAATAGCTTCCCACGAGTCGCCATCTGCTACTCGACGTTCTGCACCTGCTCGCGCATCTGCTCGATCGCGACTTTCATGTCGACGGCCGCGCGCGTGGTCTCGCTGTCCTGCGATTTGCTGGAGAGCGTGTTGGCCTCGCGGTTGAGCTCCTGCATCAGGAAGTCGAGCCGCCGCCCCGCGGGCTCCGAGGAATCGAGCACGGCGGCGACCTCGTCGAGATGTCCGGCGAGCCGCTCCATTTCCTCGTCGACATCCATCTTGTGCGCGTACAGGACCAGCTCCTGATCGAGCCGCTCGGTATCGGGCGCGACGCCGAGCTGCGTGATGCGCTCGACGATGCGCTCGCGCAGGCGCTGCGCGACGTCGGGCAAGCGCACCTTGACCACCTGCACGTACGCGCGCATCGACGCGCAACGTGCCAGCAGCAGCTCGCGGATGCGCTGGCCTTCGCGATGACGCGTCTCGTTCAGCTCCGTCAGCGCCTCGCGCAATACTTCCAGCGCCGCCACCAGCACGGGCTTCGCGTCCAGCTCCGCTTCGCGCACCACACCGGGCCAGCGCAGCAATTCCAGCGGGCTCACGGGCGCAGTCTGCGGCAGCCGCGCGCGCACCTGTGCGACGCGCGCGAGCACTTCTTCGAGCAGCGCGTCGTCCAGCTCCAGCGTGCGCTGCACGCCGCTGGCGGATTTCAGGTACAGGCTCGCGTCCACCTTGCCGCGGCGAAGCGCCGCGGCGATCGTCTGCCGCGCTTCGTTGTCGAGCGCCTTCAGCTCTTCCGGCAGGCGCAGCGAGACCTCGAGGTAGCGGTGATTCACCGTGCGCAGCTCGCAGACCAGAGTGCCCCACGGCCCCTGGCGCTCGCGCCGCGCGAACCCTGTCATGCTCCGGATCATTGACTTCCGATTAAGGCAAACGCTGTCTTACACGGGTGTAGCGCGCGGTGATATAAAGCGCCGCGCCCGCCCCGCTCGCCGGGGCGTGGCAGTGTAGCAGCCTACAGCCCTCACGGCCGGAGCCCGCTTGCGGATCGAGTATGCAGACCTGAGTCTGGTCGGGGACCGCGAAGACAATCAGGACCGTGTCACGGTATCCGCCGCCGAGCAGGCGGCGCTGCTGGTCGTGATCGATGGGATGGGCGGACATTCCGACGGCAGCCGTGCCGCGGACACCGCGCTCAAGAGCCTGCTCGAATCGTTCCGCCAGACCTCGCTGCCGATGTTCGATCCGCTCGGGTTCCTGCACCTGGCGCTGTCCCGGGCGCACGACGAGGTCGCCAAGCTCGGCAACGGGCAGGCAATCGACACGCGGCCTCGTGCCACCACTGCCGTCTGCCTGGTGCAGGACGGCGCCGCGTTCTGGGCGCACATCGGCGACAGCCGCGTGTATCACCTGCGCCAGGGCAAGATCGTCGAGCGCACCCGCGATCACAGCCACGTCGAGCTGCTGCTGCGCGAGGGCAAGATCACCGAGGAAGAATTGCCGACTCATCCGATGCGCAATTTCGTCGAGTGCTGCCTCGGCGGCGATCCGGCGATTCCCGAGATGACCGTGAGCGGCCGGCACGTCCTGCAGCCGGGGGACGTTCTCCTGCTGTGCACGGACGGTATCTGGGCCAATCTGCGCGACAGCGACATCGCCGGCTTCTTCCGCGACGACAACCAGGAGCTGCGCGCCTGGCTGGAAGCACTCGGCCGCCGCGCCGTGCAGGCTTCCGCGCCATTCAGCGACAACAGCACTGCCGCCGTCCTGCGCTGGCACGGGTAAGATTCCGGTCCATGAAAGCGAGACCCAGCGGCCGCGCGCCGGACGAGCTGCGGCCCGTGCGCATCACGCGCCGGTTCACCCGTCATGCCGAAGGCTCCGTGCTCGTCGAGTTCGGCGACACGCGCGTGCTGTGCACGGCTTCGGTCGACGACGGCGTGCCGTCGTTCCTCCGCAATACCGGTCGCGGCTGGATAACCGCCGAGTACGGCATGCTGCCGCGCTCGACGCACACGCGCAGCAAGCGCGAGGCAGCCACGGGCAAGCAGGGCGGGCGCACGCTCGAAATCCAGCGGCTCATCGGCCGCTCCCTGCGCGCCGTCGTCGATCTCAAGGCGCTCGGCGAGCGCAGCGTCACGATCGATTGCGACGTGCTGCAAGCGGATGGCGGCACGCGCACTGCGTCGATCACTGGCGGCTACGTCGCGCTGGTCGACGCGCTCGACTCGCTCGTGCGCAAAGGCGCGCTGCGCGAGAGCCCGATCCATGGCCAGGTCGCGGCGGTGTCGGTCGGCATCTGGTCGGGCGTGCCGGTGCTCGATCTCGACTACGCCGAGGACTCGGACGCCGAGACCGACATGAACGTGGTGATGAACAACGGCGGCGGCTTCATCGAAGTGCAGGGCACTGCCGAGGGTCACGCGCTGCGCCGGCACGAGCTCGATGAGCTGCTGAATCTTGCAGCGAACGGCATCGGCCAGCTGCTGGCGCGGCAGCTCGAAGCGCTGCACGCCGACTGACCCGCTCATGCGCGTCGTTCTCGCGACCGGCAATCCCGGCAAGGTGCAGGAGCTGCGGGCGATGCTCGAGCCGCTCGCGATCGAAGTCGTGCCGCTGTCGCAGTTCACGCGCGAAGCGGTGCCCGAGACCGGCCTGACGTTCATCGAGAACGCGATCATCAAGGCGCGCCACGCCGCCAAGCTGGCGCAGCTGCCGGCGATTGCCGACGATTCCGGGCTGGAAGTCGACGTGCTGCACGGTGCGCCCGGCATCTATTCCGCGCGCTACGCGGGCGAGCAGGCGAGCGACGAGGACAATCTTCGCAAGCTGCTCGCGGCGCTGGCCGGACGGCCTGCAGCCGAACGCACCGGGCGCTATTGCTGCGCGCTCACGTACATGCGCTGGGAACACGATCCGTTCCCGCTGCTCAGCCAGGCGACGTGGGAAGGGCGCATCACCGAGGCGCCGCGCGGCAGCGGCGGGTTCGGGTACGACCCGATATTCGAGCTGGCTGAGCGCGCGGTCACCGTCGCAGAGCTGCCGGCCGCCGAGAAAAATCTGCTGAGCCATCGCGGGCAGGCGTTGCGCGGACTGGTCGCGCAGCTCGAGCTGGAAGTGACCGGTCGCTAGTCGCCGTTCACTGCGATGCCCTCGAATCTTCCACCGCTCTCGCTGTACGTGCACATGCCATGGTGCGTGCGCAAGTGTCCGTACTGCGACTTCAACTCGCACGCCGCGCCCGAAGCCATCCCGCAGCAAGCGTACGTAGATGCGCTGATCGAGGATCTCGCGATCGACGCACCGGCGGCGCAGGGCCGCGCCTGCGTCGCGGTGTTCTTCGGCGGTGGCACGCCGAGCCTGTTCGCGCCGGACCAGATCGGCCGCTTTCTCGAAGCCGCGCGCTCGCTGGTGCCGTTTGCGCCCGATGCCGAGATCACGCTCGAGGCCAATCCCGGCACGATCGAGCACGGCCGTTTCAGCGGCTATCGCGATGCCGGCGTCAATCGCGTGTCGCTTGGCGCGCAGACGTTCAACGCCGAGCATTTGCACACGCTGGGCCGCATCCACGGCAGTGGCGACATCGGGCGCGCAGTCGAAGAAATTGGCCGCGCCGGCCTCGCAAACTTCAATCTCGATCTGATGTACGGCTTGCCCGCGCAGACGCTCGAACAGGCGCGCGCGGATCTGGACGCCGCGCTCGCGCTCGAGCCGCCGCACATCTCGCACTATCAGCTGACGCTGGAGCCGGGCACCGTGTTCTACCATCGGCCGCCGCCGCTGCCGGACTCGGAAGTGATCTGGCAGATGCAGCAGGCTTGTCAGGAACATCTCGCCGCGCACGGCTATGAGCACTACGAAGTTTCGGCGTACGCGCTTGCCGGTCGGCGCAGCCGCCACAATCTCAACTACTGGCGATTCGGCGACTACATCGGCGTGGGCGCCGGCGCGCACGGCAAGCTGACTTCGCGCGCGAGCGGCGATGAGCTTCAGCCTTCAGTCGTTCGCACTGCTCGCGTCAAGCAGCCGCGTGAGTTCATGCGGCGCTCTGCAACTGAGCGCATCAGCGACCGGTTCACGGTCGCAGCCGCCGAGCTGCCGTTCGAGTTCATGCTCAACGTGCTGCGCCTGACGGACGCTTTCAGCGAAGCCGAGTTCGAGGCGGGCACCGGGCTCGAATTCGCGACGATCGCCCCCATGATCGGCGAGGCCCGGCGCAAAGGTCTGCTCGATTCGCCGGCGGCGGGAAAGTGGCGGGTGACGGAGCTCGGGCAGCGCTTCCTCAATGACCTCCAGGCGCTGTTCCTGCCCGAGCCACCGCAACGGCGGCGGTCGGGTGTAACTACCGCCGCGTAGTAGAAGTTCCCGCAGGTGTTGCCGTGCCCGCGTGCAAGTTGGTGAACGGGCGCACAAATTTTCCCGGCGACGGCCACTCCTGCGCAGCTTGCGCGCAGAGGGGTTATGCACACAGTTGCAGCAGTTGCAAAGCGCCTGTGCGTTGATGACTCTTTTCAAGGCTGCATCTCAGCAGCCACTCGCAAGTCGTTGAGCGCACAAGGCAAAAATAGGTGGTGAAAAAGTGAGCAATTTGACGATGTCACATTTTTGTAAGCTGCGACCGGGCGGCGCACCTGCTTCATCCACACACTTATCCACACCTTTTGTGGATAACCGGGCAGGGATTACCCGGTGCGGCGACCGGCCGGCAGCGAAAGACCTTGCCGGCAGATTTTTTCTTGCGACGGCCCCCTCGCGTCGCTACACTGCGCGCCTTTTTCGTTCGGGCGGCGCAAGGCGCCAACAGCCATGAAAGACGCAATCCATCCTGAGTACAAAGAGATCACCGTGACCTGCAGCTGTGGCAACACGTTCCACACGCGGTCGACGCTCGGCCACGATCTGCAGATCGAAGTGTGCTCGAACTGCCATCCCTTCTATACGGGCAAGCAGAAGATCGTCGACACCGGCGGCCGGGTCGACAAGTTCCGCAAGAAGTACGCCCGCTGAGGCGGGCCGGCGCGGGCCCTGCGTTGCCAGGGCCTTGGGTTGCGAAAGGGGCGCTGCGGCGCCCCTTTTCATTCTCCATTCATGGTCCCGCGCTCAAGGTGACGCTGGGCTTGCGCGACTGAACTCGGCGCTCAGCCGGCTGCTCCAAACTTGTGGCCCGCGCGACCGCGGGGTTAGCTTTCGATTCCCACCCGGACTGGGGCTCGCCATGCCTTGCAAGAAGTTCGTCAGAGCGGCTTTTGCCCGACTCGCCCTGCTCGCGCCGCTCGGCGCCGCTGTGCTGGCGGGTTGCGCCACCAATCCCGTCACCGGCACGCCCGACCTCGTGTTCCAGAGCGAGGCCGGCGAGATCCAGCGCTCCAAGGAAGTCCATCCGCTGCTGTTGCAGCAGTTCGGCGGCGTGTACGAAGACACGCAGATCGCGCAGTACGTCAACGAGGTCGGCCAGCGCGCCGCCAAGGTGAGTCAGCGTCCGGACCTGCAGTACACGTTCACCGTGCTCGACAGCGAGGAGATCAACGCCTTCACGACCGGCGGCGGCTACGTGTACATCACGCGCGGCATCATGAACTACCTCAACAACGAGGCAGAGCTCGAGGCCGTGCTCGGTCACGAGATCGGCCACGTGTGCGCGCGCCATCCGGTGCGCCAGCAGAGCAAGTCGACGCTCGCGGGTATCGGCGCAGCCGCGGTCGGCATTTTCACCGGCAGCGCCGACCTGGCGGGTCTCGCCAACTACGCCGGCGCGGCATTGGTCAGCGGCTACGGCCGCGATCAGGAGCTCGAAGCCGACCGGCTCGGCGCGGAGTATCTGGTGAAGACCGGCTACTCGCCGGGCCACATGGTGGATGTCGTGCGCCTGCTGAAGAACCAGGAGCTGCTGGAGATCCAGCGCGCGCGCGAGGAGAAGCGCCAGCCGCATGTCTATCACGGCGTGTTCGCGACCCATCCCGACAACGACTCGCGTCTGCACGAAGTGGTGGATGCCGCCTCGAAGCTGAAGGGTGCCGCCGACGCGCGCGACCCGGAGCGCGACAAGTACCTGCGCACGATCGAGGGCCTGCCGATGGGTACGAGCCGCGCGCAGGGCGTGCTCAAGGGCAACCGCTTCTATCACGCGAATCTCGGCCTGACGATGGTGTTCCCGACCGGCTGGCACGTCGAGAACCGCGCCGACCGCCTGATCGCGATGTCGCCGAACAAGGAAAACATCATCCAGATGCAGACGCAGGCGCCGCCGCCGAACACCGGGCCGCGCGAATACCTGTCGCGCATGCTCGCGCAGTACAGCGCCGGGCAGGCCGAGCCGCTGGAAGTGAACGGCTTGCAGGGTTACACGACGATCGTGCGCTCGGCGCGCACCGATTTCGGCGTCGTGCCGGCGCGCTATGCGGTGATCTATTACAACAATCTCGCATACGTATTCGCCGCGGCGAGCAAGGGCTCGGCCGGCGCGCCGTCCGCGGATCCGCTGTTCATGTCGACGATCAAGACCTTCCGGCGCCTCAAGCAGAACGAGTTCGCGCAGGCCGAGCCGTACAAGATCAAGATCATCCGCGCCGACGAGAACACCCGCATGGCCGACCTGGCGAAGCAGTCGCCGCTGCCGAAATACGCCGAGCAGCAGCTGCGTCTGTTGAACGATCTGTACCCGGACAAGGAGCCGAAGCCGGGTCAGCTGATCAAGATAGTCGAATAAGCCCGCCTTCTTGCTTGCAGTGGCGCGCTCGTGTAAGTCTGCGCGGCCGATTTTGCGCCTGCAAAAAGCAGTGAGACATCAGACATGGCCGAGAAGAAATTTGAGCTGACCAACCTTGCGACCGGCAAGAAGTCGACCGCCGAGATCAAGAGCGGGACGCTCGGCCCGGATGTGCTGAACATCGCGAACCTGACCCGCGACCTTGGCGTGTACACCTTCGACCCCGGCTTCATGGCCACTGCCGCGTGCGAGAGCCGCATCACCTTCATCGACGGCGATCAGGGCGTGCTCCTGCATCGCGGCATCCCGATCGAGCAGCTGGCGGAGAAGAGCAATTTCCTGGAGATCGCCTACCTGCTGATCAACGGCGAGCTGCCGACCGGCGAGCAGCTGGCGGAGTTCACGCACGCCGTCCAGTACCACACGATGATCAACGAATCGCTGCTGCGATTCTTCAACGGCTTCCAGTACAACGCGCACCCGATGGCGATGCTGTCGGGCGTGGTCGCCTCGATGGCGGCCTTCTATCACGACTCGATGGACATCCATAACCCGCGCCATCGCGAGATCTTCGCCCATCGCATCATCGCCAAGATCCCGACGATCGCCGCCGCGGCCTACAAGCACTCGCTCGGCCAGCCGTTCATCTACCCGCGCAACGATCTCGACTACTGCTCGAACCTGCTGCACATGTTCTTCGCGGTGCCGTGCGAGTCGTACCGGGTCGATCCGGTGACGGCGCAGGCGCTCGACCTGCTCTTCATTCTGCACGCAGATCACGAGCAGAACGCCAGCACCTCGACGGTGCGCCTTGCCGGCAGCACCGGCGCGAATCCCTATGCGGCGATCTCCTCGGGCATCTCGGCGCTGTGGGGTCCCGCGCATGGCGGCGCGAACGAAGCGGTGCTGGCGATGCTGGAGCAGATCGGCACGGTCGAGAACGTGCCGAAGTACCTGGCGAAGGCCAAGGACAAGAACGACAACTTCCGGCTGATGGGCTTCGGCCACCGCGTCTACAAGAACTTCGATCCGCGCGCGACGATCATCCGCGCGATGTGCCACAAGGTGCTGGCGAAGCTCGGCAAGTCCGACAACCCGCTGTTCGAGCTGGCGCTGAAGCTGGAGGAGATCGCGCTCAAGGACGAGTACTTCGTCGAGCGCAAGCTGTATCCGAACGTGGATTTCTATTCCGGCATCATCTACAGCGCGATCGGCATTCCGCAGTCGATGTTCACCGTGATGTTCGCGATCGCGCGCACGGTCGGCTGGGTCGCGCACTGGCAGGAGATGATCGCCGATCCGCAGATGAAGATCGGCCGCCCGCGCCAGCTGTACACGGGGCCGGCGAAGCGCGACTACGTGGAAATCACCAAGAGGTAGGGAGTCAGGCTTCAGCCTGACTCATTCTGCTCCAGCATCGCTTCGATCTCCGCCGCATCCGCGCGCTTCATCGGCCTGCCGTCGACCGGGCTCGCGGGCGACTGGCGGATGCCGTCGATCGGAAACACGACCGCGTCGATCTCCTTGTCGCCGGCGACGAAGTGCACCACCGGGTACGCGACCAGGCGGTTCGGCTCGTAGCGCAGCCGCCGCTCGCCCATGCGGTGCGGGATGCCGCGCTCCATCAGGTGCAGCGCGACCGGCTCGGGCCCTTCGGCGAACAAGTGCAGGTTGACCTCGGAGTGCGCGGATGCCGTACCGCTGAGCACCGGCCCGACCAGGCGCGGCTCGAATCGCTGCAGCAGGCGCATCGCCTGCAGCGCCGTGCGGCGCAGCGTGCTCAGCGTCGTCGAGTGCGTATGCGCCTCGAACAGCCGGTGATGAGCGGCGAGCGCGGCCTCGATCTCCGTGTTCTTCGGCAGTACCGCGATGTCCGTCGCGCCGAAGCGCTCGGCGGCCTTGCGTTTGGCGAGGCCGTAGTCGTCGATTCCCTGCTCGGACATGATGCGGGCCGCTTCCTGCGCCAGCGCGGCTCTCAATTGCTCCGCTCGCGGATTGCTTCGTTTCGTCATCAACCGGGTCGTCAATCTGTCAGAACAGCGTGTCGTCGCCCTGCTTCTCTGGTTCCGAGCCGTTCTGCGCCTCGCCCAGCGCGCTGTCGAGCGCGGGCTCGGCGGGCAGATGGCCGGCCATGAAAGTCTCGAAGATCGCGTTCGGCTCGCCCGGCCGCGCGGCGAGCCCCGTGTCTGCCGAGATGCGCATCGACACCAGCCCCGGCGGCGCCGCCCGGCGCTGCTCCGGCACGCCCTTGAGCGCTTCCGCCATGAAATATACCCACATCGGCAGCGCGGTGCGGCCGCCTTCTTCGCCCGGGCCGAGCGAGCGCTCCTGGTCGAAGCCGACCCACGCGGTCGCGACCAGCCCGGCGTTGAAGCCGCAGAACCAGGTGTCGCGCCGGTCGTTGGTGGTGCCGGTCTTGCCGGCGAGATCGCCGCGCTTCAGCGCCAGCGCGCGCGTCGCAGTGCCGCGGCGGATGACGTCGCTCATCATGTCCGTCATCAGGAAATCGTTCTGCGGCGAGATCGCAGGCGGCGCCAGCTCCTCGTCCTGCAGGTAGGTGAGGCCGCCCCATTTCGTCTCATCGGTGGACGGTGCGCGGATCGGCGCCTCGCCGCCGCCTCCTTCGCCCTGCGTCGCTGCGCCACTCGCCGGCGGTTGCTGCGCGCATTCGGGGCACGCGTAGCGCGGCTGCGCCGCGTAAACGACTTTGCCATCGGGGCTGATGATGCGATCGAGGTAGTACGGGTCGACCTTGAAGCCGCCGTTGGCGAAGATCGCGTACGCGCCTGCCATCTCCAGCGGCGACACTGCTGCCGTGCCGAGCGCGAGCGACAGGTTGCGCGGCAGGCTGTCTTGCGGAAAGCCGAAGCGCTCGATGTACTGCGTGGCGTACGCCGGGCCGAGCGAATTCATGATGCGGATCGAGACCAGATTGCGCGAGCGCACCAGCGCTTCGCGCAGTCGCATCGGTCCGCGGAATTCGCGCGTGACGTTCTGCGGCCGCCAGCTGCCTTCGAGCGTCGGGTCCTCGATCACCAGCGGCGCGTCGTTGATCATGCTCGCCGGAGTGAAGCCCTGCTCGAGCGCCGCGGAGTAGAGGAACGGCTTGAACGCCGAGCCGGGCTGACGCTTCGCCTGCACTGCGCGGTTGTAGTTGCTCGCAAAATAATCGAAGCCGCCGGTGAGCGCCGCGACCGCACCGTCCTGCGGATCGACGGCGACGAGCGCACCCTGGATCTCCGGGACCTGCACCATGCGCCAGTTGCCGGACAATTCCTGCGCTACGTAGATGACGTCGTTCGGGGCAAGCACGTCCGCGGCTCGCTGCAGCTGCGGCCCGACGCTGCCATCCGGCAGCGGCGCGCGCGCCCAGCTGATCGCTGGCCAGGCGAGACTGATGCGACCGTTGGCGCGCGTGTACGCGACGGCGCTCTTTTCGTCGACCGAGAGAACCAGCGCGGGCACGAGCCCGCCGCGCGGCGAATACTCGTCGAGCGCCTGCGACATCTCCTTGTCACGCGCGCCGGCCGGCAGCGTCACGCGACCTGCCGGCCCGCGGTAGCCGTGACGCTGGTCATATTCGATCAGGCCGGCACGCAAGGCCCGCACCGCTGCGCCTTGCAAGCGACTGTCGAGCGTGGTGACTGCTTCGTAGCCGGCGGTGTATGCCTCCACTCCGAGGCGATTGAACATTTCGACGCGCGCCATCTCGGCGACATACGGCGCGTCGACCTCGACGGCCGGACCATGCAGTCGCGATTCCACCGGCGCGTTCAACGCGATGTCGTACTCGTCCTGCGTGATGAATTCCTTCTCGCGCATCCGCCGCAACACGTAGGCGCGCCGCTGCTTGGCGAAGTCGGCGTTCGCGACCGGGTTGTCGCGCGACGGCAGGCGGAACGTGCCGGCGATGAGCGCGAGCTCCGGCAGCGTCAGCTGATCGACCGTCTTGCCGAAGTACACCTCCGCCGCCGCGCCGACGCCGTAGGCGCGCTGGCCGAGGAACATCTTGTTGAGGTACAGCGCCAGGATCTCCTGCTTGGTCAGCTCCTGCTCGATGCGGAAGGTCGTGAAGATCTCGATCAGCTTGCGCCGATAGCTCTTCTCGGGACTGAGGAACAGGCCGCGCGCGAGCTGCATCGTGATCGTGCTGCCGCCTTCCGATTTCTCGCCCGACAGCAGGTGCCGCGCCGTGGCGCGGATCAGCCCGGGGTAATCGACGCCGCCGTGCTGGAAGAAGTTGTCGTCTTCCGCGGCGAGCACCGCATGGATCAGCTGGTTCGGGATCGCGTCGAAGCCGAGCGGGATGCGCCGTTCCTCGCCGAACTGCGCGATCAGCTTGCCGTCGCGCGTGTAGACCCGCAGCGGCACCCGCAACCGGATGTCCTTGATGGTGGTGACGTCCGGCAACGAGGGGTGCAGGTACTGGTAGGCGCCGAGCAGCGCGATCATCAGTCCGCCGACCGCGACAATGCCCAGTGCGAGCAGGACCCGGGGCGGGGACGAGAGGTAACGTCGCATCACAACAAAAAATCCTAAGTCCTTGCTTTACCCTTGCTTCAGCACGGGGCCAAATGCATAGTAACCGGCGCTCAGCGGGTCCGCGCGCGCCTGGTCGCGCGTGAGGATGATAAGAGCGGAATCCGAGACGGGGGTAGGAGCAGCGACAGCTCCTGAACATCTACAGTGGCGCACGATTCGATGTCCGGCGTCGATTATCGTTCCACCTGGCGAATTGTCTAGCGGCGCATCGGGCACAGCAGAGTCGTCATAAGGGCTTGATTAGCCAACCTGTTCGCGATCCGCACCAGCGCGACGCGCCTAGCATGAGGATACGGCCTGCCCGGGATCCGGGAATGCCGCGACGGTAATTCGTGAGGCTGCTCACATTCAACTTAACGCCCGGCTGTATATAGTTGCCGCCCGAGTCTCGTGTCCGATCTCCGATCGCGCCTTAAATATTTGATCCATAAAGGGAAATAGCGTGCTCATCACCGCAAGATCCCGACCTCTCCTGGGGCTCGACATCACCACTTCCTCGGTGAAGCTGATCGAGCTCTCGATGAGCGGCGGCCAGTACCGCGTCGAGTCGTACGCGGCCGAGGCGACTCCGCCGAACTCCATCAACGAGAAGGCCATCGTCGACGCCAGCGCGGTCGGCGAGGCGATCAAGCGCGCGGTGAAGCGCTCCGGCGCCCGCGCCAAGGACGCTGCCGTGGCGATCAGCGGCGACGCGGCGATCACCAAGGTGATCCAGATGCCGCGCACCCTGAGCGAGAACGAGCTCGAAGGTCAGGTCGAGATGCAGGCCGACCAGTACATCCCCTTCCCGATGGAGGAAGTCAGCTTCGACTTCGAAGTCATCGGGCCGTCGGAGAAGGATCCCGACATGCTCGACGTGCTGCTCGTGGCCACGCGCTCCGAGAACGTCGAGCAACGCGTCGCCGCCTGCGCGGCCGCCGGGCTGACCGCCAAGATCGTCGACGTCGAGGCGTTCGCGCTCGAGAACGCCTGCCGCCTGTTGACTCATCAAATGCCGGACGGCGGCCTGAGCCGCGTCATCGCCGTGGTCGACTTCGGCGCCAGCAGCACCACCTTCAGCGTGCTGCGCGACCTCAAGGTCATCTACACGCGCGACTTCGCCTTCGGCGGGCAGCAGCTCACCGAGGAAGTGATGCGCACCTATGGCCTGAGCATGGAAGAAGCCGGGCGCGCCAAGAAGGAAGGCGGCCTGCCGGGCAACTACGAGACCGAAGTGCTCGGGCCGTTCATCGACGACATGTGCCAGCAGGTCAGCCGCTCGCTGCAGTTCTTCCTCGCCTCGGGCGCGGGCCGGGAGCAGCCGGAGCAGATCCTGATCTGCGGCGGCTGCGCCAACATCCCCGGCGCCGCCGAGATGATCCAGAGCCGCGTCGGCATCGAGTCGCAGCGCGGCGATCCGCTCGGACAGATGAAAGTGAGTCAGAAGGCCAAGGCGCAGGCGGTCAAGAAAGACGCCACGGCGCTGCTGACGGCCTGCGGCCTGGCACTACGGAGCTTCGACTGACATGCCGAGAATCAACCTAATCCCCTGGCGCGAGGCCGAGCGCAAGCGCAAGCGCCAGGAGTTCGGCGTCGGCGCGCTCGGCGCCGTGATCGCCGCCGGGGTGATCGCGTTCCTGGTCAACCTGCAGATGAGCGCGGCAATCGACAATCAGGGCGAGCGCAACCAGTACCTGAAGGACGAGATCGCCAAGCTCGACAAGCAGATCACCGAGATCCTGGCGCTGGAAGAAGAGAAGCGCCGGCTCAAGGCGCGCATCGACGTCATCGAGAAGCTCGAGCTGTCGCGCCCCGAGATCGTGCACGTGTTCGACCAGCTGGTGCGCACGATCCCCGACGGCGTGAACCTGACCTCGCTCAAGCAGACCGACCGCAGGCTCCAGCTGAAGGGCCTGGCCCAGTCGAGCACGCGCGTCGCCTCGTACATGCGCAACATCGACGCTTCGGAGTGGCTGACCGATCCGTCGCTCGACATCCTCGAGACCAAGGGCGCCGGCGAAGGCGGCTCGGAGTTCACGCTGAACGCCGTGCAGGAGAACCCGCAGCTGCCCAACGCCAACGCCGCTGAAGGGCAGGTCGCCTCGACGCGCGCCGGGGCGGCTCGCCCGGGAGCGCATCCATGAGCGTCCTCGACCAGGTTCGCGAGCTCGACCCCAACGATCCTGGCCGCTGGCCGCTGCCGTTCAGGCTCGGCGCGATCGGCCTGATCTTCGTCGTCGCCGTGGTGGCGCTGGCCTACTTCCTGGCGTGGAAGCCGAAGAAGCCGGAGTTGGATTCGGCGCGTGCAGAAGAGCAGTCGCTGGTGTCGCAGCTCGAGCAGAAGGCGAAGAAGGCCGCGAACCTCGACGCTTACAAGGCGCAGCTCGCCGAAATGGAGCAGTCGTTCGGCGCGATGCTGCGCAAGCTCCCCAACAAGACCGAGGTGCCCAACCTGCTCACCGACATTTCGCAGCAGGGCACGGCCGCGGGGCTCGATCAGAAGCTGTTCCAGCCGGGCGCGCAGAACGTCCGGGACTTCTATGCCGAGCTGCCGATCAAGATGCGGCTCACCGGCAGCTTTCATTCGATCGGCGCGTTCGTCAGCGGCATCGCGGCGCTGCCGCGCATCGTGACGCTCCACGACGTGGAGATCACGCAGGTCGGCAAGACGCCGGGCAGCGATCAGCTGCAGCTCGACGTCACGGCCAAGACCTATCGCTATCTCGACGAGGACGAGCAGGCCGCAGCCAAGCCGCAAGGCCCGGCGGGTGCCCGGCCGCCAGGCACCTGACCCAACCGGCAGCAACCAAGCAGCGTCACCCTATGACCAGATCCATCGTGATTTCCGCCGCCGCGCTCGCAGTGCTGTCGCTGAGCGGTTGCTCGAGCGGCATGGACGAGCTGCGCAAGCAGGTCGACGAGATCAAGAGCCGCCCGGGCGAGGCGATCGAGCCGCTGCCGGAAATCAAGCCGTACGAATCGTTCGCCTACAACGCCAGCAACATGCGCTCGCCGTTCGTGCCGACCGCTCCGGCACGCACCGACCTCGCCGCCGGCGTGCGCCCCGACGTCAAGCGGCCGCGCGAGTTCCTCGAGCAGTTCCCGCTCGACACCATGCGCATGGTCGGCACGCTGCAGCTGCAGGGCCGCAACTACGGCCTGGTGCAGGGCAAGGACGGGCTGGTGCATCGCGTGCTGCCCGGCAGCTTCGTCGGCCAGAACGACGGACGCATCGTCGGCATCAGCAGCACCAAGATTTCGATCATCGAGATCGTCCCCGACGGTCTCGGCGGATACATCGAGCGTCCAGCGGCGCTGGCGTTGACAGAATGATCCCAGGGAGAAACCCGAAAATGTCGTCCTCAACTTCGGCCAAGCGCACTTCCGTGAGCAACGCCGGCATCCCGATCCGGCCGATGCTGAAGTCGCTGCAGCGGCTCGGCATCGGCGTAGTGCTGTTCGCAGGCGTGACGCTGCAGGCGCTCGCCCAGGCCACCAACCGCCTGGAAGGCATTACCTTCACCACCGGCGCCGGCAACAAGGTCGAGCTCACGCTGCGGCTGAGCGACAACGCGCCGACGCCGCTGACGTTCACCGTCGACAATCCGGCGCGCATTGCGCTCGATCTGCCGGAAACGAGCGTCGCGATGGCGTCGCGTCGCGTCGACGTCAAGCAGGGTGTGGTGGACACCGTGAACGTTGCCGAGGCGGGCGGTCGTACGCGCGTCGTGCTGAACGTCGACAACCTGGTGCCGTACGAGACGCGCGTCCAGGGCAACACGATCGTGGTTTCGGTCGGCGGCAGCGCCAGCGGCGCGAAGGTCGCAACCGGTGCGGCCGCATCCAGCTCGGCCACTGCAGCCAGCGCAACGACGCGCTCCGCGGCCGCGGTTTCCGGCACGCGCAGCGTCAGCAACATCGATTTCCGCCGCGGCAGCGACGGCTCGGGCCGCATCGTCGTCGAGCTTACCGACTCCAAGGTGCCGGCAGACCTGCGCCAGGAAGGCGGCCGCATCGTCGTCAACTTCGCCAAGACCGGGCTGCCCGAGAACCTGATGCAGCGCCTCGACGTGACGGACTTTGCTACGCCGGTCAGCTCAGTCGACGCCATGCGCGTCGCCGACGGCACGCGCCTGGTCATCGCCGCCTCGGGCGACTATGAGCAACTCGCCTACCAGTCCGACAACATCTACACGATCGAGATCAAGCCGGTCGTGAAGCTGCCGCCGGAGCTGCAGGACCAGAAGGAGTACACCGGCGAGCGCTTGACGCTGAACTTCCAGGACATCGAGACGCGCGCCGTGCTGCAGCTGCTGGCGGACACCAGCGGCCAGAACATGGTCATCAGCGACACGGTCGGCGGCAACGTCACCCTGCGCCTGCAGAACGTGCCGTGGGATCAGGCGCTGGACATCGTGATGCGCACCAAGGGCCTCGACATGCGCCGCGAAGGCAACGTCATGTTCGTGGCGCCGGCGCCGGAGATCGCGGCCCGCGAGAAAGAACTGCTGAGCGCGCGTCAGCAGGTGCAGCAGCTGGCTCCGCTGCGCACCGAGTACTTGCAGATCAACTATGCGAAGGCAAGCGATCTCGCCGCGCTGATCAAGTCCAACGACAAGAGCTCGCTCCTCTCTGATCGCGGCAGCGTCGCGATCGACGAGCGCACCAATACCCTGCTGCTGCAGGACACCTCGGAGCGTCTCGCCGACATCCGCCGCTTGGTGTCGACGCTCGACATCCCGGTGCGCCAGGTGCTGATCGAGGCGCGCATCGTCATCGTCAACGACGACTACAGCCGCGAGCTCGGCGTGCGCTTCGGCGCCAACGCCGCGTTCCAGCAAGGCGGCTCGGACGGGCTCGGGCTCGTGGGCAATCCGCTGACGGGTGGCGACGATGGTGTCGGTATCAGCCCGTTCCCGGCGCTCGGCAATCCGCCGGCCGGAACGCCGACCATCGGCGACGCGCAGCTGGGCGGCTTCGAGCTGGATCCGGATGCGAACAATCGTTACCTGGTCAACCTGCCGGTCGCGAATGCGGCGGGCCGGCTGGCGCTGACGCTGCTCGACTCCGATTATCTGGTCGACCTCGAGCTGTCGGCGGCGCAGGCCGAAGGCCGCGGCGAGATCATCTCCTCGCCGCGCCTGATCACGGCGAATCAGCGCGAGGCGACGATCGAGCAGGGCGTGGAAATCCCGTACCAGGAGTCCTCGTCCTCGGGCGCGACCACGACCCAGTTCAAGAAGGCCGTGTTGTCGCTCAAGGTCACGCCGCAGATCACGCCGGACAACCGCGTCATTCTCGACCTCACGGTCGCGAAGGACAGCGTGGGCCAGCTGGTCGCGAGCGCCACCGGCGGCTTCGTGCCCAGCATCGACACGCGCGAGATCGTCACGCAGGTGCTGGTGAACGACGGCCAGACGGTCGTGCTCGGCGGCATCCTCGAGACCGAGCGCCGCGACGCGGAGACCAAGGTGCCGTGGCTCGGCGACGTGCCGGTGCTCGGCCACCTGTTCAAGACGACTTCGAAGACCGACAACAAGGACGAGCTGTTGATCTTCGTGACCCCGCGAATCCTGCGCGAGGGCTCCAGTCTCTACTGATCCCGCCAGCTCGGGATGACGAATCCGCGGCCGCCTTCGGGCGGCCGCTTTCGTTTGCAGCATGCCGTCGCAGTCCCGCAAAGCGCGGGCACCGGCTATAGTCCCGGCTCGGTATGAATTCCCCGCTCCCCTCGCACAATGTCTTCCTGATCGGGCCCATGGGCTCGGGCAAAACCGCTGTCGGCAAGCAGCTCGCGCGCCTGCTGGACCTGACTTTCTACGACAGCGATGTCGAGATCGAGCGGCGCACCGGCGTCGACATTCCCTACATCTTCGAGAAGGAGGGGGAGAGCGGCTTTCGCGAGCGCGAGCGCGACGTGCTCGACGCGCTGACGCAGCTGCACGACGTGATCATCGCCACCGGCGGCGGCGCGGTACTGCTGCCCGAGAATCGCGACCGGCTCGCTGCGCGCGGCTGCGTCGTCTACCTGCGGACCGGGATCCGCCAGCAGCTCGAGCGCACCCGGCACGGTCGCCAGCGCCCGCTGCTGTACACGGCAGATCCGGAGGCGAAGCTGCGTGAGCTGATGGAAGTGCGCGCGCCGCTGTACGAGTCGATCGCGGCGGTCACCGTTGCGACCGACGGCCGGCACGTGCGCGTGGTTGCCGACGACATTTTCGAGAAGCTGCGGAGCCTTCCCACACCATGAGCACGGGCGTGCACGAACGCATCGACATCGCGCTGGGCGAGCGCAGCTATCCGATCCTGATCGGCCCGGGCCTGCTGCAGGACGGCGCTCTGCTGCGGACTCACATCGCGGCCCGCAATCTGCTGGTCGTCACGAACGAGACGGTCGCGCCGCTGTACTTGTCCAGGCTGCAAGGCGCGTTGCAGGACCGGCGCGTGGCGACGCTCGTTCTGCCCGATGGCGAGGAGCACAAGACGCTCGACAGCTTCGCGCGCATCCTCGACGCGCTGGTCGCCGGCCGCATGAATCGCGATGCGGCGGCGGTCGCACTCGGCGGCGGCGTCATCGGCGATATGGTGGGATTCGCCGCGGCCTGCTATCAGCGCGGCATCGACTACGTGCAGGTGCCGACGACGCTCCTGGCGCAAGTGGATTCTTCCGTCGGCGGCAAGACCGGCGTCAACCATCCGCTCGGCAAGAACCTGATCGGCGCGTTTCACCAGCCGCGCTGCGTGCTGGCCGACACGAGCACGCTGCAGACACTTTCGTCGCGCGAGTACCGCGCCGGACTGGCGGAGGTCGTGAAGTACGGCTTCATCTACGACGCCGCGTTTCTGCAGTGGATCGAAGCGAACGTCGAGAGCCTGCTGGCGCGCGAGGATGGCGCGATGACTCATGCGGTGCGGCGTTCCTGCGAGATCAAAGCGGAAGTCGTCGCACAAGACGAGCGTGAGCACGGGCTGCGCGCCATCCTGAATTTCGGCCACACGTTCGGTCACGCCATCGAGACAGCAGCAGGCTACGGCAGCTGGCTGCACGGCGAGGCCGTCGCTGCCGGCATGGTCATGGCGACGGACATGTCGACGCGCCTGGGCTGGCTGCCGGTCGCGGACCGCGACCGGGTCGTGCGCCTGGTCGAGAAACTCGGCCTGCCAGTCGCCGCGCCGCAGATCGGCGCGCAGCGCGGCCGGGAGCTGATGGGCATGGACAAGAAAGTACTGGGCGGGCGTATCCGCCTGATCCTGCTGCGCGAGCTCGGCCGCGCGGACGTCGTCGACGACTACGCGGAGCCGGCGCTGGAAGCTACTCTACGGGCGCATTTCGGCTGATACTCGCCTGCGCGCATGACTGCCGATCACGCATCGCTCGCCCCATACGCCGCCATCGAGGCCACTTCGCGCGGCCGCGTGCACGTCGAGCCGCCGCCGGTGTTGCGCGGCGAGTATCAGCGCGACCGCGATCGCATCATCCATTCCACGGCGTTCCGGCGGCTGGTCTACAAGACGCAGGTATTCGTCAACCACGAAGGCGACCTGTACCGCACGCGGCTGACGCACTCGATCGAAGTCGCGCAGATCGCACGCACCATCGCGCGCGCGCTGCGGCTGAACGAGACGCTCGCCGAAGCGATCTGCCTCGCGCACGACCTCGGCCACACGCCGTTCGGGCACGCCGGGCAGGACGCGCTGAACGATTGCATGCGGCCCTACGGCGGCTTCGAGCACAACCTGCAGTCTCTGCGCGTGGTCGACGAGCTCGAGGAGCGTTACGCGGCATTCCCCGGCCTGAACCTGACGTTCGAGACGCGCGAGGGCATCCTCAAGCATTGCTCGCTCAACAACGCACGGCAGCTGGGCGAGATCGGCGAGCGGTTCATCCAGCGCCGCCAGCCGACCCTCGAGGCGCAGATCGCCAACCTCGCGGACGAGATCGCCTACAACAACCACGACCTGGACGATGGCCTGCGCGCCGGGCTGATCGACCTCGACGGGTTGCGCCAGGTGCCGCTGTTCCGGCGCCAGTACGAGGCAGTGATCGCCCTGTATCCGCAGCTGCAGGATCGCCGGCTGATCCACGAGGTCGTGCGACGCATGATCAACCACGTGGTCACCGATCTCGTCGAAACCTCGCAGGCAGAGATCAGCGAGGCTGCGCCGCAGAGCGCCGCCGACGTGCGTGCTCGATCCGCGGCCCTGGTGCAGTTCAGCGAAGCCGTCGCCGCCGAGCATCTGGAGCTCAAGCATTACCTGCGCGATCACGTCTACCGGCACTACCGCGTGCTGCGCATGACCAACAAGGCGCATGCAGTCATCCGCTCGATGTTCGACACCTTCTTCGCCCGGCCCGAGCTGCTGCCCGACGAGCATCACCAGGCGGCGAAGGACATGGAGTCGGAATCGGGAGAGAACGGCCGCGCGCGAGCCGTCGCCGACTACATCGCCGGCATGACCGACCGCTACGCGATCGTCGAGCACGAGCGCCTGTTCGACCCGGGGAAGCGAAGTTGAAGAACGACCTCTTGTTGCGCGCGCTGTTGCGGCAGCCGGTCGAGCGCACGCCGGTGTGGATGATGCGCCAGGCCGGCCGCTATCTGCCCGAATATCGCGCGACACGCGAGCGCGCCGGCAGCTTTCTCGAGCTGTGCATGACGCCGGAGCTCGCCTGCGAGGTGACGTTGCAGCCGCTCGCGCGCTATCCGCTCGATGCGGCGATCCTGTTCTCCGACATCCTGACGATTCCGCACGCGCTCGGGCTCGGGCTGCAGTTCGAGACTGGCGAGGGGCCGCGCATCGAGCGGCCGGTCCGCTCGCGCGGCGATGTCATGCGTCTCGGTGTACCTGATCCGAACACGGAGCTGCGCTACGTGATCGACGCCGTGCGCCTGATTCGTCGCGAGCTGGGAGGGCGCGTGCCGCTGATCGGTTTCGCGGGCAGTCCGTGGACTGTCGCGACGTATGTCGTCGAAGGCGGCAGCTCGCGTGAGTTCTCGCGCATCAAGGCGCTGCTGTACGGCGAGCCCGCGACGCTGCATGCACTGCTCGACGTGCTGGTCACCGCCACGACGCTGTATCTCAATGCGCAAATCGCAGCGGGGGCGCAAGCGGTCATGCTGTTCGATACGTGGGGCGGCGTGCTGACGCCGGAGCGCTATCGTGAGTTCTCGCTGCAGCCGATGCAGCGGATCGTCGCCGGGTTGCAGCGCGAGAGTGAAGGCCGGCGGGTGCCGGTCATCCTGTTCACCAAGGGCGGCGGCGCGTGGCTCGATGAGATGTCGCGCAGCGGTTGCGATGCGCTCGGCGTCGACTGGACTACCGATCTCGCGGAGGCGCGCCGCGCCGTGCAGGACCGGGTCGCGCTACAGGGGAATCTCGATCCGAACTGTCTGTACGCCTCGCCGCAGACGATCCGCGTCGAAGTCGCGCGCGTACTGGAGAGCTATGGCCGCGGCCCCGGGCACGTCTTCAATCTCGGCCACGGCATTCATCCGGCGATCGATCCCGAGCACGCCGGCGCGATGATCGCCGCCGTGCACGAGCTCAGCCCCGCGTATCACCAGGGTCAGAAGTCAGGCTGAAGCCTGACTCTTTTCTGCAGCCTTCAAACTATCCCGCAGCGCCCGCCGCAGGATCTTCCCCACGTTCGTCTTCGGCAGCTCCGTTCTGAAATACACGTGCTTCGGCACCTTGTAGCCGGTCAGCTCGCCGCGGGCGTGCTCGATCAGCTGCTGCTCGGTCAGGCCCGGATCCTTGCGCACCACGAACAAGGCGACCGCCTCGCCGGAGCGCTCGTCGTCCTGCGCCACCGCCGCAACTTCCAGCACGCCCGGATGGGCAGCGACCACGCTCTCGACTTCATTCGGGTACACGTTGAAGCCCGACACCAGGATCATGTCCTTCTTGCGGTCCTCGATGTAGACGAAGCCGCCGGGGTCCATGCGCCCGATGTCTCCGGTGCGCAGCCAGTCGCCGACCATCACCTGCGCGGTCTCGTCCGGGCGGTGCCAGTAGCCGAGCATGACCTGCGGGCCGCGCACGCAGATCTCGCCGACTTCGCCGATGCCGAGCTCCTGGCCGGCGTCGTCGCGGATCGTGATCTCGGTGGAGGAGATCGGCAGGCCGATCGAGCCGTTGAACTCGGTGAGTGCGAACGGGTTGATGGTCGCCGCCGGCGAGGTTTCGGTGAGACCCCACGCCTGCGTCAGCACGTTGCCCGTGACCTTTTGCCAGTGCTCCGCCACCGAGCGTTGCACGGCCATGCCGCCGCCGAGCGTGATGCGCAGCTCGCTGAAGTCGAGCTCGGCGAATCCCGGGGTGTGCAACAGCGCATTGAACAGCGTGTTGACGCCGCTGATGAACGTGAACTTGTGCTTGCGCAGCTCGGCGACGAACGCCGGGAAATCGCGCGCATTCGGGATCAGCACGTTGTGCGCACCGAATTTCACGAACACCATCCAGTTCCCGGTGAGCGCAAAGATGTGGTACAGCGGCAGCGCCGTGATGATCGTGTCCCGGCCCAGCTGCGCCGACGTGCCGAGCCACGCCGCAGCCTGCAGCACGTTCGCGATCATGTTGCGATGGGTCAGCATCGCGCCCTTGGCCACGCCGGTCGTGCCGCCCGTGTACTGCAGGAACGCGATGTCGTCGTGAGTCGTGGCAACGGGCTCGAACGGCAGGAATGCGCCCTGCTCCAGCACGGCGTTGAACCGCAGCGCACCGGGCAATTGCCAGCGCGGTACCTGCTTGCGGACATGGCGTACCGCCAGGTTCACGAGCGCCGACTTCGGCCAACCGAGCTGATCGCCGACTCCGGTGACGATGACGTGCTTCAGCTGCGTGCGCCCGATCACCTCCTGGAGCGTGTGCGCGAAGTTCTCCAGGATCACGATCGCCTTCGCGCCCGAGTCGGTGAGCTGATGCTCCAGCTCGCGCGCGGTGTACAGCGGATTGGTGTTGACGACCGTGAGCCCGGCGCGCAGCGCGCCGAACAGCGCGATCGGGTACTGCAGGACGTTGGGCAGCATGATCGCGATCCGGTCGCCGCGCTCCAGCTTCGCGCTCTGCTGCAGCCACGCTGCAAAGTCGCGCGCGTTGCGCTCGAACTCGGCGAACGTGATCGTGCGGCCGAGGCTCGAGTACGCATCGAGCGTCGCGAACCGCGCGCAGCTGCTTTCGAGCAGGTCGGTCAGGGAGGAATATTCGTTCGGATTGATTTCTGCCGGCACGCCCGGCGGATAGTTCTTCAGCCAGATCTTGTTCATTTTTTCAGTACTTGCTGCAGAGCCGGCCACAGATTGTCGAGCAATCGCGGCTGGGCGTCGGCCGTCGGATGGATGCCGTCGGCCTGCATCAGGTTCTCGTCCAGCGCGACCCCATCGAGAAAGAACCCCACCAGCGGCGTGCCGTAGCCGCGCGCCAGCTCGCCATATAGTGCATGAAAGCCCTCGGCGTAGGCGGCGCCGTAGTTCGGCGGCATGCGCATGCCGATCAGCACGACCTGGGCCCCGGCGGCCCGGGACCGCTCGATCAGGAACTGGAAGTTCTCGCGCACCTGGCGCAGCGGCAGGCCGCGCAGGCCGTCGTTGCCGCCGAGCTCCAGGATGACGATGGCCGGATGGTGCAGCTCCAGCGCGCGCGGCAGGCGTGTGCGCGCCGCGCCCGTGGTATCCCCGCTGACGCTGGCATTCACTACGCGGTAACCGTAACCTTGCGCGGCGAGACGCTTCTGCAGCAATGCGACCCAGGTCGAGTCCACCGCCACGCCGTAGCCCGCGCTGAGGCTGTCGCCGACGACCAGGATGACCGGCTGCTGCGCCGGGCTCGCCTGAACCGACGGCGCTACCGCCAGTCCTACCCAGACCAGCACGACAATCTTCGCCAGCCGTGCTAGCGAACGCGACATGAGCCCACGCGATATCGACATCCAGGCACCAGTTCTCAAAGCAGAGAGCGTCACGAAAAAGGTTAGCAGCCCGGAAGGAACGCTGACCATTCTGGCAGAAGTCGACCTGCAGATCGCCGCCGGTGAAACGGTCGCCATCGTCGGCGCGTCCGGCGCCGGTAAATCGACGCTGCTGGCATTGCTTGCGGGGCTGGACGAGCCGAGCGACGGGCGCGTCTGGCTCAACGGCGCCGAGCTGACTGCGCTGGACGAGGACGGCCGGGCGGCAGTCCGCGCGCGCCACGTGGGATTCGTCTTCCAGAGCTTTCACCTCGTGCCGTCGCTGACGGCCATCGAGAACGTGATGCTGCCGCTGGAGCTGGCCGGCCTGCCGAACGCGCGCAGCGCAGCCGCCGAGGTGCTCGCTCAGGTCAACCTGTCGCCGCGCCGCGAGCACTATCCGCGACAACTTTCCGGCGGCGAACAGCAGCGCGTCGCGATTGCGCGCGCCTTCGTGACGCGCCCCGCCGTGCTGTTCGCCGACGAGCCGACCGGCAATCTCGATTCGGCCACCGGCGAGCGCATCATCGATCTGCTGTTCGAGCTGAATCGCGCTGCGCAGACGACGCTCGTCGTGGTGACGCACGATCAGGCGATTGCGCAGAGGTGCGGGAGGATCATCAGGATCGAGGCGGGGAGATTGGTGACGTGAGTGACGGGGTGACGGAGTGACGCAGTGACGAAGGCATTGCGACTGGCGTTGCTGGCGCTCTTGCGCGACGGCAAGTCGGGCGAGTTGCGCGTGCTGATGCTGGCGCTGCTGGTCGCGGTGTCGGCTCTTACTGCAGTGGGCTTCTTTACGAGCCGCGTCAGCCTCGCCGTCGATCAGCAGGCCGGTGAAGTGCTTGCCGCGGATTTGCGGCTGCAATCGCGCTCGCCAATCGAGCGCGAGTACTTCGATCTCGCCGCCAAGGCCGGGCTCGCGACCGCCGAAGTATCGACCTTCCCCAGCGTCGTGCTGAAGGGCGAAGACAGCGCGCTCACCGCGATTCGCGCTGTTTCTGCGCGCTACCCGCTGCGCGGGCGCCTGAAGGTCGCAGACGTGCCGTACGGCCCGGCGCGCGAAGTCACCGAGTTGCCCGGTCCCGGCGAGGCATGGCTAGAGCCGCGGCTGTTCGGCCAGCTGAATGCGCGCGTCGGCGATCGCATCCGCGTCGGCGAAGCCGAGCTGACGATCGCCAAGGTGCTCGACTATCGCCCCGACCAGGGCTCGCAGTTCGTGGATCTCGCGCCGACGCTGCTGATGCGCGTCGAGGATGTGCCGGCGACGAAGCTGAATCAGCAGGGCAGCCGCATCAGTTATGCGGCGTTGTTCGCCGGCGAAACGCAGGCAGTCGCTGCTTTCAAGGTTGAGCTGACTGCGCGCAAGCGGCCCGGACAGCGCATCGTCGATGTCGAGGAGGCGAGCCCGCAGATCCGCTCCGCGGTCGATCGCGCCGGCCGCTTCCTGAACCTCGCGGCGCTGGTCACGATTCTGCTCGCAGCCATCGCAGTGGCCATCGCGGCTCGACGCTATGTAGCGCGTCACCTCGACACGGTCGCCTTGATGAAGAGCATGGGCGCGGCACAGCGGCTGGTGCTGGCGATCAGCGTGCTCGAGCTGCTGGCGATCGCGATCATCGCGGGTGTGTTCGGCGCCTTGATCGGCTACGCGGCGCAGGAAGGAATCGCATTCCTGCTGCGCGACCTCGTGCGCGGCGAGCTGCCGCGCCCGGCGCTGAGCGCAGGCTGGCTCGGCCTGATGACGTCGATCTTCATCCTGATCGGCTTCGCGTTGCCGCCGCTCCTGCAACTGCGCAGAGTCCCGCCGGCGCGCGTGCTTCGACGCAATCTCGAGCCGCCGCCGCTGCGCTACGCGTTCGTGTACGGCAGCGCGCTCGCCGCCCTGGTCGCCTTGCTGTACTGGCTGGTGCGCGACACGAAACTGCTCGCCTACGTCTCCGCCGGAACGCTCGGCACGTTCATCGTGCTGATCGCGGCCGGCTGGCTGCTGGTGCGAAGCCTCGGCACGTTCCGCGGCAGCGTCGGCGTCTCGTGGCGTTACGGCATGGCGAACATCGCCCGTCGCGGCCGCGACAGCGTCATCCAGATCGTCGCATTCGGCCTGGGGTTGATGGTGCTGTTGCTGCTGGCCGTAGTGCGCAACGATCTCATGCACCAGTGGCGCGCCAGCCTGCCGGAGGACGCGCCGAACCACTTCATGATCAACATCCGGCCCGACCAGACCGCAGCAGTCCGCGACTTTTTCGCGCAGCACGCCGTCGCACCGCCGGAGCTGGTGCCGATGGTTCGCGCGCGCCTGACGCAGATCAACGGCACCCCGGTTGCTCAGCTGCGCGCGCCCAGCGAGCGCGGCCGCGATTTTCTCGAGCGCGAGGCCAACCTGACCTGGGCGCAGGACATGCAGCGCGACAACAAGCTCGTGGCCGGCCAGTGGTGGAAGGCCGGCGACGGCGGCGGCCCGCGGGTTTCCGTGGAGATCGAGCTGGCGCAGTCGCTCGGCCTGAAGATCGGCGACAAGCTGACGTACGACGTCGCGGGCGAGATCGTCGACGCGCAGGTGTCGAGCTTCCGCCAGGTGCAGTGGGATTCGTTCCGGCCGAACTTCTTCATGGTGTTCTCGCCGGGCACGCTCGACGATTCGACCGGCACGTACATCACCAGCGTGCACATCGCGCAGCCGCAGAAGCGCATGCTGCTGGAGTTCACGCGCCGCTTCCCCGAAGTCACATCGATCGATCTGGACGCGATTCTCACGCAGGTGCGCGGCGTGATGGACAAGGCGTCGCTCGCCGTGCAGTACGTGTTCGCGTTCACGCTGCTAGCCGGCGTGACGGTTCTGCTCGCTGCGATCCAGGCGACGCGCGACGAGCGCCGTTACGAAAGTGCGATGTTGCGGACGTTGGGCGCGAGCCGCCGCGTGGTGTTGCAAGGCGTCGCCGCGGAGTTCACGACGCTCGGGCTGTTGTCGGGCACGCTCGCCGCAGTGGGCGCCACCGCTGCCGGGTACTTTCTCGCGACCGAGGTATTCAACCTCGACTACACGTTCAGCTTCGCGGTCTGGGGCATCGGCCTGGCTGCCGGTGCATTGCTGGTGGGAGTGAGCGGCACGCTCGCGACGCGCTCGGTCGTCAACCATCCGCCGGTGGCGACGCTGCGGGGCAACTAGGCCGCTGCAGGGCTACTTCAGGCCGATCCGCAGCCAGCCGATCTCTTCCGTCTGGCCGCGCCAGTTGTAGCCGTCGATCTTCACCAGGAAGTCGCCGGGCCCGAATGCCGACGAGTTGAGCGCGAAGCGCAGCTCCTTGTTGGAATCGCGCGCGATGCGGCGCAGCTGCAGCACGCGGCCACGCTCCGCCTCGTCGATCGTGATCTGGAACTGGTTGTACTTCCCTTCCGTGACGTCGACGTGCAGCTCGAGCAGTTGCGGCGGATTCAGCCAGCCCAGGTTGAGCGTCGGCTGATCCGGTTTGCCCCGCACCGGTTGCACGCGATACGGCTGAATGCTGCCCGGCGCCTGCATCTGGACGGCAGTCGCCGCACGCTGTGCAGCCCGCAGCTGCTTGCTCAGCGAATTCGCCTGGACTGCATAGGCGATGACGCCGGCGACTGCCGCGATCAACGCGAGCACCAGGCCGACGAACACCGCCCGGTTGCCGCCGACGCCGGGCGCGCGGCCGAACTGACGCTGCTCTTCCTCGATGTCGAACCCTTCGTCGGCGACGTCCAGCGCGGCATGCGTGGCGCTGGAAGGAATCGCCTTGAACGTACCGGTCTCGCTCTCCTGCGCCGGGCGCCGCCCGAGGCGCGTCTTGAGGCGCACCGGAATCGGCATCGACCGCAGCGCTTCCGGATGGTCGTGGCAGTACTGCTCGAACTCGCGTGCCTCGCGCACAGTCAGGTCGCCGGACAGATAGCGGTCGACGATGTGCTCGGCTTCGATGTACTTGCGATCCATGGTCATTCCTTCTCGCACAGCTTGCACTTCGGCCAGTACGGCTTCGCGATGTGATCGAGCGTCCAGCGGTTGCCCTCGGCGAAGAATTTACGCATCGCCTGCGAGCCCGGCGAGTCGGTATAGCCGAGACCGACGATGCGCACGTGCGTCATGTTGTCGCCGGCGGGGTTGAAGTACAGCACCGTCCAGGTGCCGGCGACGGCATCGCGATGCGGAAAGCTCGCGGGCGCCTGCTTGATGCGGATCGCGAGCATGCGCTGCGGCTCGAACGCCAGGATCTCGTTGACGATGGTCTCGGCGTCGCCGAGCTTGCCGTTGGCGTCGTAGTGGCTGCGGATCTCGCCGCCGATCGCGAGGTCGACCTCGGCCTGCGCCGCCCCGGTTGCCTTGTAGCCCTCGGCGGTCGTGAACAGGCGCCATACCTCGGCCACCGGCGCGTTGACGAATCCCTCCGTGACCTGGGGCTCGGCGCTCCAGGCGACACCGGCAGCGATGCTCGCCAGCCAGCCCGCCGCCGCCGCATAAAGGTGCAAAGTCAGTCGTCGCCGTCCGCCTGTCATGGTGCCTGCTCCGTTCGTCGTCCTGGGGCCCGAAGTCTGCCGGAAGTGGGCGATGGTACTCATTATTGTTGCGGTCCTCTGGCCGATACTGCGATGCTCCATTTGTTTCCATAATCACAGGCCGCAACGGGTTTGCCTCGCGGGTACGGGCCGACTCAATGATCCTCACGCTGGAAGTCATCGGCGAGCAGGCGCAGGACCTCGGCACGGACAGCCGCAAGGTCTTCAACGCCATCGGCGGCACCATCGGCCGCCTGCCGGACAACGACTGGGTGTTTCCGGATCCGTACGTCTCCGGCCGGCACGCGCTCATCCGCTATCTGAACGGCAAGTACTTCATCGAGGACACCAGCACCAACGGTGTCTTCGTCAACACGCCGGACTACCGGATCTCGCGCACCGAAGCGCACCAGCTGCACGACGGCGACGTCGTGTACATCGACGCGTACCAGATCAAGGTTTCGATCGCCAGGGATCCGGAGGCCGCGAAGCGCAACGATCCGTTCGCGCAGCTGCAGGCGCGGCACAACGCCCGCGGGACGCGCGAGATTCCGCCGCCGGCGCCGGAAGAGGACCGCACCGCGAGCATGGTGAAGCGGCCTGCCGCGAGCCAGAACGAAGATCATCCGACCGGTACGCAATGGTTCGGCATCGGCGAGATGGCCGACGAGCACCCGGTTGCGGCGCCGCGCGAGCGCGCCAAAGCCGAGCCGCGACGACCGCCGCCGGCCAGCGCGCGCGTTCGTCGTCCTCATGCAGCCGCCCCGGCGCGGCCAGCGCCGAGCGCTCCACCGCCTCGCTCAGCGCCGTCCTCCGCCGAGCAAGCAGAGCTGCTGGCGCTGCTCAATGCGGCGGGTATCGAGGGTCTCGATCCTTCCAGCGCAGCGGCGCAGACGCTCGGCGAGATGCTGCGCGCCGCCGTCAGCGGTCTGATGGAAGTGCTGCGCGGTCGCGAGCGCATGAAGGACGAGCTGCGCGTGCGCGGCACCACGTTCAAGGTGGCGAACAACAATCCGCTCAAGTTCTCCGCGAACGTCGACGACGCTTTCCACAACCTGCTGGTGAAGCGCAACCAGGCGTACCTCGAGCCGACCGAGGCGCTGGAGGACGCATTCCGCGACGTGCGCGATCACCAGGCCGCATTCCTCTCGGCGATGCGCCTGGCGTTCGAATCCATGCTGGCGCAGCTCGATCCGAGCCGCCTGCAGGAGGACTTCGACCGGCAGCTCAAGAAAGGCGCGATCATCGGCGTGCCGGCGAAACTGCGTTACTGGGATCTGTATCGCGACAAGTACTCCGACCTGGCGAAGGACGCGCAGGGCGCGTTCCGCACGCTGTTCGGCGACGCGTTCGCGAAAGCATACGAAGAACAACTCGAACGCCTGCAAGGACTGGCGCGCGGTCGCGATAAGTGACGCCGCCGAGCGGGGGAACCGTGGTGCTCGAAGACACTCTGGTCGAAGAAGACATCCACCCCGTCTACGTCGCCGAGGCCGCGACCGACACCGGCCGCGTGCGCACCGAGAATCAGGACTGCTTCGCGCTGGTTGGCGCGCGCGGCGTCTGGGGGATCGCCGACGGCATGGGCGGCTATCGCGACGGCGACGTCGCGAGCCGCATGGTGTGCGAAGCGCTGCAGAGCATGGAGAGCACGACGTCGCTGGAAGCGACCATCGATGCCATCCGCCTGCGCATGAGCGAAGTCAACCATCGGCTGCACCAGGCCGCGATTCGCGACTTCGACCCCGTGGTCAGCGGCAGCACGGTCGCGATCTTCGTGGTCCAGCGCACCGCGTGCGCCGTCGTCTGGGCGGGCGACAGCCGCGTCTATCGGTTTCGTCATGGCCGCCTGACGCAGCTCACGACCGATCACACCTGGGCGTCGGAGCTCAACCTGCAGCAACCGAACGAAGAGGCGGATCACGCGATCACCCGCGCCGTCGGCGGCGAGGACACGCTGCTGCTCGACGTGCGTCGCGATCGCGTGCGGCTCGGCGATCGCTATCTGCTGTGCTCCGACGGGCTGACGCGCGAGCTGCCGGACTCGCTGATCGCCGAGCTGATGGCTGGCGAGGACGTGCAGCACTGCGCCCGGGCGCTGGTCGACGCGACGTTGAACGCCGGCGCGCGCGACAACGTCACGGTCGTCGTGGTCGAAGCGCAATAGCAAACATGAAGAGACTGGTGCTCAGTGACTGGTGACTCGTCAGAAAAGACCGGGCATTTGCCGCAGCACCAGGCGACGCTGGTCCGGCCTGCTGCGGCGGCGGCGCCTGCTCCGTCAGCGCCGGAAGCGGAAAAGACGGTGTTGCGTGCGGCCGAACCCACTGCCGTTCCCGCGACAGCGGTGCCTCCGACCGCCGTACCTGCCACAGCCGTAGATCCCGACGCGACCATCCGCACGTTGCCTGCAGAAGGCGCCGCCTTCGCTGCGACGTTGCAGTCGCCCTCGCAAGCTCCGTATGCAGCCACGCTGCCGGCGCCGGTGACCGGTCCGGAAGGAACGCAAGTCCTGTCGAACCGCCTGGTCGGCTCGCTGGAAGACGCCGGCGAGGGCCATTACGGCCCGCTCGAGCCCGGCTCGGTCATCAAGAAACGCTTCGTGCTGGAGAAGATTCTCGGCAAGGGCGGCATGGGCCTGGTGTTCACCGCGATCGACCGCCGCAAGGAAGAGGCGCGCGATCCCAACCCGCGCGTCGCGCTGAAGGTGCTGAACTCGGATTTCCAGCGCCATCCGCAGGCTTTCATGGCCTTGCAGCGCGAAGCGCGCAAGGCGCAGACGCTCGCGCATCCGAACGTCGTGACCGTGTTCGACTTCGACCGCGATGGCGAAGCGGTGTACATGACGATGGAGCTGCTGCAGGGACGCCCGCTCGACTCGCTGACGCGCGACGCGCGCGGCAAGGGCGTCGGACGCGACGTCGCGCTGCCGATCATTCGCGGTATCGCCGAAGGCCTGGCGTACGCGCATCGCAAAGGCATCGTCCACTCGGACCTCAAGCCCGGCAACGTCTTCATCAGCGAAGACGGCACCGCGAAGATCCTCGACTTCGGCATCGCGCGCGCCGTGCCGAGCGCAGTTCCCGAAGGAGAGCGCGACGTGTTCGACGCCGGCAGCCTCGGCGCGTACACCGAAGCATATGCGACCGACGAGATGGTCGACGGCGTCGACCCGCATCCCGCGGACGACATGTACGCGCTCGGCATCATCGCTTACGAGCTGCTGACCGGCTTTCATCCGTATCAGCGTCATAGCGCGCCGGCCGCACGCAAGCTCGGCATCAAGCCCGCGGCGCTGAAAGGCCTGAAGCGCAAGGAGGCGCGCGCCATCGAGCGCTGCCTGTCGTTCGATCGCAAGCAGCGGCCGCAGAACGCCGCCGACTTTCTCAAGCTGTTCCGCGGCGTCACGGCGCTGCAGAAGGCGAGCCTGGCGACAGCCGCGGTGCTGGCGCTCGTCGCGGGGTATGTGTCGTATCAGAACTATGTCGAGACCAGCCCGGCGATTCCGTTCAGCGAGCTGCCCGCGCAGAAGCAGGCGGACTTCAAGAGGTTCATGGCCGACGGCGACGGTTTCTGGGGATTCTACGAGCGCGAGCACCAGGCGGACGCGATCTTCGGCGCGGTGGAGAACTACGCGGACGCATACGACATCCACCCGCGCAATCGCCAGGCCGTCGCCGCGCTGCGCAAGGCTGCCGATACGCTGCTGGGGATGCCCGACCTCGACGAGAAGCAGCGGCAGGAAGCCGCGAAGTTTCTGCTGAGCCAGAGCGAGTTCTACAAGAAGTACACGCCGGTGGTCGAAGCGGTCAGGGAGTGACTCTTCACGGCTCCTGGATGTGCCGGACCCGCGCCAGATTCGCGTCCAGCTGCTTGAGCCTGCCGGCTCCATCCTCGCACAACAGCACGAAGATCAGATCCAGCAGATGCTGCAGCGCTGACTGATACAGCAGCGGCTCGATGTGCGAGCGCTCGTCGTGCCCCGACACCAGCAACGACGCATCTGCATGCGCGCGTAACGGATTCGCCGTGTGGCGAGTCACCGAGACCACTTTGCCGCGGCGCTCGCGAAACTGGCGGCAGATCTGGTACAGCGTCGGCTGCTTGCCGTGCTCAGAGAAAACCAGCAGCACGTCCTTGGCCGCGACGCTCGAGATGCTCGAGCTCATCAGCACCGGATCGGCGTGGTACACCGCGACGCACCCGAGCAGCGACAACTTTGCCGCGAACGCCTGCGCGATGACGCTGTCCTCGCCCAAGCCGATCAGGAACACTTTGCCGGCCGCGCCGATCAGCGCTGCGATCTCGTCGATCTTGTCCGGCGTGTTGATCAGCCGCGTCTCTTCTTCTGCCTTCGCCTTGCTGCGCCACAGGCTCTCGGCCAGTGCGGCATGCGGGTCGACCTTGGTCGCTTCGGCCGCGGCGGCGCCGTTGCTGCCGGTCTCGCGTGCGATCTCCTCGCCCACCGAGAACTTCAGGTCCGGGTAGCCCTTGAAGCCGAGCTTCTGGCTGAACTTCACCACGCTCGACTGGCTGATGCGCAGCGCATCCGCCAGCTGCTGCGACGAGTAGTCGCGCAGCAGGTGCGCGTTCTCCAGCAGGAAGTCCGCGATGCGGCGCTCGATGGCTGACATCTGGTCGCGCTCCGAGCGGATCTTGAGCAGCGAGCTCATGGCGTCAGGCGGCGGCGAGGGTTTCGAGGCCGCGGATCTCGCGAATGCCGAGGCCCGGCGCCTGCGTCACGGAGATCTCCGATTCGTTGAAGATCACGCCGCCGACGACCGGGTTGAACTGGCACAGCGACGGGCCGTCCAGGTCCACCTTGGTGATCACGCTGGATTTCGCCACCGCGAGGTGCACCGCGGCCGAGACGCTGACGCTGGTCTCCACCATGCAGCCGATCATGCATTCCATCTGGTACATGCCGCAGATGTCCGCGATGTGAATGGCGTTCGACAGGCCGCCGGTCTTCATGAGCTTGATGTTGATGATGTCCGCGGCGCGCATGCGGATCAGCTCGATCACCTCGGTCGGGCCGAACACGCTTTCGTCGGCCATGATCGGCGTGTGCACGCGCTCGGTGACGTACTTCATGCCTTCCAGATCCTGCGCCTTCACCGGCTGCTCCACCAGCTCCAGGCGCACGCCCGCGTCCTCGAGCGTCTGCAGCGCGTACACCGCTTGCTTCGCGGTCCAGCCCTGGTTCGCGTCGAGCCGCAACAGTGCGCGGCCTTCGACAGCCGCGTAGATCGCCTTGACGCGCTCGATGTCCACGCCGATGTCCTTGCCGACCTTGATCTTCAGCGACTCGAACCCGCGCTCCACCGCGGCAATCGAGTCCGCGACCATCTTGTCGATGTAGTCGACGCTGATCGTGATGTCCGTCGTGATGACCGGGTCGCCGCCGCCGAGCATTTTGTACAACGGCGCCTCGTAGAGCTGCCCGAACAGGTCGTACACCGCGATCTCGACCGCCGCCTTGGCGCTGGAGTTCTTCTCGAGCGCGCCCTGGATCAGGTGCGTGATGCGGTTCAGGTTGGCGACGTCCTCGCCGATCAGCCGCGGCGAGATGAACTTGCGGATCGCTTCGATGATCGAGCCGTGCGTGTCGCCGGTGATCACCGCGGTGGCCGGCGCTTCGCCGTAGCCGACGTGGCCGGTGTCGGTGTGCACCGTCACGATGATGTCCTCGATCGTGTCGACGGTGCGCAGCGCGGTCTTGAACGGCGTCTTCAGCGGGACGCGCAGCATGCCGAAGCGGATATCCGTGATTTTCATGGAGCTCTCTGGCTAATTCGTGGTGCGGATGCGTTGGATGCTGTAGATGCGGTCGACCCGCGGCTGCTGCGCCTGGCCGTCCAGCAACGGTAAGAGCGGCGTGACGGACACGCCGTTCAGGTGCACGCGGGTGATTTCGCCTGCGGGGTCGCGGTAGGTGATGCCGGTGGTGTCGTGGATGACGTACGGCTCGCCGCCGTCATGGCCGATCACCATCATCACGTGGCCCGGAATGTAGACGAGGTCTCCCACCTGCACGTCGCGCAGCACCGCGAGGCGCTTCGCGTGATCGTCGTCGGCCGTGAATGCGATGCGATTCAGCGCCGGGCTGACGCCCTGGTCGCGCGTGTTCCGCGGCAGCTGCACGCCGAAGCTGCGGTAGACCTCCGACACGAAGCCGCTGCAGTCGCGTGCATTGTAGGAATGACCCCAGCCGTAGCGCTCGCCGAGGAATTTGAAGCTCTGGCGGATCAGGTTCGCGCGTGTGAGCGGCAGGTAGTCGGCAGCGACGTCGTTGGTCTTCTGCAGCAGCGCCGGCGTGAAGTGCAGCGAGCCGTCCGTCGCGCGCATCGGCAGCTCGACGACGTACGAAGTGTAAGGATGCTGGCCGTTCACAGGCTTTTCGGCGGGCCAATCGCTCAGCAGCGGCAGGCGCTGGCCCATCTCGAGCGGCAGCTCCGAGACTTCCGGTCGCTCCGGCGTGAAGACGGTGCGAGCGCGCGAGCCGGTCACGACGAAGTAGGGCTCTTTGTGCGCGTACGCGAAGACCTCGTCCGCGATGCCTTCAGCGACGTCGCGCTTGGCGATCCACGCCGCGTACAGCGGGCTGACGACGAACCACCACTCGCCGTCGCGGCTCTCGTGCACGATCGCGAGCGGCGTGCCCGCGAACAACGCGTCTTCCTGGAACCGGTCGATGTCCGTGCCGTCGTCAGGCTCGCTGAAGACGCGCATGCCGGTGGGAAACGTGCGCAGGCTCGAACGGCGCACGACCATGCCGAAACGCGTCGGCTGCGTTGCCGGGATCGCCGCGGCATTCACGTTCGCCATGAGAGCATCGATGACGCTCGCTTCGACCGCGCGACCGTGCTCGTCGTAGATCGTGTCGTCGGGCCGCTCCGACAGGTTCTCGACCCAGGCGCGCACGTCGGTGGCAGACAAGGTGCGCGGCAGCCCCTCCACGTCGTGTACCGAGCGATCGAGCTGCTTCAGCTTCGCGTTCTGCGTTTCGATCGCGGCATCATCGAGCACCAGGCGGGCGGTATTCGAGCTGCGGCGAATCCAGAACTGCGGATCGAGCTGCGCGTCGGTTACACCGATGACGCCATGCGCGGGGATCTGCGGTTCGCGCGGCGTCGCGGCGCACGCGGCGAGCAAGGGAATCGCGACTGCGATGAGGATCGAGTGCTTCATGCTGGAGCCAGCGCTTGCAGGACTTGCGCCATGAACAGGCCGATACCGGTACCGAGGATCAGCCCGAGCATCGCGAGCAGCACTGCGATGGGCACGAGGATCGGTGTGTAGGTTGCAGCGAGCACCGGTGCCGACGCGACTCCGCCGATCCCCGCCAGCGACGAAATGCCGCACAGATACAAGTCGAAGCGAAACACGCGCGCAGCGAGCGCCAGCAGCGCGACGTGAATCGCCAGCGCCAGCAGCCCGCACAGAATGAACAGCGGCGCCGTGGCCATGCCCTGGAAATTGCTTTGCGATCCGAGCGCCGCCACCAGCATCGCGAGCAAGGCGCTCGCCAGCGGCCCCGGCCCGGGGATTCTCGCCAGCGGCGTGCGCGCGACGACCAGGCCCGCGACTGTTGCAAGCAGCGCAGTCCACGAAGTCGGCGTCAGCATCGCTTTCTCCGGCAGTGACACCGCGAGCCCACGCACGCCGAGTGCGACGAACAGCGCGAGTCCAAGCCACAGCAGGATGCCGCCGGGATCGGCGGGCTGCGCGGTCGGCGTGGTCAGCTCCGGGTATGCGCGCCCAGCGGCGCGCGTCCAGCGATTGAAACGAGTCGAGAACGAGCCGGTCGAGAGCAGCGCCAGCACCCACAGCGAGTAACACAAAGCATCCGCGAGCAGCACCGGCGGCAACAGGTTCTGCGGCATGTCGGTCGCCTGCATGACTGCGACGAGATTTGCGGAGCCGCCGGTCCACGTGGCGCTGAGCGCGGCGAGCATCTTCCAGCCGTCCTGCGGCAGCACGCCGCGAAACAGCGCGTACACGATGACGATCGACAACAGGATGCTCAGCATCGCGCACGCAAAGACGGCCAGCACGCGCGGGCCGACTTTGAGGATGGCGCGCAGATCGCACGTGACCATGAAGAGGAACAGCAGCATCGGCAGCAGGTGGTCGGTCAGCGCTTTCTGTGCAGCGCGCACTTCGCCGGTTGCGGACCACACGCCGGCGACCGCGAGTGCGGTGACCAACAGATACGTGAGCACGATCGGCGGGAGCACTGCGAAGAAGCGCCATCGATAGCGCCGCTCCAGCGACGGAAACAGCCCCGCGGCGAGCAGCATGATCGCCAGGTAGGGCCACATCGTCTCGATCATCGTCCCTCCGGCGCTCCAGGGTCCTCAGAATATTCGCTTCTTGTGAGTATTCTGGCAAGAATAAATTATTGACGACCCCCTCCCGCCATGTTACACAGCGCTCACCTGGCCGCGCGTGAGATCCGACGTGCCCACCTCGTTAGGAGCGCCGTTCCGTCGCTTGTTGCTGGCGCCGCTGCTGTTCAGCGTGGCGTGGGTGACCCACGGCGTCGCTCACGCGGCCAGCGGCGCGATGCTCCTCGATGACGTGATCGCGCACGTCGACGGCGGCGAATTCAAGGCGGCGCGTGCATCCATCGAGCGAGCCCTCGCCCGCGATTCTCTGAGCGCAGACGAACGGCGCGCACTCGAATTCGAAGCCGAGCGCATGCAGCGCATCGAGCTGGATTTTTCCTTGAGCGAGCAGCAGGCGCAGGAGCGCGTACGCAAGCAGATCCCGGACCTGCGGCCCGAGGAATTCGCGTCGTGGGACGCGGCAGGCCTGCTCGAGCGGCGCGTCATCGACGGCGCCAGGCGCTATTTCAATCGCGCACCGTCGAATCTGTTTCGCCTGAGCGAGCAGGCGCGCGGCCGCCGCGCGCAGCAGACGCCCTTCAACGACGGGCCGCTCGAGAAGGCTCATCCCCATCACCGGGAGATCCGCGATGCGGTGCTCGCGAGCCACAAGAGCAGCGTCGCGCCGCGTCGCGTGCGGATCACGCAGTCGATCGCCGTCGCAGCCGACGCGGTGCCTGCTGGTGAAACGGTTCGAGCCTGGGTGCCGTTTCCGCGGGCGTTGCCCGGTCAGCAGGAAGACATTCGCTATGTTTCCAGTGAGCCCGCGCAGCACACGATCGCACCGGAGTCGGCGTTGCAGCGCACCGTCTACTTCGAAAAGCCCGCGCGCGCGGGCCAGCCGACGACGTTCTC
>DATEJG010000075.1:0-113876 GCA_035278165.1 Steroidobacteraceae bacterium
ACGGTGCGGGGCCGGCAAGGGACGGGCACGAGCGTCGCCTGTCCGCATGGTCATTTCATCTGCGCCGACGGCCGCTGGATCGCGCTCGCGTGCTCGAGCGACAAAGTCTTCGCGCGCTTCGCCGGGATGATCGGGCGCGCGGAGCTGGCGAGGGACGACATGTACGGGCGCGCCGAGCAGCGCCTGCAAGAGCGCGCGTACATCGAATCGCTCGCCTCGGAATGGGCGGCGGCGCGTACGATGGCCGACGCCGTCAGTGCGTGCAGCGAAGCCGGCGTCCCTTGTGCGCCCGTGCAGACGGTCGCAGACATCTTCGCCGACGAGCAGTTCGCCGCGCGGGAAGTCCTGCTCACGCAGCACGACCCGCGCGCGGGCGAAGTTGTCATTCCCAACGTCTTGCCACGACTATCGCGCACGCCCGGCAGCGTGCGGCACCTCGGGCCGGAGCTCGGCGAAGCCAATCGCTATGTCTATCGCGACCTGCTCGGCTTGAGCGAAGCGGACCTGCGCGAGCTGCAGGAATCCGCGGTGATCTGAACCGCCGGCGTTGGTGAGCGGCGCGCTTTCAGAAGCGCGCCGTGACCGTGACGCCGAGCGTGCGTGGCTTGTTGCGGTAGTGTCCGCCGAAGTTGTCGTCTGCGAGCTGCGCGACGACATCGTCGGCGTTGTTCACAAAGGCGTACACGCCATAGCGCTCGCTCTCGACGCCGGCGCGCAGGTTGACGAGCGTATACGCATCCAGCTTGTTCGTGCCGAAGCCGAACGCTTCGTTCACGCCCGGCTCCAGGCGGCTGTAGCTGTCGCCGACTCTGCTCACGTCCCCGTGCAGCACGCCCTGGAACTGGCTGCCGCCGATCGGGAACACGTAGTCGGCCGCGGCCGCCAGCTTGTATTTCGAGGTGAACGGCAGGCGTGCGCCTTTTTCGACCACGCCGCCGCTGGACCCCTGGAAGCTGGTGTCGGTTTCCGACTCCTGCAGCGTGCCCGACGCTGTCAGCGTCAGTCTGTCGGTGGCGCGTGCAGTGAGCTCGACCTCGACTCCGGTGGAGTGCGCCTGGCCGAGATTGCTGAGGAAGGCCACGCTCAGCGTCGGGCTGAACTCTTCGATCTGGAAGTCGTGCCAGTCGATGTAGTAGAGCGCCGCGTTGAGCTGTACGCGCCCGCCGGCCGCAGCGAGCTTCACGCCTGCTTCGTAATTGATCGTCTCATCCGAATCGTACGTCGCCGGAATGCCCGGCAGCAGGGTCAGCGTATTCACGCCGCCGGAGCGGAAGCCCGAGGAGATCGAGGCGTAGAGCAGCAGCGCGGGATCCACCTGGAACGACAGCGAGCCGCGGTAAGTCACTCCGGAGTCGGAGTTCTCGCCGACGAACGGTGCGGGCGTGAAGACGCCGTTGGTGAAGCCGACGAGCGCGCCGCTCGCGCCGCGCAGCACGTCCTGCGTCTCATCGAACCAGCGCGCGCCGAGGCTGACGTCCAGCCGGTCGGTGAGCGCATAGGTCAGCTCGCCGAAGGCTGCGATGCTTTCGAAATCGGTCTGCGACTGATTGGAGAGAATGCCGCCGGGGACCTCGGCGCCGGCCGGCTGCCCGTACGGATTGCCGGGGCCGAAGGTCATGGTCGGAGTCGTGACGCGCACGGAAGGAGCGCCCGCATCGATGTCGCGGTAGAAGCCGCCGACGATCCAGCGCAGCCGCTGCTCGGCGTTGGACACCAGGCGGATCTCCTGCGTGAACGCCTTGGTGTCGGCCGAGGAGATGGCGAGCGAGCGGGTCACCGGAGCGCTGCCGAGGAGCGAGCCGATGAAGTTGATCGTCCCGAGCGTCGCCGCCGGATCGCTGGCAATGCTGTCGGTGGGCCGCGTGACGTACGAAGAGGAGGACGTCAGCGTGAAGCTGCTGAAACGGTAATCGGCGGTCAGGTTGTAGAGATCGTAGTCGTCCTCGCGGCGCGTCAGCCCCTGGCCGGAAAAGTCCGTGCCGGAGTTGATGACGTTGGCGTTGTCGACTTCCAGCCGGTTCAGGAACATCGTGCCGGTCAGCGTGAGCTGCTCGGTCGGCGTGAACAGCAGCGCGATGCGCCCGCCGCGCGTGCGCGAGGAATTGGTGTCCTTTTGCTCGAAGCCGGGCGCGACGTTGTCGATCCAGCCGCCTTCGTCGCGATAGATGCCGACGACGCGGGCGGCGAGCTTGCCCGGCACCAGCGGGATGTTGACCATCGCGTTGGCGCCGTAGTCCGGCTCGCCGCTGCGGATCGAGCCATAGCTGAGCTCGGCCGAGCCCGCGAAGCTCTCGGTATCGGGCTTGCGCGTGATCACGCGGACCGTGCCGCCGAGCGAGCCCTCGCCGTAGATCGTGCCCTGCGGGCCGCGCAGCACCTCCACCCGTTCGATGTCGTAGAGCTTGAAATCCGGCTGGCCGGTCTGCAGCGGGGAGGTGACGGCGATTTCATCGACGTAGTAGCTCACGGTCGGCACGCCCACCGTGAGCTCGTTGGAAATGCCGCGGATCGTGATGCGCGTCTGCCCGGGCGAGAACTCCGCGAACTCGAGGCCGGGGACGAAGCGCGCATAGTCGGAGAACCGGTCGGCGCCCAGGCTTTCGAGGAACGACTCCGGCAACGCGGTGATCGCCTGCGGCACTTCCAGCAGGGATTGCGTGCGGCGGTTGGCGGTGACGACGATCTCTTCGAGCACCAGCGTGCGCTCGGTCTCGGCGGCCGCTGCGTGCTGCGCCGGCAGGGCCATGCCGACAGCGGCCAGCGCGAGCAGCGCACGACGGGTCGGTTCGCCGGTCAGTTGGCTGGCGGCAGCGGCGCCGCGGCAATGGTGCTTCGAGGTCATGCGCTTCGATCTCCCCAGGTAGAGCGGCGGGTGCTGCGTCTTTTGATGATAGTATACTTACATACGATCTAGTCAATCGGCAGTGCGCCGCGGCCGGCGCGCGCGTTGACACGCGGCGAAGCGGACTTATGATCGCGTGCCATCGAGACCGCGCACGAGCAGGCAGGATGTCGCGCAAGCCGCTTTCCAGGACCGTTCCCTTCTATCACCAGGTCGCCGGCACCATCCGCGACCGGATCGTCAAGGGCGCCTACGACGTGGGCAGCTGCGTGCCGTCCTCGATCGAGCTCGAGCGCGAGTTCGGCGTCAGCAACATCACCATTCGCAAGGCGTTGAACCTGCTCAAGGAGGAGGGGCGGGTCAAGACGCAGCTCGGCGTCGGCACCGTGGTCATTGCGGGCGGCGCGCCCGACGTGGTGGACATCAAGTTCTCGGGCAAATTCACCGAGTGGCTCGAGTGGGCGTCGGGCAAGAACCAGGATGTGCGCCAGGAGGTGCTCGGCGTGGACCGCGTGCGCGGACCGGCCGAGATCCGCGGCAAGCTGGCGCTCGAGGACGACGAGGTCATGTGGGAGATGCGCCGGCTGCGGCGGCTGCGCAAGGAGCCGATCTCCTATCACGTGAGCTACGGCCGCGAGGAGCTCTACAAGCTGATCCGCAGGAAGGACCTGCAGGGCTCCGGCAGCTTCATCGAGCAGCTGCAGAAGCGCTATCCGCGCAAGGTGAAGCGCATCGAGCAGCACGTCGAGGCGGCGATCGCCACGATGGACCTCGCCAACCTGCTCGGCATCCAGTTCGGCAGTCCGATCTTCTTCATGGAGCATCTCTACATCGGCGAGCGCGGCGAGGTCATCGCCATCACGCAGCTGTTCATGCGCGCCGATCGGTACCGCTACAGCACGTCCATCGAGCTCGACGGCGGCACGCTCACATAGCGGTCCGCCGGCGCGACGTCGCTCGCCAACTCATGCGCCAGCTGGAGCAGCGTCGCCTCGTCGCCGCAGCGCGCAGCGAGCATCACACTCTGCGGCAACCCGCACGCATCGAGGCCCAGCGGGATCGACATCGCCGGCGCCCCTGCAAGATTGTGCAACGGCGTGTACGACACATAGTCGAACACCGCCTCCAGCAGCTCCGCGAAAGGCCGCGTCGGTGCGTGAACGCCGAGTGCCGGCGTGGGGGATTTCGCCACCGGGCTCATGACGACATCCACTGAGCTGAACGCGTGGTCGTACGCTGCCGGCAGGTGCGCGACATAGTCCAGTGCGCGGGCGAGTGCCTCAGGATCGCCGCGCTCGTGAGCGGCGGCGAGTCCCAACGTCCACGGCTCGAGCTCGCCGGCGGCCATCGCCGCGGTCGTTGCAAACTCGTGCGCGAGCCGGCGCCAGATGACGATGAAGTGATCGAGCGCGGGCGCACAGTCGAACGGCCAGTCGAATTCACGCACTTCGTGGCCGAGCTCGCGGCACAGACGGACAGCTGCGTCGATCGCTGCAGCGACACGCGCGTCCGGCTGCTCGCCGCGAAGATTGCGCAGGTTCACGCCGATCACCAGCCGTCGTGGGCAGGGGCCGGCGACGAATTGCCGCGCAGCGCTGGTGTGAGCGGACGTTTCGGTCACTATCGCCAGCATGGCTGCGGCATCGCGTACCGAGCGCGTCAGCATCATGTCGCCTACCAGGAGATCTTCCAGCCAGTGCTCATCCCGGGCGCGAGCGACACGGCCGCGGGACGGCTTGAGGCCGAATACGCCGCAGCTTGCAGCTGGAATTCGAATGGAGCCGCCGCCATCGCTCGCTTGCGCAAGCGGCGCCATGCCGCAGCTCACGGCGGCCGCCGCGCCGCCGCTCGATCCGCCGGCCGATACAGCGCGATTCCAGGGATTGCGTGCAGCTCCGAACCGCAACCCTTCGGTGCTCGGCAGCAGGCCGCCTTCCGGCATGTTGGTCTTGCCGATGACGATGAGCCCTGCGTCCTCCAGCCGGCAGACGAAAGCCGGACGGCGTTGCCCGCGGCGCCGTGCGAAAGCACGGCTGCCGCAGGACCAGCCCATTTCGGGATACTCCGTCGAGTCTTTCAGCAGCAGCGGCACGCCAGCGAACGGTCGGCTGCGATCCAGCGCTCTCGCCCGCTCGAGCGCGCGCTCGAAATTGCGCTCCGTCACGGCGTTCACGCACGGATTCCAGCGCTCGATCCGTTCGATGGCCGCGAAGATCAGTTCTTCGGGCGCGCATTCTCCGGATGCGACGGCGGCCGCTTGATCGTGCGCATCCAGGGCGGCGAGTCTCTCGAGATCGGTGCGTGATGGCATCGCCGGTTCCCGGTCAGGCCGCCGTCAGCGCGCCGCTCAGCCGATCGACATAGCCGAACAAGCCAGGAGTGCCGCCGGTGTGCAGGAACAGGACGCTGTCCGCCGGACCGAAGCGCCCCTTGCGGATCCGATCGATGAGGCCGGCGAGCGCAACCCCGCTGTAGATGGGATCGAGAAGGATGCCCTCGGTGCGCGCCATCAGCTGCAGCGCCGCGATGCTCGAATCCTGCACGATGCCGTAGACGCCGCCGTAGTAGCCGCCGTCGGCGACCACGTCGGTCCGTCGCGGTCTGCTGGCGGTCCCGAGCAGATCCGACGTCGCGTTTGCCAGCTCCCATACGAGATCTTCCTGCTCGCGACGCTCGAGATGCACCGTGAAGCCGAGCACCGCAGTCGAATCTGCGAGCGCGCGCAATCCCACGAGCAGACCGGCTTGCGTGCTGCCGCTGCCCGTCGCATGCACGAGGCAATCGAAGCTCACACCGGCCTGCTCGGCCTGGTCGAGGATCTCGGCCGCTGCCGCGACATAACCGAGGCAACCGACTGGCGTCGCGCCGCCGACCGGAATGAAAAAGGGCTTGCGGCCCGCCGCGTGCAGGTCTGCTTCGACGCGCTTCTGCGCCTCCGCCGGGTCCTCGCCCGGACGGAGAATGTGCACTTCGGCGTGCAGCAATCTATCGAGAAGGATATTGCCGGAACGCAGGAAGCTGCTGTCGTCCGGTTGCACGTTCTGACGCAGCAGCAGTACGCAGCCAAGCCCGAGCTTTGCAGCGGCCGCGGCCGTTTGCCGCGCGTGGTTGGACTGCGCGCCGCCGACAGTGACGATGGTATCTGCGCCGGCTGCCACTGCCTGCGCCAGCAGAAACTCCAGCTTGCGAGTCTTGTTGCCGCCCATCGCAAGGCCGGTGCAGTCATCGCGCTTGATGTAGATCGTCGGTCCGCCCAGCGCCGCGCTCAGCGCGTGCAGCGGTTCCAACGGCGTCGGCAATTGCGCCAGGCGCACGCGCGGCAAGGCGCCGACGAGCTCGTTTGTGCGGGCGCTCATCGCCACTCCACGCCGAAGCGCGTGAGCGGCGTCGCATCGAGCGGCCAGATCGGCCGCCGCAGATTGCGATAGCGCAGGCGCCGATAATCGTTCGTCACCACTCCCGGCGCGTCGATGTACAGGACATGCCGGGCGCGCGGCGCGAAGTGCTGATAGAAATGCTGTGCCGATTTGACGACCACGTATTTCCGGGACCAGGGATCGAGCCCCAACTGCGTGAAGCACGCGGGGTCCACCACCTGCTGGCGCACGGTGTTGAGCACGATCTGGATGCCGCGCGTCTCGACCGCGACCGCTGCGCCGAGCGCCAGGCTGCCGCCGAATATCTTCTGCCTGGCGTTCGTGCTGTGAGCGAGCACGGTCACCTCCAGGTCGAGCGGCTCGCCCGAAGTGAGATCGGTCTTGCCGCCGAGCCGCAGCGGCAGCGTGGCGCCCACGCCGGCTTTGGCCGCCTGCGTCACGGCTACCGGATCCCAGATCATGCCGAGCACGGCGTCGTCCAGGCCGCGCTCCAGCATGGCGCGCAGCAGATGCGTCGAGTCGCCGGCGGCGCCGCCGCCGGGATTGTCCGACGTGTCGGCGATGACGATCGGACCCTGCAGCGATCGGGCGCGCTGCAAGCCGTCCTCGATGGACAGCGAGGGCGGCACGATCTGCTCGCGCATGGCGAACCACTGCTGCGCAAGGCGTTCCGCGAGCTCGCTGCAGCGTGCACGGTCGCCCGTGCCGACGACCAGCACGGCAGCGCCCGCTTCGGCAGTGTCCGAATACCCGAAGCCGTGCGTCAGGCCGATCGAGAGCACTCCGTCGCGGCGCTCCAGCGCCTTGATGCTGTCGACGAAGCTGCGCATCGGCTCGCGCGTGGTGTGGAAGTTGCCGATCACCGGCACGCGCCTGGACACGATGAACGGCGCCAGGCGTCCGCTCGCAGCGCCTTCGACGATGTCCAGCAATTCGGCGGCGCGCTCGGCGAAGTCCGAGTGCGGGTACTCCTTGCACGGCATCAGCGCAGTTGCGTTGGCGACCATGGCGTCGCTCAGGTTGCAATGCAGATCGAGCTCGACGCCGATCGGTACCTGCGGCCCGACCAGCGCGCGGACGTGCGCCAGCAGATCGCCTTCGCAATCGTCATAGCCGTCCGCGAGTTGCGCGCCATGCAGGAACAGCAGCACCGCGTCCACCGGCATCGCGTGACGCAAGCCTGCAAGGATCTCGCCGCGCAGGTACTCGTAGGTCTCGCGGTTGGCCGGCCGGCTCGGCGCGGCGACGGCCATCGGCCCGAGGATGACCTCGTGCCCGCGCGCGCGGCTCAGGCGCAGCAGGCTGAAGTCATCGGACAGATCGTCGATGTCCATCGGCTCGCCCTCGCAGCCCTGCAGCGGCCAGCCCTCTCGCACGGTGCTGAAGCTGGCGATGCTGGTCGGAATGGGCGAGAAGCGGCTGCTCTCGTGTGCGAGATAGGAAAAATAAACGCGCATCGTTCAGGTCCAGGTTCGGCCGAAGACATGGAAGGGCGGCACATCGATCGGCCATACCGGCCGCGTGATGTGGCGGTAAGGCAGGGCAGTGAAGTCACGTTGCACGACGCCGGGCGGGCACGCGTAGATCACGGAGCCGGCAAACGGTCCGAAGGTCTGGAAGAAGTGCTGGTGCGACTTGACGACGACTACGCGCTTGTCCCGCGGCTCGATGCCGAACGCGGTGAAGCAGGCCGGATCGAACACTTGCTGGCGCAGACTGTTGATGACGATCTCGACGCCGTCGACGCGCAAAGCAGCGGCGCGGCCGAGCGGCGCCATGCGCCCTTGAGCGTTCTGCACAGCGTCGTCGCGTAGCCGCACGACTGTCGCCAGCACGTCGAGCGGCTGGCCGGAAAGCGGGCATGCTTTGCCGCCGATGCGCAGTGGCAGCTGCGCGCCTTCGCCGGCGATGCTTGCGAGCTCGACGGCGACCGGATCCCACAGCATGCCGACCGCGGCATTGGTCACCTTGCGTTCGAGCAACCCGCGCAGGAGAAACGTGGAGTCGCCCGGCGCACCGCCGCCGGGATTGTCCGTCGTGTCGGCAATGACGGCCGGACCGCGTGGCGCCGCGAGCGCGCGCTCGAGCGCCAGGTCGGCGCCGACCTGCTCGACTACGATCTGCCGGCGCAACGCGAAGAATTCGTCCGCGACCTGCGCGGCGAGCTGCGCCGCAAGCTGCGCATTACCATTCGCCACGACGACGACACCGGCGCCCGCATCCGGGATGTCGGCCCACGCGAAGCCGTGAATCAGGCTCACCGAGAGAATGCCTGCGCGGCCCTGCCGCGCGAGCACGCTGTCGACGAAGTCGCGCATCGGCTGGCGCGTGGTGTAGAAGCTGCCGAACATCGGCACGCGCACGAACGCGATGCGAGGATCGATCTCGCCGGCGACCGTGCGCTCCAGCAGCTCGAGCAGGTGCACGGCGCGGTCCTCGAAGTCGACGTGCGGATACTCCTGGCTCGACACCAGGATCGTCGCATTGCGAGTCATGCGCTCGGTGACGTTGGCGTGTGGATCGATCTCGACCGCGATCGGCACCGCGTCGCCTGCCAGTGTGCGAATACGTTCGATCAGGTCGCCCTCGCAATCGGCATAGCCGTGCGCGACCTGGGCGCCGTGAAGAAAGAGCACGACCGCGTCCACCGGCTGCGCGGCGCGCAATCCGTCGAGGATCTCCTCGCGCAGATGCTCGTAGTCGCGTCGCCGCAGCGGCGCGCTCGGCTCGGCGGACGCCATGACGCCGTCGATCACCGAGTGGCCGCGCGAGCGCGCCAGCATGCCGATGTTGACGCCCTCGAACGGCTGCTCGACCAGCTCGCGCCCCTGGCCGGTGGAGGGCAGGTAGAGAGCGACGTCTGCAAAGCTCTGCAGGTCCGTCTGGATCGGCGAGAACGTGTTGGTCTCGTGGATCATGCTGGCGCAGAACATTCGCATGAGTGTTTCCCTATGCCGGGTCGTGACGGATGAACACGCGATCGGTCACGTGCAGGCGCGCGGGCCGTCCGCGCTCATCGAATCCGGAGAAGTGCACCGGCACGAGCGTGCCGGCTGCCGCTGCGACGAAACGCTTGGCGTCGAACGCAGCCAGCTCCAGCTTCACGTCGGAGGCGCCCACGTACTCGCCGTGCAGTCGTCCTGCAAGACGTCGCTGTGCATCCAGCTCGAGATCGATGATCTGTCCGTGGCGGCGATAGCTGCCGGCATATGGCGCCAACTCGACGCCGTCCGGCGTGCGCGCGGGCATCGCAAGCTGCACGGGCGGATCGATGCCGGCCAGTGTCGCAAGCCGGCTTGCAAACAGGTCGCGATAGACGCCCATGCCGCGCTCGTGATTGACCAGCAGCGCAACGATCGTGCGTGCGCCGGGCAGGATGCGCAGGAAGGCACAGTTGCCGCACGCGCCGCCGTCGTGGCCGAACATCCGTTGCGCGGCCTCGTCGAACAGCATCCAGCCGAGGCCCCAACCCCGGTATTTGTCGCTGTACGCATTGGCGGTCTGCAGCGTGCGCATCGTTGCGATCGATGTTTGCGAGAGGATGCGTGCGCCGTCCGGGCCGCATCCGCCGTCCAGATGCGCGCGGCCGAAGATCACCAGCTCGCGTGCAGTGCACGCCATCGTCATCCCCGAAGGCCCGTTGGATCTCGGCGCGAATGGCGAGTCCACCCGCTGCGGCTCGCCGCCCTCGCCGCGCACGTGACCGATCGCAACTCGATGCCTGAGCGCAGCGTCGGCACTGGTCACCGCGCGGGTGAGGCCGAGAGGCGTGAGGATGCGCTGTCGCAGCAGATCGTCCCAAACCTCGCCGCTTACGGCTTCGAGGACGCGACCGAGAATGTTGTAGCCGAGATTGCAGTAGGAGAGCAGCTCGCCGGCCGGGTGCAGTTGCCTGACGCTGCCCAGCGACGCGACGAATCGCGCGAGCGCGTCCGCGTCGCGGCCCGTGTCTGTCAGCAGATCGCCATCGATGCCGCTGCTGTGTGCGAGCAGATGACGAATGGTGATCGCGGCAGGCACGTCGCGCTCTGCAAGCTGCAGTTGCGGCAGGTAGGCAGCGATCGGGGCATCCAGCGACAATTTCCCTTGCTCCACCAGCTGCAGTGCCAGCGTCGCTGTGAAGCTCTTAGTGATCGAGCCGATCTGGAAGATCGTATCCGGCGTCGTGTGCACGCGGGTGTGTGCATTGGCCACGCCGGCACTGGTTTCATGGAGGTGACCATCGCACCAGACGGCCACGGCGGCTCCGGGAACCCCGTGACGCTCGATGCTCTGCGCGAGCTGCTGGTGCAAATCGGCAAGCAAGCTCATGGGCGCCGTCTCACGCTACACGCCGATGCAGGCGGCCGATCGAGAGATAGGCGGGCCGTCCATGCGTGTCGCGCTCCAGGAAGGCGACCACGATGGGCTCGCCGCCCGGCGTCAGATGCGCTGCGAAGCGGCCGTCGGCGAGCGGTACGAGGATGAAGTCTGGCGGCGGCGCGGGAATTTGCAGATGCTCACCGACGACGCGCAGCCGATCGGCTTCGGCGCGGACCGTGAGCCGCATGCCGATGTTCTCGTACACGCCCGCGAAAGCCGCGAGGTCGAGCGGAGTGCTGCGCACGGGCGGCGGTTCGATCGGCGACCACTCGCCCAGTTCCCTGAGCGCGCGAGCGACGAGATGCTGCTGCAGCAGCGCGCTGTTTCCGCCGTTGTGTAGCAGCGCCACAGCGAGCTTGCGCGCCGGAATGCCCCACAGGAACGCGCCTTGTCCGGCTGCACCGCCATCGTGGCCGATGAGCCGAGCTGCGCACGAGTCAATGACTTTCCAGCCCAGGCCCCAGCTCGTGTCGTCCGCGAGCGTGACGCTCGGCGTCTGCATCGCCGCCGCGGATTCTGCGCTGACGATGCGCTTTTCACCGTGTGTGCCGCCCGCAAAGTGCGCCAACATGAAATCGAGGAGGCCGGTTGCCGTCATCGCCAGCGTGAATCCTGCCGGACCCAACGATCGCGGCAACGTCAACCGGTCGACGGCGTCGGCCGTCCTGCCATCCGGCAACAACTGATGTCCGACAGCGGCGCGGAGCCGTACTGCTTGCTCGGCGCGTGTCGCCGACTCAGTAGCGTCGATGGGATGCAGTAGCCGGTCGCGCAGAACGTCATCCCAGCAATTGCCGGTCACTACTTCGACGATGCGGCCGAGGATGGCGTAGCCGGCGTTGCAGTAAGAGAAATAGCTGCCTGGCGCAGCGAGCAGCGGCAGCGCGGCGCAGGCGGCTGCATATTTCTCGAGCGCATCGTCGTTGCGGCCGGTATCCAGGAAAAAGTCGCCGTCGATTCCGCTGGTGTGGTTCAGCAGGTGCCGCACCTGCAGCGAGGCGGGAGCCGGGGCTGCGTTCAGCTGCAGCTGTGGCAGGTAGCGCAGCACCGGCGCATCCAGGCTCAGCAGCCCTGCATCGACGAGTTGCATGACGAGCGTCGCCGTCAGCACTTTCGTCACCGAACCGATCTGGAAGATTGCGTCGGGTGTGACCGCAACACCCGTGGACGCGTTGAGCACGCCTGCGGATGCGACGTGGCGGTGCTCGCCGTGCTGAATCGCGAGCACCGCGCCCGGTACGGCGCTCGCTGCGATCGCGCGTTCCAGCGCGTCCGGGAGATCATCCAGCAGGCGAGCAGCCGAGTCGGTAGTCATGGCCGCAGGTTATTTCGCTGCAATTGCGGCCGCGCGCGCGGCCCGCTGCTCGATGCGGCGACGGATGATTGCGTGGCGCCGCGCGTCGAGCGGGAACGTCCACACGAGCACGACCACCAGCAGGCACAGACCGGCCGGGAACACGCCCATGGTGAACGTCAGCGCGAATTTCGACTCGCTGCTCATGCTGGCGGCGTTCGGGTCGAAGCCGAGTCCCACCAGCATGAACAGCGCGATCGAGCCGCCCAGTCCGCCAACCGCCTTTTCCGTCAGGCCCAGGAATGCGTAGTAGTTGCCGGCGCGGTTGCCGCCGGTCTTCCAGGTGTCGTAGTCGACGATGTCGGCGAGGATGGCGCGCGGTGCGATCGTGAGCGCCGCGCCGCCGAGGCCGAGCAGGACGATCCATGCCAGGAACAGCCAGTAGGCGTGCGGCCCGGGGCGGATCAGCAGCAGCAACGGATAGAGCACCATCTGGCAGAGCGCCGCGACTGCCAGCGCGCGATGCTTGCCGATGCGCGGGATCACTTTGAGCCACCCCGGAATCGCAATCATCATGGCCAGCATGTTGACGATGAAGATCGAGGACACGGTGTCGCCGAGGCCGAGGTAGTTGTCCAGATAGAAGATCACCAGCGTCGCGACCACGCCGAGCGAGATCGCCGCGATCAGCGCAAAGGCGATGAACCACCAGAACAGCACGTTGCCGCGGAACGAGCGCAGCAGTCCCAGCAGGCTCGGTGCTTCGGTCGCAAGGCTGCGCCCGCTCGGCGTGAGCAGCACCGGCAGCACGCAGCACAGCGGCGCCGCTGCGATGATCACCCATCCCATGAAGGACATGCTGGCCGCAGTGATGCTCGAGCTGTCGAACAGCGGCAGGACGGGAACGGCGAACATCACGATGACGCCGATCGGGCCGGCCGCCGCCATGAAGCTGAAGATCCTGGAGCGCTCGACGTAGTCGCCGGTCAGCTCGCACGCCCAGGCGGAGTGCGGCACGTTGATCAGGGTCCAGCCGACGTAATAGATCGAAAGCCAGGCATACAGAAATGCCGGCGACGGTGCAGCGGGCGGATTGAACAGAAAGGTCGCCGCGCCCATGCACAGCAGCGCGCCGGTCAACAGCCACGGCTTGCGGGTGCCGAAACGCGACTGACCGAGATCCGAGAAGTAGCCCACTACCTGATCGGCGAGCGCATCGAGGATGCGCGTGACCAGCAGCACCGTGCCGATCGTCGCCAGGGTCAGCGTCGTGTGCTTGGCGTAGAACGTCGGCAGGATCGAGCTAACCGGCGCAGCCATCAGGCCGACCGCGAAGCTCGGCAGCAGGAACGCCGTGAACGCTCGTGTCGAAAGATTCCTGGACGGCGCTGCTGCCGAGGCGTCGGCGGAGCCGGGCATCGTGCGCAGCGGCGTGCTCATGCTGCCGGCGCCTGTTTTATGTGAGCGGCCAGCAGGTCGACGTCGATGTTGGAGCCGCATACGAGCACGCAGACGCGCTTGCCGGCGCAGATCTCGCGCAGCGGCCCGAGCAGGCCCGCGGTCGCTGCGGCGCCGGCCGGCTCGACGCCGAGCTTCATTTCTGCGTAGAGCAGCGCCATCGCGCGTCGCAACTCGTCATCGCTGACCAGGCTGACACCATCGAGGAACCTGCGGCAAAGCTCGAAGCTGTAGGGTAAAGCCTTGGGCGAGGCAAGGCTGTCCGCAATGGTATCGGTGCGGCTCAACGTGACCGGCGCGCCGCGCGCCAGGCTCTGATGCATGGACGGCGCGCCGCTGGGCTCGACTCCGTAGACGCGGCAATCCGGGCTCATCTGCTTGACGGCGCAGGCGACGCCGGCCGCGAGCCCGCCGCCGCCGATTGGAACGATCAGCACCTCGGGTGCGGTGAGTTGCTCGCAGATTTCCCGGCCGAGCGTCGCGGTGCCGAGGGCGATCTGCCGGCCTTCGAACGGATGAATGATCGTGCGCTGCTCGGCGGCTGCGATGCTCTCGACGCGCTCGAAGCACTCGTGGATGTTCTCGGCCAGGATGACCTCGGCGCCGTACGACGCGCACAATTGCCGCCGGACCGGGCTTGCGGTTTTCGGCATTACCACCTTCGCGCTGATTGCGTACTCTCGGGCGGCATACGCCACAGCGGCGGCGTGGTTGCCGCCGCTCATTGCAGCGACACCGCGTGCACGCTGCTGCGGCGAGAGCGCGGCGACGCTGACCAATGCGCCGCGCAGCTTGAAGGTGCCGGTGCGCTGGAGCAGCTCGAGCTTGAGGTGGACCTCGGTGCCGGGGCTCAGGTGCCTGGCCAGCCGGTCGCCGCACCACGGGACGAGCGGGGTGCGCACGATCTGTCGGCCGAGCGCGACGTGTGCTGCCGCAATTTCAGCGGGGGAGGGAACATCTATATGCATCGCGCTTGCAGCCCCGATGGCGGCATTGTACAAAGACGTATGCCAGTATACATATATACACACCAGCGCAAGAGCTGATCATGTCCATCCCTGCAGTCCCGGACCCGGGCGCCACGGTAGCTCGCGACATCGAGCACGTGCTGCATCCCACGACGCACCTCGGCCGCCACAAGGCGCAAGGCGCGCTCGTCATCGAGCGCGGCGCGGGCATCCATGTCTACGACATTCACGGGCGCTCGTACATCGAAGGCCTGGCGGGCCTGTGGTGCGCAGGCTTCGGCTTCAGCGAGAACGAGCTGGTGGAGGCGGCCGTGGCGCAGTTGCGCCGGCTGCCGTTCTATCACGGTTTCGGCAACAAGGCCGTGCTGCCGACGATTGACCTCGCCGAGCGGCTGAAGGCGCTCGCGCCGTTTGCCGCCTCGAAGGTCTTCTTCACCAACTCGGGCTCGGAAGCGAACGACACGCAGCTCAAGCTCATCTGGTATTACAACAACGCGGTCGGCCGGCCGCAGAAGAAGAAGATCATCGCCCGCCGGCGCGGCTACCACGGCGTCACGGTCGCGACTGCATGCCTGACCGGATTGCCGGCGTACCGCAACGGCTTCGATCTGCCGCTGGCGGGCGTGCTGCACACCGATTGCCCGCACTACTATCGCGAGCAGCTGCCGAACGAGAGCGAGGCTGCGTTCGTCACGCGCCTGGTCGACAACCTCGAGCAGCTGATCCTGGATAACGATCCGCAGACGATCGCCGCCTTCATTGCCGAGCCGGTGATGGCCGGCGGCGGCGTGGTAGTGCCGCCCGCCGGCTATTTCGAGAAGGTGCAGCAGGTGCTCGCGCACTACGACATCGTCTGCATCGCCGACGAGGTCGTCTGCGGCTTCGGGCGCACCGGCAACATGTTCGGCAGCGAAACGGTCGGCATGCGGCCCGACACGATGACCGTCGCGAAGCAGCTTTCTGCCGCGTACATGCCGATCGCCGCCGTCCTCATTCCGCAATGGATGTACGACGTGCTCGTCACGGAAAGCGAGCGCCGCGGCGTGTTCGGTCACGGCATCACGTATGGCGGGCATCCGGTGAGCGCGGCCGTCGCCCTGCGCAATCTCGAGCTGTTCGAGGAGCGCAAGATGCTCGAGCACATCCGCGCCGTCGCGCCGCATTTCCAGCGGCGGCTGCGTGCATTTGCCGACCACCCCCTGGTGGGCGAGGCGCGCGGCGTGGGTCTCATCGGTGCGATCGAGCTGGTGGCGGACAAGAGCAGCCGGCGCGCGTTCGAGCCCGGACTGGGTGTCGGCGCGCGCTGTGCCGACTATTGCATCGAGCACGGCTTGATCACACGCGCGTCGGGAGACTCGCTGCTGTTCTGCCCGCCGCAGATCATCACTGCAGCGGAAATAGACGAGCTGTTCGACCGGTTCGCCGCTGCGCTCGAGCAGACGGCGCAATGGCTGCAGAAGTCCGGCCTCCATGAAAGAGCTTGAGAAATACCTGCTGCACATCGGCGGCCGGCGGTGCGAGCCCACCAGCGGCGAATGGCTCGACTCGTTCGATCCGTGCACGGCTCAGCCGTGGGCGCGCATCCCGCGGGGCACCGCTGCCGACGTCGATCTCGCTGTCGCCGCTGCTCAGAGCGCATTCGTGAGCGGCCCATGGTCGCGGCTGCGGCCGACCGAGCGTGGCGCCGCGCTGCGTCGGCTGGGCGACGTGCTGGCGGCGAACGCGGATCGACTCGCCGAGATCGAAACGCGCGACAACGGCAAGCTGCTGACCGAGATGCGCACGCAGGCGCACTATGTACCGCAGTGGTTCTATTACTTCGGCGGCCTGGCGGACAAGATCGAAGGCGCGGTCTTTCCGAGCGACAAGGCCGACATGTTCAGCTTCAGCCAGCACGAGCCGTACGGCGTCGTGGCGGCGATCACCGCATGGAATTCGCCGCTGCTGCTGGCGGCCTACAAGCTTGCACCGGCGCTCGCTGCCGGCAACACGGTCGTGCTCAAGCCTTCCGAGCACGCGTCGGTCTCCTCGCTCGAGCTCGCCGAGCTCGCGGTGCAGGCAGGTCTTCCGCCCGGCGTCATCAACGTGGTCACCGGGCTCGGCAGCGAGGTGGGCGATGCGCTGACCGGCCATCGACAGGTATCGAAGATTGCGTTCACCGGGAGCGAGGCGACCGGACGGCGCATCAATCAGATCGCGGCCGGCGACTTCAAGAGCGTGACGCTGGAGCTCGGCGGCAAGTCGGCCAACATCGTCTTCGCCGACGCCAACCTGGACAACGCGGCGAACGGCGCCATCGCCGCGATCTTCGCTGCCAGCGGGCAGAGCTGCGTGGCGGGGTCGCGTCTGCTGGTGCAGGAGGAAATCTACGAGGTGTTTCTCGCCAAGGTGCTGGCGATTGCCGCTGCGATCAAAGTCGGGAATCCGTTGGACCCGGCAACGCACGTAGGGCCGGTGGCGACGCAACAGCAGTTCGCGAAGGTCAAATCGTATCTCGACATCGCGCGCCAGGAAGGCGCGCACTGCCTGCTCGGCGGCGCGGCGTGCGCGCCGCAGGGATTCGAGCAGGGCTGGTTCATCCAGCCGACGATCTACGGCGAGGTGCGCAATGACATGCGCATCGCGCAGGAAGAGATCTTCGGCCCGGTGCTGAGCGTGATCCGCTTCAAGGACGAGCAGGAAGCCGTCAGGATCGCCAACGACGTTCGCTATGGCCTCGCGGCGGGAGTGTGGACGGAGGACATGCGGCGCGTCGTGCGCCTGTCGCGGCAGTTGCAGGCGGGCACGGTGTGGGTGAACACGTACCGTGCAGTCAGCTTCATGACGCCGTTCGGCGGCCGCAAGGCGAGCGGCATGGGTCGGGAGAACGGCGCCGCGGCCATCGACGAGTACCTGCAGACCAAGAGCGTTTGGCTCAATTGCGCCGAGACGTTCGCCAACCCGTTCACGATCCGCTGAGGTCACTGCATTGAGAGCTTCCCGTCTGCAGCGGTCCGTGCTGGCCGTGCCAGCCACCTCGGAGCGCTTCGCCGCCAGCGCGGCGCGCAGCGCGGCCGATGCAATCTTCATCGATCTCGAGGATGCCGTTCTGCCGGCGCGCAAGGCGGAGGCGCGCGCGCTGGCGATTCGCTCGCTGAATCACCTCGACTGGGGCGATCGCGTCGTCAGCGTACGCATCAACGAGATCGGTTCTGCCTGGGGCTATCGCGATATCGTCGAGATCGTCGAGCAGTGTCCGCGGCTCGACACGCTGCTGATCCCGAAGGTGGCGCACGCCGAGGAGCTCCGCTTCGTCGAGCGGCTGCTCACGGCAATCGAGCTCGGCCGCAGTCGCCGCGAGCGCGTAGGTATCGAAGCGCTGATCGAAACGCCGCAAGGAGTCGCGCACGTCGAGGAGATCGCCGCAGCATCCGCGCGGCTGGAAAGTCTGGCGTTCGGCACAGGCGACTATTCGGTTGCCATGCGCGTGCCGCAGACGCGCTACGGCAGCCCCGATCCGCAGCACGGCGTGCTCGGCAGTCTCGCAGACGGCAGCGGCACCGCGTTTTACTGGAATGACCAGTGGCATTTCGCGCTGGCGCGGATCGCCAACGCCTGCCGCGCCAACGGCCTGCGCCCGCTCGATGGTCCGTTCACGGCAATCGATGACCCCTCGGGCTACCTGGCCAGCGCGCGGCGCAGCCGCGCGCTGGGATTCGAGGGCAAATGGGCGATCCATCCCAGCCAGGTCGAGCTGGCCAACTCGACTTTCGTGCCGACGCACGCGGAGTTGAGCTGGGCGCTGCGCGTACGCGATGCAATGACAGCTGCAGCAGCGTCGGGCCAAGGCGCCGCGCGGTTGGATGGCGACATGGTCGATCTGGCGCACCTGAGGCATGCGCAGATCATCCAGTCGCGACAACAGCTGATCGACTCGAAGTGCCCGCGCGGCGCGCGAGCTGACGCGAGCGCAGGCGAAGGCACGACATGAAAGCTACGACGCTCGTCGTCGCGTGCGCGCTCTTCGCCTGCGCAGCACATGCGCAATCGCCCTCCACATTGACTGCTGCCGCGGTCGATCCGATCTTCGCCGCATGGAGCAAGCCCGGCTCGCCGGGCGTCGCAGTGACCGTGACGGAGCACGGCGCGATCAGTTTCAGCAAAGGCTACGGCAGCGCGCAGCTGGAATTCGGCATCCCCATTACCGATCAGACGGTGTTCCATTCCGCTTCGATCTCGAAGCAGTTCACGGCCCTGGCGATCCTGCTGCTGGAGCAGGACGGCAAATTGTCGCTGGACGCCACGATCGACAAGTATCTCGACTGGGCGCCGCGAACGCAGCAGCCGATCACCGTGCGCCAGCTGATCCTGCACACCAGCGGTCTGCGCGACATGACGGAGCTGCTGCTGCTCGCAGGTTGGCGGGACGGCGACGTGGTCACCCAGCAGCAGGTGCGCTACCTCGTCAGCCGTCAGAAGGAGCTCAACTTCGCACCCGGCACGCGCCATGACTACAGCAACACCGGCTACTTTCTCCTGGCGGAGATCGTTGCGGCGGTCAGCGGACGATCGCTGCGCGAATTTGCCGAGGCGCGGATCTTCCAGCCGCTCGGCATGAGCCACACGCATTTCCATGACGACCCGACGCTGCTCGTCGCAAACCGTGCCGCTTCCTACGAGACCGGGCCGGACGGTCGCATCCGCGCTGCCTTGCTCAACTACGCCACGGTCGGATCCACGGGGCTGCTGACGACCAGTCGCGACCTCGCGCTGTGGCTCGATAACTTTCGCACCGCGCGCGTCGGCGGCCGAGCGCTCATCGACAGGATGATGCAGCCGGGTGCGCTCAGCGACGGCTCGCCGATCGACTATGGCTTCGGCCTCACGGTCGCCGGGCTGGGCGGCCGCAAAGTGCTGTGGCACGGCGGGCTCGATGCCGGATTCCGCGCGATCGTCGCGTGGTTTCCCGACAGCGAGACCGGCGTGGTGCTGCTCAGCAATTTCGCGGATATCGTGCCGGCAACACCGCTGACGCAGCTCGCCGGGCTGCTTTTCCCGACCGATGCACCCGCGATGCCGGCGCCGGCCGCGAGCCCGCCCCTGCCGAAGCCTCCGGCGAGATACGCGACATTCGCGGGCGACTACCTGACCGCCATGGGTGCGTCGCTACGCATCAAAAGCGATCACGGTGCGCTGTCGATGCAGTTTCAGGGGCGCTGGCATGCGCTGACGGCGATTGCGCCGAACGAGTTCGTCGCTCCGGCCGCGAACGTGCAGCTGAAATTTCCGGCAGCCGGCGCTGTGGACGAAGTGCAGTTCATCTACGTCGGGCACGCCCTGAAGGCCAGGCGGGTCGAGCGCATCGTGTCGCCGCCGACAGCGACGCTCGCTGCGTTGGCGGGACTCTACTTCAGTCCGGAGCTCGACACTTACTACACGATCGACTTCGATCCTGCTTCCGCCCGGCTGGCGCTGCACGGCGGCCGTATCGGCTCGCTGCCGCTCGAGTACTTCGAGCCCGATCTGTTCGTGTCCGAGACCTTTCAGCAGATCCGGTTCGTTCGCAATGGCGATGGCGCGGTCGTTGCGCTGCGCATTGCTCTTGGCAGAGTGCCCGACGGCGTCGAGTTCCGACGCATGGCCGGCACGTGAAGCCGGGACTTACAGCTCCCTCAGTCCCGTAGTGATCGGCAAGCGTGCCGCCCGGACGCTCGGCAGCAAGCCGCCGACGAAGCCGAGGATCAGCGCATAGACCAGGCCGAGCACGAGCACCGTCGGCGTGACGGTGAACGCGAACGTGATCTGGCTGAAGGTCGCAAAGTTCATCGTCGAGGCGCGCACGCCGTTGAACGCGAAATACGAGATCAGCGCGCCGAGCACGCCGCCCACGAGGCCGATCAGCAGGGCTTCGGTCAGCACCGAAACGACGACCGGCGCGGAGCCGAAGCCGAGTGCGCGCAAAGTGGCGATCTCGCGCGTGCGAGTCGATACCGCCGAGTACATGGTGTTGAGCGCTGCGAATATCGCGCCGAGGCCCATCAGCACGGCGATGGTCGTGCCGACAGTGCTGACCAGCGCGATCAGCGTGCGCGACTGCTGCTCGTAGTAGTCACGCTCGGTGAACAGCCGCACGTTGAGCCGCGGGTCCGTCGTCAGCGCATCCTTGAACGAGCGGAACGCTTCCGGGCTGGTGAGCTTCACGCGCATCGATTGAAACGTGGTGCCGCGGTTGTAGGCGCCCTGCAGCACCGTGGCGTCGGTCCACACTTCCGATTCGGCAACGCTGCCGCGATCCTCGAAGATGCCGACGACGGTCCAGTCGGTCGTGCCCCAGCGCAGCTTGTTGCCGACCGTGAGCCCCGCGAACTGCTGGCTCGCGCCGCGCCCGGCGATGATCTCGAACGTGCCGGGGGTGAAGTTGCGGCCTTCGACGATGCGGAAGTTCTGGCGCAGCTGCGGCGCCTGCGGGCCGACGCCGCGCAACGGCACGTTGGCTGCTGTGACCGTGCGCTTCAACGGAATGTCGACGATGACGTAGAGCTCGGGCGAGGCAATCGCGCCCTGGGCATCGCGAGCGATGTCCTTGGAGTCGGCGATGATGCGCGTCTGCTCCTGCGTGAGTCCGCTGCCCATCTCGTCGGTGGCGCCGCTGCGCAAGACGATTGCAACGTCGCGCGCACCGGAGAGCGTCAGCACGGCGCGGAAGCCGGCGCTGATCGACAGTACGCCGATGAGCACCATGACGACGCCCGCGATGCCGACCAGCGCGACGACCGACGAGGTCAGGCGCTGCGACACGTTGCGCAGGTTCATCGAGGTGATCGCCGAGATCTGGGCCATCGCGCTGCCAGCCATGTCACACCTTCCTCAACGCATCGACGATCTTGAGTCGCGAGGCCTGCATCGACGGCTGCGCGGCCGCGAGCCCGCCGAGCACGAGCACCAGCACCGCGCCGACCGGCCACGTGAACGCCGGCATGCCGAGCACCGGGAAGAACTGCGCCAGGCCCTGCGCCATGCCGAGGGAGACGAGCTGCGCCAGCCCGAGACCGATAGCGCCGCCGAGCGCCGTCACCAGCAACGCCTCGCCGATCACCAGGCCGGTGACGCTGGCGTTCGAGTAGCCGAGCGTCTTCATCACGCCGATCTCGCTCAGGCGCTCGCGGATCGACTGGCCCATCGTGTTGGCCGTCACCAGCAGCATGGTGAAGAACACCGCGGCCGCGATCCCGGTGATCAGCGCGCCGATGTTGCCCATCTGGTTGGCGAAGCCCTGGATGAACGCGCTCTCGGTGGCCGTCTTTGTCTCGGTCGAGGAGTTGGCGAACATCGCGTCGATGTTGCGGGCGATCTCGGCCGAGCGGTTCCGGTCGTCGAGCCGCTCGATGATCATGTGGAAGGTGTTCTTGCCGACCGTGCGCGACTCGTCCAGGTACTCCTGGTGGAAGTAGATGCTCTGGTTGTCGCCGGTCGTCGCCGTGAAGATGCCGGAGATCTTCATCGGCCAGACGTTGCTGCCGTCCTTCTTGGTCCAGATGTTCGAGCGGATCGGCACGGTGTCGCCGATCTTCCAGCCGAAGCGCTCGGCGACGGCGCTGCCGACGATCGCGCCGGTCCGATCCTGCTCCCACGCCTTTTTCTGCTCCGGCGGCAGCGAGTAGTCGTTGTAGACCAGGAAGAACGACGGCACATCGACCGCCAGCGCGGCGAGCTGGTTGCGGTCCTCCTGGTAGATGCCGCCGAACCAGGCCTGCGAGGTTGCGTACTTCACGCCCGGCAGCGCGCGCACGCGCTGCAGATAGGCGAGCGGGATCGGATTGATGATCGCCACCTTGTGGATCGTGATCAGCCGGTCCACGCCGGCCATCTCCGGGCTGCCGGTGAGCGCGACGCGCAGCGTCTGCATCAGCCCGAACAGCAGGAATGCGACGATGATCGAGGCGAGCGTCAGCCCGGTGCGCAGTTTCTTGCGCCCGAGGTTCGCCCACAGCAGCGGCAGATGCTTGAACATGGCGATTCCCTGTGGGTCAGGCTTCAGCCTGACTCCTATGCGACAGCTTCGGTCGTCAGCTGTCCCTTGTTGAGATGCAGCACGTGCTTGGCGCGCGCCGCAGCGTGCGGATCGTGCGTGACCATGATGATCGTCTTGCCTTGCTGCGTGTTCAGCGCCTGCAACAGGTCGAGGATCTCGTCGCCGGACTTGCGGTCCAGGTCGCCGGTCGGCTCGTCGCACAACAGGAGCGTCGGATCGGAGACGATCGCGCGTGCGATGCCGACGCGCTGCTCCTGGCCGCCGGACAGCTCGCGCGGCTTGTGCTTGGCTCGCTCGCTCAGCCCGACCAGCGTGAGCGCAGCGCTGACGCGCTTGTGACGCTCAGCCGACGACAGCGACGTGAGCAGCAGCGGCAGCTCGACATTGCGCTCGGCTGTCAGCACCGGCAGCAGGTTGTACATCTGGAACACGAAGCCGACGTGATTGGCGCGCCACTTGCCGAGCTGACCGTCGCTGAGCGAGTCGGTGCGCTGGCCGGCGATCTCGATCGTGCCGCCGCTCGGCCGGTCGAGGCCGCCGATCAGGTTGAGGAGCGTCGACTTGCCGGAGCCCGAAGGGCCCATCAGCGCCAGGAAATCCCCTTTCGGAATGTCGAGGTCGAGCTGATGCAGAACGTGCACCGTCTCCGCGCCGCGCTTGTAGTCCTTCGCCACGCTCCGCAGTCGTACCAGAGTTTCCACTATGCACCTCGCCCGGTTGTGGGTCGGGCTTCAGCCCGACATCTTTGTCAGCTGCTCTTGCTCTTGACGCGCACGCCTTCGCCCAGCCCTTCGACCGGGGCCGCGACCACGACGTCGCCAGGATTCAAGCCTGAGAAGACCTCGATCTGGCCGTCGCGTTCCATGCCCGTGCGTACCGCAACGCGCTCGAGCTTGCCGCCGTCCTGGATGCGCCACACGAAGCTCGTATCGCCGTCGCGGATGACTGCCGCCGCCGGCAGACGCACTGCCGGGCGCGCCGCCGCCTGCTGAGCACCTTCGGCCGGACGCTCCTCGAGGAAGCTGACCTTGACGCCCATGTCCGGCAGGATGCGCGGCTCGAGCGTGTCGAAGCCGATGCGCACGCGCACGGTCGCCTTCTGACGATCCGCCGTCGGCACGATGTTGATCACGTGGCTGGGAATGACCCAGTCCGGGTACGCGTCGAGCACCGCTTCGGTCTTCTGCTGGTCCTTGACGCGATTGATGAACGCTTCGTTGACGTCGACCTCGATCTCGCGCGAGTCCATGTCGACGATGGTCGCGATGCCGGTGCGCGTGAAGCCGCCGCCCGCAGAGATCGGCGACACCATTTCGCCCGGCTGCGCGTCCTTCGACACGACGACGCCGTCGAACGGCGCGCGCACCAGCAGATCGTCGAGATCCTGTGCGCGCACGCGCAGCGTGGCTTCGGCGACTTTGACCTCGCCCTGCAGCGCTTCGAGGCGCGCATTCAGAGCAGCAGCTTCCGACTGCGCCTGGTCGAGCGCCTGCTCGCTGACCAGCTTGTCCTTGCGCAGCCCCTCGGTGCGCTTCAGGTTGCGCTCGGCTTCGGCGACGCGCACCTGCACTTCGTTGAGATTTCTACGGGCGGCGTCCAGCTGGCGCTGCGCGAGCTCGTAGACAGGCTTGGTCGTGGTGTCGTCGAGGCGCGCGAGCAGCTGGCCTTGCTTGACCTCCATGCCTTCCTCGATCAGGACCTCCGCGACCTTGCCGGTGACCTTCGAGGAAACCGTCGCCTGGCGGCGCGCGACGACGTATCCGGAAGCGTTGAGCACGGCCGCGGAGCCGCCGCCGCCGCTCGATGAGGATTGCACGGCCGTTGCCGTCTCCACTTCGATGGCCTTGTTGCGCAACAGTGCATACAGGCCGACTGCGACAGCGAGCGCCAGCGCGCCGATGACGAGCCACTTGTACAGCACGCTCGGGCCGTTGCCGCCGCCGCTGGGTTCGGTGTTGCGCTCGATGCGCAGACTGTCGAGAGCGTTCTGGTCGAAGGCCATGGAAGCAATCGCAAGTTTGAGAGTGGAGGGGCCGGGTCCGTGGGCGCGGCGCATTCTAATCCGCTCATTGCCGCGGCGCGAAGTCGCACCGGCGAACAGCCGCGGTCCGCCGGTCAACGATCGGGTCAGGCCAGCGCGCGGTGCGGGACTGCGAACGCGTCCGCAGTCGGCGCCGCCGGCAGCGTGAAAAAGAACGCCGCGCCTTCGTGCGGCTTGCCTTCGGCCCAGATGCGCCCGCCGTGCCGGTCGACGATCCGCGCCACGGTGGCAAGGCCGATGCCCGAGCCGTCGAACTCCGCGGCGCCGTGCAGTCGCTGGAATGGCTTGAACAGCTTCTGCTCGTACGCCATGTCGAAGCCCGCGCCATTGTCGCGGATGTAGGTCGTTACCATCGAAGCGGCGCTCGACTGGCCCATCTCGATGCGCGCCCGATCGGTCTTGGAGGTGAACTTCCAGGCATTGGCGAGCAGGTTCTGCAACAGGTCGCCGACCAGCCGGCGATCGCCGTGCACGTGCATGTCCGGCTGGATCGACACTTCGACACTGCGCGCCGGATCCTTCTGGCGCATGTCCTGCACGATGCTTTCCGCGAGCGCCGAGACGTCGACGAGCTCCCGGTGCAGGGTCTGCCGCGAGATGCGCGACAGCACCAGCAGCGCTTCGATCAGCTCGGACATCTGCTTGACGCTGCCCTGGATGCGCGTGAGGCGGCGCCGCTGCTCGTCGGTTGCGTCCGGCATCGACAGCTCGAGCAGGCCCGCCTGGCCGGCGATCGTGGTGAGGGGCGAGCGCAGGTCGTGCGAGACCGAAGCGGTGAACGCTTCGAGCTCGCGGTTGGCGCGCGCCAGCGATTCGTTCGCGTCGCGCAGCTGCCGTTGGCTCGGCAACGCCAGGATGCCGGGCAGGAACCGCCACAGCAGGATCGCCGTCGGCACCGAAGCCGCGGCGGTGATGAGCTTGATGATCCCTTCGAGCCAGTAGCTCGTGTGCCAGACGTTCCAGATGTTCATCACGTGCGTGAGCCCGCAGGCGACGATGAACACGCCGAAGCACACTACCAGCCAGTCGAACGGCAGATCGCGGCGCCGCCGGGCGATGTACAGCAGCGCGAACGGGATCGTGAAATACGCCATCGCGATGAGGATGTCGGAGACGACGTGCATCCACAGCACCCCCGGGCTCCACATGTAGCAGTGCCCGTGCGGCAGGAACTGCTCGGTGGAGAACCAGGACGTGGCGGCTTCGGTCATGCGGGCTCCTGAAAAATGGCGATCCCTTTATGGCGGCGTGCACCCTGGCAGACAGGGCCGGCGCTTCGTTCGATCCCCGCGCGGCCGGGGATCATACAGAAGTGCGTCGGGCTGGAAGCCCGACCCGCGCGGAGCTTGCGACTGCACCGGCTGGACGGTTAGGATACCGTCCAGCCGGTGCAGCCCGGACTCTCCGCGGCTGCGTATTCCCCCACGACCCCTTGGGAAAAACACCTGATGGTTGAAGCACATGCGGTGCCCGGTCCCGCTCGCGACCGGATTCTGGAGGCCGCCGAGCGGGTGGTCGCCGAAGTCGGCGCCGCGCGCCTGACCCTCGACGTGGTGTCGCAGGCGGCCGGAGTGAGCAAGGGCGGGCTGCTGTACCACTTCCCGTCGAAGGAGTCGCTGCTCGGCGCGCTGGCACAGCGCTACGTGCAGAGCATGGAGCAGTGCATCGAGTCCGCGAAGGGCGGCATCAGCGAGCAGGACCGCAGCCGCGATCTGAAGGCGTGCATCGTCGGGATCCTCGGCAGCGACCCGCGCTCGAAAGCCATGGGCGCCGCGCTGCTCGCGACCGCTGCGAACGACTTGACGCTGCTCGAGGTCATCCGCGAGCGGATCGCCGAATACCACAAGGAGCTGGCGGCATCGAGCGCCGATTTCGCGCGCGCTGCGATCGTCACGCTGGCGGTGGACGGGCTGATGATGCGCGAATCGCTGCGCATCTCGCCGTTCACGGACGCTCAGCGCCAGCAGGTAGTGCGCGAGCTGTTGAAGATTGCAGACGAGTCTTACAGGTGAACGTATGTCGACCGCAATGATGCGAACTTTGATCAAGAGTGCCGCCATCGGCATGGCCGCGGCCATGGCGCTCGCGGGTTGTGGCAAGGAACAGGGCCAGCATGCACCGCCGCCGCCGGAAGTGACGGTGCAGACGGTCGGCCAGCAGCCCGTGCCGCTGGAGCTGACTTACACCGCGCGCACGATCGGCTCGCGGGAGGTCGAGGTGCGCGCACGCGTCGGCGGCATCGTGCTCAAGCGGCGCTACCAGGAAGGCAGCCGCGTGCTGCAGGGGCAGCCGATGTTCCTGATCGACCCCGAGCCGGTGCGCGCGCGCGTGGGCTCGGCGCGTGCCGAGGTCGCTGTGGCAAAGGCGCGCCTGGAAGAGTCGCGCCGCAACCGTGACCGCGTGTTGCCGCTGTTCGAGAAGAACGCGGTGAGCCAGAGCCGGCGCGACGAAGCCGTGTCGGCGTTCGAGGTCGCGCAGGCGAACGTGCTGTCTGCCGAGTCGCAGCTGCGCATGGCGCAGCTCGACCTGGAGTACACCGACGTGCGGGCGCCGATCTCGGGGCTGACCAGCCGCGAAGTGCTTTCGGAAGGCAGCCTCGTCTCGACCGAGCAGGCGTCGAGCCTGCTGACCAAGATCGTGCAGGTCGATCCGCTGTACGTCGAGTTCAACGTGCCGGAAGCCGAGGCGTCGCTGATCCGCGCCGGTCTCGCGCCGGCGAACAAGGGCGCGCCGGCGCCGGGCGTGCGCCTGGTCCTGGAGGACGGCAGCGAGTACGCGACGCCGGCGCAGGTCACGTTCGTCGACAACGCCGTGGACCGCAGCTCCGGCACCGTGCGCGTGCGCGCAGTGCTGCCGAACAAGGAGGCCCAGCTGATTCCCGGCCAGTTCATCCGCGCGAAGGTCGAGGGCATCCAGCTCTCCAACGTCGTGTCCATTCCGCGCAAGGCGGTGATGAGCGGCCCGCAAGGCTCGTTCGTGTGGGTGGTCGGCGCTGACGCGAAGGCGCAGATGCGGCCGGTGCAGGTCGGCCGCAGCATGGGCAACAACGTGATCGTCACCGACGGCCTGCAGTCCGGCGACCGCTACATCGTCGAGGGCGTGATGAAGGTGATGCAGCCCGGCATCCAGGTGAGCGCGGTGACGGCCGAGGAGGCGGCACGCAGGCAGCAGCAGCAGGCGGCTGCACAGCCCAAGGAGGCCGCATGATCTCGAAATTCTTCATCACGCGGCCGATCTTCGCGTGCGTGCTCTCGGCGTTCATCGTGATCGCCGGGCTCGCCGGCATGCGCGCGCTGCCGATCTCCGCCTATCCCAACATCGTGCCGCCGATGGTGACGCTGATGGCGCGCTATCCGGGCGCGACAGCCGAGACCATCGCCGAGACCGTCGCGGCGCCGCTGGAGCAGGAGATCAACGGCGTCGAGAACATGCTGTACATGCAGTCCGTCAATTCGGGCGACGGCACGCTGATGATGAACATCACGTTCGCGATCGGCTCGGACCCGGACCTGGCGGCGATCAACGTCAACAATCGCGTGCAGGCCGCGGTACCGCGGCTGCCCGAGGAAGTGCGGCGGCAGGGCGTCGTGGTCCGCAAGGCGTCGACGAGCATCCTGCAAGTGGTCGCGCTGACTTCGCCGGACCAGAGCCTCGGCATGCTGGAGCTGACCAACTACGCGTCGCTGAACATCCTCGATGAGATCCGGCGCGTGCCGGGCGTCGGCGACGCGCAGATGTGGGGCCAGGAGTACTCGATCCGCATCTGGATGCAGCCGGACAAGCTGGCGCAGCTGGGCCTCACTGCCTCGGACGTGACCAACGCGGTGCGCGCGCAGAACTCGCAGTTCGCCGGCGGCCGCATCGGCGTCGAGCCCATTCCCGAGCAGGTCGACTTCACCTATTCGGTGCAGGCGCAGGGACGCCTGGCCTCGCCGGAGGAATTCGAGCAGATCGTCGTCCATACCGGCGAGTCCGGCCAGATCGTACGGCTGAAGGACGTCGCGCGCGTCGAGCTGGGCGCGCAGAACTACAACACCTCGCCGAAGCTGAACAGCCAGCCGACGGTGCCGATCGCGATCTTCCTGCAGCCGGGCGCCAACGCGCTCGAAACCGGCGGGGCGATCCAGAAGCGCATGGAGGAGCTGAAGGCCGAGTTCCCCAAGGGCATGACGTACACGATCCCGTACGACACGCTGCAGTACGTGAAGGTCTCGATCGAGGAAGTGGTCAAGACGCTGCTGGAAGCGATGGTGCTGGTGTTCTGCGTCGTGCTGCTGTTCCTGCAGAACTGGCGCGCGACCATCATTCCGATGCTCGCGGTGCCGGTGTCGCTGATCGGCACGTTCGCGGCGATGCTGCTGTTCGGCTTCTCCATCAACATATTGACGCTGTTCGGCATGGTGCTGGCCATCGGCATCGTGGTCGACGATGCGATCGTGGTGCTGGAGAACGTCGAGCGCATCATGACCAGCGAGAACCTGCCGGCGCCGCAGGCGACGGCGAAAGCCATGGAGGAGGTCACGCGCCCGGTCATTGCGATCGTGCTGGTGCTGACGGCCGTGTTCCTGCCGGTGGCGTTCCTCGGCGGCCTGGTCGGCGAGATGTACCGGCAGTTCGCGGTGACGATCGCGGTATCGGTCGTGATCTCGGGGTTCGTGGCGCTGACGTTGACGCCCGCGTTGTGCGCGGCGCTGCTGCGGCATCACGACGCGGTGGATCACGGCATCCTGCGGCGCTTCAACGAATGGTTCGCGCGCATGACCTCGCGCTACGAGCAAGGTGTGCTGTTCGTGATGAAGCGCGGCGCGCTCGCGGCGGGCGTGTTCGCAGCGATGATCCTGGCGATCATCGGCCTGTTCCGCACCGTGCCGAGCGCGCTCGCCCCGGTCGAGGACCAGGGCTACGTGTTCGTCATCGGCATGCTGCAGGACGCTGCGGCGCTGCGTCGGACCGTGAACGCATTCGATCACGTCGCGGGGGAGGTGCGGCAGCATCCGGCGGTCGCCAACGCGATGTCGGTGGCGGGCATGGACCCGTTGACGTTCTCGGCAAAGACCAATGCGGGCCTGATCTGGGTGCCGCTCAAGCCATGGGACGAGCGCACCGGCGATGAAAAGATGTCGCCGGCCGCCGTGGTCGGCTCGGTGTTCGCGGCCGGCGCCAAGGAGAAGGACGCGTTCTTCTTCGCGGTCGAGCCGCCGCCGATCGAAGGCCTGTCCAACGTCGGCGGCTTCGAGATGTACATCCAGTCGCGCGGGCGCGGCACGCCGCAGGAGCTCGCGGGTGTCGTGCAGAAGTTCGTGCAGGCGGCATCCCAGCGCAAGGAGCTGGCGGGCGTGACGACGACGTTCAGCGCCAGCGTGCCGCAGATGCGCATCGATCTCGACCGCGAGAAGGCGATGACGCTCGGCGTGGCCGTGCCCGAGGTGTTCGATACGCTGCAGAGCACGTTTGGAGCGCTGTACGTCAACGACTTCAACCGGTCCGGCCGCGTGTACCAGGTGCAGCTGCAGAGCGAGCCGCGCTTTCGCGCGTACCCCGAGGACATCCGCAACGTGTACGTGCGGGCGAAGTCGGGCGAGCTGGTGCCGCTGACGGCGCTTGCCAGCATTCGCGAAGTGAAGGGCCCGGAGACGGTGGAGCGCTTCAACGTCTTCACGTCCGCGAAGATTCTCGGCGGCGCCGCGCCGGGCTACAGCTCGGGCGACGCGATCAAGGCGATGGAAGAGGTGGCGAGCCAGGTGCTGCCGTCCGGCTATGCGCCGGCGTGGACCGGCACTGCCTACCAGGAGAAGGTGAGCGGCGGCGCCTCGAACGGCGTCTACCTGCTCGGCGTGCTGATGGTGTTCCTGATCCTCGCCGCGCAGTTCGAGCGCTGGACGCTGCCGCTGGCGGTGATCCTGGCGGTACCGTTCGCCGCGTTCGGCGCGTTCACGGCCGTGTTCCTGCGCGGCCTGGAGAACGACATCTACTTCCAGATCGGCATGCTGACGCTGATCGGCCTGGCGGCGAAGAACGCGATCCTGATCGTCGAGTTCGCGATGATGAAGTACCACGAGGGCATGCCGCTGGCGCAGGCCGCGGTCGAAGGCGCGAAGCTGCGCTTCCGGCCGATCATCATGACCTCGCTGTGCCTGATCTTCGGCGTGCTGCCGCTCGCCGTCAGCTCGGGCGCGGGCGCCATGAGCCGCCATTCGCTCGGCACGAGCGTCATCGGCGGCATGCTCGCCGCGACGTTCATCGCCACGTTCTTCGTGCCGCTGTTCTTCCGCTGGATCGCGGGGCTGCGCAAGGGTGAGCAGCCCGGGACTGAAGTGAGTAAAGCTAATGCGTAGCCGGTTGCTGGTGTCTGGAATTCTCCTGTCGCTGACGCTGAGCGGCTGCATCGTGTCGCGTGTCGATCCGCAGAAGCCGGAGCTGCCGCTGCCCGCGGCGCTGCCGGCGCAGGCCGACACGACCGCGCAGCTGCCCGATCCGTGGTGGACGATCTTCCACGACGCGACGCTCGACAAGCTCGTCGAGGAAGCGCTCGCGCACAACACGGACGTTGCGGTCGCGGCCGGCCGGGTCGCGGAGGCGCGCGCGGGGTTGCGCATCGTCAATGCCGACCGGTTGCCGTCGCTGGACCTGCAGGGCAACGCCACGCGCTCGAAGGACAGTGCCCTGGTCAACACCTTCCCGGGAGTCGACCTGGAGCGGACCACTTATACCGTGCAGGGTGCGGTCAGCTTCGAGCTGGACATCTGGGGCAAGTATCAGCGCGCTTCCGAGTCGGCCCGCGCGGCGTTGCTGAACACGGAGTACGGGCGTGAGGCGACCAAGCTGAGCCTCACCGGCGACGTCGCGCGTGGCTACTTCGGCTTGATCGCGGCGGCGCAGCAGCTGGCACGCGCCCGCGACACGCTGGCGACTCGCGAGGAATCCTTGCGCCTGGAGAAGCTGCGCCTGGATGCAGGCGAGAGCGACGAGTTCACCTACAAGCGCGCCGAGGCCGATGCTGCCGCCACGCGCGTCTCGGTGCATCAGCTCGAGCTCGATCTGGTTACGCGCACCAACGCACTCGGCATTCTGCTCGGGCGCTCGCCGAAGGACCTCGTCGATGCGGCGGTCTCGGTGCAGGGCGCGTCGTTGCCGGAAGCGGTAACGCTGCCTGCGGCGCTGCCATCAGCCGTGATGGAGCGTCGTCCCGACATCGGTGCGGCCGAGGCTGCGCTGGAAGGAGCGGCGGCCGACATCGGCGTTGCGCGCGCGCAGATGTTCCCGAGCATCAGCCTCACGGGCCTGTTCGGCTCGATCAGCACGGAACTGGGGGATCTGTTCACGAAGCCGGCCGAAGCGTGGTCGGCCTCGGGCGCCATCCTGCAGCCGCTGTTCGAGGGCGGACGCCTCAGCGGCAACGTCGCCCGGACCAAGGCGATCCGCGAGCAGGTCAAGGCGGAATATTCGCGCACCGTGCAGTCCGCGTTCCGCGAGGTGCTCGATGCACTGCAGGGGCAGAGCCTGATCATCGGCGTGCGGGACGCGAATGCGCAGCAGGTGGCGTCGCTGGCGCGTGCAACGGAGCTCGCGGAGCTGCGCTACACGCAGGGCGACATCGCGTACATCGACTTGTTGGACGTGCGGCGGGGACTGTTCGCGGCGCAGATCGATTTGGTTGCCGCGCAGCGCGACGCGTTGCTGAACACCGTCGATCTCGCGCTGGCCGTCGGCGGCGGGCTCGGCGACAAGGCCGAGCCGCTCAGCGCGAAACGCTGAAGAGTCAGGCTTCAGCCTGACTCCCAGCTACGCCGGCTCCGGTACCGACGCTGCCGCCGCCTGCCGCTCCGGCAGCGCCACCGACAGCTCCAGCACCTCGTGGCCGTCCTCGCGATCGAAGTTCACCTGGATCGCGTCGACGTCCACGTTCACGTACTTGCGGATGACGTGCAGCAGCTCGCTGCGCAGGACCGGCAGGTAGTCCGGGCCGCCGCGCGTGCTGCGCTCCTGGGCGACGATGATTCGCAGCCGTTCCTTCGCGACATTGGCGCTCGACGGTCTGCGGCGAAAAATTGACAGCAGATCCATCGTTCAGCCTCCGAACATGCGGGCCAGGAAGCCCTTCTTGGGTTCATCGATGAAGCGCAGCGGCACCGACTCGCCGAGCAGCCGGGTGACCGCGTCGTCGTAGGCGCGCGCCACGTCGCTCTGCTCGTTGAGGATCACCGGCGTGCCGGCGTTCGACGCCGTCAGCACGTCCGGGGATTCCGGGATCACGCCCACCACGTCGAGGCCGAGGATCTCCTTGACGTCGCCGACGCTCATCATCTCGCCGGTGGCCACCCGGCGCGGGCTGTAGCGCGTCAGCAGCAAGTGCTCGAGCACGCCTTTTTCGCCTTTCTCGGCGCGCTGCGTCTTGCTCGACAGCAGCCCCAGGATGCGGTCGGAGTCGCGCACCGAGGAGACTTCCGGGTTGACGACCACGACGGCGCGGTCGGCGTAGTACATGGCGAGGTGCGCGCCCTTCTCGATGCCGGCGGGCGAGTCGCAGATGATGTAGTCGAAGCCGTCGGCGATCAGCTCGTCCAGCACCCGGCGCACGCCTTCGGCCGAGAGCGCGTCCTTGTCGCGGGTCTGCGAGGCCGCCAGCACGAACAGCGTTTCGATCCGCTTGTCCTTGATGAGCGCCTGCTTGAGCGTGCAGTCGCCGTGGATGACGTTGACGAAGTCGTACACGACGCGCCGCTCGCAGCCCATCACCAGGTCGAGGTTGCGCAGCCCGATGTCGAAATCGATGACGGCGACGCGCTTGCCGCGCCGGGCCAGGCCGCACGCCAGGCTCGCGGAGGTGGTCGTCTTGCCGACGCCGCCCTTGCCGGACGTCACCACGATGATCTCGGTCTTCACTTGCGTCTCCTTCCGGTCGGCCGCACGCGGCGTCCGGTCGGCGGCTGGCGCCGGCGCGACCGCTGCCGAGGTCTCCTCGGACGTCTCGTCGAGCACCAGTTCGGATTCGCTAGTCGCTTCAGTCATTGGCCTATCCTCCCAAAGCGCAGGTCGTCGCCGTCGAGCCACGCCTGCACGGGTTTGCCCGCCAGGTCCGGCGGGATGGTCTCGAACACTCGAAAAACGCCGGCGACCGACACCAGCTCGGCATTGAATTCCTGGCAGAACACGCGCGCGGTGACTTCGCCCTGCACGCCGGCCATCGCGCGGCCGCGCAGCGAGCCGTAGACGTGTACGCAGCCGTCCGCCATCACCTCGGCGCCGGCGCCGACCGCGCTCGTTACGACGAGATCGCGATGACGCGCATAAATCCGCTGGCCGGAGCGCACAGGCCGGTGATGCATGAAAGCCGGAATGGCGAGCACGCTTTCCGCGGCAGCGGGCGGCGGCGCAGGTGCCGCTGCGGGTGCCGGCGCTGGCACCGGTGCGGCTTTCACGGCCGCGACTGCGGCGCCGTAGCTCTGCTGCGCCCGAAACTGCGTCAGCACCGGCAGGTCGAGCTCGCGTGCCAGCGCATCGATCGCCGGCGTGCCGTGCGCCAGGCCGACCGGCAGCAGGCCGGTGCGACGGATCGCTTCGAGCAGCGCACGCAGCTCGGCGGCTGAAACTTCGTGATCGAGGGGACCGAGATCGAGGCAGAGAGCCGCTCGCTCGAACAGCGCCGGCGCCGCCGCTACTCGCGCCGTCAGCTGGGCCTGCACCGCGACGGCGTCGGTGCTGCGGATCCGCATTTGTGCCAGGCCGACCTGGCCGAAGCGGATCTCGAATGCTGACTCTTGCGCGACAGCAGCGGGATTGTTCATCGATCGGTCATGGAGATCATTGGTCTGACCGGGCCTCCTCGGCTCCGTTCACGCGCGGAGTTTACATAGCTTCGCGGCGGCGCGCATGCAGTTTCTACTCTGTAGACTGACGGCGACTTCGACGGAGGCGAGCATGCGCAGCGGCTGGGTCGAGCAGGTGATCCGTTACTGGTTCGAGGAGCTGCCTTCGGAGGCGTGGTTTCGCAAGGACGAGCGCGTCGACGCCATGATCCGCGAGCGCTTCGGCGCTCTCCACGACGAAGCCGCGCAGATCAGTCCGCAGCAACTCAGCTCGCCGCTCGAATGTCTCGCCGCGGTGATCGTGCTCGATCAGTTCTCGCGCAACATGTTTCGCGGCTCGGCGCGCGCCTTCGCCGCCGACGCGCTCGCGCTCGCGATCTCGCAGCATGCGATCGCGGCCGGCCTCGACCGGCAGCTCACCAGCCAGCAGCGCTGGTTTCTCTACATGCCGTTCCAGCATTGCGAAGACCGCGCGGTGCAGGCGCGCTCGCTCGAGTTGTTTACTCAACTAGGCGATCCGCAGAACATCGACTATGCGCGGCGCCACAAGGAAGTCGTGGATCGCTTCGGGCGCTTTCCTCATCGCAACGAAGCGCTCGGCCGCGAGTCGACCGCGGAAGAGCGCGAATTCATCGCGACGCATCGCGGTTTCTGAGCACAGCTGCAAAAAGTACAAGAGAAAAAACTACAACGCGTGTCGCCAGGCGCATGCATTTCCTGCCCGAAAATTTTTTCGGACAGCTCCTCGGATCTTTGCAACGTGTCGAGCGTTTTCCTGCTCATCGCGCCGGGGTGCCGGCGTTTTTCTGAAGAGGGGAAGCTTTTCCATGAGTCGCACTTTGCGAGAGTCGCCGAGCTCTCGTCCTGGCATCCTTCGGCGCGGAATTCAGTGTGTAGTCGTTGTGAGCACGTTCGCCTTGCTCGCAGCGTGCGGTGGCGGCGGTGGCGGTGGAGGCGGCAACGATCCGCCTGCGCCTCCAGCGACGAACGCGCCACCGACGGTCAACGCCGGCGCCGACACGACGGCAACATTACCGAACGCCACGGTCTCGCTGTCGGGGTCCGCCACCGACGACGGCCCGGCGTCCGCGTTGACTTATAAATGGACTGGCACCGGACCGGCTGCAGTAGCTTTTGCAACGGATACAGCCGCTGCGACCACGGCCACGTTCACGGTTGCAGGTCCATACACGCTGACGCTCACTGTCAATGACGGTACGCAGAGCGCCTCGGACTCGATCACGGTCACAGTCAGCGACGCGACGGCCAGCGACGTGTTTCCTGCCGACGACGATGACAGCGATACGGTGTTGCATGGCTGGGCCAAGGTCGAAGCATCGGCCGTCGGCATGAATCAGGATCGTCTGCTGGACGCGGAGCGAGCCTCGAAGGCCGTTCCTGCCGGCACGGCACTCGGCAACGGCATGATCGTGCGTCACGGCAAGCTCGTGCACTTCTGGGGCGATATCGACCAGAACCGCGACGTGAAGTCGGTGACGAAGTCGATGGGCGGCGTCGTGCTCGGCCTCACGATCATGAGCGGCAAGATCGCGGCGGACCTGTCGGAAACTGCGATCAGCAAGGTGCCGACGTTCGGTCTGCCGCCGGACGTCAACGATACGCTGGGACGCGAGCGCATCACGATCGCGCAGCTGGCTACGCACAGCGCCGGCTTCCCGAAGGGCGGCAACTTCCGTGCGCTCGTGTACGAGCCGGGCACGACCTGGGCATACTCCGACGGCAGCTTGAACTGGCTGGCGGACGTGCTCACCGACGTCAATGTGCAGGACCTCGCGACGCTGGCGAACGAAGGTGTCTGGTCCAAGATCGGTCTGCGCGTCCCGGACGACGTGGACTGGCGCCCCAGCCTCAATCGGCCGGATCCGCGCCCGCAGAATCCGACGATCCCCTATCGCGAGCTCGCCTCGGGCATCAATACGAACGTGAACGCGATGGCGCGCGTGGGCCTGTTGTTCCTGCGCGAGGGTATGTGGAACGGCCAGCAAGTCCTGAGCAAGGAGTTCGTCACGCAGGTGCATACTCCGCTGCCGCAGAATGCCGGTCTCGCGCAGCCCGTGGCTGAGAAGCCCCGCTACCCGAATGCGCCGACCGATTACGGCGTATTGTGGTGGACCAACAGGTCCAAGCAGATGGCGAACGTGCCCGACGATACCTACTGGGCATGGGGTCTCGGCGAGAGCCTGATCGTTGTCATCCCGAGCCTCGACCTCGTCATCGCCCGCAACGGCGGCCAGGCGCCTCTGAGCGAGGTCAATGGCACACGCGTCTGGAACGATGCGACCGACGACTGGGACGGCCAGGTGAAAGTGCTCGAGCCGTTCCTCGATCCGATCGTCGCGGGAACGACGCCGTAAGTGGCAGCAGGGAGGGGGCAGCGCCCCCTCCCTATCCCAGCGTTATCTCCAACCTGTTCTTCTTCCCCTGCAGCGCCTGCTTCACTGACTCGATCGGCACCCGCGCTGCTCCTTCCCGATACGGATTGGGCTCGCGCTCGAATTCGAGCGCGCGTCCATTCAGCTCGATCCTGCTCACTCCGCATCCCGCGCTCGCCACCGCATAGCTGACTTCGACGGCTTTGCCGAGCAGCGTCATCGTCACACGCAACCCATCCAGCGCCGCTGGAATGACCGGATCGACACTGAGAGTCGCGGCTTCCACGTTCAACCCGAGGAAGCGCCGCACGATCAGACCCAGCGCTATACCTGCGCCGCTCGAATACACCCGCCAGCCGCCGTCGAGTTCGACTCTGCCTTCCGCGACGCGCTGATACTCGGCGCTGGCCTCGTAGCGATCGGCGAAAGCGGCATCCGAGCTCGAGTAATAGCAGTTCGCCTGCCGCAGCGTCGCGCGCGGCACGATCGTGCGGATGCCGACAGGATTCGCCTGGCACAGCGCCTGGAAAAAGCGGTCCGCTTCGCCGACATGTGCCAGGGCCTGCGCATAGCGAAGGTGCGCGTGCATGTACATCAAGCCGATCTCGCGGCCGAAGAAAGTCGCGCTCTCGGCGCGCTGGAAGAAGCGCATCGGACCGCCGTGATAGGGCATCGGCCGGTCGAACAGCCGCACGCCGTCCGGTCCGCGCAATCGGGCATCGATGAGTTGCAGATGATGCCGCGCCTGTTCCGGCGTCAGCAGGTCTTCGAGGATCGCGTGGATCATCGCGAGCGAGCTGTAGTGCACGCCCGTCGTAGTGTCGCTCGGATGGAGCAGAAGGTGCGCGTGGCCGCCGTCTTCGAACAGTGCATAGCCGGTGAGGACGTCGTTGACCACGAGCACGCGCTGGAAGTCGCGCTGGACTTCTCCAGCGCGGGCCGCGAACTTTTCGGCCTCCTGCGCTCGGCCGATCGAGCGAAGTGCGCGCGCCAATGTCACCAGCATCTGGTAGTGCAGCGTCACGGTCCAGGCGCTGCACATGTGCTCGCGCATCGAGGGGTCCGCGGGCTGCAGCGCGTCGTTCCAGTCGCCGTGACCGTATGCGGCGAGCGCGGTGCCAGGGACCATGCGCTTCTCTATCAGCGCCAGTGCCCGCTCCGCGTGTTGCCACATCGTCGCGCCTTCCGCTTGGGTCCCGCCTCGGGCAGGGAAGAACGGCACGCGCTCTTCCAGCAAAGCAGCGTCCCCAGACGCGATCAGGTATTGCGCGAGTGCGAGGACCGGCCAGAACACGATGTCGCCGTGCGAATCGCCCGCGCGGATGTCCCGTTCCCGTTCAAAGAACATGAACCACTGGGGCCAATCGCCGTCTGCGTTCTGCGCGCTCATCACTCGCAGCAGCAGATCGCGGATCGGCTCGACGCGGCCGAGCGCGAGCAGCAGCTCGACCGGGCCCTGACAAACGTCGCGCGTACCCCACCCACCGCCCGAGTACTGCTCCAGTCCGCGCGGCGAGAGGTAATGCACGAACGCGTTGTGCGCAAACCAAGGGATGATTTCGGCGATGCGTGCGACGTGCTCGCTCAGCGGGCCTGCGGCCGGTGCGCTCAATTGCAATTGCGGCGTCAGTGCGCGCCGGCCCTCGGCTCGCAGCGGGGCAGGAGCGCTCTCCGGCACCAGATGCCCGCGAATTCGCAGTCCGGCCGCCTTCGCCGGGGCGGTGACGATACATATATATGGCTGCTCCCGGGACTGCCCGTCCGCGAACAGCAGCTCGTCGCCCGCGACGCGTTCCAGCCTGGTGCCGTCGAGCGGCGCGATCTCGAAACTGCCTTTCGGGAAGCGGCCTGCAAGATCCGTCTGCGCGGCCGGTGCGACGATCACCGCCCCGCGCTCGGTGCGCCACGAAGCGGCGCCGCTCGCGCTGCCGTCGTCGCCGTTGAGCGCGATGTGATTCGAGATCAGCAGCCGCGTCGGCCTGGCGGGCGTGAGCTCGACTGCGAGGACCAGCTCATGCTGATCGCTCCCTGCCTCGGCGCGCACCTGGATCGTGCCGCCCGCATGCCGATAGATCCATCGGCAAGCTGCGGGTGCAATCTCGAACGCTGACGGAACGTCCAGCAGGTGCCATGCGCCTTCTATCTCTACGAACAGCCGCTGGCCGTGCGAGCGGAACAGTCCCAGATAGCTGTGCGTCGTCGAGAGCAGGCGGTTGATGCTCACGTGGCCTTGCGTGAGCATCGAGTGGAATACTCCGCTCATCCACGCGGTCGAGGTCAATGCGCTTTCGTCGGGCGTAAGGTGCCGGCCGGTGCGCAATATGTGACCGTGCGGCCGCTGCACCCGCAGCTCCTTGGCGCGCAGCACGACGTGACGATCGTCGCCGTGAAAGAACGAAAGCAGGGTGTCCTGCTCGTCCCGCTCTTCGTGGCGCCATTCGCCGGGAAAAAGCTCGCGCAGCGCTGCCGCATCGAGATCGACCGCCTGCAGCTGCGGCGCCGAAGCGAACAGCGTCGCGATCGTCGAGACGTCGGCGGGCACGAAGCCGATCGTCCCTTGAACGGCCTCGGGCAACGCCAGCGCTTCGTCGATGCGCTCCAGATCGGCAGGCGAGCTCGCCGACGGATGATCGGCCCGGTACGAGCCGAAGAATCCCGCGCTGATGCTCTGGCCGGCGTCGACGTGCAGCGTCGCGTCCTGGATCGCGACCATCGAATGCTCGTGTTGCAGTCGCCGGCCGGGCAATCCTTTCAATAGAGCGAGCGGCGTTTCTCCGCTGCGTGCTGCGAGCCCGTGCAGCTGCAGAGCGTCCGTCGCGAACGACGTCGCGCTGCGCAGCGACCCGATCACGCACCACGGATTGCGTCCCTCCGCCGGCAGGTTCTGCCGCGAAGCGATCGCGCAGCCGCGTGACGGATGCTGCAACGGCGTGTGATCCACGTACTGGCTGACGTAGTACTCGTTGGTGCGTACCGTTCCATACGGCGCGAGCGCGATGTCGTGCGCGTAGATGAGATCGAGCTGCTGCTGCGATGGCGTGGTGTTCATCAGTCGCACGTGCCAGAACCAGGCGGGCGCGTCCTGTGCCAGCACGAGTGCGATGACGTAGTCGATGCCCTGCCACGAGCCGCCGCCGATGAGCCGGCCATCCGCCTGGCGCAGGCCGAAGCGGGTCGGGCTGCGCGGGCCGAGGAGCGGTGTGAATTCCGTCGTGCCGCCGCGATGCCGGCGCAGGTAAATATTCGTCGGTCCGCCTTCGAGCTCGTTGCCGACGAACAGGTTCAACGCGGTGCTGCCGCAGTCGAAGCGGCGCAACGCGCCGCGCGATGTCACTTCTACACTGAGACCCGAATGGCTACTGAGATGGGCTCCAGGTGTCCTGCTCGCTGCTGCCGGCATGTCCAGACCTCTGCTTCGGACTGCCAAGCATACTGCGAACCTACCCGGGGGCGGCGACGTCGGCCACGTACAGCACCCTTCCGGTCGGTGCGCCGGTCGGCGATCCGCCCCACGGCTCCAGGCTGATCGCGAGCTGTCGTGATCGCGAAAGCGCGAGGCGCTGCGCGTCGTTCAATTGCATCGTGCCGCGGCCGGCCTGCGGCATCAGGCCGAGCGATACCGGTGCGGCGCCTTCGCCAGGCATTGCCCACAGCTCGTAGGCGCGAGCTGGATCGAGCCCGAGATCGTCGCCGGCGAGCACGCGCAGCGCGCTGCGGTCGCGCGGCGCCTCGATGCTCCACATCTCTTTCATCTGCTGGTCCCAGACGGTCGCGACCGGTTGCATGCTGCGCGGGCCGAAGCCGGTCCACACGCCGACCGCGATCGCGATGGCCGCGACGCCTGCGGCCAGCGCCACGCGCCAGTTGCCGAGCGCGGCGAGCGTGCGCTTCGGCCGCAGCGCGCGATCGCGCCGGATCCGGAACTTGATGCGATCCCACACCAGCGCGGATGGCGCGACCGGCACGGCAGTGGTGACCAGGTCGACCAGGCGATCTTCCCAGCGCCGCACCGCGTGCAGCGCCGTCGCGTTGTGTTTGCAATAGCGCTCGAAGCGCCGCCGCGCGGGTCCACGCAACGTGCCCAGCACGTACTGCGCGGCAAGCTCGTCGAGCAGTTGAGGGCGCTGGTAGTTCATGAGTCCAGGCACCGTTTGAGACTGGCCAGGCCGCGCCGGATCCAGCTCTTGACCGTGCCGAGCGGCGTGGCGATCTCGCTGGCGATCTGGTCCTGCGAATAGCCGTCGACGTACGCGAGCTCGAGGCAGCGGCGCTGCTCGGCCGTGAGTCGGCTGAAGCAGTCGTTGAGCGCTTTGCGCAGGCGGCTCGAAGTGGTGGTGTCGACGAAGTCCGCCGCTTCGATGTCGACCAGGGCTTCGGCCGGCGCCTCGTCGAGCGGCGCGACCGCTTGCTGCCGGCGCAGCAAGTCGATCGCGCGGTAGCGCGCGATGGCGCTGATCCAGGCCATCGCGCGGCCGCGATATGCGACGTACTGGTCCGCCCGCTCCCAGACCTTCACCATGACGTCCTGCAATGCTTCTTCCGCGACGGCGCGCCGCCGCAGGATCCGCATCAGGATGCCCAAGAGCTGTCCCGAGACCAGCTGATACAGCTCCTGCAACGCACGCTCGTCGCGCTGTGCGCAACGACCCAGCAACAGCTCGATGCGCTCCGCCTGCGTCGCATCCTGCGGGAGCAACGAACTCACGTGTGCAGCGAGAGTGTTGGATTGCACGTCAGCCATCTGTCCCCGTACGCACGTCGGCGGCAGTCGGATGCATCGATTGCACTACACGTCGCGCGACCGGAGCAACTGGGGGCACGCGGCTGGCCGCCTGAGAAAGCGGTTTGTTACTGAATTGTCATGCACGCCCGGAATAATCTGCGCCATGCGTTTGTCCTCGAGAAAAGTTGCTGCCGGCGCGCTCGTCACTCTGCTCCCATCGCTTGCGCTCGCGGGCGGAATTCCCACCGCGACTCAATGGCTTGAGGAGGTGGTCGTCACGGGCAAGCTCGAACGGCTCGGCGGCGAGCCGACTTCGGCGACGGTCGGCGTAGCGACTGCGGAGCAGCTCGACCTGCGGCCGACGCTGCGCACCGGCGAGCTGCTGGAAGTCGTGCCCGGGCTGATCGTCACGCAACACAGCGGCAGCGGCAAAGCGAACCAGTACTTCCTGCGCGGCTTCAATCTCGATCACGGCACCGACCTGGCCACCAGCGTCGACGGTGTACCGGTGAACATGCCCACGCATGCGCACGGGCAAGGCTACACCGACATCAACTTCGTCATTCCCGAGCTGGTCGATACGATCGAGTACCGCAAAGGCACGTACTACGCAGACACCGGCAACTTCTCGGCCGCGGGCGCCGTCAACCTGCGCTATCGCTCGGCGCTCGACGCACCGTTCGTCGCGCTGGAAAGCGGCGATGACGACTATCTGCGCGGCCTGTTCGCCGCCTCGCACGAAGTCGGCGGCGGAACCGTGCTCGCTGCGCTGGAGCGCGCGGATGCGAACGGCCCGTGGCTGCTGGAAGAGCGCTTCCACAAGACCAATGCGCTGCTGCGCTATTCGCACGAGACCGATGGCGGCCGCTTCGCCGTCACGGCGCAGGGTTATGAAGGTGAATGGCGCTCGACCGATCAGATCCCGCTGCGTGCAGTGCAATCCGGCGCGCTCGATCGCTTCGGCTACGTCGATCCGACCGACGGCGGCGAGTCGCATCGCTACAGCCTCGCTGCGGACTGGCACGAGCAGCTTGGCACGGGACGGCTGCACGCGCAGGCGTATGCGATCGACTATCAGCTCGACTTGTTCTCGAACTTCACCTACGCGCTCGATACCGAGAATGGCGACCAGTTCGAGCAGTTCGATGATCGCCGCGTGTACGGCGGCAAGCTTTGGTGGACGCGGCCGCTGGAGCTGATGGGCCTTGCGCACGAGCTCGACGTGGGCATCGACTGGCGCCGCGACGATATCGGCACGGTCGGCCTGTACAAGACAGTCGCGCGCGAGCGCATCGCCGCTACGCGCGAGGACAAGGTCACGCAGAGCAGCTACTCCGCGTACTCGAGCCTCAACACGCGCTGGACCGGGCATGTGCGGACGGAGGTTGGTGTACGCGCCGACCAGTTCGACTTCGACGTGCGCAGCAGCCTCGCGGCGAACTCCGGCAGTGCGGACGATTCGATCGTCAGCCCGAAGTTCTCGCTGATCCTCGGGCCGTGGAGCGAGACGGAGTTCTTCGTCAATGTCGGCAAGGGCTTTCACAGCAACGACGCGCGCGGGACGACGATCCGTGTCGATCCCACGGACGGCGTGATGCCGGTCGATCGTGTCGACCCGCTGGTCGGCGCGCTGGGTGCGGACGTCGGCCTGCGCAGCGCCGTGCTGCCGAACCTGCAGCTCACTGCGTCGTTGTGGATGCTGCAGCTCGATTCGGAGCTGCTGTTCGTCGGCGACGCGGGCATCACCGAGGCGAGCCGCAAGAGCGTGCGCCGCGGCGTCGAGGCGGGTGCGATCTGGAATCCGGTTTCGTGGTTGATTCTCGATGCCGACCTTGCGTGGTCGCGGTCACGGTTTACGCAGTTCGATGCGGTTGGCGACCGCATTCCCGGCGCGGTCGAGAACGTCGCCTCGGTGGGCGTTGCGGTCGATCACCCGAGCGGCTGGTTCGGCGGCGCGCGGCTGCGCCATTTCGGCAAGGCGCCGCTGATCGAGGACGGCAGCGTCGAGTCGCAGCCGACCACGCTCGTCAACGTCGAAGCGGGCTATCACATCACCGACAACCTGCAGCTCAGCGCTGCGCTGTTCAACGTCTTCGACAGCCGCGATAACGACATAACGTATTTCTACGAATCGCAGCTGCCGGGCGAGGCTGCGCCCGTCGACGACATTCACTTCCACCCGGTCGAGCCGCGCACGTTCCGGCTGACGCTCCGCGCAACGTTCTAGCGCCTCCTGCAGGTCAGGTTTCAGCCTGACAACTCCAGGGTTCGATACCGCGCGCGCCCCGGTCATTCCATATTATCCTATCTTGGGATACACGGACAGGCGAGCTGCATGGCCAAGCAAACGGACGAGCCGTCGTCGGCGAGCGAAGTCGCTGCCTTGCGCGGCATCCTCGGCCGCTTCAACGACGCGCGCTGCGTGCTGGAATGCGCCGTGCGCTCATTGGAGCAGTGGCAGAGCCTCGACGACGCTGAAGACGACGCCCGACGATCATGCGATCCGGAGATCGTCTGCCTCCGTCATGCGCAGAAGCTGCTTGCGGATGTGTATGACGAGCTTGATAGCGCTATCGCTCGCGTGGCATCTGCTTGACCACTCGGCCGCCGCACTTCTTCTGCGTCCGCAGCGGATTGCAAACAGTCGTCACGCCACCGCGCAGGCGAGCCGTGTAGCCGGGGAAACGGGGATCGGCTTGCATGTAGTCGGTCGAGACGTACTGCGCGCCCGACGCGAATGCAGCTTCTCGCCGCTCAGTCTTGCCTTCGCGCGCCTCCAGTGTGTCTGCGTCCGCCCGCGTGCGCACGATGAACCCGGCTTCGACCGCCGCACGAATGCGCTCCGCCTGCTGCAGCGGCTCGTTCAAGGTGATGTACGCCGCGGCCGACGATGATTCCTCGATGTTGACGAACATGCGCCGGCCTTCGAGCGACTGCCGCTTTGCGCGATACATCGCGACCTTGTCCGGCGCCTCATCGAGCGCGAAGAACACGCGTCCCCGTGCGTCGCGCAGCTTCGGCCAGCCACCGGCCAGCACTGCTTCGCGCAGCGTCGCGTGCTTGCCTTGCACCTGGTCGGGTGTGATCAGCTTCTCATCGGCGAATACGGCGGCGACCTCGGCATCGAGCGCGTCGAATGCTGCTGCGTCGAACTTCGCGATCGCGGCGCCGCTCGTGCCGAGCGGGCTGTCGTCCTTCGCATTGATCAGGATCAGGATCGGGATGTGCTCGGGATGCGCCTCGCTCCACGTCTTGATCGTCTGCAGGCAACCGATGAAGCGGGTGCAGCTGGAGCGGAAATCGAAGTCCGGGATATGCATCACCTTGAATCCCGGCTTCGCCAGCTCCGCGGTCATCGCGTCGTCGAGCTTCTGGCCCAGCAGGCGCGGACCGAGCGGATCGGCGAAGCGGCCGCCGTGCGGGTCGTAGTAGACGTCGAGCTCGAGCTGGCGCGCGCCGTCGTCGAGCTGTGCCGCGAGAGTGCGGTGCGAATAGTCGAGAACGATGCCGGCGCGCTTCGACCGCGCTTGCAACTGTGCCATCTCGGCATCCGGAATCGCAGACTTGTAGCTGTTGTGCGTGCCGACGCTGAGCAGATCGTTGACGCGCAGGTTCTCGTCCATCCACGCCCCCGCGCAGCTTTCATCCTGCGGCGCCTGCGCAGCCGCGAGGTCGCATTCCGCGTGCGCTTGCGCGTACAGCAGTATCAGCAATCCCGCGAATGCGCAGCGCATGACTTCATTCCGTCGAGCCGGCCTTCAGGTATTTGTCCAGGAATGCGACGTACGCGTTGGATGCGTCGATCTTGTTCTCGCGCTTGGTGAAGCCGTGACCCTCGTCCGGGAAGACCTTGTACTCGACCGCGACGCCGTTGGCGCGCACCGCTGCGACGATCTCGTCGCTCTCCACTTGCAACACGCGCGGATCGTTCGCGCCCTGCACTACGAGCAGCGGCGCACGGATGTTCTTCGCGTGGAACAGCGGCGAGATCGCTCGATGGCGCTCGCCGTCGGTCGCCGGATCGCCCATCTCGTCGTACAGCGATTCCTTGAACGAGGCCCACCACGGCGGAATGCTGGTCAGCGTGCGCACCCAGTTCATCACGCCGAAGATGTCGATGCCGACGTCGAAGGTGTCGGGCGAGAACGCCAGCGCGGCACCGACCATGTAGCCGCCGTACGAGCCGCCGATGATGCCGATGCGCTCGGCATCGACCCAGTCGAGGCCGGTGAGGTACTGCTTGGCCGCGACGATGTCCTTCAGGTCCACGTCGCCGTGCTTGCGATCGTCCATGTGATAGAACGTCTTGCCGTAACCGCTGGAGCCGCGATTGTTGGCGGCCAGCACGGCGTAGCCGTGATTCACCAGGTGCTGGATCGTGGCCGAGTAGCCGCGACGGCTCTGGCCGCCGGGACCGCCATGTACCCATACCAGCGCGGGCGCCTTGTGCGTCGCCGATGCCGTCTGCGGCTTGTACAGGATCGACGGAATCTTCAGGTCGTCGAAGCTCGCGTACCGAACCACTTCGGTCTCGACCAGGTCGGACTCTTTGATCTTCGGGTTGAGCGCATGAGTCAGGCGCGCGCTGCGGCCTGCGCCGAGATCGATGGTGTACACATCGCTCGGTGACGTGTCCGAGCTCACGAGCAGCGCCAGCCGCGCTTCGTCGCGCGAGAAGCGCACCTGCGCCAGCTCGCCCGCCGGCAGGTCGGGCAACGAGATCTCCTTGCCGCTGCTGCCGTCGAGAATGTGCACGACGGTGCGGGCGTCCTCGTTGACGCCCCAGATGCGATAGCGGCCCGATTCGGAGAACGCGACGAAGGAGATGTCCCAGTCGGCACGAATCAGCGGCGTGCGCGCGCCGCTCGCGATGTCGTACGACCAGGCCTGATTGAATTCCCCGAACTCGTTGGTGGCGTACACCAGCTGCTTGCTGTCGCGCGTGAACGAATAAACGTTGTGCGACACATTGCCCTGGTGCTTCGTGATCAGCTGCGGCGCGCGCTGTTTCGTCGACAGGTCGTGCAGGTAGACATCCGCGTCCGCGCTGGTGCGCTGCTTGACCAGCGCCAGGTACCGGTCGTCCGGCGACACACCGGCAACCTGCCAGGCCGCGTCGTTCTTGAAGACCAGCGAGCGCGAGTAGTCCTTGATCGCGTACTTGTACACATCGAACGTCTTCGCGTCGCGCTCGTTGCTGGTTGCGAAGAAGTGCTGCTTGTCCGCGGACCAGCCGAGGAACTCCGCCTTGGTCTTGTCGCCCGGCGTCAGGTCGCGCGTGGTGCCGTCGGCCGCGCGGACGTAGAGATGATTGATCTCGTTGCCGCCGCGGTCCGCGGTGAACAGCACGCGTTGATCCGCGGGAAACCACGAGACCGCGAACGTGGAGTCGATCGTCGAGGATGTCAGCGCCTGCTTGGCCGCGCCGACGGCCTGCAATCCATATGCGTTGTAGATACCGGTCTCGTCGGAGCTGATCAGCAGCTGCTTGTCGTCGGCGGACCACGCATAGCCTTGCGGCAGGATGTACGAAGTCGTGGCGAAGAAGGCTTCGGCATCGTACTGCGCCGGAGCGGGCACCGCCGGCGCTGCGGCGGCAGTCGGCGCCGCGGTCTTCTCGCCCGAGCCGCACCCGGAAAGCAGCGGTGCGGCCAGTGCGCCGAAGGTCAGTAGTGCCATGCGGATCCTCATGAAATTCCCCCGTGGCCGGCGGCCAGGCAGCTTTGTGACGCCATTCTAGGCAATTCTTGTCGGCGGCGGCGGCTTGCGCGACCATGGTCGCGATGGTCACGGCAACGACACTGCATAGCGGGCCGATCTCGGTCTTCGATTACCGCTGCACTGCCGGTCCGGGCGATCCGTCGTTCCCGGAGCGGCACGAAGCGTTTTCGATCTCTTACGTGCGCGAAGGCACGTTCCGCTACCGCGTCCGCGGGCGGGACTACGAGATGGTCGCCGGCGCGGTGCTGATCGGGTTTCCCGGCGACGAGTTCATCTGCACTCACGATCACACTTGCGGCGATGAGTGCCTGTCGTTCCGCCTGGCTCCCGACGTCGCCGATACGATCGGCAGCGGCGAACAGATCTGGAAGCACGGTGCAGTGCCGCCGCTGGCGCAGACCATGATTCTCGGCGAGCTGGCGCAGGCGGCAACGAAAGGCGCGAGCGGCGTGGGTCTCGACGAGATCGGCATGCTGCTCGCGGCGCGCCTCGCTGCCCTGGTCAGCGGCAAATCGCAACAGATGCGCCGGACGACGCCGCGCGCTCGGCGGCGTGCCGTCGAAACTGCGCTATGGCTGGATGCGAACGCACACGAGCCGGTCGATCTCGAGCGCACGGCGCGCCAGGCCGGGCTGAGCCCGTTTCACTTCCTGTGCTTGTTCGCGGGCGTCGTCGGCGTGACTCCGCACCAGTACCTGCTCAGATCGAGGCTGCGGCGCGCCGCGCGTGCGTTGGCGCAGGAGGATCGCCCGGTCAGCGATATCGCACTCGATGTCGGCTTCGCCGACCTTTCGAATTTCGTGCGCACCTTCCACCGCGCCGCCGGCCTTTCGCCGCGCGGCTTCCGCCAGGCCGCGCGGGCGGCCGATCCGCAACAGCGCAAGATTCTCCAAGATCGCATCGCCCGCGCTCTCTAGCATCGCCTCCTCACACTGGAGGTCACATGTACGATCACATCGGGTTGAAGGTACGGGATATCGACGCGAGCGTCCGTTTCTACACGGCGGCGCTCGGTGCATTGGGCCACGAGCTCGCGTCGCAGGATGAATCCGGCGCCGGGCTGGGCCCACGCGGGGCACCTGCGCTGTGGCTGTATGCATCGCAGGGCGCACAGGCGGCCGGCACGCATGTGGCATTGCGAGCGACGAGCAGGGCGCAGGTCGATCGCTTTCACGCGGAAGGACTGAAAGCCGGTGGACGCGACAACGGCCGGCCGGGCCTGCGCACCGACTACAGCCCGAATTACTACGCGGCGTTCCTGATCGATCCGGACGGCAACAACGTCGAAGCGGTCTGGTTCGGATAAAGGAACCTCCCGCGTCATCGGGGGTTATGGTCCCATGGCGCTGCATGTACGAAACCTCGGAACGGCCGAGCGGTGGCTGTCGCTGCTCGGAGGCCTCGGGATGCTGCTGACGACAACGCGCGGCGGTGCGATCAGTCGTGTCGTGCGCGGCGCCGTGGGAGTGTCATTGCTGGCGCGCGGCGCGACGGGCTATTGCGCTGCGAAGGCCGCTCTGCGCGGTGATGCGTCGATGGGCGACACTGTCGAGCGTCTCGACAGCATGATCGCGATGTACGAGTCGGAGCTGCAGGAACTGCATAGCGCCGAAGGACAGCTCGCGCAGCTCGCGAACGACCTGGCGCGCACGATGAGCCATCCGGAGCTGGCGTTCCGGCTGCAGGAGTATGCGACGGAGCTGCAGTCCCGACGCGCGGATCTCGAGAGTCTGCTGGCGCGCGTCGGTGCGGACGTGCGCGGCCATCCCGACGACGCGATGCATGCGCTGATCGGCGAGACGGAGAAGATGTGGCGCATCTGCGCGGCGAACGTGCGCGATGCCGCAGTCACGGCGTCGGTCCAGCGCATCATTCATTACAAGATCGCAGGCTACGGCACGATCGCTTCGTATGCGAAAGCGCTGTCGCGCATGGACGAAGCAGCGCACTTTGCGCAGCTCGCCGAGCGCGACGAGGCTGTCGATGCCGAGTTGAGCGAGCTGGCGAAGGGCACGCTGAATCCTGAAGCGACCGTCGCGCCGCACGGTGAGCAGGCGCCGCGCGATGAGGGCGCGCCGCGCGACGAGCAGGCCCGCACGCACTAGAACAGACCGAACCTCTTCTTCTTCGCGACGTTGCGCCGCTTCAGCTCGACGACGTCGTTGATGTCCCTGTGCAGCAGCCGCTCGAGCAGCACTTCCATGCCTTCGCGTCGGCGCAGCTCCAGCTCCTCGGGATACAGCGGAATGGCGCTGTAGAACGCGACGCGCTCGTCGGCGACGTTCAATTCGTAGAAGGCGACAGGAACCAGCAGCGACGGTGCGATGATCACGCCGCTCAGCGCCGTGCGCGCGGCGAGCGGCCGCGGCGGATCGCCATTCGGCACTATGTGCCCCCAGCCGAGCCACTCGCCTTCGTGCTCGCGCGGCCAGCGGCTCAGCGATTGCAGCAGGCGGGTCGGCCAGTGCTTGCGCTCGTCCGCGACGTCCGCGCCGAGTTGCCAGCTTTCCGGCAACGTCATCATCAACTCGATGCGACGCGCTGCGCTCGCATCCGGCGGCACCTGCATCGCGACGCTGCTCATGCCTGCCGTCACGAGCGTGTGATAAGGCCGCGAGTCGATCGGTCGGATGTGCAGTACGTCCGCCGTGCCGGTGGCCGGATCTCCCGGGAACACGCGCTCGATGCGCCCGATGTACCGCTCGACGTGAGAGCGGATCTGTTGCAACCAGTCGTCGCTCACGAGCGTGTCTCTGGCGCGACTCTGCGCGCCGCGGCGAGCGGCGGTGTTTCCGAGCGCAGGCGTGTCGCCGTGTAGATCATTGCCGCCAGCAGCGGCAACGTCGCGAGGTTCAGCGCCTGCCAGCCGATGAGCTGGACCGCGAGGCCCGCGAGCAGCGAAGCGCACGCCTGCGAGCCGAACACCGCGAAATCGTTGAGCGCCTGCGCGCGATGTCGATGGACCGGATCGACGCTGCGCGAGAGCAATGTGGTGCCGGCCACGAACAGCAGGTTCCAGCCGAGGCCGAGCGCGACCAGGCCCAGCCAGTAGTGCATCAGTTGATGGCCGAACAGGCTCACCCCAGCGCACGTCGCGAGCAGCATGCCGCCCCAGATCATCACCTTGCGCTCGCCGAAGCGCGCGATGATGTGCCCGGTGAACAGCGACGGCAGATACATCGCGAGCACGTGGCTTTGCACGACCCACGTAGTCGCTTCGAGCCCGTGGCGATCGACGTGATGCATGCTGATCGGCGCCGCCGTCATGACGAAGCTCATCACGGCATAGGCACACGCGCCTGCGAATACGGCCAGACGGAATTGCGGCGTGGCGAACGGCGTATGTGCCGCGTCGCTTGCAACAGCAGGTCGCGGGATGGAAGGCGGTGGCACATGCAGGCGCGAGAGCACCGCCATGGCCGCGACGTACAGCACGCTGACCGCGACGAACGAGCCCGCATAGAGCGTTCCGGGAATCAACCAGCGCGCGGCGAGTGCAAGCTGCGGATTCACGATCGCCGCGCCGAGGCTGCCGACCAGAACATAGGAAACCGCCTGGCTGAGTCGCTCCGGCGGCGCGCTTTCCGCCGCGGCGAATCGATACTGCTGCGTGAAGGCCATGCTGCTGCCGAGCAGCAGCGTGGCGGCGCAGAACATCACGAAGTCCGCGAGCACGACTGCCTGTGCCGCGACCAGGCCGCCGATCACGCCGATGAACGCGCCGCCCATGAATCCGGCACGGCGTCCGATCCGCCGCATGAGCAGCGAAGCGGGGATGGTCGTCAGCGCCGTGGCGACGATCGCCAGCGAGATCGGTACTGTCGCAAGCGACGGACGCGGTGCGATCTCGGCAGCGACGATCCCGCCAAGAATGACCACGACCGTCAGCCCGGAGGAGCCGAGCATCTGGGCGGTCGCCAGCAGGAATACATTGCGCAGCGGATGCGGAGATCGGCTCACGGCAAGGCCAGGGAATCGAGGAATCTGGCGCCGAAGGGTACGGCCCGGAACGGACCGAAGTCCAATAAGTGGGTTGCAAAGCGCTACACTAGCCCCCTCCCTGGAGCCGCGAATGTCTGAGATCGCTCTACGCCTGGCCCGACTCGGCGATGCCCCGCGCATCGCCAACCTGTCGCGCACGTTGATCGAGACCGGCCTGCCCTGGAGCTGGACCCCGCGCCGCGTCGCCGCGCACATGCGCCTGCGCGAGCATCTCACCGTGATTGCTGTGAACGGCGGCGAGCTCGCCGGCTTCGTGCTCGCGCAGTTCGGCAGCCGCAGCGTGCACCTTGCGCTGCTCGGCGTTGCACACGCGCATCAGCGCAACGGTCTCGGCCGGCAGCTCGTGGGCTGGGTAGAAGAGAGCGCCAGTATCGCCGGACTGTTCCTGATGCAACTGGAGGTGCGCGCCGGCAACCACCAGGCGTTGCGTTTCTACGCGTCGATGGGGTATCGGGAGACCAGCCGGACCGTCGGGTATTACAGCGGCCTGGAAGATGCGATCAGGCTCGAGCGGGATCTGGCAGTCGCGAGCAAGAGGTTGCGGCAATCGATGTAGGGGGAACGGTCGATGACCTCTGGACCGCCTGAGGGGATTCACTCGCTCGCCGATATTTCCCGCGTTCATTCACGCCTCACGCCGCAACGACCGGCGCTCTCGTTCGAAGGTCGCATCACCACCTACGCACAACTCGACGCGCGCGCCAGCCAGGTTGCGCAGGCGTTGATCGCGGGCGGCGTGCGGGCGGGCGATCGTGTCGCGTATCTCGGCAAGAACACGGATCTGTACATCGAGCTGCTGCTCGGCGCCGCCAAGGCGGGCGCAGTAATGACTCCGGTCAACTGGCGGCTGGCGCCGCGCGAGTTTGCATACATCATCGACGACTGCGAGGCGAAGGTGCTGTTCGTCGGCGCCGAGCTCGTCGGCGCGATCGAAGGACTGGCGCAGCCGCTGCGTGTCGGCGAGATCATCGGTGTCGAGGCGCCGTACAAGGGCCGCAGCCTCGCCGAGTGGCGCGACGCGCATCCCGCGCGCGACCCGCAGGTTCTGATCAAGCGTGACGACGCGGGCGTGCAGCTCTACACGTCGGGCACAACCGGCAATCCCAAAGGTGCGGTGCTCTCCCATCGCAACATGGTCGGCATGCCGCAGTCATCGAACGCGTATACGTGGAGTCGCTGGAGCGCGGACGACGTCAGCCTGTTCGCGATGCCGTGCTTCCACATCGGCGGCACCGGCTGGGCGATCCTTGGCCTGATGCACGGCGCACTCAACGTCGTCGCGCGCGACTTCGATCCGACCAAGGTGCTGGATTACATCGAGACCTGGCGCATCACGAAACTGTTCATGGTTCCCGCCGCGCTGCAGGTCGTGGTGCGCAGCCCCAAAGCACGCGCGATCGACTACTCGCAGCTGAAATACATCATGTACGGCGCGTCGCCGATGCCATTGGCGTTATTGCGCGAATGCATGGAGGTGTTCGGTTGCGGTTTCGTGCAGCTCTACGGCATGACGGAGACCACCGGATCGGTGACTGCGCTCGGTCCCGAGGATCACGATCTCGCAGGCAATCCACGCATGAGCTCCGCTGGCAAGGCGCTGCCCGGCGTCGAGCTGGCGATCCTGGATGCCGCCGGCGAGCGCGTGCCGGTCGGCGGCGTCGGCGAAGTCGCGGTGCGCTCGATGACCAACATGCAAGGTTATTGGAAGCTGCCGCAGGAAACTGCACGCACGGTCGGCGCCGACAACTGGCTGCGCACCGGCGACGCGGGATACATGGATGCAGACGGTTACCTCTACATCCACGATCGCGTCAAGGACATGATCATTTCGGGCGGCGAGAACATCTATCCCGCGGAGGTGGAGAACGCCATCTACGGTCACCCCGACGTGTCGGAAGTCGCGGTGATCGGCGTGCCGAGCGACAAGTGGGGCGAGGAAGTGAAGGCGATCGTCGTGCTGAAAGCCGGCGCGCCGCAGGATCCGGCGTCCATCGTCGCGTGGGCGCGCGAGCGCATCGCGGCGTACAAGGTGCCGAAGAGCATCGACTTCATCGCGGCGCTGCCGCGCAACCCGTCGGGGAAGATCCTGCGAAGAGAGCTGCGCACGCCGTATTGGCAGGGAAGGCAGCGGCAGGTGAATTGACGTATCAGTTACAAGTAGGCCTTTCTTTGATCCTGGAGAAACGGCCGATCGATCTGCTGTGCGTACAGTTCGATATCGTGCCGCGACACGCGCTCGCTCTTGAAATGCTCTTGCCACTTGTCGACGACGTGTGCCACGGCTCGGACCTCCTCGACAGCTTGGTTCGTATCGAGCGCGAACAGGCGCGACTGCGATAGAGCATTCTCGATGGTCGAGTCTGCTTGCGCCTCGCCAACGCGCATCTGCTGGAAGCCGAGTGCCTGACCGGAAGGCAGTACGTCATATGCCGGAGCCAGCGCGTATTGCTGCGCATCCGTCATCAACAGCGCATGGTTTTTCTCATGATCGTCCGTGTTGTCGATCAGGATGTTGAAGACCATCCGGCGAAACAGCTCCCGCATGTCGGTGAGGTACGCATCGCGATCTATGACGCCGCGCCGCCGCAGCAGCTGCGCCAACTCCGGATATCCGTACGACTCTGCTGCGGCTCGCAATGCGACATGTGCGGTCAGGCAATGCACGCGCCTGCCGCCCTGGCGATCGAAGCGTCGGATTGCGACGGCGTGACCGTCGGTGAGGCGCACCGCTTGCGTCTGGGCCGCATTGATCTTCGCCTTCCTCGCCAGGGTCATCGTCGCGTGTTCGACCAGCGGCGCGTCCGCCGGATCGCCGGCGGAGAACTTGATGACCCACTGCGCTCCGCCGATGTCGATCAGCGCCTTCGGCCGTGCGCCACCGAAGCTGACGCCTGGCGCAAGCAGCCGCTTCTGTGCCTGTGGAATGGGTTCGTTCGCGAGCACCTTCCGGACGATTTCCTGGAGCTGGTCCGCGTCGGCAAGGCTCGGCAGAGCGCCGAGCTTGCGCGGCAGGTAATTGTCGGCACTGGTCGAGACGCCGAGTGCACCAAACCGCTCATCGCCCGCGAAATACAGAAACTCGAGCAGCGATAGTCGCTGCGGCTTGTCAATGAAGCGGATGACCTGCTCGCCCCAGCGATCCGGCCGCGCGTCATCGACTGCACCTGCGGCCGTTCCCTTCTCGGCAGGGATGAACTCCTGGTCAATGAGCGGCAGATCCTCGCTCAGCTGAAAGCCAGTGCGCAGCCATTGAGTCGAGTAGCGTAACGACACGCCCTGATTCGAGCGCACCAGGTTGAGTTCGCCGATCAGTAGAGGCGCTTGTGGGTGAGTGAGCAGCCACAAGTGCAGATGATCGGTGGGTGTGTAGCTCACGCTACTTTCTCGGTCCGGACGCTTTGCGTCCCAGGCGCGCTTCGACCGATGCAGCCGAGCGCACGGCGCGGCGCCGCAACGCCTGGCGCACATCGCCCTCGAGAGCTCCCCGATCAGCGGCCGGCGCTGCCAGCTCCGGCAAACCACCGACGGTGCCTATCAACCACAGCGCGGTGGCGTAGATTCCAGCGCCGACCCCGGGATCGCCGCGTTCGAGGCGGATGAGTGTCGGCACTGAGACGCCGAGCCGTTTTGCCCAGGCGCGTTGCGATTCGCGCCTGCGGCTGCGAGCAATAGCAAGGTTTTCGCCCAGCGCACGCAGGGCCTGAGCAGCGGCAGGAGGGATCGTGAGCAGGGCCTGTGAGGTCTTGGGCATAACATAGAGTTTATCGATTTGATCGAAATGATCAAGTCTATGTTACTTGTGGTCATCTCCTGATAGCCGCGTCGCGCAGCACCTGCGCCAGCACGTCCATCCCATTGCGCTCTGCCTGATCCGCAGCGGTCAGTCCTTTGTCGTTCTTGAAGCCCGGATCGGCGCCGTGAGCGAGCAGCAGCTCTGAAGTATTCGGCGAGCTGCGACTTGCCGAGATATAGCGCCCAGCCCAGCATCCACCGGCGTGCCCAGGTGCAGCAACAGCTCGATGGCTTCCACGCGACCGGTACGTGCTGCCATCAAAAGAACAGCAGCATCGTGAGCTTGCGGATCATCGGACCTTCCTTCCGTTGGTGCCTTGAGTCCGCTCGCTGACAAGGCCGGAAAGACGGTAGCGCGGCAAGTCGACCGGTTGGGTGTGAGCGAGCTCCCTTGCCGCGGACAGGTGGCGCCCCAATGCGCACTGGCCGCAGTATCGGACCCGCCCGGTGTGCCGTCAATGCACGCGGTTGATTGCTTACACCAGCGACTCGGGTCGCGGAGTGCGCACGACCAGCGTGCCGGCGATCTTGTCGTGCCACGCCTGGCGGTCGTCGTCGAACACGATCCACAGGAAACCGAGACCCGCTGCGATCAGCGACAGGAAGCAGCCGAGCGCGCGCACGATCGCCGTGTCCCAGTTGAGCTCCGCGCCGTCGCGACGCACGACCTTGATGCCGCACACCAGGCCGCCGATCGTCGTGCTCTTCAGCTTCCACATCAGCGCGCCGTAGCCGGCGATCGCGATGAGCCAGAACTCATCCGGCGAGCCGAGGAAGTTGACGATGACGCTGACCAGGATGATGTCGATGAGCAGCGCACCCATGCGGATCCAGAACCCGGCGCGCGGCGCTGCCGTCGCAGCGATTGGCGCAGCGGATGATGCAGGTGCGGAAGCTGGCTCCTGCGCCGGGTTGCTGCCGACCTCGGCTGCAGCAGGCGCAATCGGCGCAGCTGCTGCGGCGACTGGCGCATCCACACGCGGCGCGCGACTTGCACTTCTCTGCCGCATCGACAACAGAATCGTGTAGCAGACCACACCGAGGCCGACGATACCGAGCAGCTTGTACGCGATCAGGCCGACGACCGGGATCACGTACAGCGCGAGCGCGATGAGCCCGCCGACGAACGTCGCGAACGCGACGTGACCGAATGGCGCGATGCCGGTGAAGCGCGTCACGCGGCGGCCGAGCGCTGCAAGCGCGACCGCCTTGCCGAACAGCCCGGCGCATACCAGCCCCATGCCGACGAACGGCAGGATCGCGATGCCGATCACGCTGATGATGAGCAGCACGATCAGCACCGGCACCAGCAGCACCGTCATGATCGACGCCACCGCGGATTGGCCCGGCTGCGTCTCGAGCGTCTCGACGCAGCGCTCGACGCTGCGGTCGAACAGCAACGCGAGCACGACATAGAACAGCAGGAAGCCGAAGGCAACGGCCCACGCCCAGCCGAGCCCAGGATCGAAGGCGAGCGGCCGCGCGTAGAACAGGCATTTCTCGATCCACAGGCGCAGGCCGGACAGGCCGGCGAAGTCTCCGGCCATGATCTCGGTGTGACCGCGCACGACGGCGCCGGGCTCTTGCGTCAGCTTGCCGCCGACCACTGCGATGTCGCCGTCGAGCCGCGCGTTCGGGCCGAGCTCGAGATCGCCGAGCACCGCGACTGCTGCCTCGTGCACCGGACCGTCGATATACACGTTGCCGAACAGCGATACGACGCCGCCATGGACCGGGCCCTTGACGTGCGCGTTGCCGAATATCGTCACCACGGCTTCTTCGACTTCGCCGTCGACGTGCGCATCGCCGAAGATCGCGATGACGCCGTCCGCGGCCTCGCCCTCGAGCAGGCGCGCATCGCCCCAGAGATTGACGACTACGTTGCCGTCGCTGTGAACCGAGCGGTGGATCAGTATTTCCGCGTCCGAGCGATCGGCGCGCTCCAGCGGCTCTTCGGCGGCCGGCGTTGCAGGTTGCTCCTGCTGCTCGGCCGTCGGTTGCGGCTGTTGCTGCTGAGCCCGCGCGCCGAAAGTCGTGATCGCGCCGGCGACCAGCGCGAAACACAGCAGCAGTGAGCGGAGCGAACGATTCATATTGAGTTCTCTAGTGTGCGGCACGCACGGTTCGATAAGCGGAAGCGCCGATGCTGAACAGCGCGACGTACAGGATTGCGAGGAATGCGATACCGGCGTGCACCCACACTGAGGGCACGGTGCGCGCCACGCTGGAGATCGCGACGACCATCGTCTGCAGCCACGCGATCTGCGAGGGCAGGTCGAACGAATGAGTCGAGGTGCCGATCGGCGTCGTCAGCCAGTTCGCGATCAGCAACGCCAGTTTCGCCCCGCCGAGCGAGGCTGCGAGGAAGGCGAAGCGTGCAGCGAGCGGCCAATGCGCGAAGCCCTTGCGCCAGCGCGCGGTGGCTGCACGCGATTCGAGTTGCTCGAGCACGCGGCGCTCGAGCGTGTCCGGAGCGCGTCGCAGCGGCTGATCGCGCAACGCGCGCGTGACCAGTTGCTCGAGCTCGTCGTGTCGATCGCTGCCGGGTTTCATGGTGCACCCAGACTCGTGGCCGCCGTCACGCCGCGCTCCGCGAGCAGCTTCGCCAGTGCCGCGCGGGCGCGGAAAATGTCGGTCTTGACCTTGGCGAGCGAGATGCCGAGCCGTTCGGCGATCTCCTCGTACGACAGCTCCTCGAAATGGTAGAGCACCAGCGGCAGCCGCTGCCGCTCAGGCAGGCGCTGCAACCCTTCCTCGACCAGGCCATGCCGCACGCCGGCGTCGACGCCAGCGAGCACGTCGTCCGGCACCGCGAACTCGACCTCCGGCTGCTCGTCTTCCTCGCTGTCGTCGCGCCGCAGCTCCGAGAACATCCGCCAGCGCTTGCGATAGCGGAAGATGTGGTTGAGGGACAGGTTGCGGGACACGGTCTTGAGCCAGCCGCCGGCCGAGGGGCTGCTGCGCAGCTGCTCGAAATTCTCGTAGGCCTTCAGGAACACTTCCTGGGCGATGTCCTCGGCCTGGCGGTCGTCTCCCACCAGGCGGGCGGCTGTCGTGAACACCATATCCTGATAAGCACGCATGAAGCTTGCAAAGGCGTCGAGGCGGATGGGATCCGGAGGTTGCCTGGCCACTTGAAAGGTCGTCGTTTAAGCCGAGAACACCGTCCGGGCCGGAAAGTTACACTCTGCGCCATGAGCAAGCTTGTCATATTCACACTCGTGTCCCTCGCAGCCCTGGCGGGACCGGCCCCCACCGCCCGGGGTGCGTCCCTGGCGGAGATCGAGAGCGCCTATGCCGACCTCAACGACGCCTCCGGCGCCATCAGCCTGATCGAGTCCGGCCTGCAGGACAGCTACGAAGGCAGGACCCGCAGCGAATGGCAGCGGTTGCAGGAGGACTCGCGCAAACAGGTCGTGGACGGCCTCGCGGAGCTTCCGGAGAGCGGCCTGTCGCCAGCCGACCGGCGCGCGGTCGAGATCATGCGCCGGAGCATGGCCGACGCCGCCGAGCAAGGCTCGCTGGCGCCGGTCGGCAAATGCGAGGACGCCCAGCGCAAGGACATCGAATACACGGCGCTGCGCGAAGCCCTGTATGCGTGCTTCGGCACGCTGTCCAACTCGCTCGATTTCGAAGGCCAGAAGGTGACGCGCGTCGGCGCGTTCGACCTGCTCACGCGCATGCCCGAGCCCGAGCGTCGCAAGAAGCTGTTCATGCAGTTCGCGCCGCTGTGGCAGTCGATCAACGGCAAGAGCGAGCCGGACAGTCCGTATCGGCGTGTCGTTGCGATGGCCGCAGAGCGCGGCCGCAAGGAGGGCACCGCGATCGACGCCGCGGCGAGAACGGTCGGCGCGTCGACGGCGGAAGTCGAGCGCTGGCTGATGCAGATCCTGGATGCGTGGCGCCAGGCGAGCGGTGCGAAACCGATGGAGCCCTGGGATTATCGCTATCAGGGCGGCGCGGCCGAGCGCGAGCTCAGCGCCGCGATCGCGCGCGAGCAGATGCAGCCGATCAACGAGCGGTATTACCGCGACCTCGGCGCGTCGCTGAGCGCGTGGAACGTGATCTACGATCTCGACCCGCGCCAGGGCAAGGCGCCGCTCGCGTACACGGACTACGTCAAGCGCGGCCGCTCGCGCAACGGCCAGTGGGACCCGACGCTGGTGCGCGTCAACGGCAACTATGCGCATGGCGGCCTCGGTCTCATCAACGAGCTGGTGCACGAGAACGGCCACGTCGTGCACATGATGGCGCTGCGCACGCGGCCGGCGTTCATGGACCTCGGCGATCCGCTGTTCTACGAGGCGTTCGCAGACGTGCCGTCGTGGAGCACGTACGAGCCGGCCTGGCAGCAGAAATATCTGGGCCGCAGCTCGACCGAAGAATCGTCACTGCGCGCGCTGTATTCGAGCGTCATGCTCGACGTCGCGTGGGCGTTGTTCGAGCTGCGCATGCTGCGCGATCCGCAGCAGAACCCGAATACGGTGTGGACGCAGATCACGAGCCGCTACCTGCACGTGATCCCGCACCCGGAGCTGTCATGGTGGCTGGTGCGCGTGCAGCTCGTGGACGAGCCGGGCTACATGGTGAACTACGGGTTGGGAGCGGTCGTGACCGCGGACCTGCGCCAGCGCATCGCGGCGAAGCTCGGACCGTTCGCGACCGGCGACGAGCGCTGGTTCGGCTGGCTCTCGCAGCATCTGCTCAGCTCGGGTCAAACTCACGAGACCGCAGCGTTGCTGCGCGAGTTCCTCGGCCGACCGGTCGCGCCGCAGGCGCTGCTTGCGGAGATCGCAAGAATCAAGAGCAAGAACTGAGCTCTGTGACGCAGTCGTGTCGGCGTCGCGCCGACGGGATCTGGATGATAGCTCCGCGCGTCCGCGCTGCATAAACTGCACGCACGAAAAGAACGCGCATCCTGGTCATGACATTTGTCTCGCGGGCTTCCTTGCAGCTGCTGGTGCCGCTTGCGCTGTGCGCATGCGTCGCGACTCCGTCGGTCGAGCCGGAGGAGGTCGCCGTCAAGGCGCACAAGCTCTCGCCCGAATACTCGTCGTTCAACGCGCGCGTGCTCAGCGAGGCCGGCAACGTCGAGCACAGCTTCGCCGCATCGCTGGATCCGAACGTCGAGACGCTGACGCGCTTGCAGTCCGCGTACACGTTGCAGGTCGGCGCGGACGATCGGCGTGTGCGCGTCGGTGACACGGTCAGCAGCGCCGGCATGTGGGGCAGTACGGTTCGCTACGGTGGCATGCAATTCGGCACGCGATCGAGCGCGCGGTCCGACGTCATCGCCGATCCGGAGCTTGCGACCGCCGGTCTCGCAGTGCTGCCGACTGTCGAGGACGCGATGTTCGCGTCTCTCGGCGATCGCAGCACGACACTTGCCGAGCAGAACATCGCGATCGGCGGCGGCGCAGTCGACGGGCCGTGGAGTCTCGTCGCACAGGACGCGCTCGGGCGCTCCGAATCGATCGGTGCACCGCTGATCGCGCCGACGCGTCTGGTCGCCGAAGGGTGCTCGGATTTCTCCGTGGGCTTCGGCAAGGTGCGCCGCGACTACGCGCTGCTGAGCAACGAGTACGGCCCGCTGTTCGCGAACACGACCGTCGCGTGCGCCGCCCCGCTCGGCTTCACCGTCGAAGGCCACGGCGAATATCTGGATGACGATGTGACGGCGCTCGGCCTCGGCCTGGCGCGCGCAGTCGGTCCTCTCGGCACGGCTTCGATGGCGTTTGCTTCGAGCCGCACCGTTGCGGGCGATTCGGGCTGGCTCGCGCGCTTCGGCTTCGAGCACAGCAACGATCTCTTCAATGTGGCGTTGCGCTCGCAGCTGCAGAGCAGGGAGTTCCGCGATATCGGCGCAGTCGCGCTGGCCGATCCGATCATGCAGCGCGACCTGGCCTCCGTCGGCCTCAACGTGACCGATCGCGCCAACCTGGCGCTGGCCTATGCGACGCAGACGACGTGGGACCGGGTGCGCATCGACGTCATCGCATTGAAGCAGAGCTTCAGCGTCGGGCGCGGCGCGCTGTCGATGAGCGCCGGCCATTCGTTCGAAGCCAACTTCGGCTCGTCCGTGTTCATCTCCTACAAACGGCCGCTCGGGCTGCGCGCGCCGGCGCGCTCGCCGATCCGGGAATTCGACCTGGAAACGATCGACTCGCTGCTCGTGCCGCACTAGCGCGGCCGCGAGCAGGTAAATTCTTCCCGTATAAATTCTTCGGCTCGCGCGGAACCCTGCGGCGGTCTCGTCGGTATTAGTCCGACGCCGTCACTTGAGGGTCCCATCATGCGAGTCATCGCCGCCGCCTTGCTGTGCCTGGCTTTCGCCGGTCCCGCCCAGGCGATCGAGTGGCGCCTCGGCGTTTCCTACGCGAGCGGCGTCAGCGACGTCGCGGATCTCTACGAGGACAACCTGCGCCTCGACGGGCGCGAGGCCAACGTCGATCTGAAATTCCCGCTGGGCGTGGCGGCGAGCTTCGTCTACGACTGGACGACCGAGTGGCGCACCGACATCGGCGTCGGGCCGGTGTTCGCGATCGGCGGCGACGTGAAGCACTTCGAAGTGCCGCTCTCGGCCACCATCGGCTACAACTTCCTGCCGTATTCGCGCAACTCGCCGTACGTTCGCGGCGGCTTCATTCATCACTTCGCGAGCGGCGATCAATACGACAGCTCCACGCCCGGGCTGTTTCTCGCGGTGGGCGTCGACTTCACGCACTTCGCGATCGAGCTTGCGACGGACCAGTCGAAGGTCAAGTTCGATCGTCTGCGCTGTCCGGCCGGCGGCGGCGCCTGCACGCTCGGCACCACCGAGCTGAGCACCTACGACGTGCTCGCCAGCTTCTACTGGCGCTTCCGGCTGGATCGCTGACACCCGGCCGGTGACGGGGAACTTCCGTCACAACGTGAGTGTTTAGCTCAGGCTCGAAGTGCAGCCTGAGACGCAGTGTGAAAATTACACGGGCAGATGGTAGCTGGCTGATCGCGCTCGCCCTCGCAACGCTGACTGCGTGCTCGAACGGCCGCGGCAGTGTCGACGACCCAGCGAGTCCGCCAGTCAGCGAGCCGCCGCCGCAAACGCCGGTGCCGCCGACCACTCCGCCGCCGACGAATCCACCTCCCACTCCACCGCCGGAGCCCGAGCCCGCCGCGAGTGCAATGGCGGGGTACTGGAAGGGCACCGCGACCCGGGAAGATTCCGATCGCACGTACGACGCCGTCGCGCTGGTCGACGCCGACGGCAACGCTCAGTGGCTGTTCACGCGCGGCAACCTGGTCAATGACAATGATGGTTTCGTGCTGTTCGCCAACGTCTGCTGCGAAACGCAGTTCTCGGCGAACGTCAGCGGCAAGGAGCTGGGCGAGACCAGTGCGCACGACGCCGATCTCGAAGCCGCCATCGCCGGCAGCACGCTCGGCGGCGAGCTGCAGTTTCGTCGCGATCACTATCGGTTCACGTTGAACCGCTCGTCGGACTCCGACCGCAGCGTGTCGCTGGCCGCGCTGGCAGGCGTGTACACCCGCAACGAGAGCACATTGCTGGGCGAGGAAGTGACGCTGACGATGACGATCGCAGCAGACGGCGGGATCACCGGCTCCTATTCGAACGGTTGCGTGTTCAACGGCAGCGCGTCGATTCCAGACGCTGCGCACAACATGGTGCGGTTGCAGATCGATCTCGCGAATTGCGGCAGTAGCCGCGGCAGCTCGAAGACCTGGAACGGCACTTACACCGGGCTCGGCGTGCTGCTGTCGGGCGACGACACGTTCTATCACAGCGTCATCGGGCCGGCCTGGCTCGGGCCGCAGACCGTGGAGAAGTGATCAGGGCGCCAGCAGCATTTCCACGTGCGGAATGTCGTCCTCGAGATACTGCTCCGATACCGTCCTGAACCCGAACGACTGGTAGAACTTCTCCAGGTACAGCTGCGCGCCGATGCGCAGGGGGCTTCCCGGATAGCGCATGCGTGCGCGCTCGATGCCCCTCGCGACCAGCTCACGCCCGAGACCGGTGCCGCGAAACTCCTTCGCCGTGATGATGCGTCCGATCGACGGCTCTGCGAAACGCGTGTCCGGTGCGAGCACGCGCAGATAGCCGGCAACCGACATGCCTGACCACGCAATCAGATGCTCCGCGTCGGTGTCCAGGCCATCGAGCTCCTGGTACGGGCAGTTCTGTTCTACGACGAACACGGCGATGCGCGCAGCGAACACCGCATACAGCTGCTCGGCGCTGAGATCGCCGAGCCTGCACCATTGCCAGTTGACTGCGGACCCGCTGCTCACGCGTCAGTGCGTCATCGCGTAAAGGATGTAGTTGATCGCGTACTTGTACGCGCGCGTGGTGTATTGCAGCGCGTACTCCGGCACGTCGGCGTGCTCCCACGCATCGCCCAGGTCCATGTTGAAGTTGATCACGACCATCAACCGGCCTTCGTCGTCGTAGATGCCGCGCCAGTGCGGCGTGTAGCCGTCGCGCTCGTAGGTCTGGCCGCTGTACAGCGACTGGATGCCGGGAATCTGGATCTGCTCCGGCAGGTCGTAAGCGAGATGGAATACGGCGTCCTCGATCGGGATCTCGACGATCGCACGATCGGGAAACACGCGATGCATGCTCTGGATGAAGCCGGCCCACTCCATGCTGCCGTGGAAGTCGTCGACGACCAGGAAGCCGCCGCGCAGCAGGTAGTCGCGCAGCCGCGCGGCTTCCTCGTCGCTCAGCATCCAGCTGCCGACTTCGACGGCGTACACCCATGGGTAGTCGAACAGCGTTTCATCCATGATCGACAGCGCCTGGGGCTCGTCGGCGGTGTCGATGCGGGTGAGTCGCTGCACGCCTCTGATCAGGTGTTGTTCGGCCTCAGGCGCGTCGGTCGTCCAGTTGCCGCGGCTGCCGGAGCGTGAGCCGACGCTCGAGTACGCGAGGCGCACGAAGCGCCATTCCGCGTCGGGCTTCACGGTCACACCGCCGGCGCCCGACGACCACGTGTCGGCGCTCAGCACCAAGGCGAGCGTCGCAGCGGTTGCTGCGAGCCCGAATCCGAGGCGGCGTTTCCGGCGCTGCTCCATGCCGGCACGATGGCATCAAGCAGCGCGCCGGGTCAACCGACGCGCAGCGGGATGAAGATCTGTGCGTCGCCGCGCTCGATCAGCAGCGCTACCGTTGCTTGCTTCTGCTTGACCGCGCCGCGCAGCTCCTGCACCGAGGCGACGCGCTTGCCATTCACGCCGAGGATGATGTCGCCGGGCTGCACGCCCGCCAGCGCGGCGGGACCGCTCACTTGCTCGACGACGAGGTTGCCTTCGGTCTCGACCTGGTTCTTTTCGTCCGGTGTCAGCGGCCGCACGGCGAGACCGAGGCGCGCAGTCTCGTCCGACGCGCCCTGACGGGCCGCGGTGCGCGGCGTTTGCTGTTCCTCCAACTCGGCCACGTTCACCTGGAGCGTGCGCTCCTTGCCGTCGCGCCACACGCGCAGGTCCGCCTTGGTGCCCGGCTTCAATTCCGAGATTCGCGTTCGCAGGTCGCCGACCCGGTCGACGTCCTGGCCGTTCACCGCGAGCACCACGTCGCCGGGCTTGATGCCTGCCTTCGCCGCGGGGCTGTCGTCTTCGATCGCGCTGACCAGCGCGCCGTGCGGGCGATCGAGCCCGAACGATTCGGCGAGCTGCGCATTCACGTCCTGCACGCCGACGCCGATGCGGCCGCGCACGACCTTGCCGGTCTTCAGCAGCTGCTCGCGCACGTCGTTGGCGACGTCGATGGGAATGGCGAACGACAGACCCATGTAGCCGCCGGTGCGGCTGAAGATCATCGAGTTCACGCCGATGACCTCGCCGCGCAGGTTGAACAGCGGGCCGCCCGAGTTGCCGGGGTTCACTGCGACGTCGGTCTGGATGAACGGCACGTAGCTCTCGCCGCCGCCGACTGCTCGCGAGGTCGCGCTCACGATGCCGGCCGTCGCGCTGTTGTCGAGCCCGAACGGCGAGCCGATCGCCAGCACCCATTCACCGGGCCGCAGCCGGCGCGGATCGCCGATGCGCACCGTCGGCAGATCCTTCGCGTCGATCTTGATCAGCGCGATGTCGGTGTGGGCATCGGAGCCGATGACTTTCGCCTGAAACTCGCGGCGATCGGTCAGGCGCACGGTGACGTCGTCGGCTTCCGCGACGACGTGAGAGTTCGTGAGGATGTAGCCGTCGGCACTCACGATGAAGCCGGAGCCGGATCCGCGCGCGGGCATGCTTTCGCCTGGCCCGCCCTGACCGCCCTGGGGCGCCGGCAGGCCGAAGCGACGGAAGAAGTCGAGCAGCGGATCGTCGGAGTCCCCGCCGGGGCCGCGCGCCTGACGCACCTGCTGTACGACTTCGACGTTCACGACTGCAGCGCCGTATTGCTCGACCAACGGTGCGAAGTCGGGCAGCGCGCTGCCGGTGGCGCGCGTCGGCATCGCAGCTTGCGCGCCCGCTGAAGGTTGGCTCGCCGCTTGATTCGCCGATTCATTCGCTAGCGCAGGTTGATCCGCACCCTCGCCGTTCGAGCAGGCAGTGAGCACGGCAGCCAGTGCCGCGAGGAGGACAGCCGGTGAGGTTTTCATGGAAGCGGCTCCGCGTCGGGCCGGACGAGAGATCTGCAGTTTCAACGACATGTCATCTCCTATAGTTCCTGCAGCGCTTGCTGCCATGTGACTGTCCGGCGCCGGGCAAAGTCGTTGCAAGACGTACAGTCAGCCGCTAACGTGCCGGCGCTATGACGTGGCGCACCTGGGCGACGTTCGCGACCTTGTGCGCGATCTGGGGCCTGCCTTACTTCTTCATCAAGCTGGCTCTGCAGGACCTGGCGCCGGTGTGCGTCGCCTGGGGACGCATCACGCTTGCCGCTATCGTACTCGTGCCGATCGCGTGGCGCCGCGGCTCGCTGCAACGCGCCTTCGCGCACAAGTGGGCGGTCACCGCATTTGCAGTCGCCGAGCTGGTCGTGCCGTTCTCGCTGATCGCGATGGGCGAGCAATGGATCAGCTCGTCGCTCGCCGGCATCCTGATCGCGACCGTGCCGTTGAGCGTCGTCCTCATCGCGCCGCTGTTCGGTGTCAAAGAGCGCCTCGGCGCTGCGCGCATCGCGGGGCTCGCGATCGGCTTCTGCGGCGTCGTCGCGATCGTCGGTCTCGACACCGGGCACGGGCCGATGCTGTGGGCCGGCGTCGTCTGCATGATGATTTCCGTCGCGGGCTACGCGATCGGTCCGCTGGTCGTGCAGCGCTATTTGTCGGATGTCGACGAGCTGGGCGCAGTAGCCGCGAGCCTGGTCGTCGCTTCGGTGGTGCTGCTGCCGCTTGCAGCGTTGTCCGCGCCGACTCACGTTCCTTCGGTGCTGTCGCTCAGTGCGGTGGCAGCGCTCGGCATCGCGTGCACAGCGATCGCTCTGTATTTGTACTTCTATTTGATCAACGCAGCCGGCGCGGCGCGGGCGTCGGTGGTCGCGTATATCAATCCGGCGGTGGCTGCAGTGATCGGTGTGGTGGTGCTGCACGAGCCGTTCGGGCTGGGCGCAGGAATAGGGTTGGCGCTGATCCTGCTGGGCTCGTATCTGGCCACAGGCAAGAGCAAAGAAGTCAGGCTGAAGCCTGACCCACAGGAAACCCAGGCAGAGGCTTGATGGCAGTGTGGGTCAGGCTTCGGCCTGACTGTGCAGAGTCGGGCCGAAGCCCGACCTACGCCTTGATCCGATACCCCGTCTTGAACACCCACGCGATCATGATCAGGCACGCGGTCATGAACACCAGCGTCATGCCGAGGCTGAGCGCGACGCTGACGTCGGCGATCCCGTAGAACGCCCAGCGAAAGCCGTTGATCAGGTACACGACCGGGTTGAACAGCGTGACCTTCTGCCAGAACGGCGGCAGCATGCCGATCGAATAGAAGCTGCCGCCGAGGAACGTCAGCGGCGTGACGATCAGGATCGGCACGATCTGCAGCTTTTCCCAGCCGCTCGCCCACAAGCCGATGATGAAGCCGAACAGGCTGAAGGTGACCGAGGTCAGCACCAGGAACGCGACCATCCACAGCGGGTGCTCGATGTGGAACGGCACGAACAGGCGCGCGGTCGCGAGGATGATCAACCCCAGCAGGATCGACTTGGTCGCCGCGGCGCCGACGTAGCCGAGCACGATCTCGACGTACGAGACCGGCGCCGAGAGCACTTCGTAGATCGTGCCGGCCCAGCGCGGCATGTAGATGCCGAACGACGAGTTGGAGATGCTCTCGGTGAGCACCGACAGCATGATCAGGCCGGGCACGATGAACGCGCCGTAGCTCACGCCGTCGATCTGTGCCATGCGCGAGCCGATCGCCGCGCCGAATACCACGAAGTACAGGGAAGTCGAGATGACCGGCGAGGCGACGCTCTGCACCAGCGTGCGGAACCAGCGTGCCATCTCGAAGGTGTAGATCGCGCGGGCTGCGTAGGTGTTCATGATCATCGGCGGGCGCTCACCAGGTTCACGAAGATCTCCTCCAGCGAGCTTTCCTCGGTCCGCAGATCCTTGAAGTCGATGCCGAGCTCGTTGAGCTGGCGCAGGAGCCCCGCGATGCCGGTGCTGTCGGCCTGGGTGTCGAAGGTGTAGACCAGGTCGTTGCCGTCGGCGGACAGCTCCAGCTGCCGGCCGGCGAGCTGCGGAGGAATGCTCTCCAGCTTGTGTTGGAGGTGCAGCGTCAGCTGCTTGCGGCCGAGCTTGCGCATCAGCGTGGTCTTCTCCTCGACCAGCACGATCTCGCCCTTGTTGATGACGCCGATGCGGTCGGCCATCTCCTCGGCTTCCTCGATGTAGTGCGTAGTGAGGATGATCGTGACGCCGCTGGCGCGCAGCTGCCGCACCATCGCCCACATGTCACGCCGCAGCTCGACGTCGACGCCCGCGCTGGGCTCGTCGAGGAACAGGATCTGCGGCTCGTGCGACAGCGCCTTGCCGATCATCACGCGGCGCTTCATGCCGCCCGACAGCGTCATGATCTTGTCGTCCTTCTTGTTCCACAGCGACAGGTCGCGCAGCACCTTCTCGACGTACGCCGGGTTCGGCCCCTTGCCGAACAGGCCGCGGCTGAACTGCATCGTGGCCAGCACGCTCTCGAACGCGTCGGTGGTGAGCTCCTGCGGCACCAGCCCGATCTTGGAGCGCGCGGCGCGATAGTCGCGCACGATGTCGTGGCCGTCGGCGGTGACCGTGCCGGAGGAAGCGTTGACGATGCCGCAGATGACGTTGATCAGCGTGGTCTTGCCGGCGCCGTTCGGTCCGAGCAGCGCGAAGATCTCGCCGCGACGGATCTCGAGATCGATGTTCTTGAGCGCCTGGAAGCCGGATGCATAGGTCTTGACGAGATTCTTGACGGAGATGATCGATTGCACGGGCAGCCCTGCTCCGGCGGTCGGGGCCGGTATTATAGGAGAAGGAGATCGCCAATGACGGTTCAGAAGTTCTTTCCGACGCTCGTGTATACCTCGCGGCTCGGCAGCGGGGCGGCATTGAATCATCGCCTGCTGCGGGAGTGTCAACAGCTGGAGCGCGACGACGACTCCGGCCGGCGCTGGTCCGCGAAGAATTATCCCGGCGGCTACACGTCGTACAACTCGGCGAGTCGCATGCACGAGCTGTCGCCGACGTTCGCGTCGTTGCAGCGGCGGCTCGACCGCCACGTCGCATCGTTCGCGAAATCCCTGGCGTTCGACCTAGCCGGCCGCGAGCTGCAGATGACGGACTGCTGGGTGAACATCATGCCGCGGCAGGTCGTGCACAGCCTCCACCTGCATCCGCTTGCGACGATCAGCGGCACGTACTACGTCCGCACGCCGCGCGGCTCACCTGGACTGAAGCTCGAGGATCCGCGCCTCGACCGCTACATGGCCGCGCCGCCGCTCGCGACCAAGGCGCCTGTGGACCGGCAACGCTGGATCGTGTTGCCTGCCCAGGCCGGCAGCGTGGTGCTGTTCGAGAGCTGGCTGCGCCACGAGGTGGCGCCGAACCAGGCGGCGGCGCCGCGCATCAGCATCAGCTTCAACTACAACTGGTTCTGAGAACAAGAAATGGAAATGGGGACATTCATCATTTCTGATCAGGGTCGTGGTTGCCGCGGTCTTCCCACCGGTCGCAAGGACTGCATCAAACCCAGCTCCCGTGCTTGCTGCTCCACCCAACCTTGAGCGCCATATGGGCGGCCCCGTCGGATGGACGTCCTGATCGATTCCAGCTCTGACGGAGTCTGCGGTTCGTTGACATAGTCGACCCAGTTCTGTGGCAGCGGCACGGGAGGTGCAGTCAGGTCGAGGCGCCACTGATCCGCCGCCGCGCGCCATCGAAGGCTTCCCCAGCGCCACTGCTCAGCGCGCGCGACCAATCCTGCGCGCAGGGCGTTACGCTCCACGTAGCGAATGACAGTGATCAGATGCTCGTCCTCTTGAATCAGGAACGCCTTGAAGCGCCCCTGCCACAGTCGGCCAGTCGTCGAGTATTTGCGATGATGGTGGCGCACGTGAGTTGTAAAGAGCCTTTGCATCCAGCGTGCGAGATCGTCCTTATCGACTGGGCGCACGACCAGGTGCAGGTGATTCGGCATCAGGCAGGCTGCGATGATCGGCATTGCAACGCACTGCTGAGTCCTGGCGATCTGTGACAGGAACGTGGCGTAGTCGGCCCACTCATGAAAGATCGTTGCCTGATTGTTGCCTCGGTTGACGAGGTGATAACAATGGCCCGCGACGATGGCGCGCGCTGTCCGTGGCATCGGGCGACTCTATAGCTGAAGAGATGCGCTGCGCCCTCCTATTTCTGGCCGTTTGCGAACGAGCTTCGAAATGATGAATGTCCCCATTTCCCATTTCCGATGTCGGAACCATTCGCCGTCGTCCGTCCTTGGTTCGATGAGACATGACGACAACGCCGTGCGCCCTGTGCGATTCTGCCGGGCGGCGCTTTTTACGGGTCCCGGCAAGTGACTGATCTGCGCTGGCTCGACGCAGCCCTGACCTCCGCCCGCCCGCAGGCCGTGGCGGCGCTGTTGCGCTATTTCCGCAATCTGGACACTGCCGAGGAGGCGTTTCAGGAAGCCTCGCTGCGCGCGCTGAAGGTCTGGCCGGTGAAGGGTCCGCCGCGAGATCCGGCGGCCTGGCTGATCTTCGTCGGTCGCAATTCCGCGCTCGACAGCGTGCGCCGGCGGCGCAAGGAACAGGTGCTGCCTTCCGAGGAAACGCTATCGGACGACGACGACGCGCAGGCGACGCTCGCCGATCAGCTCGACGCCGAGCATTACCGCGACGACATCCTGCGATTGCTGTTCATCTGCTGTCATCCCGGCCTGCCCGCCACGCAGCAGATCGCGTTGGCGCTGCGCATCGTGTCGGGTCTCACTGTGAAGGAGATCGCCAGCGCGTTCCTGGTGAGCGAAGCGGCGATGGAACAACGCATCACGCGCGCCAAGCGGGCGATCGCTACAGCCGAGGTGCCGTTCGAAACGCCGGGCGCCGAAGCACGCGGCGATCGTCTTGCGGCGGTCGCGGCGATGATCTACCTGCTGTTCAACGAAGGTTATTCCGCGAGCGGCGGAACCGCACACGTGCGCACGGCGCTGTGCGAGGAGGCGATCCGGCTCGCACGCTTGTTGCTGCGGCTCTTCCCGAGCGATCCGGAAGTGATGGGACTGACGGCGCTGCTGCTGTTGCAGCACGCCCGCGCGCCGGCGCGGCTCGATCGCGATCACGAGATCGTGCTGCTCGAAGATCAGGATCGCAGCCTGTGGAATCGCCAGATGATCGACGAAGCGCTGGTGCTGGTGGAGAAGGCGCTGCGACATCGGCGGCCGGGACCATACCAGGTGCAGGCTGCGATCGCGGCGACTCACTCGCGTGCCAGGCGCGCCGTGGACACGGACTGGCAGGAAATCGACACGCTGTACGGCGCGCTCGAGAAACTGCAGCCGTCGCCGGTCGTCACGCTCAATCGCGCGGTCGCAGTCGCCAAGCTGCGCGGCGCGGCAGCTGCGCTGGAGATGATCGAGCCGCTGAGCGACAAGCTGCAGGGTTACTTCCACTTCTTCGGTGCGAGAGGCGCGTGGCTGCACGAGCTCGGTCGCACCGACGAAGCACGCGTTGCCTTCGACAAGGCAATTGCGCTCGCGCACACGCCGGCACAGGCGGCGCACATTCGCGAGCATCTGGACCGGCTGCTGAAAGGAGAGACGCCATGAAGCTGTACTGGTGTGAGCGGAGCCGCGCAGTGCGCGCGGTGTGGATGATGGAAGAGCTCGGCGTGCCCTACCAGCGCGTACGCATCGACATCCGCGACGAGCAGTCGCGTGCGGATCCGGCGTTCCGCGCTGCATCGCCGATGGGCAAGGTGCCGGCGCTCGAAGATGGCGCGGTGCGTATCTGGGACTCGGGCGCGATCTGTGCGTATCTCGCGGATCAGTATCCGGCCGCGCAGCTCGCGCCGCCGATCGGGCACCCGGATCGCGGCGCCTATTTCATGTGGCTCATGTACACGAACTCGGTGATCGAGCCGGCGATGGGCGAGAAGGTCGGCGGGCTGAAGCCCAACCCGGCGACTTACGGCTGGGGCGGCTGGGAGCAGATGCTCGCCACCCTGCGCACGGCGTTGAGTCGCGGGCCGTGGATTCTCGGCGAGCGCTTCTCCGCCGCGGACGTGCTGCTCGGGATGAGCTGCAACTTCATGCGGCAGTTCAAGATGATCACGGATGAGCCGGTGCTGTTCGCGTATGCGGACCGGTGCGCGGCACGGCCTGCGTTCCAGCGCGCGTACGCGCTCGAGCCTGCGAGCTGAAGAGTCAGGCTTCAGCCTGACAAGCACCTTCACTTCTTCGCCGCCGTGGAATCGTCGGCCTTCGGCGTCGGCACCAGCGCCGAGACGGTCAGCTGCGGCGTCGCGATGCCGACGCTGCGCGGCGTGCACAACACGCGGTCCTGCACGATCTTCACCGAGAGCTTCGGCAGCACGTCGTCGCGCAAGCCTTCCATCAGCTCGCAGTCGCCGGGCTCCAGGTCCAGGTCGCGCTTGCGATGCAGGTCGATGGTCTGCCACTGCGCCGGGAACGGATCGGCCGTGAGCGGGTCCTTGCTGCCGGTCAGGCGCTCGATCAGCTCGCGCTCGCTCTTGTTCGGCTGATCCTCGGCCTCGCTCGCCGGAATCGGCGTCGCGGTCGTGACCGTGACGAAGAAGTTGCGCGACGGCCGGTTGGGATCGACGCAGCCGCTCGCCCGCACCTTGGTCTGCGGCGCGGCGCCGAGCGTCGTCAGGATGTTCTTCATCTTCGCCTCGTAGGCATCGCAGTTGTACGCGGTGGTAAAGCCGACGTACGAGTACTTGATCTCGACCGGCTTCCAGACGACCTGCACGGGCTGTGAGCCGTCGGCGGGCGAGGCGGCCCGGGCGACCGCGGACAGCACCAGTGCGGCAAGGACGCACGACCCTGCCAGCGGGGCCCGCAGCAGGGATGGCAGTTGCGTTTGCATGATTCGACTCCAGTGGGGTTACGCGATTTTAGACGTGCACGTGGGCGCAGCGTTCCCCGGCAGCGGCTCTCCACGACTTTACGTTCCCGTAATTTCGCGAGCGGTTCACGGGAGCACAAGATATCCTTTGGTGCATGAGCTCCAGCGTCGAAGTACGCGATCGCGCAGATACCACCGCCCTGACCGTGCTCGGCGCGCTCAGCTTCTGTCACCTGCTGAACGACATGATGCAGTCGCTGTTGCCGGCGATGTACCCCATCCTGAAGTCAGGGTTGCATCTGGACTTTGGTCAGGTCGGCCTGGTCACCTTCACCTACCAGGTGACGGCCTCGCTGTTTCAGCCGCTCGTCGGCCTGTACGCCGACCGGCGGCCGCTGCCCTATGCGCTGGCGTTCGGCATGGGCTTCACGTTGATCGGTCTGCTGCTGCTGTCGATCGCCAGCACGTTCCCGGTGCTGCTGCTCGGCGCGGCGGTGATCGGCCTCGGCTCGTCGGTCTTCCATCCCGAATCCTCGCGCGTCGCGCGCGTGGCGTCGGGCGGACGTCACGGCTTCGCGCAGTCCGTATTCCAGGTCGGCGGCAACACCGGATCGGCGATCGGGCCGCTGGCAGCTGCGTTCATCGTGCTGCCCAATGGCCAGGGGAGCGTCGCCTGGTTCGCGCTCGCTGCGCTGTTGGGCATCGTGCTGCTCAGTCGCATCGGCGGCTGGTACTCCCGGCAGACGGTGCGGTTGGCAGCGGTGCACAAGAGTGCGCATCACGCTGTCGTGCAGTTGCCGCGCGCCAAGGTCGCCGGTGCGCTCGCGATCCTGGTGGTGCTGATCTTCTCCAAGTACTTCTACATGGTGAGCCTGTCGAGCTACTACACGTTCTATCTCATCGAGCGCTTCCACGTCTCGGTGTGGAATGCGCAGGTGCACCTGTTCGTGTTCCTGGCGTCGGTCGCCGCCGGCACGCTGCTCGGCGGCCACGTCGGCGATCGCATCGGCCGCAAGTACGTCATCTGGTTCTCGATCCTCGGCGTGGTGCCGTTCACGCTGCTGCTGCCGCACGCCAACCTGTTCTGGACCGGCGTGCTGAGCGTGCCGATCGGCTTGATCCTGGCATCGGCGTTCTCGGCGATCCTCGTGTACGCGCAGGATCTCGTGCCCGGCAAGGTCGGCATGATCTCCGGGCTGTTCTTCGGTCTCGCGTTCGGCATGGGCGGCATCGGTGCCGCCGTGCTCGGCCACGTCGCCGACGCTCGCGGAATCCAGTTCGTCTACAGCGTCTGCGCGTATCTGCCGCTGCTCGGCGCGATGGCGGCGTTCCTGCCCAGGATAGAGCGGGCCAAAGTCGAAACGCGGTAGCGTCGCAGAAGGGGAGCGTCATGAGTGGGGAGCTGAGGCATCGCACGCTCGACGTCAACGGCATCCGCATGCACGTCGCCGAGCAGGGCAGCGGTCCGCTGGTGTTGATGTGTCACGGCTGGCCGGAGCTCTGGTATTCGTGGCGCCACCAGCTGCCGGCGGTTGCAGCCGCCGGGTTCCGCGCCGTCGCTCCAGACATGCGCGGCTTCGGCGAGACCGATGCGCCGGCGGACGTGAGCGACTACACGATCATGCACACGGTCGGCGACGTGGTCGGGCTCGTCTCAGCGCTCGGCGAGAAGCAGGCGATCATCGTCGGCCACGACTGGGGCGCGCCGGTCGCGTGGACCGCGGCGATGATGCGGCCCGACTTGTTCCCTGCGGTCGTCGCGATGAGCGTGCCGCATCGGCCGCGCTCGGCTGCGGCGCCATTGCAGACGCTCGAGGCAGCCGGGCTGGGCAACTACTACTGGCTGTACTTCCAGAAGCCCGGCGTCGCGGAGGCGGAGTTCGAGCGCGATCCTGCCGTCACGCTGCGCAAGCTGTTGTACGGCGTCTCCGGCGACATCCCGATCGATCGCGAGAATCCCATGCTGGTGCACGAAGGGCACGGCTTCCTCGATCCGCTCGCGGTAGCGCAGTCGCTGCCGGCGTGGCTGCGCGAGGCAGACATCGAAAAGTTCGCCAGCGAGTATCGGCGCACCGGCTTTCGTGGCGGCCTCAACTGGTATCGCAACATCGATCGCAACTGGGCGCTGACCGCGCCGTGGCATGACGCCACGATCCGCCAGCCGGCGCTGTTCATCGCGGGCACGCGCGATCCGGTGATCGCCGGCAAGCGCGGCCTCGCTGCGATCGAGCACATGAGCCGTGTCGTCCCCGGCGTGCAGCAGGTCATCGTCGAAGGCGCCGGTCACTGGATCCAGCAGGAGCGGCCGGACCGCGTCAACGCTGCGCTGCTGGAGTTTCTGGCCAAGGTCCGCACCCTGTGATTCACACCGTCAACAAAGGAACCTTCATGCTTCGTCGTCATCGCCTTGCGGCGCTCGCTTGCGCGGGCGCGCTTGCAGTCACACTCAGCAGCGCTGCAGTCGGCGCCGAGCGCGCCAAGCCGGAGTTCCTGAATCCGCCCGAAGCGGCAACGCGCGGCTTTCCGTTTTCCGAGGCGGTGCGCGCCGGCGATTTCCTGTTCCTGTCGGGGATGATCGGCTTCGACCCGGGGACGGACAAAGTCGTGCCGGGCGGCATCAAGCCCGAAGCGCGCAAGACGCTGTCGCTCGTACAGGAGGCGCTGAAGCGCAACGGCGCTTCGCTCGCGGACGTCGTCAAGTGCACGGTGTTCCTCGCTGACATCGCGGAGTGGCCTGCGTTCAACGAGGTCTACGTGGAATTCTTCAAGAAGCCGTTCCCTGCGCGCAGCGCGCTCGCGGCCAGCGGCCTGGCGCGCAACGCGCGCGTCGAGGTCGAGTGCATCGCTTACGTGCCGAAGTAAGTCAGGCTGAAGCCTGACCCACAGTGATGCCTGTCATGCTTTAGCCTGACAAAGGCTATTACAGGTGCGCCAGCACGCGCACGCCGCTGTCCAGGTGCCGTGACGGGACGACCACGACTTCCTCGCCGATGCGGTGGAAGTCGAGATCGATCGTCACGCCGTTGACCGGCAGCTGGCGGATCGCGAGCGTCTCCACTTCGATCGGCAGCAGCGGTCGCGTGACGTGCACCTCCTGGCGCTCGCCGTCCACCCGGATGCCAAGGCACGCCTGCAGCAACAGGAACACTGCGCCCGATGCCCACGCTTGCGGCAGGCACGCGACCGGGTAGGGCGCCGGTCCTTGTCCGGCAACGCGCGGAAAGCCGCAGAACAGCTCCGGCAGCCGCATGCCGAACTGATTCGCCGTCTCGAAGATGTCGTGCAGGATCTGCACGACGTTGGCGCGTCCGCCATAGCGCGAGATGCCCGCCGCACAGATCGAAGTATCGTGCGGCCAGATCGAGCCGTTGTGATACGACATCGGGTTGTAGCGCGGCTCGCGCTCGGCCAGCGTGCGGATGCCCCAGCCGCTCGAGAAGCGGCCCGACATGAGTTGCGCCGCGACCAGCGCCGCGTGCTCGTCGCTGGGAACACCGCAGTACAGCAGATGTCCGGCGTTCGACGCATACACGCGGCACGGCGTGCCGTCGCCGTCGATCGCGATCGCGTAGTAGTGCATCTGCGGAACCCAGAAGCGCTCCTCGATCGCCGAGCGCAGCGCGTCCGCTTTGTGCAGCCACTCCGTGGCGCGCGTGACGTGGCCGCGCCGCATCGCAAGCTCCGACATGCATTTGAGCGCGGCGTACGCGTAGCCCTGCACTTCGACCACCGCGAGCGGGCCCTTCGGGAGCGAGCCATCCTCGTGGAACATCGAATCGTGACTGTCCTTCCACGCCTGGTTGACCAGCCCGGTGTTCTCGCCGCGCGCGTAGTCCAGGAAACCTGTCGGGCTCGCAGCGATGCGTCGCTCGATCCATCCCGTCGCCGCGACTAGCGCATCCCAGATGCCGTCGACGAGCGCGCGATCGCCGGTGCGCGTCTCGTAAGCGCCGGCCAGCATCACGAACAGCGGCGTGGTGTCCACACCGCCGTAGTAGCGACCGAACGGCACTTCCTTGAGCGCCGCCATCTCGCCGCGTCGCGTCTCGTGCATGATCTTGCCGGGCTGCGAATCGCGGAATGCCGAGTCCTCGGTCGCCTGGCTCGCAGCGAGGAACGTCAGCACGCCGGCGGCGAGCTGCGGGTTGAGCCATAGCGTCTGCAGCGCCGTGATGATCGCGTCGCGGCCGAACTGCGTGCAGAACCATGGGATGCCGGCATACGGATACGGGCCGGTCGGCAACGAAGTCGTCAGCAGCGCCAGGTCGGAGCGCGAGCGTTCGATCCATTGATTGAAGAGCCGGCCCGATGTACTGACCGACGCGCCTCGCCGCAGACGTTCCTGCATGTCCTGCGACAGGTCTGCGAGCGCGGCATTGAAGCGTTGCGCCGACGGCGCGCCTTCCTCGCCGGCGCCGATCTCTATCAGCAGCTCCGCCTGGGCGCCGCGCGGCAACGAGATCCTGAATTCGGCTTGCGTTGCGGAGATCGTCGCCGGCGCCTGCGAGAACTCGACGTAGGTCGTGCGCACCACTTCGTCGAGACCGCGATACGACAGCTGCACTGTCTGATTCGCGGTGCGCGCGGGCAGCATCTCGCCGCGTGCCTGGCGCGTGGTTCCCTGCACTTCGAAGATGTCGGAGAAATCCGCCGCATAGAAGAACACCAGCGGCACCTCGGCATCGTGCTCGCCGAAGTTGGTGAGCTTGAGCCGCTCATGCCAGCGGCCGCGCCACAGCAGGCGGCTGCGCTCGATGTGGATGACGCCTTGCGGAATCGCCAGCTCGCCGGGCGCGGTGAGCGGCCGGTTGGTGAGATGCGCCGTGAACAGCGTGTTGTCGCGATTGATTGCGGCGCCGAGCAGCGAAGGGCGCCGACCCGCGACGCCGAGCTCGAAGCGCGACAGCATGCGCGTGTCGTTGGTAAAGAAGCCGTCGTCCTTGCCCTGGATGTCGCCGAGCGCATCGGCGAGCAGGAACGTGTCGCCGTCTTTCAAGGTAAAGCGCGGCAGCAAGCCGCGCCGTTCACCGGGTTCGTCGGCGGAGCCCATCGCACCTCCGTTCGAGGTCAGGACGCGCGCAGCAGAGGTCGGCTCGCCGCCAGGCGCGTGTAGAGGTCCACGTAGGCGCGCGCCATCGTACGGGCGGAGAACCGCCGTTCGAACGCGGCACGCACCGCACGTCGATCGATGCGGCCTATGTTACCCAGCGCGGCGACCGCTTCTTGTTCGGAATCTACGATGTAGCCGGTCACGCCGTGATCGATGACTTCCGGTACCGAGCCCCGGTTCCAGGCGACTACCGGCGTGCCGCAGGCCATCGCCTCGATCATCACCAGTCCGAACGGCTCCGGCCAGTCGATCGGGAACAGCAGCGCGCACGCGTTGCCCAGGAATTCCGACTTCTGCTCCTCGCCGATCTCGCCGATGTAGTCGATCAGCGGATGGTCGAGGAGCGGCGCGATGCGCGTCTCGAAATAATCGCGGTCGACCGGGTCGACCTTCGCGGCGATCTTCAGCGGGATGCCGGCGCGACGCGCGATCGAGATCGCGACATCGGGGCGCTTCTCCGGCGAGATGCGTCCGAGGAATGCCAGGTAGCCGTGGCGCGGCTGCGCACAGAACGCGAAGCGCTGCGCCGGCATGCCGTGCGGAATCGTCGCTGCCCAGTTGACGAACGGCAGCGGCGTGCGTTGATGGTCGGAGATCGACACCAGGCCGAACTGGCGCCACTGTTCATATGCGGCTTCGAGATCCGTCAGGTCGAGCCGGCCGTGCAACGTCGTCACCGTGCGGTGCGCGTCGTGCTCGAACATCGGAAAGTGCAGCAGGTCGATGTGGAAGTGCAGGATGTCGAACTGCCAGGCGCGGCGCCGCACTTCGTGCAGCATCGTGAAGTGCGCTGCTACGTCGGACTTGAGCGGCGCGGGATCGAGGCGAATCGGTTGGTCGCGTACCGCGATCAACTTCGCCGCCGTCCGCGCGCCGGCGGCGGCGAACAGCGTGACGTCGTGTCCCAGCTCCACCAGCGTGTCGCACAGGTCTGCGACGACGCGCTCGGTGCCGCCATAGAGCTTCGGAGGAACGGCTTCGGCGAGCGGCGCGATCTGGGCGATGTGCATGGAGCTGAGATCCTGCGCTCGTCTTGGAACTCTAATTGACGAGGCAATAACGCTCCGCGCCGCTGAAAAGTTCGAGTTTGGCGACGTCAGCCGTTTCCGAAACGCAGCCGGTAGTCGCGGGGTGTCATGCCCGCTTGCCGCGCGAACAGCTTGCGAAACGAGGACACGTCTTCGTAGCCGCATTGCTCCACGATGCGCTCCAGCGGCAGCGTCGTGGTCTCCAGCAACTGGCGTGCGCGCGCGATTCGCTGCGACTGCAGGTAGCTCAGCGGCGACATGCCGAGGCTTGCCTTGAAGCGGCGCGCAAGCGTGCGTTCGCTGACAGCGAGTGCTCGACACGCGTCGGCGATGGCGAGCCGCTTGCTCGAATGCTGTCGCAGATAGCGCGCGGCGCGCTCGATGTCGGAACCTGCTGGTTCGGGAGCAGAGTGCGGCACCAGGAATGGCGATTGCGAGCCGCGACGTCGCTCCACCAGCATCAGCCGCGCTGTCGCCGTCGCCAGCGGCTCACCGGCCAGCTCGCGAACCAGCTCCAGCGCGAGGTGCATGTAGGCAGCTCCGGCGGCTGCGGTCCAGCACTCGCGATCGCGCAGAACCAGCCGGTCCGGCGCCAGCTCGATGTCCGGGAACGTCCGACGAAACCAGTTCACCAGCCACCAGCAGGTCGTCGCGCGCCGGCCGTTCAGCAGGCCGGCTTGCGCAAGCAGTACCGCGCCGCTGCAGGAGCTGGCAATGATCTTCGACCGGCGCGCCATCGCGACGATGAACGCGTTCTGCGTGCGCAACCGGTGCGCCTGCACTTCCAGATCGGCGAGCGATTCGCACCACATTGGCGGGACGATCGCGGCAGCGTACCGCCGCTGCGGCGTGCGTGTGGCAAACGCGACGCCATGGGATCCGCGCACGATGCGGCGCGATCTGCCCACCATGTGGCAGTCGAAACGGACTGCGGCGTCGCTCGCGCGCGGCAGCGTGGCGCGCGCGTTGTTGGCGATGGCGAACAACTCCAAGAGGCCGGCCGTGATCCATGCCGAGCAGCCGGGGTAGCCGATGATCGCGACTGCGACTGTTCTGGCTTTGGCGGTTTTCGCCATAACGGTGTCAAGTATGACACTGGCGCAGAAGCCATGGGAGCGCGAGGCTGCGCGCCATGAATGATCAAAACGATCGGCGCGACCGGCGGCAGTTCGTGCAGATGGGGCTCGCCGGCCTCGGCGTGCTCGCGAGCAACGGTGCAACCGCGCAGGCGGCTCAGCCTGCCCAGCCGAGTTTTCTGTGCGTGTATTCGCCGGGCGCGAACTGGTTGCCGGGCAAGCCGCTGCAAGAGCAGCCGCTGAAGGAGCACGGCCGTTACATGCTCGAGTTGTATCGACGCGGCGTCATGCGTCTGGCAGGCCGGTTCGTCGACGGCAGCGGCGGTGCCATGCTGTTCGGTGCGGATGACGAGGCGAGCGCCCGCAGCATCGTCGCTGCCGATCCGGCGGTTGTTGCGCAGACGTTCACGTACGAGCTGCGCCAGTGGGCATTCGTCGACTGGGAGGCGCTAGCGAAGCGGGTGCCTCGCTAGCGCATTCCCGGAGTCGGGCCGAAGCCCGATCTACCTCGACCAGTAGAACGGCTCCAGCTTGCGCTGGCCCGAGAGCTGCTCGGCGAGCGTGCCGCCCTGGTAGACGCGCCCGTTCAACACCACGTACGCGACGCGGTCGGTGACGCGAATGTCTTCGAGCGGGTTGCCGTCGACGATCAGCAGATCCGCGAGCTTGCCGGTTTCGATCGAGCCGAGATCGCGCGCCATGCCGAGGTGCTGCGCGGGATCGATCGTCGCAGCCTGCAGTGCCTGCATCGGCGACATGCCGCCTTGCACGAACGCCCAGATCTCCCAGTGCGAGCCGAGCCCTTCGCGCTGGCCGTGCGCGCCGGTGTTGACCAGCACACCCTTGTCGAGCAGCCGCTTGGCGTTGGCCGCGGAATCGCGGAACGCCTGGTAGTCGCTCTGCGGCGCCATCTGCCGGCGCACCGAGCGCGGCTGCAGGATGTGCGGCGGCACGTAGCGCGAGAGGATCGGGTGCTGCCACACCTCCGACTCCTGGTAGAAGAAGTGCTCGCTGCCGGGGCCGCCGTACGTCACGACCAGCGTCGGCGTGTACGCCACGCCGGTCGACGGCCAGAACTGCATGACGTCGTCGTAGAAGCGCTCCGGCGGCACGTTGTGCTCGATGCTGGTGTTGCCGTCCGCCACCATGCTCATGTCCATGTGGTACAGCGAGCCGCCTTCGCACACCACCAGCATGCCGGCTTCGCGCGCGGCAGTCGTGACCATCTGTCGCTGCTCGCGCCGCGGCTGGTTGTAGTTCTTGATGGAAATCGCGCCTTGCGCCTTCAGGCGCTGCACGTGATTGCGCGCATCTTCCAGCTTGTCGATGCTCGAGTAGCCTTCGGAATGCGCGCCGTACACGACGTCGCCGGTCGAGAAGATGCGCGGCGCGAGAATTTCGCCGGCGCGCTGATACTCGGAGGCGGCGAAGACCTCGGTGGCGTTGTTCGACGGGTCGTGCACGGTCGTGACGCCGAGCGCCAGATGCGCGAGCGTCGACCAGTTCTGCTGCGGAATGATGTCGGTCACGCCCTGCGGACCGTGCGCATGCGCGTCGATGATGCCGGGCATCACCGTGCGGCCAGCCAGATCCAGGCGCTGCGCGTCCGCGGGGATCTGCACCGCGTCGCCGGCGCCGACTCCGACGATGCGGTTCTCGCGCACCAGGATCGTGCCGTTCTCGATCACCTGGCGCGAGCCGTTCATCGTGATGATGCGCGCCCCCGTCAATGCGATCACGCTGCGCGGCTTGTCGGCCGGCCGCGTGATGCTGAGATTCGCGACCGTTCTGCCGTGCCGCTGCTGCGCTTCCTCTGCGGTGGCGCCGCTCGCGAACAACTCGGACATGTCCGCGCGATACAGCGAAGCGCCGAGCGTCCACGACAGCGTGTCGCCGTCGATCCAGTTGATGTAGGTACCGCCGATGTCGCTGGCCCGCCGCTGCGGCACGGCCTTGGTCTGCAGCGACAGGTCGATCTGGCCGCCGGGCGGCATCGGCACGACGTAAACGTGATAGTTCTCGATGAACGCCAGCCATTCGCCGGTCGGCGAGACCTCCATGTTGGAGACGTAGCTCGAGCGCGCGTGCACGTGCCTGTCCTCGCCGTTTGCGTCCACGCTGACGAGCTCGTGCGCCGGCTCGCTCTCCCGCGGCGGGCTCTTGTCCTGAGTGAAGTAGATGCGGCCGTCGTTGCCCACGAAGTGCGGGTCGCGGCCGTCGTCCGTGAGACGCACCGCGGCTCCGCCCTCGACGGCGATGCGATAGATGCCGGGCTCCTTCGACCAGAGCGGCGCAGTCAGCGTGCCTCCGGTAGAGCGCTCGACCACGATCGACTTGCCGTCGGGGCTGAAGCGCGGATGCAGGTAGTGCCCGGGCTGGCGCGAGACTGCGCGCGAAGCGCCACCGCCAGCGGCGACGACATGAACTTCGCCGAGCCCTGCATCCGTCCAGCGCACGAAGACGATGCGCTTGCCGTCGCGTGACCACGAAGGGAACAGCTCGAACGCACGGGCCTCGTCGCGCGTCAGCCGGCGCGGCGTCCCGGAAGAGACGCTCCTCACCCACAGGCGTCCGAAAGACTCGAACACCACTTGCTGGCCATCCGGCGAGACGCTCGCGAACCGCGCCATGTGCGACTGGATCTCATCCGGCGCGACGGCGATGTCGAGGCGCGGCGGCTGCATCGCAATGCGCGAGTCCTTGACGTGAAACGGGATGTCGCTCACCGCGCCGGAAGCGACGTCGATGCGCTTGATGCCGCCGCCGGCCCAGAACACGACGCTCCTGCTGTCGGGCGTCCAGTCCATGTTCGGATAGAGACCGTTGATGGCCCAGGTTTCCTGCATGTCGCGATCGAGGTCCGTGTACAGCGGCCGCTCCTGCCCCGAGGCGAGGTCCTTGAGGAACAGCGCTGTCTCGAACTTTTCCGGCGTGCGCACCCGATGCACGAACGCGAGCCAGCGACCGTCGGGCGAGGGCGTCGGTCGCACGCCGCCGCCCGGCTCGCTCACCGCGTCGTCGGTTTCGCCGGTCGCGACTTCGTAACGACGGATGCTGAACACCGCCCGGTTCACGTCCTGCGCGTATTCGAACGTGTTGCCCGGCGTGACGTTCTGGCTGTAGTACAGGTATTTGCCGTCGGGCGAGAACTCCGGCTCGCCGAGCTCCTTCTGGAACTCGTCGTTCGGGCGCTTGACCAGCTGCACGCCTTCGCCGCCGTCGAGGTTGTACAGCCAGAGCTCGCCGGTGCCGAGCGAGCGGCGCGTGGTGAAGTGCTTGCGGCCGACGATGTAGCGGCCGTTGGGATGCCAGGCGGGATTGTTCAGCAGGCGGAAGCTCTCTTTCGAGATCTGCCGCGCGGCGCCGCCGTTCGCGTCCATGATCCACAGGTTGTCGCCGCCGCCGCGATCCGACGTGAAGGCGATCGATTTGCCGTCCGGCGAATAGCGCGGCTGCATGTCCCACGCCATGCCGGACGCGAGCGCACGCGCTTCGCCGCCGCCGATCGGCACGTCGTAGATGTCACCGAGCAGGTCGAACGCGACGCGCTTGCCGTCGGGGCTCACGTCGACGCTCAGCCACGTGCCGGTGCGCGTGTCGATCGGAATGTCGCGACGCTCGCCCGGCGGCGCCGCTACGTCCCATGCATTCTTCTTGTCCTCGCTTTCGTCAGCCGCACGGACAGAGGTGGCGAACAGCAGTGCGACGATCGAGCAGATCTTGAGGCTGGACTTCATGCAGATCCCTTTTCATCGAGCATTTGACGGATGGCGACCTCGCCGAGCGGCTCGTGGCCGCGCACGCGCAGGCTGTCGGCCCATTCGCGAGCGAAGTCTCGTTGCAGGTAGACGTTGATGGCGGCAGTGACGCACATCGTGATCAGCGCGCCGAGCGATGCGAGCGCCATGTCCTTGTGCGCGTCCCACTCGTCGCCCTGCGTGCCGAGGTACGCCGCGCCGAGATCGCCGCCGACGACCAGGGCCGCCGCCCACTCGATCAGCTCGTACAGCATCGAGGTCGACATCGTCAGGTCGAGCGGCAGGAAGTAGCCCCAGAAGCCGCGCACGTTGGCGATGCGCAGGAATACTTCGCGGATCGGATAAGCCAGCAGCAGGCCGTAGCTGAAGTGCACGACGCGATCGTAGTTGTTGCGCGTCCAGCCGAGTGCCTCGTTGAGCGAGCGGCCAGTGAGCTGCTGCCAGGCCGCGTCGTACGGAACTTCGGCATAGGTGTAGTGCGCGCCGATCGTGTGCAGGCAGAAGAATACGAAGAGCGTGGTGTACGAGACGCGCGAGAGCGGAAATACGCGGTGCGTGCCGACGAGCAGCGCGATGCCGGCGAACAGCAACGCGTTCTCCAGCCACCAGTCGGAACGGTCGAACGGATGGAACGCCAGGGCGACCCACAGCGCCGCCAGGATTGACGCCAGCGTTCCCAGATAGACATTGCGAGACAAGCTCCGCTCCGGTCCCCCAGACCCGGGCGGGGAGTCTATGTCATCCGCGGCCGCCGAAGCACCACTGTCCGCGGCATGTATACTGCCGGACACGATCGGATTGCTTGTGGGTCGGGCTTCAGCCTGACACTTCCTCCACATGAACTACGTCACCGTCGCCATTCCCTTCTTCATCCTCGCGATGGCCGTCGAATTCCTGTACGGCAAGCTGGTGAAGCGCCAGACGTACCGGCTCGCCGATACCGTCAACAGTCTGCAGCTCGGCACGCTCAGCCGCCTCGTCGACGTGCTGCGCCTCGGGTTCTCGGCGGTCGTGTTCGGTGCGCTGGTGAAGGGGCTCGGACTGCCGCAGTGGTCGATGGATTCCGCGTGGCAGTGGGTCGCCGCATTCGTCGCCTACGACTTCTGCTACTACTGGAAGCATCGCTACGGGCACGAGTGGCGCATCATGTGGGCCTCGCACATCGCGCATCACCAGAGCGAAGAGTTCAACCTGAGCACGGCGCTGCGCCAGACCGGCACCGACTACATCGGCTTCGTGTTCTACATTCCCTTGTATCTCGCGGGCGTGCCGGCCGCGGCAGTCGTGACTGTCGGCAGCCTCAACCTCATCTATCAATTCTGGGTGCATACCGAGCACATCCGGCGGCTCGGGCCGCTCGAATGGATCTTCGTGACGCCGTCGAACCATCGCGTGCATCACGCGCGCAATGCGGAGTACCTCGACCGGAACTACGGCGGCGTCTTCATCGTCTGGGATCGCCTGTTCGGCACGTTCCAGGACGAGCGTGCGGACCTGCCGTGCGTGTACGGCATCACGACCGGCTTGAAGAGCTGGAATCCGCTGTGGGCGAACCTGCATTTCTGGTCCGACACTGCGCAGCTCGCGTGGCGCACGCGCAGCTGGCTCGACAAGCTGCGTATCTGGTTCAAGCCGCCCGCGTGGCAGCCGGCCGACCTGGGTCCGCAGAAAAAGGTCGATCCGGGCTATCCCAAGTACGATCCGCCGGCCAGCGGTTACACACGCGGCTACACGTTCGTGCAGTACTGGATCCTGACGTTCGCGTCGCTGTGGCTGCTGCAGGTGGAAAAGACGCTGCCCCGCGCTTTCGTGCTGCTCTTCTTCGTCTGGATGTGCTTCTCGCTCTTCGTGCAAGGCGCGGCACTCGAAGGGCGCCGCTACGCGCGCCGGCTCGAATGGATACGCGTCGGGGTTACCTGCGCACTCGCGCTCGTCGCTTACCTCGTCTGGCCGCAAACGCTCGCGATCGGCCTTGCCGGCTACGCAGCGGTCAGTGCTGCTGCGTTCGCACTCGAACCGACCGCTACGTTGCGCGGAGCGACACAATCATGACGACGATCGGCACGCCCCTCGCACCTTCGGGCACACGCGTGATGCTGCTCGGCTCCGGCGAGCTCGGCAAGGAAGTCGCGATCGAGCTGCAGCGCTTCGGCTGCGAAGTGATCGCAGTCGATCGCTACCCCAATGCGCCGGCCATGCAGGTCGCGCATCGCTCGCATGCGATCAACATGCTCGACGGCGCAGAGCTGGCCGCCGTCGTGGAGCGCGAGCGGCCGCAGCTGATCGTCCCGGAGATCGAAGCGATCGCGACGCCGAAGCTGCTCGAGCTGGAGCAGCGCGGCCACACCGTGGTTCCGACTGCGCGCGCCGCGCGCTTGACGATGGATCGCGAAGGCATTCGTCGTCTCGCCGCCGAGCAGCTCGGGCTGCGAACTTCACCGTACCGTTTCGCAGACTCGGCGGCGGAGTATCGCGATGCCGTCGGCGAGCTCGGCATGCCGTGCGTGGTGAAGCCGGTGATGAGCTCGTCCGGCAAGGGTCAGAGCGTCGTGCGCTCGCAGGCGGACATCGAGCATGCGTGGGAGTACGCGCAGCAGGGCGGCCGCGCGGGCAAAGGTCGGGTGATCGTCGAGGGCTTCGTGCGCTTCGACTATGAGATCACGCTGCTCACGGTGCGCCACGGCGGCCGCACGACGTACTGCGAGCCGATCGGTCATCTGCAGATCGACGGCGACTATCGCGAGTCATGGCAGCCGCAGCCGATGAGCGCGGCGGCGCTCGCAGAATCGCAGCGCATTTCGCACGCCGTGACCGCCGAGCTGGGCGGCAATGGCATCTTCGGCGTCGAGCTGTTCATCGCCGGCGACACCGTGTACTTCAGCGAAGTCTCGCCGCGGCCGCACGATACCGGCCTGGTGACGCTGATCTCGCAGGATCTCTCCGAGTTCGCGCTGCACGCGCGCGCGATTCTCGGTCTGCCGATCCCGGTGATCCGCCAGCGCGGCGCGGCCGCTTCCTGTGCGTTGCTGGTCGATGGCAACTCCAACAACGTCCGCTTCGAGAACGTCGACCGTGCGCTCACGGAGCCTGACACGGCGCTGCGACTGTTCGGCAAACCTGAGGTGCGCGGTCACCGCCGCATGGGTGTGTCGCTTGCGCTCGCCGGCACGATCGACGAAGCGCGCGCGAAGGCGCGGAAGATGACGCAGACGCTGCTCGAAGGCGTGAAGTGCGAGTGAGTTGGTAGCTGGCTTCAGCGTCGCGCAGCGACGCGACGCGACAGGGAATCCAGCTTCTCCTCGATGTCGCGCACCGTGCGCCGGCCAGGCGCAAGAAACTTGATCTCTGATCCGAGCGCGCCGGGCGCGGCGAGAACTATCGTGACGTTGCTGCCGTTCGCGGTGCGCTCACGCCGGATCTCCCGCACGCTCGCGATCGGCACCTCGACCTTCGTTCGCCAGCGTGTGATGACCAGGCGGTCGCCGTGGTCCTCGACCGTATCGGCCATTCGCCAGAATCCCCGCCGCAGCAGGAGCCACAGAATGATCGAGCCGGCGACGAGCCAGAACAGCGTCAGCTCGATCGCGTAAGTCTGTTCGCGGCTGGACCAGTAGCTGCCGGCGGAAACGGCCAGCAGCGCGACGAATGGCAGCACTCGCTTGACGAACGTCGAATGGGGAGCCGAGAGCCGCGGTGCTGCGTTCTGGTGATGAGCGGTATTCACCGGGGCAAGCTACTGCCCCGGCGTCGGCGGCGTCAATCGTCGATCCTGCAAAAAGGCATGCGCACCGTCCTTGGCGCGCATGCTCCGGGAGCCTTCAGCGGATGCTGGCGGTCGCGGCAGTGATGACGCCATACGCGCCGTCTGCCTCGTCGTTCGGGCCGGACGCGTAGAACAACGCGTTGGTCTTCTGGCCGAGGATGCCGTTGCCGAACTGGATGCCCCACAGTCCGTCGATCTCGATCGGCTTGCCCTTGCGGTCGCGCAGCGTGCCGAGGAACGCGCCGTTGCGCGGTGCGAACGCGTTGATCCTGCCGTCGCCGAGGTTGCCGACCAGCAGCGCGCCGCCGAACTTGCCGAAGCTGCGCGGTGCGAGCGCGATGCCCCACGGCGCATTCAGCACGCGGCGCGTGATCATGCGCTTGCGCAGATGGCCGTCCGGATCGAACACGTTGACGATGCCGAGCCCCGCGCCGTGCAGCTCCTCGTCGCCTTCGTCGTTCTGCTTCGCATAGGTCACGTAGATGTCGCCGTTGATCGCCTGGATGCCGAACGGCGCGAAGCGCGCGGGCAGATTGTTGTCGACGAATCCGCCGGGCGCCGTCACGCGCTTGAACGTGCCGTCGAACACGTCGACGCTGCCTTTGACGAAGTTGGCGGCATAGAGCAGATGAGTGGTGCCGTTGCCGCCCAGCGCGAGCCCGGTGTAGACCGCGTGCTCGCTGCCTGTCGGCACGAAGACGGCGTGCGTCGCGTCGACGTTCGGCGCCCAGCCGGCGAGGTTGCCCTGCAAGGTCGCGAAGATGAAGCGCGCAGGTCCGGAGACTCCGCCCTTGCTCACGACGAAGTCCATCCCCGCTGAGAACACGATGCCGGTAGGCGCGCCCTTCGAGTTGTCGGGACCGGGCACGTGGACGATCAGCGGCGTCGGCTGCGGCGAAGGTTGACCGGAGCCGTCGTACAGCGTCGCGACGCCCGTCACCTGATCGGCGACCCACACGAAGCCCTGGGGATTGAACGCCACGCCCCAGCCGTTGCGCAGGTTCGGATCGGTGAAGTTCGCGGGCACGGCGCCGTTCGAGACCAGCGGCGTGTTGTGATAGAAGCGGAGGAAGCCGGGCTGGCTGTCTGCGGTGATGTCCGCGTCGTCGTCCTGAGCGTACACGCCGGCGGCGGCGACGCTCAGCAATGCGGACGCAAGCAATGACCGCAGCGATGCGGTTGCAATGTTCATGTTCCTGCTCCTGGAAACGAGTCGGAAGAAAGTGCCAGCGAGCTCGCGTCTATCGGTGCGCGAGTGAGTGGGGTCGGGGCGCGCGGCGGTTCTGCCGGCGCATTACGTTTTGTTTAAGTGTTCGTGGTTGCGTTGTCATCGTCGAACCAGCGCATGCGATACGAGTTGATCGCGGTGCGGCCGAGGCGGCGCACCAGGCGGTTGTTGACGATCACGCCGACCGGCGCGCCGACGATCGGCAGCAGCTGCGCAAGTTTTGCAAGATCGATGTAGTCGCGATACTCCTGCTGGAACGTGCGCCAGTCGAAGTCATCGAGGGAGGCAGGCAGCTGCTCGCGGTACGCGGGCCAGTCGCGCATGCGGCGATAGACATCCAGCCGATGCGCGTCGCTGGAGAACGCGAGCTGGAACACGTGCAGCAGGTAGATGCGCTCCTTGTAGTCCGCGCCGGAAAAGCCGTACAGCGCGCCGATGTCGAACAGGAGCTTCAGCTTGATGCCGAGCAGCAGCGGAAAATCCGCGAGGCCGAGAAAGAAGCCGCCGGCGCCGGTGACGCCGCCTTCGATAGCCGCCGTGCGGCTGTAGTTCTCGATCTTCTCGGCGATCAGCACTTCACGTTGCGAGAGTGCGCGATCGAGCAGCGGCGCGGGCGCAGTGAAGCTGGAGCCGGCGATCACGGCGCGCGTCATCTGTTTGATGACGCTCGTGACGGTCTGGTGAACGCGCTCGGGAATCAGCCGATTGATGCGTCGCTGCAGGCCGCGCGTCGCCTGGCTCCACAGGCCCGGCGGCGCGCTCATCAATTCCTGCCAGCGGCGCAGCTCGATGCGCGCCTGGCGCTCGTAGTCTTCGTGGTGCAGGACCGGAAGGGAAATGGGGACATACCTCATTTCCAGCGACTTCGCGGCGGATTTCGCCAACGTGCCGGAAATGAGGAATGTCCCCATTTCCGGCTCCGATGGCAAGCTCAGAGCGAATCCAGGAACTCCAGCACCTGGGCGCGCTGCGCATCCGTCAGGGCGTCGTAACGATCGCGCACGCCCGCGGCCTGGTTGCCGTGCCGCGCGATCGCCTCCTGCTTGGTGAACGACAGGCCGTCGTGCATCAGGCGGTTGCGCGTGCGCAGCGCCCACAGCGGCGCCGTGCGCATCAGCTTGCTGGTCGCCGCGTATTCCGGGCCGGGCAGCACGGGGATGCCGTCGCCGGTGCCGATGTCGTGCGAGAGGAAGTCGCTGTAGGGATGGATGATCTTGTTGCCGAGCGCGAGCGGCACCCGGAACGCTCCGCCATTGATCGGCGTACCCGGCGCAGCAGTGCGCAGTGTCGAGACGTGGCACCCGTTGCAGCCGACCTGGTTGAAGAGCGTTTCGCCCGCGACTGCGTCGCGTGTGATCCGGCCGCGCGCTGGCGCCTTCGTCGAGCGCATGAAATTTGCGAATGCCAGGACGTCGACGCCGTCGTCTTCGGGCTCCGGCACCGGATCGAACGGCGTGCCGAAGCCGACGTTGCGACCGCTCGAGGTGTTCTCGTCCGGGAACAGCGGGCTGGTGATGCCCATCTCGTTGAGATACGCGTCGGCCGAGAACGACTCGAGGCTCGCATGCTGGTTCTTGTGGCCGAAGCGGCCGACACGCATCGCGTTGCCGCCTTCGAGCACCGGCACCATCACCGCCGTGCCGCGGATCTCTGCCGGCTGCGCGTCGCGGATCGCGAGCAGCGTCTCGTTGGCGACGCATTCCACGAAGCCGTTGCCGAGCGTGTTGGTCGAGATGCGGAAGGTGCGGACGTCGTCCTCGAACGCCACGCGCTCGACGATCGCCGGGTGGGTGGCGCGGGAATGGATCAGCGACCCGCCGAGCGATTCGAAGAAGCCGCCCGAGGCGTCGAGCCGCCCGGTGCGGTGCTCGGCGATCTGGCTGGCGCCGCCGGTGACGACGTTCTGGTGACATTCCGCGCAGCTCTGCGCGTTGTAGGTCGGTCCGAGCCCGTCCGCGATCACTTCGACTTCCTCGAAGATGAAGCGGTTGTCGCTGAACGAGCGATTCGCCACGACGGTGTCCTCCTCGAGCGTCTCGTACGCCGGTCCTTGCCGCAGAAAGCCGTTGGTGCGGTTGTCGAATCCGGTCGGCGCTTCGCTGAAGAGAGTGGCTTGCGTAACCGCCGTCGCAGTCTCCGTCGAGAGCGTCCCCGAATGCTGGAAGCGGCCGGTGGCGCGACTGTCGGCGGACGCGGCGACCTGCGGCAGCAACAGCAGCGGCGACGCGGTCACCGCGGCCAGTGCGAACCTGGTGAGTGCTTGCATAACGATTTCTCCCGGTTATCGTTGGGCAAAAGAATCCCGTCTCGCGCGCTGCGCGAGTTTTTTCTGGCGGCGTGATCTCCCTGTGTTGGCGCTGTCGATGCAGCGATCTGATATGTGTGCGCGCGGCAGAGTGCGCCGATCGAAAACCCTATGCAATGGGTTGCAGCGTCACAAACTGGCGACGATAGAGATCGCTGACGCGCGATATATCACGCTAAACTCGGCGCATGAGCTCGCTGCCGTCGCCTCGCGTCCGCTCTCGCACCGGTGCAGTGCTGCTGCGTCTGTGCCGCGCTCGCGACCTGTTGCAGGACGTGAGCGGCAACGTGCGCATCGAGCAGGCGGCGCGCGAAGCTGCGCTCTCGCCGTATCACTTCATCCGCCTGTTCAAGGCGACGTTCGGCGCGACGCCGCACCAGGTTTCGATCGACGCGCGGCTGGAGCGCGCCAAGGAGTTGCTGCTCGCCGCCGATCTTTCCGTGACGGAGATCTGCCTGGAAGTCGGCTTTGCGAGTCTCGGCAGCTTCAGCACGCTGTTTGCCCGGCGCGTGGGCGCTTCGCCGGCGGCATATCGCCGCCGCGTGCGCGCGATGATCCAGGTGCCGGGTGTGACGCCGCCGTCGCTGATCCCGGGCTGCTATTCGCTCATGTGGGGCTGGCCTGGCGCCGACCGCGCGCGCGAACCGCAATTATCGAGAAGCACGCCTGACCGCGAGCTGCCACAGTTGCCCCCATGAAGATCAAGCTCACGAGTGTGATGGTCGACGACCAGGAAAAAGCACTGCGCTTCTATACCGAAGTGCTCGGCTTCAGCAAGCGCCGCGACTTCCCGGTCGGCGAATACCGCTGGATCAGCGTGACGGCGCCGGAGGGTCATCCCGACGTCGAGCTCGCGCTCGAGCCGAACGCGAATCCGGCGGGACGTGCTTTCCAGGCCGCGATGTTCGAGCAGGGCATCCCGATCGCGGCTTTCGAGGTCGACGACGTCCGCCAGGAATTCCGCCGCTTGAAGTCGAGCGGCGTCGTGTTCAGTCGCGAGCCGATGCAGGCCGGCGCCATCGTGCTGGCAGTGTTCGCCGATACGTGCGGCAATCTGCTCCAGATCTACGAGCCGCCCGGCGACTAGTGCAGGAAGTAGCCGGGCGCGCTCTCGCGAACCTGGTCGTCGCCGCCCTCGTTGCCGGTCGTGAGCTTCTCCTCCGTGCGCGGATAGGGAATGCTGTCCTGCGTGCCGTCCAGCAGCGCTCTCAGACGCACCGGATCGAGCCGTTCCGCGCACTCATCGAGCAGCCGCGCCGCCAGGTGCGCGGCTTCCGCGTACGCCACCGCATTCTTGCCTTCGGCGTGCAGCAAGACTTCATACAGACATTTCAACACTGCGTGCGCCTGAAACAACCGCGCGCGCTGGTTCTCGACCACGCGCTCGAGCGCATTGACGGCATCGCGGCGCAGCGCCTTGTTCTTGGCGTCCGGGGACTGGCTCATGACAACACCTCGGGAAGTTCGATCCATCGAAGCACGGGCGGGGAGGTGAACTGTATATAGAACCAGTCACGAAGGCAACGGGTCCGCCGGGGCGGCAGTTGCGCCGTTCAACCCTGTGATACTGGCGCGCCTGCAACGTATACAGCTGCATGGCATTCGAAGGGGCAGCCGCGGATCGCTCGATGCACTGGCCGGCGACGGACGAAGCGGACTGGGAGGCGATCTATGCCGATCACCTGCCGCGCATCTACAACTACTTCCGCTTTCGCCTCGCTTCCACCGCGGATGTCGAGGACCTCACCGCGCGCACGTTCGAAAAGGCCTGGTCGGCCCGGGCGCGCTATCGCAGCGACCTGGCTGCGTTTGCAACGTGGCTCTACCGGATCGCAAAAAACGTTTGTGCGGATCATCTGCGCACGCGCCGCGCGCATGCGCCGCTCGAAGCGGCACTCGACGTCGTCGTGGACCAGACTCCCGAGCATGACGCGGAACAGCGCTCCGACCTGGCGCGGCTCGCGGCGCTCACGGCCTCGCTGCCGGAGCGCGAACGCGAGCTGATTGCGCTCCGCTACGGCGCAGGCTTGAGCAACCGCGCGATCGCGCCGCTGGTCGGACTGAGCGAATCGAACGTCGGCACGATCCTGCATCGCACGGTCCAGGCGCTGCGGTCGCAGTGGTAGCGGCGGAGATGCATCGATGAACGACGAATTCCTCCACGCACTGCGCCGCGACCCGCCGCCGGCGTTTGCACGCGAGCTGAAGCGCCGGCTGCGGCAGCAGAGCAAGCGGCGCAGGGCGCGGGTTTCGATCATGCGTGCGACGGTCGCCGCGATTCTGATCGGCGGTGTCGCGATGGCTGCAGCGCTGCTGCTTCGAGATCGTCAACAGCAAGATTCAGCGTCTGCGCCGGCTGCCCACATTGCAGTCCCGAGGACACCACCGCACGAAGCAGGTGCGGATCGCAGCGTGCAGTCATCTGCGCCAGTTGTTGCTACCGACGGTCGAGTGCAACAGCAGCCGCCGGAGTTGGCAGCTGGCGATCTTCCCGGTTTCACGATGCTGACGTCGGCGCTCACGCAATCCATGGCGCAAGCCCTCGCAGGGCAAATCGGCAAGCGTGCGCCGTTCGTGACGCCTCGCGTGACGGTCGCGGAGGCCGACGCTGCATTCGCTGCGCTGTGTAACGGGACCGACGTCGTGCTCACGTCGCGGCGCATCCTCGAAGCCGAGTTCGTCCGCTGCCAGCAAGCGAGGGTGGAGATTGCCGAATGGAAGCTTGGCTATCTCGCGGTAGTGCTCACCGCGGGGCCGACAGCGGAGCGTCAAGCGCTGTCGCCGCGCGAAGTGTATCTGGCGCTGGCGCGCCGCATTCCCGACCCGGCGGAGCCTTCGCGGCTGATCGACAATCCCAACGCGACCTGGCACGACGTCGACCCGCGCTTCGACTGGCGGACGATCGATGTGCTCGCGCCGGCGGACGCCGCAGTTCGCGACGTCTTCGCGCGAGTGGTGATGGAGGCCGGCTGCGAGACGTACCCGTCGATCCGCGAGCTGAAGCAACGCAATCGGCGCAGCTACGACGACGCTTGTCACCAGTTGCGCAGCGATGGTCACTATCGCGAAGCACCGCCTACCAGCACGCTGGTCACGCAGCAGTTGTGGGCCGAGCCGAACTGGCTCGCCGTGCTCGGCTACTCGTTCTACGACGCGCATCGTCACGAGCTGCTGGGCACGATGCTGACGGGCGCCGAGCCGACGCTGAGGTCGCTCGAGGACGGAACCTACCCCGCGGCGCGGCCGGTGTACGCGTACGCCGCCAGGGATCGCCTGCGCAACCCCGTCGGCATCGCGCTCGCGTTTGAGTTGTGGGGCGGGTACCAGTGGCGCTCCGGACTCGTGCCGCCTGCCGCAGCCGGGCCACCAGCCCGGCCAGATCCCGGGATGCTACCGCCGGCGCTCGAATCCCTGAAACCGTGACTGGAGGCCCGCAGATGAGAACTTCAATACGCACCACGACGCTCGCCGCGCTCACACTGCTCACGCTCGTCGCACCGCCGTCGGCCGGCGCACAGAGCGAGGGGATGAGCGACAAGTCCACGCCCGTTGCACGCGAAGGTACGGTATCGCTCGAACGATTGATCGCGGCCGTCGCCAAGCGGACGGGCAAGAAGTTCATCGTCGATCCGCGTGCACGCGCCGACGATATCGCCGTCGTCGGGCAGGAGCCGACGAGCGTGGACTACGCCACGCTGCTGATGATTCTGCGCGTCCACGGTTTCGCTGCAGTGGAGCAGGGCGGTTACGTGCAGCTGATTCCCGACGCGAACGTCCGGCAGATGCCCCTGCCGAGTGCGACCGGCAAGGAGTCCTACGCCGAGGGCGAATTCGTCAACAGGCTCATCGTGGTGAAGAATTCGCCTGCGGTGCAGCTCGTGCCGCTGCTCCGGCCGCTCCTGCCGCAGTACGCTCACCTGGTTGCATTCCCCTGCAAGAACACATTGCTGCTGGTCGACTCCTTCGCCAACGTAAAGCGCATCGAACAGATCGTGCGTGCGCTCGACACGGGGGAACCGTACACGCCGCCGGCGTGCGCAGCCGAGAAGCCGTCGGGCTGAAGCCCGCCCTGCCGGGGGCCGATTGCAGGGCCGCCGCCGCTCATGTGATCGTATGCGCCTCGACGCGGGGTGCAGCGTGACGCAAAAGCTTTTCGACCTGACGGGCAAGGTGGCGCTGATCACGGGCGGCAACGGCGGCATCGGCCTCGGCATGGCGGAAGGCCTGGCGCAGGCCGGCGCCAGGATCGCGATCTGGGGCCAGAGCGCGCAGAAGAATGGCATCGCCGAGGAGAAGCTGCGCGCGCTCACGCCGCACGTGCTCGTCCAGCGCGTCGACGTCTCGGACGAGCAGGCAGTGACCGGCGGCGTCGCCGCAGTGATCCGCACGATGGGACGACTCGATTTCGTGGCCGCGAACGCCGGCGTCGGCGGCGGCGGGCGCTCGTCGTTTGCCGAGACGACGACCGAGCACTGGCGCCAGGTCACGAGGATCAATCTCGACGCCGTGTTCTGGACGCTGCGCGAGGCGTGCAAGCACATGATGATGCGCGCCGAAGCTGGCGATCCCGGCGGCTCGGTGGTGGTGACCTCGTCAACATCTGCAATCCACGGCGCGCCACGCAACCAGGCGTATGCCTCGACCAAGGCTGCGGTGACCGCAATGATCCGCGGCATCGCTGTCGAGTACGCGCGCTATGGCGTGCGAGCGAACGCGATCCTGCCGGGCTGGATCCGCACCGACATGACCGCGGGCCTGCAGTCGTGGGACAAGTTCAACGAGAAGGCGATCGGCCGCGTGCCGATGCGACGCTGGGGCGAGCCGGAGGATTTCGCCGGCATCGCCGTATACCTGGCCTCCGACGCCTCGCGGTTCCATACCGGCGACAGCCTCGTCATCGACGGCGGCTACACGATCTTTTGACGCGTCGTCAGGCCTAAGATTTATGAAGACAGTGGGCGGCGGGGCGGCCGATCGCCGATACTGCCGCTCACAACGACGGCAAGGGGAGGACACGATGAGCAGGCTTTTTGCGTTCGTGGCAGCGGCCGTGACGATCCTCGGCTTCACACGCGTGGCCGCGGCGGACGGGCTCTCCACGCAGGACTACATCGACATCGAGCAGCTGTACGCGACCTACAACCATTCGATCGACACCGGCGACGCGGAAGCATGGGCCGGCACGTTCACGCCGGACGGCACCTTCAACAAGTTCGTCGGCCATGACCAGCTGGTCGGCTTCATCGCGCAGTGGAAGGAGAAGATGAACGGCGCCAACCGCCGGCACTGGAACACGAACCTGCGCATCCTGCCGAGCAAGGACGGCGCGGAGGCTTCGGTGTTCCTCATGCTGCTCGACGTCGGCACCAAGCCGGCTTCGATCGTCGCCACCGGGACGTACAGCGATACGCTGGTGAAGACCGCAGCCGGCTGGCGCTTCAAGTCGCGGCAAACGAAGATGGATACTGCCGCGCCGGCTGCACCGCCGAAGCAGTAGCGTCAGGCTGAAGCCTGACCCACAGGAGCCGCGAGTCCAGTGTTCAACGAGTGGTTGCTGAAATTCGCCCAGGCGATCGGCGCGACGTCGTTCAGCATCGGCCTGCACGAGTCGTACTACATGTACGCGTGGATCGAGTCGCTCCACGTCATCACGCTGATGCTCAGCCTCGGCATGCTGATCGTGATCGACCTGCGCATGCTCGGCGTGTGGCTGACGAGCGTGCCGGCGTCGACGATCGCGCAGCGTCTCGACCGGCCGATGCTGATCGGCTTCACGATCATGGTCGCGACCGGCGTGCTGCTGTACGTCGGCATCCCGATCCGCACGACGCAGAGCTTCTGGTTCCGCATCAAGCTGCTCCTGCTGGTCGCAGCTTTCATCAACGCGTGGCTGTTCCGCCGTCACATGCAGAGGGCGGTGGGCTCCTGGGACGTCGCGGCGCGCCCGCCGCGTCGCACGCGCATTGCGGCCGCGCTGTCGCTCACGCTGTGGGCCGGCGTCGTGACCTGCGGGCGCTTCATCGCCTATGACTGGTTCGATTGCGGTCAGGACAACCCGGCGTTCATCGACTGGGCGGCCGGCTGTGTCGCGGGCGAGGAAGGAGGACAGCACGGATGAGCCTGCTGACCTATTTCGAATGGCTCGAAGCCTCGCCGATCGGCGTGTTCGTCAAGGACAAGGCCGCGACCTTCGCGATCATCGAAGCGGTGCATCTCATGGCGCTCGCGCTGCTCGGCGCGGCCGTCGTGAGCGCGGATCTGCGGCTGCTGAATGTGGTGATGCGCGATGTGCCTTCGAACGCCGTCACGGAGCAGGCGCACCGCTGGTTCAAGCTCGCGCTCGTGGTGCTGGTGGTGACGGGCTTTTTCATGCTCGCCGGCGTCGCGACCAAGTGCTACCACAATCCGTTCTACTGGGCGAAGATGATCGCGCTCGGGATCGGCATCGTGTTCGTGTTCGCGATCCGCGCGCCGCTGCTGCGCAAGGATCACGCGCAGCTCAATCCCTGGACGCTCAAGCTGATGGCGCTGGCGTCGCTGACGATCTGGCTCGTCGTGGCCGCCTCCGGCCGCTGGATCGGCTTTTCAGGCTAGCGGAGGCTAGCGGTGCCGGGAGAGAAAAGCAGGGGAAACTGAGCGGTGCAGCATAGCTATCGAACGAGTCGCGCCGGAGCAAGATTACGAATGCTGCGGTGCTGAGTTTCCCCCGGTTTTCTCTCCCGGCACCCGTATCTAGCCGTAGGCGAGTTTCAGTGTGGCGATGACGTCGAGGATCTGCACGGTCCAGTAGATCGCCGCGGCGAGCAGGATCGCGGCGGACGCGCCGACCGCGATTTTTTCCTGCGTGCTGAGCGGCGCCAACGTTACTTCTCGGTCTGGTCCGCGCCGTCTTTGGGTGCGCCGGTGCCCGAGGAGCCCATGAACAGCTTGCGGCCGTCGGGGAACGTCACGTCGCGGCCGTTGGCCCGGCATTCCGGCTTGCACAGCGCATCTTTCGACTGGTAGCCGCGCACCACGATCTCGGTGCCGATCGTCAGCGAATCCTTGGTGATGCCCCGGCGCAGCAGCGTGTTCGGCGTGCCGCCCTCGACCATCCACTTGGTGATCGTGCCGTCGGTGTTCTTATTCTCGATGTGGATCCAGGCGTGCGGATTGATCCACTCCACCTTGGTCACCGGGCCGCGCAGGTTCACCGGCTTGTTGGCGTCGAACTCCGCCGCGAATGCGTGGTGCGCGAGCGCCGCGGCGCTTGCCAGCAGCGCGGTCGCGAGCGCCGCGCCCGTTATCACGAACAGTTTCGTCTGCATGGACCTCTACCTCACTCTTTTTCCTTGGGCGCCGCGCTGTGCGCGGGCTTCTTGCGCAGCTCGCCGTACATCAGCTCCTCGACGAATTCCACGCACTTGAACTGCATCAGCTGCGCGTTCGGCTCGACGCGCCGGTACAGCGGCATCGCGATCTTCCACGGGCGCGAGAACGTCTTGGGGTCCTCGATCGTCGCCTCGTACCACAGGTGATCCGGGCCGCGCTGCGTCCAGCGCTCGGTGACCTTGAGCGCGTCGCTGTGATGATTGCCGGCGCGGTCGAACCAGGTCGAATCGTTGAAGCCGGTGACGGTCACGACCAGCGTGTCGCCTTCCCACTTGCCGACCGACTGGCCCATCCACGAGTCGGCCGGCGCCGGCCCCGGATCCTTCATATAGATGTTGCGCACCGCTCCCGCGTACTCGTACGCGACGAAGAGATAGTCCTTGCTCTGGAAGATCTGGAACGGGTACGGCATGTAGTTGGCGCGCGGCACGCCCGGCAGATAGCACTTGATCTCGGGATCGGCAGTCAGCCAGTTCTTCTGGTTGTCCTTCTTCTTCTCGAGCGCCGCGGGCAGGTACGGAATCGTGTCGCCTTCGACGATGCCGAGGCCCGCGGGCACCGAGCCGACTGCGCCCATCTTGACGATCTCGGGCGCCGGCACCGGCACGAACTGGCCGGGCACCATCGCCAGCGCGGCACGGGCGGCATGCGGCTCGAGGTCGTAGTTCGCGGAATTCAGCGCTTGCCAGATGCCGTTCAGATCGGGCTTGCCGTCCTTGGTGCGGGGCCCTTTGGCGGCGGGCGCAGCGGCGGCGAGGGCGCTGCCGGCCACGAAAATTCCCGCCACGGCCGCCAGCAGAATCCGTGAGAAAGCTCGCATCGTCGGTGTCTCCCCCCAAGTGCGGCGATAAAACAATGAGCGTCGCCGCGCTGTCAATACAGCGACGCGTCAAGAACGCTGTAGCCGCAGCTCGAGTCCTCTGCAAGACTAGCTCACATGAGAACCTCAGCTTTCGTTCCACTGTGCGCAATCCTGCTGGCCGGCTGCAATTCGGGCGCGCCTCCGCCGTCGGCGGCTCCGGCAACGTCGGCGCCGCCGTTCCACACTTCGTTGACGACACAGCAGTTGATGAGCTGGATCGTCGATCCGAGCGCCACGGCGATCTGGAACTCCGTCGGCACCGTCACGACGCAGAAGGGCACCGAGGAGCATCACCCTGAAACCGACGAGGAATGGGCCACCTTCCGCAACGCTGCCGCGATGCTGGTGGAGTCGGGCAACCTGCTGATGCTCGACGGCCGCGCCGTCGACAGCGATCAATGGATGAGCACGGCGCGCGGCATGGCGGACGCGGCGGCTACGGTGCTGCAAGCGGCCGAGGCGAAGGATGTCGAGGCATACTTCGATGCGGGCGGCACGCTGTATGAAGCGTGCACGGCCTGCCACTCGAAGTATCTGGTCGAGAACCAAGAGTCAGGCTGAAGCCTGACCCACACCAGATCGGACCTGCTGCGTGCTCTGTGGGTCAGGCTGCAGCCTGACTGTTCAGCTCACGCCTGCGGCTTGTCGCGCTGAAACGCGGCGAACTCTTCGCGGCTCAGCAGGCCGTCCTTGTCGGTATCGAGGCTCTTGAAGGCGACGAACAACGCGTCGTTGTCGGCAGCTTCGTTCAGGCTCACCTTGCCGTCCGAATTCTTGTCGAGCGACTCGAAGGTCGGCATGGCGCCGGCGGAGTCGGCGGCCAGCGCTGCTCCGGCGGCAGCGAAGCTGGCGAGCAGCGCCCACGCGATGGGTTCCCGGGTACGAATCATTGCGAATCTCCTCGATGACGCTTTCCGGACAATGGCGCCTCGGGCGCGAATGTTCCAGCGCGGGTATGCTCGGACCATGGCGAAAGACATCAATCAGGCCGTGCGTGAAGTGTGCCTGTGGTTCCCGGAGAGCGCCGAAGTCATCTCGCACGGCTCGCCGGACTTCCGGGTGCGCGGCAAGACATTTGCGACTTATGTCGTCAACCATCATGGCGACGGGCGCGTCGCACTGTGGCTGAACGCACCGGCAGGCGCGCAGGAGCTGTATACGAAGCAGGAGCCGAAACACTTCTTCGTGCCACCCTATGTCGGGCCGCGCGGCTGGCTCGGCGTACAGCTGGACAAGGGCATCTCGTGGAAGCGCGTCGCGAAGCTGGTGCGCGAGGCCTACGAGAAGGTTGCGCCTCCCGCGCTCGCGGCAAAGCTCGGCACGACGCTCGACATCACGCCGCCGACCCGGGCATTGAGCGCAGCCGAGATCGATCCGATGCAGTCGAAGCGGGCGCAAAGCGTGTTGAAGACGATGCGACGCATCTGCCTCGCGCTACCGGACACTTCGGAGGACGAGCAGTTCGGCTTCCCGGTGTGGCGCGCCGGCAAGAAGACCTTCGCGCAGGCATATCAGTACCGCGACAGCGACAAGCTGCGCGTCGCGTTCTGGGTCGGCGTCGAGCAGCAGGCGCTGCTGACCGGCGACGCGCGCTACCAGATTCCGAAGTACATGGGGCACAACGGCTGGATCGCGCTCGATGTCACCGGTCATCTCGACGAGAGTGAAGTGCGCGAGCTGGCGCTGTTCAGCTACCGGCACTTCGCGCTGAAGCGCATGCTGGCGCAGCTGGACGAACGCTGAGCAGCGGCCCTCGCGCTGCGCATCGCAAGCGCGGTAGCGCGCTCAGCCCACGTCCTTGTACGACTCGATGACGCGCGACACGATGCCGTACTCGATCGCTTCCTTCGGGCTCAGCCAGAAGTCGCGCTCCATGTCCGCCAGCACCTTGTCGTAGGGCTTGCCGGTCTGCTTCGCGATGGTGCGCGCGATGCGCTCGCGCATGCGCAGGATCTCCTTCGCCTGGATCGCGATGTCCGTCGCCGGACCGCCGGCGCCGCCGAGCGGCTGATGGATCATGAAGCGCGTGTTCGGCAGGCACACCCGCCGCTCCTTCTCCGCCGCGAGGAAAATGTGCGTGCCGGCGCTCGCCACCCAACCCGTGCCGATCGTCGTCACCGGCGCGCTGATGAAGCGAATGATGTCGTGGATCGCATCGCCCGATTCCACGTGACCGCCGGGCGAGGAGATCAGCACGCGGATCGGCGCATCGGATTGCGCCGCCATCGCCACCAGCCGCTCGCAGGTGGTGCGCGCGGTCTGGTGATTGATCTCACCGAAGATGAAGACGAAGCGCGACTTGAACGACAGCTGGTCGGTGATGCTTTCCGGGCGCTGCTCGCTGCGCACGGCCTTTTCGTCGTTTTCGTCGTCGTACATGCTCATGGGGGCTCCTCGCTTGAGAGTGCGCAGTTTAGAACAGCGCGAGCACGTTGCGCACGGCGATCACCATCAAAACCAGCGACGCGGCGGCGAACACCATGAAGCGCACCGGTACGAAATTGCTGGTGCACTGGACCAGCGAGTGCACGACGCGCAGCCCGACGTAGGTCCAGGCCAGGCCGGCGTTGAGCGGGTCCGCGGTGCCGGCCAGGTGCGTGTAGAGCGCCAGCGCGTAGAAGACCGTGGGCTGCTCGTGCAGGTGGTTGTAGTTGTCGGCGATCTGCTGTACCGGGAGCGGCAGCCGATCGAGGTCGCCCTTGCGCTTGATGCGCGCCGGGTCGATGCCGGCGGCCCGCATCGCCGGCAGGCGCGTTGCGTACAGCCAGAACCACATCACGAAGGTCCATACGATGAGCGCGAGCACGGGAGTCAGCATGGTCTGCATGGGTGGTCTCCTTCTGGGTTATTCTCGACCGCCCGCCATCTTCGGACACGTCCCATGCCGACACAAATGCTCTTCCGCGACGACGCTTATCTGAAGACCGCGAGCGCCCGGGTCGTCGCGGTCACCGAGCGCGGCATCGAGCTGGACCGCACGATCTTCTATCCGCTCGGCGGCGGGCAGCCCGGCGATACCGGCGCGCTGATCCGCGGCAACGGCGAGCGCATCGTCATCGCCGATACTCGCAAGGGCGAAACGCTGGACAGCGTTCTGCACATTCCCGCCGCGGGCAGCGCTCTGCCGGAGCCCGACGAGCCGCTGACGCTGGAGATCGACTGGGAGCGGCGCTATGCGCTCATGCGCCTGCACACGGCGCTGCACGTGATGTCGTGCGTAGTGGTCGCGCCGGTGAGCGGCGGCAACATCGCTGCCGACAAGGCGCGGCTCGACTTCGACATCGACATGAATCTGCTCAACGCGGAGCGGATCGAGCAAGGGACCAACGAGCTGCTGGCGCGCGCCATCGCCACCGAGACGGTGTGGATCACGGACGAAGAGCTCGAGGCGCGGCCGGAGCTCGTGAAGACGATGAGTGTGCAACCGCCGCGCGGCGCCGGCCGCGTGCGGCTCCTGCGCATACCCGGTATCGACCTCCAGCCGTGCGGCGGCACGCACGTCGCGAACATCGGCGAGATCGGCGCGATCCGCGTCGTGCGCATCCGCAACGAAGGCAAGCGCAACAAGCGCGTGGAAATCGTGCTCGGTCAATAACTCGGGAGGATCGTTCGACGCCCTCATGCGTTCGGCTCGTGAACTCACGAACGGAGCATGACGATGGCGAAAGTACTGGTTCTCTACCAATCCTCCTACGGCCACATGGAGCAGATGGCGAACGCCGCAGCCGAGGGCGCCCGCAGCGGCGGCGCGCAGGTTGCGATCAAGCGCGTGCCCGAGCTCATGTCGGAAGATGCCGCGCGCAGCGCCGGCATGAAATGGGATCAGCCGGCGCCGTGGGCCAGGCCGCAGGACCTGCCCGAGTACGACGCCGTCATCCTCGGCATTCCGACGCGCTACGGCCGCATGGTCGGGCCGATGGCGCACTTCTGGGACCAGACCGGCGAGATCTGGTCGAGCGGCAGGATGTCGGGCAAGGTCGGCGCGGTCATGTCGTCGACGGCGACGCAGCACGGCGGCCAGGAAATGACGCAGCTGTCGGGCATCGTCAACCTGCTGCATTTCGGCTTGATCATCGTCGGGCTGCCCTACGATTTCCGCGAGCAGATGACGCTCGATGAGATCGTCGGCGGCTCGCCCTACGGCGCCTCGACGATCGCCGGCAGCCAGGGCCAGCGTCAGCCGAGCGAGAAGGACCTGGCGGGCGCGCGCTACCAGGGCAAGCGCGTCGCGGAGATCGCCGCTAAACTCCGGGCATGAATACTCCCGTCGAGCTGGTCATTGCCGGTCGCCGCCGCGATCTCGGCGGCTTCGAAGTCGGCCGCGTGCTGCCGGCGGCGCAGCGCCGCATGGTCGGGCCGTTCGCGTTCTTCGATCACATGGGTCCGGTGCAGCTCGCGGCGAATCTGCCGCGGCGCGTCGACGTGCGGCCGCATCCGCACATCGGCCTGTCGACGATCACCTATCTGTTTGCAGGCGAGATCGTGCATCGGGACAGTCTCGGTTTTCACCAGGTGATTCGCGCGGGCGAGGTGAACTGGATGACGGCGGGGCGCGGCATCAGCCACTCGGAGCGGTTCGAGACGATGCGCGAGCACGGCGGGCTGCTGCATGGCATCCAGGCCTGGGTCGCGCTGCCCGAAGCGGACGAGGAAACTGCGCCGGCGTTCGTCCACATCGATGCGGATGAGCTGCCGCTCCAGCACGATGCCGGTGTGAGCACGCGCGTCATCGCGGGCAAGGCGTTCGGCCGGTCGAGCCCGGTGCGCACGCATTCGCCGATCGTCTATGTGCACGTCGAGCTGCAGCAGGGCGCGAGCACTGGAATTCCGGACGGCTACAGCGAGCGCGCTGCGTTTGTCGCAGCGGGTACGGTGAGCGTCGGACAAGAGCGCTACGAAGCGGGGCAGATGGTCGTGTTTGCGCGCGACAGCGAGCCGCGCATCACTGCTGTAACAGCTGCAACAGTCATGCTGCTCGGCGGCGAGCCGCTCGGTGAGCGGCACATCTGGTGGAATTTCGTGTCGTCGCGCAAGGAGCGCATCGAGCAGGCGAAAGCGGATTGGCGCGCGAAGCGCATCCCGCTGCCGGTCGGCGACGACGCTGAATTCATTCCGCTGCCGGAAGAGCCGCCGCCTCCGCCGGAACCGATGTCCTGACCTTCAGCGGACCGGTCTGCGCCAGACGATCGGGTGCTCTTTGCGAGCCGCGGGCGGTTGCGTCGTCGGCGCGCAGCCACCGCCGCAAGCATCGCAGGCGCTTCCCGAAGAATCGCCGAGATTGCCGAACACGCCCGGCAGCGCTTTGCGCAGACGCAAGCGTACGCCGTCCCGCATCTTGCGGGGACCAAGCCGCCACACTGCGTAGCACGCGCTCACCGCGATAGCGATGATGACGACTGCATTTGCGATCACGTCGCTCATCGCGCCCCCATGAGCCACGCGGCGACGGTGTACGTCACGAACGACGCGAAGTACGCGAGCGCGAACAGGTACCCCGCCATGATCAGCGGATAGCGCCACGAGTTCGTCTCGCGCTTCACGGTGGCGAGTGTCGAAAGACACTGCGGCGCGAACACGTACCACGCGAGCAGCGACAGCGCAGTCGGCAGCGACCACGAGCCCTGGATCAGCGGCGTCAGCGCGCTCGCCACGTCATCGCCGGTCGCCGCCAGCGAGTACACGGTGCCCAGCGCGGCAACTGCGACCTCACGCGCCGCGAGACCCGGCACGAGCGCGATGGAAATCTGCCAGTTGAAGCCGATCGGGGCGAAGATGACCGACAGCGCTGCGCCGATCTTGCCGGCGATGCTGTACTGGATCGCCGGCCCGGTCGCGTCCGGCGGCGGCGCGGGGAACGAGCTCAACGCCCACAGCAGCACCATCAGCGCCAGGATGATCGTGCCGACGCGGCTCAGGAAGATCTGCACGCGCTGCCACAGGCCGATCGCAAGATTGCGCAGATGCGGCCAGTGATAGGCCGGCAATTCCAGCATCAGCGGCTGGAAGCGCGAGCGCAGGGTGGTGCGCTTGAGCACGTACGCCACTGCCATCGCGCCCGCGATGCCGGCGATGTACAGCACGAACAGCACGAGACCCTGCAACTGCACCGGACCCCACACGGTCCGCTGCGGAATGAACGCGGCGATGATCAGCGCGTACACCGGCAAGCGTGCGGAGCACGTCATCAGCGGCGCGATCATGATCGTCGCCAGGCGATCGCGCGGATTCGCGATCGTGCGCGTGGCCATGACACCGGGGATCGCGCACGCAAAGCTCGACAGCAGCGGAATGAACGAGCGGCCGGACAGGCCGACGCCGCCCATCATGCGATCGAGCAGGAACGCAGCGCGCGGCAGATAGCCGGAATCCTCGAGCACCAGGATGAAGAAGAACAGGATCAGGATCTGCGGCAGGAACACCACGACGCTGCCTGCGCCCGCCAGCACGCCGTCGAGCAGCAGGCTGCGCAGCGCGTTGTCCGGCAGCACCGTGCGCAAATATTCGGCGAGCGCGTCGACGCCGGCGGTGATCGCATCCATCGGCACGGCAGCCCACGCGAACACGGCCTGGAAGACCAGGAACAACGTCGCCGCGAGGATGATCGGCCCGGCAATCGGATGCAGCACGATGCGATCGACGCGGTCGCTCATCGTCTCGTTCGAGCGTGCTTCGCCGCCGGCCGCCGCGAGTATGCGTCGCACTTCCGCGTGATCGCGCACGATGTCCGCGTCGCCGCTCGATGCGGCCAGCGTCGGCCACTGCCCGTCGAGACGGCCGAGCAGCTCTGCTACGCCCGACGGCTTCACCCCGACGGTCTCGACGACAGGCACGCCGAGCTCGCGAGCGAGCGCGTCCTTGTCCACGGTGATGCCGCGCTTGCGCGCGAGATCGCTCATGTTGAGCGCGAGGAGCAGCGGCACGCCCAGCCGCTTCAGCGCGAGCACGAGTCGCAGGTTCTGACGCAGGTTGGTCGCGTCGGTGACGCACACCACTGCGTCCGGCCGCGTCTCACCTTCGCGGCGCCCGAGCAGGACATCCGCGGTGACCTGCTCGTCGGGCGTTGCGGCTTCGAGGCTGTACAGCCCGGGGAGATCGAGAACGCGCACGCGCGCGCCCGATGGCGTGATCGCGACGCCCTCCTTGCGCTCGACCGTGACGCCCGCGTAGTTCGCAACTTTCTGGCGACTGCCGGTGAGCAGGTTGAAGAGCGCGGTCTTGCCGCAGTTGGGATTGCCGACCAGGGCAACCAGCCGCGGGGCGATCAGCTGCGGGGTGCCAGCTGCGACGGCACTCACGATCTACTCCAGCGGCGCGATTCGGATGCAGTCCGCTTCGAGGCGGCGCAGTGCGAACGTGGCGGTGCCGACGCGGACGGCGACGGGCTCGCCGCCGAGAGGCCCGCGTGCGAGGACTTGGACGCACTCACCCGGGAGAAAGCCGAGGTCCGCCAGTCGCCGCGTCAGGTCGGCAGGCACATCCGGTCCGCTCGGCACGACGCCGACGACGCGTGCGGCCTGGCCCTTGCCGAGGTCGCTCAATGCCCGGCACTCGCGGGGGAGGGGGAAGCTGTCGAGAGGCAGTACGGCGGACATGGTGACGGGAGACTACATGAGAATCGTTCTCATTGCTATCACTCTTCACGAGTGGGACCGCGACGGCCGTCCCATTGCTGGCTAACTCGCCAGTCTTTTGGCCAGAAACACCGTGCCGACGCCGGCAAAGGTCATCGCGACCGAGCCCACCAGGTGCGTCAGCGCGGCCGCGACCGCCCATAGCGGCCGGCCCTGCTGCAGCTGGATGACGAGCTCGGCGGAGAACGTCGAGAAGGTCGTGAGGCCGCCGCAGAATCCCGTGATCAGGAACAGCCGCCATTCGATCGGCAGGCTCGAGGTCGCGAAGAACGCGATCGCGACGCCGACGACGTAGCCGCCGATCAGATTCGACAGCAACGTGCCCGGCGGGATCGGCGGAAAGGAAGCATTGAGCGACTCGCTGAGCCCGAGCCGCAGCAGCGCGCCGAGGCTGGCGCCGAGAGAGACTGCAACGATCGTTTTCCAACCCCACATCGGTTCGAGCTTACCACGCACTCATCGCTGCACCTGGCTGCCCGGCACGCGTGTTTCCGGTGAGGTGAGCTACTTGAAGCTGCGCGTCAGCAGCACCACACCGGAAATCGACAGCCACAGCGTCGCGAAGCCGACGAGGATGATCAGCGGATTGTTGAAATTGTCGCGACCACCGTAGTCCATCGTGTGCAGCATCCAGAAGAAGTCGTACATGCGCCACGCAGCGCTGCGCGCGACGATGAAGTGACCATCGTCGGCCGCGAAGTAGAGCGCCGTGCGTTGCACATCGTCGAACTGCGCGCGCCACACCGGGCTGTGAGCGCGAGACTCGATGTCAGGCTGCGTCTGCAGAGTTGTCGCGACGAGCTGCCCTGCGCCGGCGTAGCGATCGAGCGCCAGCTGCCTTACCCAAGGCTCATCCAGCAGCAGCGGCTTGCCGTCTTCGATCGATCGCAGCTCTGCGCGGTCGTCGAGCTCGATCCGCCATGCCCAACGATCCGCCACCGCTACGACGCGGACGTCGTAGAGATCCTGCCCGGCATAGTCCGCCAGCCACGTTGCCGGCTCGGCCTTCACTGCACTCGGTGCAAGGACTGGCGCCTCCTGCGCGCGCACGCTGCCGCTCGCCTCGACGTCGGCACGATTCAGCCACGCGAACATCACGCCGCTGGCTGCCCACAGGATCAGCTGCAGGCCGATCACCAGGCCGAGCCACTTGTGCAGCTTGCGGAGGAACCGCATCACGAGCTACGCACGGCCGACGCGTGGGCGTCGGAAGCTGAAGTACAGCAGCCACACGCCGCTCACGATGGTTACTGTTCCAAGCGCGGTCGCGACGCGCGGCACGATGCCGGTCGGCGCCTCGCGCTCGCTGTAGTCCATGATGTGCAGCGTCCACAGGAAATCGTACCAGCGCCACACGCGGTGACGCCGTGCGACCAGCGATCCCGTATCGGGATGCAGATAGAGCGTCGTTTGCAGCCAATCGTCGAACTGCACGCGCCACAACGGCGCCGAGCGTCCGCGCACTTCCATCGGCACGTGGTGCCCGAGCAGCTGCACCGTGTCCAGCTCGCCGCGTCCGGCGTAGTAACTGCGGGCGAGCTGGCGAATCAGTCCTGGGGAGAGCGGCGAGAGCTGCTGGCCAGTGGAGGCATCGACGAGGATTCTGCGGCCGGCCGCGCTCAGCTCGTAGACCGGCGTCGCTGCCACGGGCAGGGCGTGCAGGCCGATCTGCGTGACTTGCGGATAGCGCATCGCCAGCTGCGCGACCGGCACGACGGCTGTGCCGCGTTCGAGCGGCGTGCGCAGGTTCCGCACCAGCGAATCGCCGTGAATGAAGTCGAGATCGACGGCGACCATGTAGAAGCCGGTCACGGCCCAGACCAGCAATTGCAGGCCGACGAACAGCGCGAGCCACTTGTGCAGGCTGCGGGACAGGCGGTTCGGCTTCAGTAGCGCCACAGCACCCCCGCCGACGGCACCAGCGGCAGCCACGAATCCGTGTCGCCCGCGAATTCGAGCGAGCCATCCGGATTGCGCGTGATGTCGTAGTGCACGCAGCAGGCGTTGTCCCGCTGCAAGGCGTTGTTCACTTCGACGAACACATCCAGCGCGCCGCGCGGCAGCGCGAACGTCCGCGTGACGCGCAGATCCAGGGCGTTGTAGTTGCTCAGGCGCGCGCGATTGCGATGCTCCAGCGCGAGCTGCGGATTGCCGAACTCCGCGCCGGTCAGCTCCAGCCGCGTCGTCGGCCAGCCGGTATGAAAGCTGTTGGTGAGCGTCGCGCTCCACGGACCTTTCGACCACTCGATGCCCAGGTTCACTGCGTGGCGCTGATCCCAGCTGCGCGGCACGTCGGCGCCGTCGACGTGATCTTCGGCATGCGACCAGCTGTAGCTCAGCCATCCGCCCCACGACCCGTGCGGTCGCAGCCTCAGCAGCAGCTCGATACCCTTGGCGCGCGCGCCGTCGGGTGCGATGCGCACGCGATCGAACTCCGCTTCGGGCAGCAGCACGAGCGGATCGAACACGTTCTCGAAGCGCGGGTTGATGTGCCGATAGTCCTTGTAGAACGCCTCCAGCCGCAGATCGATGCCCGCGTCGAACGAGTGATCGAAGCTGAGGATCGCCTGGTTGGCGCGCTGCGCCGGGTAGAACGTGTCGACGCCGTCCTCGACCTGCAGCTCGTTGATGCCCTGGAACTGCACGAAGCGGCCGACGCTGGCGCGCCAGTGCGTCTGCGGCGAAACGGTATAGAGCACGCTGACGCGCGGACTCCACTGCTCGCCATCGTCGGAGCCGTCGTAGGTCTGCGTATCGATGCGCGCGCCGCCCTGCACGGACCAGTGCTCGTCGAGCTGCGAGCGCACGTCCCAGTAGGCGGAGCTCTCGAAGCCCTGCGGCGAGGGCGCCGCCGAGCGTGTGCGGTCGGAGCCCGGCGAGCCGGGAAACGGAAAGTCCGGCAGCAGGCGCACTTCGCTCGAATACTCGTAGTCGCCCGACAGGCGCCGCACCTCGGCGCCGAAGCGATGCTGCAGCATTCCGCGCTCGAAGCTGTTCTCGAGCCGCAGGCCCATGATGTGGAACAACCGCACGTCGCTGACGTGCGCCGTGCGCACGTCGGGCTCGTTCACGTCACCGGCGCGCCGGTTCTCCAGATCGGTGTACGACAGGATCACGCGTGTCGCAGCGCCGCTCTGCCAGTCATGGTCCAGCGTTGCCCACGCATAGATGTTGCGATACTTCGCGCGCGCGTGCTGCTGGCCCGAGTTCTGCCGCGCGATGATGGTGTCGCTGGACACGAGCGCTTCCAGTGCTGCACGAGTGCTGTCGCTCAGCTGGTAGTCGATGCGCCCGAAGCCGTCGGAGTATTGCGGCTCGCCGAAGTCGTTCTCGCTCAGGTGCGCGAGGTCGCCGATGTTGCTGCGCCGGCCGGAAAGCAGCGCGTGACCGCGACCGCCGTCGAGCTGCGTGGCAGCGAGCCCGCTGGCATGGAACAGGTTGAGGCCGATCTCGTAGTAGCGCGGATCCACCGGCCGCACCGTCGTGGCATCGATGATCGCGCTCATGCGATCGCCGTACTCCACCGGAAAGCCGCCGGAGTAGAACTCGATGCCATCGATCAGCCGCGAGTCGAGCAGGCTCACCGGGCTCAGGAAGTTCTTCAGGTGGAACGGCTCGTACAGGCGCAGGCCGTCCAGCACGATCGCGGTCTCGTTCGGCTCGCCGCCGCGCACCGAGCCGATGCTGGAGAAGCCGTTGGTGGTCGTGCCGGGCAGTCTCTGCACGGCGCGCAGCGTCTCGTCGGCGAGGCGCGGCATGTTCTTCACCTGCTCCTGCGTGAGAAAGGTGCGAGTCGCCAGGTCGCCGGTCGCGAGGCGGTAGCGGCTGGTTTGCACGACGACTTCTTCGAGCGGCCCGGTCTGCACCGGCGCGCTGCGCGGCGGAGCAACGGGCTCGGCTCGGCCGGTGCCCGCGACGACGGCGTAAACGCCTGGTGCAACCTGCGACAGCACGAGGCCGCGCGCGGCGAGGATCTCGCGCGCCAGCTCCACCCCCTCGCGGGCCTTCGGCTCAGTCTCGATCCGCAGCTCGCCCGGCACGATCTGCGTGTTGTAGATGAAGGTCAGCCCCGTCGAGCGCAGCTCGTCCAGCACGTCGCTGATGCGCCGCCCGCGCAGCTCCTGCGCCCAGGCCGGGATCGCCAGCAAGGCGCACGTCAGCAGCAGCCAGGTTGCTGTGCGCGCTCGCCGATTCATGTTCTTCCCATGTCGATTCCTGAGGCGATGCATCGTCAGGCGCGGCCTCCCACAACCGCGCACGGAACCCGAACGCATAGACCGACAGCGTGATCGTCCACACGATGAACGCGCTCCACACGTCGTGCGAGACGAAGTGCGCGCCGCGCGCCTGCTGTGCGATCCCGAACGTCAGCCCTGCGAGCAGTCCCAGCGCCAGGCCGAGCCTGGCCAGCGCCGGGCGCCGCTCGCGGAACACGAAGTATAGGGCTAGCAGCGCGTAGCCGGAGCTGGCGTGCGCGGCAGGGAAGCAGTGTCCGGCACGCAGCGCGTCAGGGCGGTCGGCGAACAGCTCGACGAACGGAAAACGGCCGCCGAACGGCACGAGATCCCACGGGCAATCGACGTTCGTCACGGTCTTCAGCAGCCCCACCACGCCGACCGACAGGACCGCTGCGATCGTCAGGAACGCGGCCGGCCGGCGCAGCGCGCGCATCCCGGCGTGGAAATAGCTGGCGATCCAGGTCGCCAGCGCGATCGCCACCAGTACACGGATCGCCCAGCGTCCGCCCGTATGGAGCAGGTCGTTGATCGCCCAGCTCTCGGCGCCGACCCACTGCGAGTGCGCGCTGTCGAAGAAGACCGTGCGTGCAATGTTTACGTCGAGCGGCGTCGTCGCGAACAGCGTGGCCAGCACGATGAAGACGGCCAGCGGCGCATTGAGATGCGACCACCACAAGCGCAAGGAATGCATGGTGCTCAGAACGACCGCCGCGTTTCGACGAGCAGCTGCATGCTGTCGATGTCCCGGCCGCCGTCGAGCGGGAACGCGAGGTCGATGTGCAGGACGTTGCCGAGCCCGGAGCGCGCGCTGCCCAGGCGCAGGCCGACTCCGACGTCCCGCAGCCAGCCGGCGGGCGCGGCCGCGAATTCGTCGCGGCCCCAGGTGCGCCCGGCGTCGAAGAACACCGCGGCGCCGACGTTGAACAGCTTGAGCGGCTGCCAGTCGGTGTAGAACCGCTGCTCGAGCGTGACCAGGGCGTTCTCGTCGCCGGCCTGGTAGCGCAGGGGGTAACCACGCAGGCCATTGTCGCCGCCGAGCAGCAGTTGTTCCTCGGGATCGCGATGCGAAGTGACCGTGCCGCTCACCGACGCGAAGAACACGCGGTGCTCGGACTGTCGCAGGTAGTAGCGGCTCGACCACCCGAGCGAGGCGTTCGCCAGCGCGTCGCCCTCGATGCGCGTGCTGAAGTCGAGCGAATGGATCAGGTACTGATCGTGTCCCAGCTCCGCACCGGCCTGCAGCTTGCCGTTGAGAATGCCGGCGTCGTGCGTCGAGCCGAGCGCCGTGGACGCGAAGCCTGCTTCGAGCCGCGCGCTCAGGCCGAGATAGAGGTCTTCGGTGCGGCCGATCTGGTCGAGGTTGCGCGTGCTGACGTACTGGTCCTCCAGCACTTCGATGCCGACCCACGGATACGCGACGACGCGGTCGCTCGGAATGAGCGCGTCGGGCTGGTCGGCGAGCGCCTGGAACTCGCGCGCGTCGTAGCGCAGTCCGCCGAGATAGCGCGTGGTCCAGCCGTCGTGCAGGCCCTCGGAGAAGCCGCCGCCGATGTCGAGCTTGCGCTCCTGCATCTGCAGGCGCTCGACGACGTGGCCGAGCGAGTAGCGCGAGACGTCGGTGGTCGCGTCGAGTGCCGCGAGCCCGGCGCTCCAGCGCGTGTCGAGCGCGTAGAACGGCCGTTCCAGCGCGAAGTCGGTTTCGCTGCCGTCGCTCAGCGACGAATAGCCCGCCGACAGCTTCCACCAGCTGCCGAACACGTTCGGGTCGGTATAGCCGAGCTCCCACGCGCTGCGATCGACGTTGCTGGAGCGCGCCAGCGACAGTTGCTTGCCGAGCCCGAGGAAGTTCATGTCCTGGAATTTCACGCGCGAGCTGTTCTCGCCGCCCTTGCGGCCGAACGACAGGCCGGGGCTGAGCGTCCAGACATCGTGCACGCGCACCAGCACGTCCACGGTGTTGTCGGCTTCGTTGTAGCGCACCGGCTCCACGCTGGCTTCGTTGAGATAGCGCTGGGCTCGCAGGATGCGCGCGGTCTCATCGAGCAAGCGACGCTCGTACGGCTCGCCCGTGTGGAACAGCAGCTGCTGCTCCACCGTCGAGTCGTGCGTAGAGATGTGCAGACCGTTGGCGATGCGATACGGCGCGGCGAGCCGGGTCGTGTGCTCGAAGACGTCGTCGACTTCGATCTCGATGTTGCCGATGCGCGCGCCGCGTTGCTCGAGCTCGGCGTCGCGCGCCACCGGTCCGGCCGTCACGCACAACGGGGCGCACAGCGGGGTCAGCAACAACCACCGCGCGCTTCGCAACATTCCGGCCATGGAGCCCCCCTGCTTACTGTGCTGCAGGGTTGGACGCTGGTGCGCGCGGAATCAGTCGCCCGCGAGCTCGATCCCGATCAATTCATCCTGCGTCTGATAGCGGCGCAGCTGCGTAGTGGAAAGCACGGCATTCAGCGCGGTGTCCGGATCGAGGCCGGCAATCGAGCCGCGCAGCTTCAGCTGGTTCGCGGCGTTCTGCGCCTCGTTCGATGCGTACACGATCTTGCGTCCGGTTTCGCGCGCAACCCATTCGACGAACGTGGCGAGCGTGCGCTCGTTGATGTCGAAGAGCGGTGCCGCATGCGCGGCCCACTGCCACGCCGGATCGTGAGCGGCGACCGTGCTGCGCACGACTTTGCCGCGCGGCGTCACGCGGATCCTCTCGCCCGCGATGCCGCTGCTCGTGCCGGCGGCGTTGGCGATGAGCACGCGACCTTCGCGCACGCTCACTACCATGTCGTCGGCGTGGGTGCGCACCTGGTACTGCGTGCCGACGTGCCTCACGGAGCCTGCATCGGTGCGGATGGTCAGCTCGTGCGGCGTCGCTTCCTGCGAATCGACATACAACGCGCCGGCGGTGAGCACCAGCTCGTCCGCCGACGCCACCTTCACGATGGTGCCGTGGTCGAGGCGCAGCGACACGGCATCGCCGAAGTGCAGCGCGGCGCGCGAGCGGTCGTCGGTCTGAATCGTGTCGCCGGTCGACACGCTCTGGCGCACGGTCATTTCGTGCGCGGTCTGTGCTTCGGGCCGCACCAGCAGATGGCCGTCGATGCGGGTGATCTGCGCGACCGCTACGGGCTCGGGAGCGAAGTAGCGCACGCCGAGCACGGCGACACCCACCGCGAGCAGGGCGCTCGCCGCGATTCCGATGGTCATGAAATGCCGCCGGCGGCGGCG
>DATEJG010000076.1:0-6793 GCA_035278165.1 Steroidobacteraceae bacterium
GAAACTGGAAAATGCACGGTTCGCGTGCCGAGAACGCCGAGCTGATCGAAGCTCTGCTGCTCGGCCTGCCCGGCCAGACCCCGGTCGACATCGTCGTTTGTCCGCCCTTCGTCTACCTGTGGGAGACCGCCCGGTTGCTGAAGTCGTCGAGCATCGCGCTGGGCGCGCAATCGGTGTGCGCCGAGTCCGTGGGCGCGTTCACCGGCGAAGTGTCGGCGGGCATGCTCAAGGACGTCGGCTGCAAGTACGTGATCGTCGGCCATTCGGAGCGCCGCGCCTTATATAAGGAGGACGATGCGCTGGTCGCGCGCAAGTTCCTCGCGGCGCAATCGCAGGGACTGATCCCGATACTGTGCGTCGGCGAGACGCTGGAAGAGCGCGAGAGCGAGCAGACGATGCAGGTCATCTCGCGCCAGCTCGGCGCCGTGCTCGACCTGGCCGGAGCGCCCGCGTTGCGCGCTGCAGTGATCGCGTACGAGCCGGTGTGGGCGATCGGTACGGGCAAGACCGCGACTCCTGCACAGGCGCAGGAAGTCCACGCACACATCCGGACCGCGATTGCGGCGCGGGATGCTAAGATTGCCGCCGACGTTCGTATCCTGTACGGCGGCAGCTGCAAGGCGTCGAATGCGCGCGAGCTGCTCGCCATGCCCGATGTCGACGGCTGCCTGGTCGGCGGTGCGTCGCTGAAGGCGGATGAATTCCTGAAGATCTGCGCGTCGGCCCAGGCTCACTGAAGGCGTGGCCTGAGGGCACGGCGACTAACTGCACATGAACTGGTTACACACTGCGATTATCGTCCTGCACGTGCTGATCGCCGCCGCGATCGTCGGCCTGGTGTTGCTGCAGCGGGGCAAGGGTGCGGACGCGGGCGCGGGCTTCGGCTCCGGCGCCTCCGGCACCGTGTTCGGCGCGCGCGGCTCCGCGTCGTTTCTCTCGCGCATGACTGCAACGCTCGCGGCGCTGTTCTTCGCCTCGAGCCTTACGCTCGCATACCTCGGCGGACGTAAGCCGGAAGCGCCCAAGAGCGTGATCGATCGCGTTACGCTGCCCGCGCAGCAGACGCAACAGACGCCGCCTGCGCCGCCGACGCAGCAGGCGCCGGCGACTGACCAGCCGGTGGAGGCGCCTGCGCAGCCGCCGGCGGGCAACGATCAGACGGGTCAGCCGCCGCAGCAGTGACGGCGCGGACGAGGAGATTTGCGGGTTTTTTCTTGCGGCTGTGGTGGAACTGGTAGACACGCTAGCTTGAGGGGTTAGTGGAGAAATCCGTGTCGGTTCGAGTCCGACCAGCCGCACCAGGCAAAACCGACGGCGTCGCAGTGCCAAGTCGGACGTAACTTCCTGCTACAATTCGCGGCCGCCGGCGGGCCGCGCGCCGCCGGCTTCGAAGTTACGTGATGCTGGGTCAATGCTGCAGAACTACGTTCCCATCCTGATCTTCCTGGGCGTGGCCGGCGCGCTCGGATCGCTCCTCATCGGCCTGGGCTTCTTTCTCGGCCCGCGCCGGCCGGACGCCGAAAAGCTCTCCGCCTACGAGTGCGGCTTCGAGGCGTTCTCCGACTCGCGCATGAAGTTCGACGTGCGCTACTACCTGGTCGCGATCCTGTTCATCGTCTTCGATCTGGAGATCGCCTTCCTGTTTCCGTGGGCGGTCGCGCTCGGCACGATCGGCAAGGTCGGGCTGGCGGCGATGGGTATCTTCCTCGCGATCCTCGTGGTCGGCTTCATCTACGAGTGGAAGAAGGGGGCGCTGGAATGGGATTGACCGCTCCCACCGCCGAGACGCCCGACGCTGCCGTCGCGCAGCGCGGCTTCATGACCACGACGCTCGACGCGGTCGTCAACTGGGCGCGCACCGGCTCGATGTGGCCGATGACTTTCGGCCTCGCTTGCTGCGCCGTCGAGATGATGCACGCGGGCGCCGCGCGCTACGACCTCGATCGCTTCGGCGTGGTGTTCCGCCCGAGCCCGCGCCAGTCGGACGTGATGATCGTCGCCGGCACGCTGGTGAACAAAATGGCGCCGGCGCTGCGCAAGGTCTACGACCAGATGCCCGAGCCGCGCTGGGTCATCTCGATGGGCTCGTGCGCGAACGGCGGCGGCTACTATCACTATTCATATGCCGTCGTGCGCGGCTGCGACCGCATCGTGCCGGTCGACGTGTATGTCCCCGGCTGTCCGCCGACGGCCGAAGCGTTGCTCTACGGCATCCTGCAGTTGCAGAACAAGATCCGGCGCACGAGCACGATCGCCCGCTGACGGCATGCACATGACCTCACGCACCGAGACATTGGCCTCGAGAGTGGCGGCGCGCTTCGCCGAGCAACTGCGTGCGCTGCCGGCGGTCGCCGGCGACGTCGCATTCGAAGTCGCCGCTGCCGAGCTGCGCAACGTGTGTCGCGTGCTGCGCGACGATCCGCAGTTCGGCTTCGAGCAGCTCATCGACCTCTCCGGCGTCGACTACCTGGACTACGGCCGCGACGAGTGGAGCACGCTGAGCTCGACCGCCACCGGCTTCAGCCGCGGCGTGAACCGCATCCGCGAGTCGGTAGCCGAGGCGCGTCCGGCGCGCTTTGCGGTGACGTATCAGCTGCTGTCGGTCGCGAACAACTGGCGGCTGCGATTGCGCAGCTTCGCCAGCGAAGGCGAGCCGCCGGTGATCGATTCGCTCGTGGAGATCTGGGCCGCGGCGAACTGGTACGAGCGCGAGGCGTTCGACCTGTACGGCATCCTGTTCAAGGATCATCCGGACCTGCGCCGCCTGCTGACCGACTACGGCTTCATCGGCCATCCGTTCCGCAAGGACTTCCCGCTGATCGGCAACGTCGAGGTGAAGTACGACCCGGCGAAGGGCCGCGTCGTCTACCAGCCGGTGAGCATCGAGCCGCGCACGCTGGTGCCGCGCGTGATCCGCGAGGACAACCGGTATGACGGTGCGCTGAAGGACGCGCCGCCCGGCGCGCCCTCCGACGTGAAAGTGGGCACCTGACGTGGCTGAGATCCGCAATTTCTCGCTGAACTTCGGTCCGCAGCATCCGGCGGCGCACGGTGTGCTGCGCCTGGTGCTGGAGCTGGAAGGCGAAGTCATCCAGAAGGCCGATCCGCACGTCGGCCTGCTGCACCGTGCGACCGAGAAGCTCGCCGAGTCCAAGCCGTTCAACCAGTCGATCGGCTACATGGACCGTCTCGACTACGTGTCGATGATGTGCAACGAGCACGCCTACGTCATGGCGATCGAGAAGCTGCTCGGCATCCAGCCGCCGCTGCGCGCGCAGTACATCCGCACGATGTTCGACGAGATCACGCGCGTGCTGAACCACCTGATGTGGCTCGGCGCGCACGGCCTCGACATCGGCGCGATGACGGTGTTCCTGTACTGCTTCCGCGAGCGCGAAGACCTGATGGACTGCTACGAGGCGGTGTCGGGCACGCGCATGCACGCAACGTACTATCGTCCGGGCGGCGTGTATCGCGACCTGCCGGACTCGATGCCGAAGTACCAGCCGTCGAAGTGGCGCACGCAGAAGGACGTCGACAAGCTCAACGAGCGGCGCACCGGCAGCATGCTCGATTTCATCTGGGACTTCACCGAGCGCTTCCCCGCGGCCGTCGACGAATACGAGACGCTGCTGACCGACAACCGCATCTGGAAACAGCGCACCGTCAACATCGGCGTCGTGACGCCGGAGCGCGCGCTGAACCTGGGCTTCACGGGACCGATGCTGCGCGGCTCGGGTATCGAGTGGGACCTGCGCAAGAAGCAGCCGTACGAGGTCTACGAGAAGATGGATTTCGACATTCCGGTCGGCGTCAACGGCGACTGCTACGACCGGTACCTCGTGCGCGTCGAGGAGATGCGCCAGTCCAACCGCATCATCCGCCAGTGCGTCGAGTGGCTGCGCGCCAATCCCGGCCCGGTCATGACCGGCGATCACAAGGTCGCGGCGCCGAGCCGCGAGCACATGAAGGGCGACATGGAATCGCTCATCCACCACTTCAAGCTGTTCACGGAAGGGTACTGCGTGCCGGCCGGCGAGACCTATGCGGCCGTCGAGGCGCCGAAAGGCGAGTTCGGCATCTACCTGGTTTCGGACGGCGCGAACAAGCCGTATCGCCTGCATTGCCGCGCGCCGGGCTTCCCGCATCTCGCTTCGCTCGAGGAGATGGTGAAGGGCCACCTGCTCGCGGACGTGGTGGCGGTGATCGGCACGCAGGACATCGTCTTCGGGGAAATCGACCGGTGAGCGAGTCAGCGCTTTCAGAGCACGTGCGCCACGAGATCGACCAGTGGGTGCACAAGTTTCCGCCGGACCGCAAGCGCTCCGCGGTGATCGCGGCGTTGCGCGCCGTGCAGCACGACGCGGGCTATCTCACGCGCGAGACCATGGACGCGGTCGCCGAGTATCTCGGCCTGCCGCCGGTGCAGGTCTACGAAGTGGCGACGTTCTACTCGATGTTCGAGACCAGGCCGGTCGGCCGGCACTCGATCTCGGTGTGCACCAACATCTCCTGCATGCTGTGCGGCGGCGAGGAGCTGCTGGCGCACGTCGAGAAGCGGCTCGGCATCAAGGTCGGCGAGAGCACCGCCGACGGGCGCTTCTACCTGAAGCGCGAAGAGGAGTGCCTGGCCGCCTGCAACAACGCGCCGATGATGATGGTCGACCACGTCTACTACGAGAATCTGACGGCCGAGAAGGTCGACGAGATTCTCGATCGACACAAGTAAGCCCGCATGAAGGACTACCCGCGCAATCTCGTCTGCTTCGAGCCGCTCGGCCTGGAGCGCTCGTGGACGCTCGAGACCTATCGCAAGATCGGCGGCTACGAGGCGTGGGAGAAGATCCTGCGCGAGAAGCCGGCGCCCGAGAAGATCATCGAAGAGCTGAAGGCCTCGGGGCTGCGCGGCCGCGGCGGCGCGGGCTTTCCGACCGGCATGAAGTGGAGCTTCATGCTGCCGAGCAAGGCGCCGCAGAAATACGTCGTCTGCAATTCCGACGAGAGCGAGCCCGGCACCTGCCACGACCGCGACATCCTGCGCTACAACCCGCACGCGCTGATCGAAGGCATGGCGATCGGCGGCTACGCGATGGGCGCGACCGTGGGCTACAACTACATCCGCGGCGAGTTCCTCGACGAGCCCGTGCCGCGCTTCGAAGCGGCGCTCAAGGAAGCTTATGACGCCGGACTGCTCGGCAAGAATCTGCTGGGCTCGGGCTTCGACTACGACCTGTACACCTACGTCGGCGCCGGCGCCTACATCTGCGGCGAAGAGACCGCGCTGCTCGAGTCGCTCGAAGGCAAGCAGGGCCGGCCGCGCTTCAAGCCGCCGTTCCCGGCGAACTTCGGCCTGTACGGCAAGCCCACGACGATCAACAACACGCAGAGCTACGCCTCGGTACCGACGATCCTGCGCAAGGGCGCGAAGTGGTTCGTCGACCTCGGCGTGGCGAATTCCGCCGGCACGATGATCTTCTCGGTCTCGGGCCACGTGAACAAGCCGCAGAACATCGAGCTGCCGCTCGGGATCCCGTTCAAGGATCTGCTGGAGATCTGCGGCGGCGTGCGCGGCGGGCGCAAGCTCAAGGCAGTGATCCCGGGCGGCGTGTCGGTGCCGGTCGTGCCCGGCGACGTCATGATGAACACCAATCTCGACTACGACTCGTGCCGCAAGTCGGGCTCCGCGCTCGGCACCGGCTCGCTGATCGTCATGGACGAGACCACCTGCATGGTGCGCACGCTGGAGCGCATCACGCGCTTCTACTACGCCGAGTCGTGCGGCCAGTGCACGCCGTGCCGCGAAGGCACCGGCTGGATGAACCGCGTGGTCAAGCGCATCCTGGCGGGGCAGGGCAAGCAGAGCGACCTCGACATGCTGGTGGACGTCGCCAACAAGATCGAAGGCCACACCATCTGCGCCTTCGGCGACGCCTCGGCCTGGCCGGTGCAGAGCTTCATGAAGCACTACCGGCACGAGTTCGAATACATGGTCGAGAACGGCGGACGCAGCATGGTCGGCCAAGAGCGGCGGGCGGCGTGATGGCTGACGGCACAAATAATTCCGAGGTCAACATCGAAGTGAACGGCGTGCCGATGAAGGCGCGCAAGGGCCAGATGATCATCCAGGCGACGGATGTCGGCGACATCTACGTGCCGCGCTTCTGCTACCACGAGAAGCTGACGGTCGCCGCCAACTGCCGCATGTGCCTGGTGGAAGTCGAGAAGGCGCCGAAGCCGATGCCCGCGTGCGCGACGCCGGTCGCCGAAGGCATGAAGGTCTTCACGAAGTCGCCGAAGGCGATCGCCGCGCAGCGCGCCACGATGGAGTTCCTGCTGATCAATCACCCGCTCGACTGCCCGATCTGCGATCAGGGCGGCGAGTGCGAGCTGCAGGACCTGGCGATGGGCTTCGGCCGCGACATCTCGCGCTACAACGAGCGCAAGCGCGTGGTGAAGGACAAGAACCTCGGCCCGCTCGTGTCGACCGACATGACCCGCTGCATCCACTGCACGCGCTGTGTGCGCTTCACGCAGGAGATCCAGGGCTTCCAGGAGCTGGGCACGGTCGGGCGCGGCGAGTCGACCGAGATCGGCACTTTCATCGAGAAGAGCGTCGACCACGAGCTGTCGGCCAACATCATCGATCTCTGCCCGGTCGGCGCGCTCAACAACAAGCCGTATCGCTATCGCGCCCGCGCATGGGAGATGACGCAGCATCCGCTCGTGTCTCCGCACGACAGCATGGGCACGAACATCTACGCGCACGTCCTGCGCGGTCGCGTGATGCGCGCAT
>DATEJG010000077.1:0-9674 GCA_035278165.1 Steroidobacteraceae bacterium
CGCTGCGAAAGCGATGCACCGGCCAAGGCGACACCATCTTTGCAAGTGCCAACAACCCTACGGCTTCACACTCCTCGACGAAGGTCGTGCGCGGTCCTTGACGCTGCGACACGCGTGATACACAAGATACGGACGTATCCCCATGCTGTGCATAAGGATGCTTTCCCATCGCACAGATCGAAATGGCAACCCCCAAGCAAAATTGATCTGTTCTCCAGTCAATCAGAGCCTTCTCGTTGCGCAGTTGCTCCGGTGCGGCGAAGAGAGGCGTGCCAGGACCTTGGCCGACGAACGATTGTGTGAGCGCACTGCCGCTCAGGTCGCGCACAATGCCGAAGTCAGTTAGGACGGGTGTATCGACACCGGAGCGCAGCAGAATGTTGGCAGGCTTAATGTCACGGTGTACAAGATTCAGGTCACGCAGATGAGCTATCGCTGCGGAGATTTTTCGGCACACGTCTTGTGCAGACCGCGGCATTAGCAAGCCGTTTTGATGAGTCCAATCCTGCAGAGATCCTCCGCTCAGAAACTCTTCGATCAGATATGGGAATACGGTCCCGCGAATAGTGATGTGGTCGAATTGAAAGAGCCGACCGATATGCTCATGGTTACAACGCCGCATTGCCTCGACTTCGCGCGCAAGTCGTTCAGCGGAAAAGGCCGGATCGAGGATTTTGAGCGCCACCGTGCCGTATACAGGCATCGAGGCCAAATAGCTGTGTTTGGCCGCTCCCCGGCCCAAGGGTCTTCCCAGAGTCGCGCCTAGTCGTTCGCAAATCTCTGAGGCGACGTCATCCGGAGGCGCACTGAGCATAATCATCCTTGATAGTGGTTAGCGCCCTCTGCGCTAGCCAACTTTGGATAGGCGACTCGCGAGAACCAGCTATCAGCACACAAATCTCGCGCTTGCGGACCGTGCAGAGTCCGACGCCGTATCGCTCGAATGTCTGGCGGTGTCTCGCTGCCTTCTCTGCGGCACGCCAGGGCAGAATCACGTACGACTCACTGGCAAATGCCCGATTGCGATACGCCTGGAACAACGCGGGTCGCCAGCGGTGCAACTTCGCTTCAAAAGCGATCAATGCGGATTGTTCCACCACTGTCAGCACGTCAGTCCGTCCGGTTCCGTATTCGAACTCACGCAGGTATTCCATCGCGCCCCAAGGCGTCCGCCCGGATCGGACGCAGGTCACGATTCGACGCACGAAGTTCGCCTCGTATCGTGGGCCTGGCGTCCGCGTGCGAGCGCGCAGTTTTAGATTGTTAGGGTTCTTCATACATAGCCGCATCCCAGCTTGGCCGCTGCTCGCGTCTGCAGCGACGATCGATCTCCTCGAAAGTTCGCTGCCGTCTGACGATGTGGATATAGCGAAGACCTTTCAACAATACAAGACCGGCTCGGATGTGCTGATTAGCTCCGATCATCGCTACCTCTCATCCTTGTAAATCCCAATCTCCACCGCCCGCCCCTTCGACATCCGCGCCCGATACATCCCCGACGTATTGAAGCTCCACGCCATCTGACCATCCGGCGCGACCGCGATGATGCCGCCGTCGCCGCCGATCGCGGTGAGCTGCTTCTGCACGACTTCATCCGCTGCTGCCTGCAGCTTCATTCCCTTGTACTCGACCAGCGAGCAGATCTCGCGCGCCACGGCAAGGCGGATGAAGTACTCACCAGTTCCCGTTGCCGACACTGCGCACGACTTGTTGGACGCATACGTGCCCGCGCCGATGATCGGCGAGTCGCCGACGCGGCCCCAACGCTTGCCGGTGGTGCCGCCAGTCGAAGTGCCCGCAGCGACGTTGCCGCTCAGGTCGAGTGCAACGACGCCGACCGTGCCCTTCTTGCCTTCGTCGTGTGCGAGATCCGCGCGGTTCTCTGCCGTGCTGCCCTCATGCACGCCCGCGGGCTTCGGCGGAATCGGCAGCTTGTGCTCCTTGAGGAAGCTCTCCAGCGCGCGCCAGCGGCGCTCGGTGTAGAACCAGGCCGGCTCCGCTTGCTCCAGGCCCTGCTCCTTGGAGAATCTGTCGGCGCCCGTCGAGATCAGCATCACGTGCGGCGATTTCTCCATCACGCGCCGCGCGAGCGAGATCGGATGGCGCGTGCGCGTCACGCCGGCGACCGCACCTGCTGCCAGCGTCTTGCCGTCCATGATGGCCGAGTCGAGCTCGTTGCGGCCTTCGGCGGTGAACACTGCGCCGCGGCCGGCGTTGAACAACGGATCGTCTTCCATGAGCTCGATCGTCGCTTCGATCGCATCGAGCGCGCTGCCTCCTCGTCCCAGCACTGCAGCGCCCGCCTGAATCGCGCGGTTCATGCCAGCGCGGTACGCCGTCTCCTGTTCTGGGCTGAGGTCTTTGCGTTCGATCACCCCGGCGCCGCCGTGCACGACGATCGCCCAGGTGGGTGCGGCTTGCGCGAGCTTCATGCATCGGCTCCAAGACGCAGGAACACGGCCTTCATGCCCTGCACCCGGTTTATGTAAGCGCGTACATCGTGATCGCCGCAGCGCTGATGCGCAACCAGCTTCAGTCCGTGCCGCGCGTAGCGCTCGCCCGCACCGGCGCCGCACAGGTGAATCACTGCCGCGAGATCCTGGCGCTGCCGCAGCGTGGCCTTCGTGATGCGCGCGCGGCCGAGTGCCTGCGCCACGCGGCGATCGAGATATGCCGAGGTGAGCTCGGCCGCGTGCGAAGCGATGACTCGTGTATACAGACCGTTGAACCAGCACGACTTGAAGTCGTTCCACGGGCCATCCTCGACCACGACGTGATCGTGAATGCAGTAACGCCGCGCTTCGATGAACGTGCCGTCCGTGATCTGATACATGCCGACCGCGCTGGATGCAGGCCGGTAAACCTCGAACGGCTGATACGTCAGCGACCAGCGCCAGTACGTGCGCGCGACGGGGTTGCCGGAAGCTTCGATCTGCGCGAGCGCCGCCAGGAACGCCGGCGTGATCGTGCTGGTCGAATGCTTCTCGAAGACCGACTCATAGGTATCCCAGGTCTCGTGCGGCATCTTGTGCAGCACGCCGCTGACGGGAAAGAACAGCTCGGAAGGCTTGCGCACGACCTGGTAGACGCCGTTCAGCACGAACCAGATCGTCACGAACACTGCCGCGAGCACGAGCAGCTGCATGCTCGCAGGCGCGCGGCTGAACCTGCGCATCCAGCGCTTGCGCGTGGCCGGACGCGGCCACCACTTCGTCAGCCTTTTGAATATCGAGGTACGGCGGCGGCGTGAGCCCGCGCGCTTGCGCGTGGCCATCAGTTGGCGGACGCAGCTTCGGGGCGGCGCGCGCAGTGCCCCGCGGCGGCTTGCGCCAGGCGCGGAAAGCCATGTTGCGGATCGCCCAGATAGCAGCGATTCGGGCCCGCCTCGCTGGAGCAGTTCACGAAGATGTCGCGTGCTTCGCGCGCGCCCTCGGGAATACACCGCACCAGGTACTTCGTCACGCCGCCGGACACCTCGCGCGTCTCCTCGCGCAGATACCACGTGTCGCCGGCGAGCCGCGCCGTGCGCTGCACTCGCGCTCGACAGTCCGCCGTGATGCCTTCCCGGCAGTAGCGCTGCTCACACGCTGCCAGCGAGCCTGCTTCGCAGTCCTGCTCCGCCTTGCGCTCCTGATCGCGCAGCAGCTCCGGGCCGCCGCCCATGGTCCACGCGGTGCATGCCTTCATGTCGCCTTCGTCGCACTGGCGCGTGAGCTCTTCCAGCTCTGCTGCCGGCTTGCGCGTCTTCACCGGCTTGGCGGAAGTGCCCTTCGGCGGCGGCCGCTTCGGCTTGGTCTGCTGCACGACCTTGGCATCGGGACCGCAGCGGTTGTCGGAGAACACGCGGGAGCCGTCCTTGCCGGCGCATTCATAGATCTGCGCCTGGCTGCTGGCGCACGTCAGCAACGCGATCGAAAGAACGGCCAGGGCGGCATGCATACGCACGCCGCGAAGAATATCAGACCAGTTTGAAACCGGACGTGCGCAGCGGCAGGCGGCGGATGCGCGTGCCGGTGGCGGCAAAGATCGCGTTTGCCACGGCCGGTGCGAGCGGCGGCACGGGCGGCTCGCCGATGCCGCCGACAGCCTCATCGGGGCTCTCGAGGATTTCGACGTCGATCTGCGGCGCCTGCTCCATCCGCACGACCGGGTAGTCGTGGAAGTTGGACTGCTGCACGCGCCCCGCCGCGATCGTGATTTCGCCGAGCGCGGCGGCGCTCAGTGCGAAGATCACGCCGCCTTCGAATTGCGCGCGGATCGAGCTGGGATTGACGGCCGTGCCGCAATCGACAGCGCAACTGACTCGATGGACGCGCAGCGCGCGGTCAGCACCGACCGAGACTTCCGCGACCTGCGCGGCGAGTGAACCGTAGCCGCGCAGAAATGCGATCCCGCGTCCATGACCTTTCGGCAGTTGCTCGCCCCAGCGCGCGAGCTTCGCCGCCGCGTCGAGGACGCGCAGTGCGCGCGCGTTCCCTGCCAGCAACCTCCGGCGCAGAGCGAGCGGATCCTGTCGCAGCTCCTGTGCCAGCTCGTCGACGAAACTCTCGAAGAAGAACAGGTTCTGCGAGGCGTCCACCGAACGCCACGCGCCGAGCGGGATGCCAGGATTCCAACCCGCATGAGTGATGCACGTATTCGCCAGCGCATACGGCTGACCGGCCATTCCGCCGACCGGCGTCTCGCCATCCAGGCATGCGATCTGCGCTCGGACTGCCGCAATAGTGTCGTCCGCGCCGAGCGCCGCACGGAAACGAACCGCCGCGGCGGGCCGGTAGAAACCGTGCTGCGTGTCTTCCTCGCGCGTCCAGATCAATTTCACCGGTACGCCGATCTCGCGCGCGATCAGTGCAGCCTGCACGCCGTAGTCGATCTGCAGGCGTCTGCCGAAGCCGCCGCCCAGCTCCGTGGTATGGACACTCACGGCGGATTCGTCGAAGCCGAGTGCCTTCGCGACCGCGGTCCGCAGATCCGACTGCACTTGTGTCGGCACCCACAGCTCCGCCCGCCCGTTGCGGACGAACGCGGTGCCGTTCATCGGCTCCATCGGCGAGTGCGACAGCAGTGGCGCTTCGTACGTGCGCTCGACGATGCGATGTGCCTTGGCCAGCTCGGCCTCGCAACGCTCGCGAGCCTGCGCTTCGTCCTGGCCTTCGGGAACGTAGACCTTGCCCGGCTCGCGCGTTAGCGCGCGCAGGCGTTCGCTGACGGTGACCGAAGCGACGTCGGCCATCGGACCTGCTCGCCAGGCCGGCTTGAGCGCCGCGAGCGCTTGCTGCGCGGTCCAGAAGGTATCCGCAACGACGACGACAGCATCTTTGATCCTGAGGACACGCCGCGCGCCGCGACTCATCGCCGGCGCCTCGTCGAGTGTCTGCAGCGAACTGCCGAACACGGGCGGCTGCGCAATGGCCGCGTACAGCATGCCCGGCCGCCGCACGTCGATTCCATACACGGCGCTGCCGTCGACTTTCGAGCGCACGTCGAGGCGCCGCATCGGTTTGCCGATGAGCTGCCATGCGTTGCGTGGCTTCAGCGGCACGTCCTTGGGCTGCGGCAAGTCCGCAGCGTCGCGGGCCAATGCAGCGTAGGTAGCACTCTGCGACGTCTGTTCGTGACGCACGAGGCCATTGTGAGCAACGCATTCACCGACGGGCACGCGCCAACGTTGCGCCGCCGCCTGCAGCAGCATCATGCGTGCGCTCGCACCGGCCTGGCGCAGCCGGTCGAACATGCCGCGTATCGAGCCGCTGCCGCCGGTCTGATACGTCTCCCACATGCCGTAGTGCTCGCGATCGACCGGCGCAAAGTCGATACGCACCTGCGACCAGTCGAGCTCGAGCTCCTCCGCGAGGATCTGCGCGAGACCCGACGTCGCGCCCTGCCCCATTTCGCTGGCATTGACGAGCAGCGTCAGCCCGCCGTCCGGATCGATGCGGATCCAGCCCGCGATCATTTCCTTGACGCTGCCATCGGCCGCGAGGAGCGGCGCGCGGACATCGAGCAGCAGCACGCCGCCGGCGACGCCAGCGGAGCGCAGGAACGAGCGGCGGGAGAGCTTCATCGGCCCGATGATCGATCAGCGGCGGCCGCGACGAAAGACATCGCTGCCTCCCTTCAGCGCGCGCGGAGCACGGCTCGCCGCACGCCTGCAGGTCAGGGCGTTGGCAACCGCGCGATCAGCTGCACTTCGACGATGCTGTTGGTCCCGAGCAGCCCGGTCGTGCCGACAGCCGTCCAGGCGGGATACGGCGGCTTCAGGTACGTGTCCGCGACTTCCTCGAACAACCCGAAGTGCTGCATCTTCGTGCCTTCGAAGTACGGGCTTTCCCACACGTGGAAGCTGTTGATCATGACGACGTCCTTGAAAGACGCGCCCGAAGCTTCGAGGATCTGCTTCAGCCGCAGGAACCCGCGATGCACCTGCTGCTTGAAGGCGGCCGCATCACGCTTCTCGCCTTCGCGCGGTCCGATGACGACGCCGGAGATGTAGAGCGTGTTGTCTACACGTCGCGCCGCCGCGTAGCGAAACTCGTCGTAGGAGTCTTTCGCGTCCTTGTCCGGCAGGATGACGCTGCCATGCGGGGCCGGGATGATCATCGGCCACTTCTCGGACTCGGCCGCGTGCGCGGCGCCCGTGGCAACGAGCAGCGCCGCCAGCAGGATCGTTCTGATTCTCATGACTCCCCTCCGCTACGTTGACTGTCATGCAGGCTCGACCATGATTCGACCGGCGTACTGTCCAGCACGGCGCGGCTTGATCACGATCTCGACATCATGCCCTAGCGCGGTCATAAAGTTCATCAGCCGCTCCACCGAAAATCCTTCGAGCCGGTAACGCAACAGAGCGGAAACTTTCGGCTGGCTGATACCGGGAACGTCCGCTGCTTGCGTTTGCGACCAGCCGCGCGCCTTCGATACTAGGCGGGCGGGCGGTTGCGCCCGCGTCCGCTTGCAGCCTGGGGCATTCCCACCTGCCGCCGCAGATGTATTTCTTCGCGATCCACCGCGATTTGCAGCGGTGCCTCCACGCCGATCTCGACGCGGCCGGGGCTGATGGCGAGCACGGTGACGCGGACGCGGCCGGCGATGACGATGGTCTCGTTGAGACGCCTGGAGAGAACCAGCATGAGAGCTCCTTGTGCTTCCATTCCGGGAGCAGCGCCGCTAGTGTACGCATGCTCCGATAATGGGAGCAAGCGCAAGTTCGACTATACGTACCCGCTCCCGAAATCGGAGCGCGCCATGAAGGCACTGCGCAGTCGCGAACATCGGATGCTGTGTACCGTTCTCGCCGAGGCGCGCATGCAAGCCGGGCTCACGCAGCGCGGGCTGGCCGAGCGCCTCAAGCGTCCGCACTCTTACGTCGCCAAGATCGAAGGCGGCGAGCGGCGCATCGACGTCATCGAGTTCGCCGAGCTCGCCCGCGCGCTGCGCGTGGATCCGCTGAAGCTGCTCGGCGAGGTGCTGGCGAGATGACGATCGTTGGGCTGATCCTGGCAATCATCGCCGTCTGGCTCGTGTTCTCCTACAACCGGCTGGTGAGGCTGCGCAACCAGGTGCGCACCGCGTGGGCGGACATCGACGTGCAGCTCACGCGGCGGCACGACCTGGTGCCGCAGCTCGTGGCCGCGGTGCGCGGTTATGCGAGCCACGAGCAGGCGGTGCTGCAGGCTGTTACCGATCTGCGCGCGCAGGCCGTAACTCTGCAAAGTCCCGCCAGGCTCGGCGAAGTCGAAACTGCGCTGGAGCAGGCGCTGACGCGGGTGCTGGCGCTGAAGGAAGCCTATCCGGATCTGAAGGCGAGCGAGAATTTCTCGCAGCTGCAACGCGATCTCGTGAAAGTCGAGGAAACGCTGCAGTACGCCCGCCGCTTCTACAACGGCGCGGTGCGCGACTACAACGACGGCGTGCAACGCATACCGGACGTCGTCATCGCGCGGCCGTTCGGCTTTTCATCCGCGGAGTTCTACCAGGCTCGCGACGAGGAACGCGCGGCGGCGCAGGTACAGTTGCAATGACCGCGCGCGTCCTGCTCGTACTCTGCGCGCTGCTCGCGTGCAGCAGCGCTTTTGCAGACGAGCGCATCCGCAACTACGACATCGAGGTGCGCGTGAGCAGCGACGGCACCCTCGACGTCACCGAGCAGATCACCGTACAGGCGGAGGGCAACCAGATCCGCCGCGGCATCTTTCGCGATTTCCCGACGCGCTATCGCGATCGCCATGGCAATCGCGTCGTGGTCGATCTCGAGGTGCTCAGCGTGCTGCGCGACGACCAGCCCGAGCCGTGGTTCACCGAGGAGCGCGACAACGGCGTGCGCATCAACACCGGCAACGACGACTTCCTGCCGGTGCCGGCGCAGTACACGTTCACGCTGCGCTATCGCACCACACGCCAGCTCGGGTTCTTCGCCGATCACGACGAGCTCTATTGGAACGCGATCGGCACGGGCTGGGCGTTCCCGATCGACTCGGGCCACGTCGAGGTGTATCTGCCGGCGCCGGTCGAAGTCGCACGCCTGAGCGCCGAAGGCTACACCGGCTACCAAGGCTCCAAGGGCCAGGACTACCGCGCGCAGATCGTCGAGCCCGGGCATGCACGCTGGGAGCTCGCCCGCCCGCTGGCGCCGAACGAAGGCTTCACGATCGTGCTGAGCTTTCCGAAAGGCCTGATTCCCGCACCGGGCGTCGCACAGCGCTTGCTGTGGCTGCTCGAAGACAATCGCGGCGTCCTCGTCGCGCTGCTGGGCCTGATACTGCTGCTCGTGTATTGCGTGCGCGAGTGGGCACGCGTCGGCCGCGATCCGCGCAAAGGCGTCATCATCGCGCGCTACGAGCCGCCGGACGGCCAGACGCCCGCGAGCCTGCGCTACCTGATGCGGATGGGCTACGACATGCGGTGTTTCTCGTCGGACGTGCTGGCGCTCGCGGTGGCCGGCTGTCTGCGTATCGTGCACGACGACGGGTTCTTCAAGGACCAATGGAGCCTGGAGAGCACCGGCACGGCGCCGCCGGCGAGCGCATCGGCGGGTCAGCGCGCGCTGCTGGATCGCCTGTTCAAGGACGGCGAGCGCACGTTGATTCTGAAGAAGACGAACGCCTCCACCGTGCAAGCCGCGCGGACTGCACACGCGAAGGCCATCGACGCACTTCTGCAACCGCGCTACTACAAGCAGAACACAGGCTCGATCGGCAAAGGCATCCTGCTTGCTGCCGCGAGCGTGCTGCTGGCGTTCTGGGTCGCCGGCGAGGCCGGCAAACCGGCCGTCGTGGTCGTCGCCGTCCTGATGGTGATCACGCTGCTCATCTTCGGACGCCTGGTTCGTGCGCCGACCGGGGAAGGCCGCAAGCTCATGGACGAGGTAGAGGGCCTGAAGCTGTACCTGAGCGTCGCGGAGCGCGACGAGCTTGCGCGGATGACGACGCAAAATGCAGCGCCGCCGCTCGACGACAAGCGCTACGAGATGCTGCTGCCGTACGCAGTCGCACTCGAAGTCGAAGACGCGTGGACGAAGAAATTCACTGCCGCAGCAGGTGTTGCCGGCGCGGCGGAGGCGACGCGCCGCATCGGCTGGTATCACGGCGGGAATGTCAGCGATCTCGGCAGCCTCAGTCGCGCGGTCGGCAGCAGCCTGACCTCGCAGATCGCCTCGTCAGCGACGCCGCCGGGCA
>DATEJG010000078.1:0-11185 GCA_035278165.1 Steroidobacteraceae bacterium
CAACGCGTTTCGCCAGCTGGCGATCATCCGTGCGATGGGCTGGCCGGAGCCGACCTACGCCCACGTCCCGCTGATCCACGGCCCGGACGGCGCGAAGCTGTCGAAGCGTCACGGCGCGGTGAGCGTGCTGCAGTACCGGGAGGACGGCTACCTGCCGGAAGCGCTGCTGAACTACCTGGTGCGGCTCGGCTGGTCGCACGGCGATCGCGAAGTGTTCACGCTCGCGGAGATGACGGAGCTGTTCGACATCCACGACGTCAACAAGTCGGCCTCGGCGTTCAATCCCGACAAGCTCCTGTGGCTGAATCAGCAGCACATCATGCGCGCTGCCCCCGAGCTGCTCGTGCACCATCTCAAGCCGCAGCTCGCTGCTATCGGCATCGCGGCGGACGACGACGCGAAGCTTGCAGGCGTGGCGCGCGCTCTGCAGGAGCGGGCCAAGACTCTCAAGGAAATGGCGCAGAAGAGCGTGTTCTTCTTCATCGAGCCGCAGAGCTACGACGAGAAGTCGGCGCGGAAGGACCTGACTGCCGAAGCGGTCGGGCCGCTCACGCTGGTATTGGAGAAGCTCTCGGCACTGGAGCAGTGGCGGGCCGCCGCGATTCACGATGCGGTGAACCAGTCTGCCACGCAGCTGCAACTCGGCATGGGTAAGGTGGCGCAGCCGATCCGGGTCGCCGTCACCGGCACCTCGGTCTCCCCGCCGATCGACGTGACTCTGGAAGTCCTGGGGCGGCAGGTTACGCTGGCGCGCCTGCAGCGGGCGCTCGATTACGCGGCACGCCAGTAGAGGCATCGATGTCCTGCAAGATCCACCTGATCGCGGCTGCGCGCCCGAACTTCATGAAAGTGGCGCCGCTGTATCACGCGCTGGCGGCGCAGAGCTGGTGCACGACGCGCATCGTGCACACCGGCCAGCACTACGACGCCAACATGTCGGACGCGTTCTTCCGCGACCTGCGCCTGCCGGCGCCGCACTTTCACCTGGAAGTCGGCAGCGGCTCGCACGGGCAGCAGACCGCCGGGGTGATGGTCGCGTACGAGAAGGTGTGCGAGCAGGACCGCCCGGACTGGACCGTCGTCGTCGGCGACGTGAATTCGACAGCGGCGTGCGCGATGGTCGCGGCAAAGATGTGGATCTCGGTCGTGCACCTGGAAGCCGGCCTGCGCAGTCGCGACCGGCGCATGCCGGAGGAGATCAATCGCCTGGTGACGGACGCGATCTCGGACGTGCTGTGGACGCCGTCGCCGGACGCGGACGAGAACCTGCTGCGCGAAGGCGTGCCGGCGGAGCGCATCGATCGCGTCGGCAACATCATGATCGATTCGTACGAGATGATGCGGCCGCAGATCGAAGCCGACGCGGGGCCGTCGAAGTTCGGGCTGCAGCCGGGCGGCTATGCCGTCGTTACGCTGCACCGGCCGTCGAACGTCGACGACGAGCGCACGCTCGGCAATCTCATGCAGCAGATGCAGGCGATCTCGGCGCGTCTGCCGCTGCTGTTCGCGGTGCATCCGCGCACGCGCAAGAAGCTCGAAGAGTTCCGCTTGTGGGCGGGGCTGCAGGCGGCGCCCGGCATCCGGCTGACGGAGCCGCTCGGCTACGTCGAGTTCATGGCGCTGGTCAAGGGTGCGCGCGCGGTCGTGACCGACTCGGGCGGTGTGCAGGAAGAGTCGACGTACCTGGGCATTCCGTGCCTGACATTGCGCGAGAACACCGAACGACCGATCACGGTCACGCAGGGCACGAACCGCCTCGTTGCTGCGGGCGAGCTCCTGCAGAGCCTCGACGTGGTGCTCGCGGGCCGGTGGCCGACGGGCTCGCGGCCGGATCGCTGGGACGGTCAGGCAGCGCAACGCTGCGTTGCCGCCCTGAAGCGGCGTCACGAAGGCAAGCGCCTTTCTTGACAGTGCGGAGTCGCTTCCATACATTGCGCGCCTCTCACGTGGGGCTATAGCTCAGCTGGGAGAGCGCTTGCATGGCATGCAAGAGGTCGGCGGTTCGATCCCGCCTAGCTCCACCAAGTCCCACCGTTTCGAAGTGCGTCCCCATCGTCTAGAGGCCTAGGACATCGCCCTTTCACGGCGGTAACTGGGGTTCGAATCCCCATGGGGACGCCATTTCTTCCGCCGGAACGTTGTGGCTCTTACATAAGACTTGTAGTCCTTGCTTCGGTGGATCGTCGGCCAAGGGTTGTCAGACTGTCGTTGGATCGCGACTGCAATCAGCACCTTGTCGCATCAAGCAGTTGCGTGCGGCAGTTCACGTAGTGGGCTGCGGAAGTGTTCCCGAACCGCGACGATGCACTGCAAGATGTCCGCATCTTACCGACTCGGCGCGGTAATAACCCGATGGTCCTGCGAGGATTTCATTTACCTGGCACGGAACTTGGTGTGTTTGGGCCCATGAACTACAGCGCTATGAAGATTCGTGGCTCGTCCTGGCTGGCGACGTTCGCTTTGGTCGCGCTTGCGGGATGCGGTGGCGGGGGCGAGTCGGAGAAGACCGCCGCGCCAGCGACTGGCGGGAATTCGGCGCCCACGATCACCGGCGCGCCGGGCGGCAACATCGTTGCGGGACAGGCCTTCAGCTTCCAGCCGACCGCGTCCGACCCGGATGGCGATCAGCTGACCTTCACGGTCACCAACCTGCCGTCGTGGGCCACCTTCAACCAGTCCACCGGCCGCATCTCCGGCACGCCCGCCAGTGCAGACGTGGCGACGTACTCGAACATCCGCATCACCGTGTCCGACGGCCGGGCCTCGGCTTCGACGGCCGCCTTTTCGATCACTGTGGCAGCGGTCGGCGTCGGCAGCGTGACCCTGTCATGGACGCCGCCCACGCAGAACGAGGACGGCACGGCGCTGACCGACCTCGCCGGCTTCCAGGTGCACTACGGCCGCAGCCAGAGCCAGCTCGACCAGTCGGTCGAGGTGAGCAACCCCTCCGTCAACCGGCTCGTGGTCGACAACCTGAGCTCGGGAACCTGGTTCTTCGCCGTGACCTCCGTCAACCGGCAGGGCATCGCCAGCCAGATGTCCGGCGTCGCGAGCAAGACCGTCAGCTAACAGCCTCGACGTTCCCGCAGCGCTGCGACGGCGCTCAGCTGCCGCCGCTGCCTTCGCTCATCTGCGACTGGCAGTAGTTCTCGATGCCGATGCGATCGATCAGGCCGAGCTGCGTCTCGAGCCAGTCGATGTGCTCTTCCTCCGATTTGAGGATGTCCTCGAACAGCTCGCGCGACACGTAGTCGCCCGCGGTTTCGCAGTCCGCGATCGCTTTGCGCAGCTCGGGATGCGCCTGCATCTCCAGCTTGAGGTCGCATTCGAGCGCCTCGCGCACGTTCTCGCCGATCAGGAGCTTGCCCAGGTCCTGCAGGTTCGGCAGCCCCTCCAGGAACAGGATGCGCTGGATCAGCCGATCCGCGTGCCGCATCTCGTCGAGGGATTCCTTGTAGGTGTACTCGCCGAGCTCCCCCAGGCCCCAGTTGCCGTACATGCGGGCGTGGAGGAAGTACTGGTTGATCGCCGTGAGCTCGTTCTTGAGGATGGCGTTGAGGTGACGCAGGACGAGCGGGTTACCTTGCATGGCTCGAGCTCCGGGCAGGGGCGAAAGCCGCGATCTTGGCGAGCGCGGCGCAAACAGGCAACTGAGGTGGGAGCGGGGTGCCGCCGGACGGCGGCGAGTTCAGGCCGCGACGGGGCGGGCGGCGGATTCGATGTAGGAGTCGATGACCTCGCGCGCCGAATCCTCGCAGCGGCCGCAGCAGCTGGCGACGGGCAGATAGGCCTGCACTTCGGTCAGCGACTCCGCGCCCCGTTCCACCGCTTCGCGGATCTGACGGTCGCTGATCGCATGGCAGACGCAGACGTACATCGTGGGCGCTTCCGGTCTCGGGCTGTGACTGGGGCGTATGTAAATATAAATGCGAATGATTGTCAATTGAGCGGGATTGGGGGTTTCGCCGATTTGACAGTAATCCCTGTGACTGCCTTCACGGGGCTGACCTATCAAACTCACTAGACTTTTGGTCTCTGGCGGGAGGGGCTCTCGTCTTGCTCAATGACGCCCGGCCGCGCTTGCGACCGGCGCTGGCGGCCTGTACCTCGATGCGTAGACCAACAAGCGGCGCGACGATCACGTGACGATCCGGATCTTTCAGCACTACTGGCAGCTGCCGCTTGCGCTTCTGGCCGTCCTCGAAGGGGCGATATTCCTTGCCGCGTTGCACTATGTCGCGCCGCTGACGCTGGCGGAGCCGGCTGGTGCGGTACCGCATCCTGCGCCCTGGGTGCCGCACAGCCTGCTGTTCGCCGGGATCATGTTCGTGAGCATGGCCGCAATGGGCCTGTACAACTCGCGGCAACGCGCGCGCCTCGCGGGTCTGCTGTCGCGAGTCGCGGCCAGCATGCTCGGCGGCGCGATGGTGATCGCGGTCATCGTCTACCTGCTGCCTGCGTTGCGCATCGAGCGCGGCGCGCTGCTGCTCAGCACGCTGGTTTCGTTCGGCGCGGTCGCAGCCGTCCGCATCGTGTTCGATCTGGTCGTCGACGAGGACGTCTTCAAGCGACGCGTCCTCGTCTACGGCGCCGGCCGGCGCGCCGGAAGCATCGCGCGCTTGCGCCGCCGCTCGGACCGGCGCGGGTTCGTCGTCGTCGGCTACGTCACTGCAGAGGGCGATGAGCTCTCGGCGCTGCGCGATCACGAGCAGCTGGTGCGGACCAACCAGGACCTGCTCAGCTACTGCGAGGAGCAGCGCATCGACGAGATCGTGGTGGCGATGGACGATCGCCGCCGGCGCTTTCCGATGGACCAGCTGCTCGAGTGCCGCCTCGAAGGCGTCGAGATCAGCGACCTCGTGACGTTCCTCGAGCGCGAGACCGGCAAGGTGCGGCTCGATATCCTCAACCCGAGCTGGATGATCTTTGCGGAGGGCTTCCGCCAGGGGCGCGCGCAGAGCATCTTCGAGCGAGTGTTCGACGTGGCGGCGAGCTTCGCGATGCTGGCAGCCGCGGCGCCGGTGATGTTGCTGACCGCGGCGGCGATCAAGCTGAGCGAAGGATGGCGTGCGCCGATCTTCTATCGGCAGGTGCGCGTCGGCCAGTACGGCAAGCCGTTCAAGCTGCTCAAGTTCCGCAGCATGCGCGAGGACGCCGAGCGCGGCGGGCAGGCGCAGTGGGCGCAGAAGAACGACAGCCGCGTCACGCGCGTCGGCTCCTTCATCCGCACCACGCGCATCGACGAGCTGCCGCAGATCCTCAACGTGCTGCGCGGGGAGATGAGCTTCGTCGGGCCGCGCCCGGAGCGCCCGGAGTTCGTCGAGCAGCTCAACGAGACGATTCCCTACTATCGCGAGCGGCACTCGATCAAGCCGGGCATCACGGGCTGGGCCCAGCTGTGCTACCCATACGGCTCCTCGGAGCAGGACGCGGTGGAGAAGCTTCAGTACGATCTGTACTACGTCAAGAATCACAGCCTGATCTTCTACATCGCGATCCTGGTGCAGACCGTAGAAGTCATCGTGTGGGGTAAAGGAGCGCGGTGAAGGGGACCGCCGCAACCGCGCCGACGGGGGATGCATGAACGTCGTGGGGGCCATCGGCTACGGCATCGCTGCTGCCGCATTCATGCTGCTGGCCGTGCTCATGATGGTGAGCTGGCGCGGGCGCCGCCCTGGTGTCTACCTCATCACCGCGAGCGTGATCACCGCTGCATGGGCGCTGCTGCTGACCGGACAAGCGTTCATCGGCCGCGCCGCGATGCTGCCGCTCTACCTCGCGGAGGTCCTGCGCAACGGCGCCTGGTTGTTCGCGCTCTGCGCGATCGCCGGTAACAACGCGCCGACCGGGCTGAAGCTGCTGGCGCGCGCTGCGCCGGTGCTCGCCCTGCTTGCGCTCCCCGTGCTGTCGGTACTGCAGAGCCGCGGATACCTGCTGCTGCCGCCGGAGCTGCTGTTGTCGCGCATGGGGCTCGCGACCTCGCTCCTCGGGCTGATCCTGCTGGAGCAGATCTTCCGCAACTCCGGCGAGGCCGCCCGCGACTCGCTCAAGTATTTCGTCTGCGGCGTCGGCGCGCTGTTCGCTTTCGATCTGTTCCTGTATTCGCAGGCCGAGCTGCTGCGGGGAATCATGGCCGACGCGTGGAACGCGCGCGGCGCCATCATCGCGTTCGCCGCGCCGCTGATCGCGATTGCCGTGCAGCGCGAGCCGCGCTGGTCGCTCGACGTGTTCGTCTCGCGGCAGGCGGTCTTCTATACGACGACGTTCATGGGCGTGGGCGCCTATCTGCTGCTGATGGCGGCGGGCGGCTACTACGTGCGCGACTTCGGCGGCAGCTGGGGACGTCTCGGCCAGATCGTGTTCTTCGGCGGCGCGCTGCTGCTGCTGGTGCTGCTGGTCGGCTCGTCGGTCCTGCGGCGGCGCGCGCGTGTGTTTCTGAGCAAGCACTTCTACCGTAACAAGTACGACTATCGGCTCGAGTGGCTGCGATTCATCAGCACGCTGTCATCGGGCGACGAAGAAGACGTGCGCCGCACCGCGGTCGCCGCGATCGCGCAGATCTTCTCGAGCCCGGCCGGCATCCTGTGGCTCGCCGACGAGTCCGGGGGCCGCTTCGTGCCCGCGGCGGCCTGGCCCGGCCGCCTCGATGAGATCGAGGGGCTCGAGCCGCTGCCGGCGAGCGCCGACCTGCCGGCATTCCTGGCCCGCACGCAATGGATCGTCGATCTGCAGGAGCTGGAGCGCGCGCCGGACATGTACGGCAACTTCGTGCTGCCGGACTGGCTCAACGCGCGGCGCGGCTTCCGCATCGTCTCACCGCTCCTGCAGCTCGAGCGCCTGATGGGGTTCGTGCTGCTGTACGAGCCGCCGCCGCCGTTCGAGCTCACCTACGAGGATCGCGACCTGCTCAAGACGGTCGGGCGCCACGTGGCCACGCACATCGCGCAGCAGGAGGCCGATCGCAAGCTCACCGAAAGCCGCCAGTTCGAGGCCTACAACCGCCTGACGGCTTTCATGATGCACGACCTGAAGAACTCCGCCGCGCAGCTGCGGCTGATCGTCGACAACTACGAGCGCCACAAGCGCAACCCGGAGTTCATCGACGACGCCATCGGCACGATCGGCAACGCCGTCGAGCGCATGACGCGCCTGATCGATCAGCTGCGCGGCTCGAGCGCGCCGGAGCGGGTAGTGCGCGTCGATCTTCCCGAGATCGCCCGCGAGGCTGCGCGCCGCTGCGAGGAGCGCCGGCCGCGCCCGGTGTTGCAGGAGCTGACAGCTGCGCTGGTGCAGGCCAATCCCGAGCGCCTGACGACGGTAGTCGAGCATGTAATCCGCAACGCACAGGATGCGACCAGCGCCGGCGGGACCGTGACCGTCGCGGTGAGACAGGATGGCGGCGTGGCGCAGCTGATCGTCAGCGATACCGGATTGGGAATGGATGCCGACTTCGTGCGCGACCGGCTGTTCCGGCCGTTCGACAGCACCAAGGGCGCGAAGGGCATGGGCATCGGCGCCTACCAGGTGCGCGAGTACATCCACCGCCTGTCCGGAAGCGTGGAAGTGCAGAGTAGTCCCGGACAGGGGACGCGCTTCACGATTATGATCCCGGCCTGCGAACCTGCCCGCGCCACGCCGGCCGTGGCTGGCGCAACCGGTCCGGGGTGAGCCGGTTGGACAGAATGAGGCAGCAAGAATGAGCGAGGACAAACCGAGACTCCTGATCGTCGAGGACGACCTGGGGCTGCAGAAGCAGCTCAAGTGGTGCTTCGACGAGCACGAGGTGCTGTTCAGCGCGACGCGCAGCGAGGCCCTGGCGCAGCTGCGGCGCTTCGAGCCACCCGTCGTGCTGCAGGACCTGGGACTGCCGCCGGATCCCGAGGGCGTGCAGGAGGGCATGCAGACGCTGCGCGAGATCCTCACCCTCGCGCCGCAGACCAAGGTCATCGTCGTCACCGGCAACCACGATCGCGACAACGCGGTCCGCGCGGTTTCGCTCGGCGCCTACGACTTCTATCAGAAGCCCGTCGATACCGACGTGCTGCGCCTGATCGTGCGGCGCGCCTTCCACATCCATGCGTTGGAAGAGCAGAACCGCGTGCTGTCGGAGGCGCAGCTGCATTCGCCGTTCGAGGGCCTGATCGCGACCGACGATTCGATGCGGCGGGTGTGCCGCATGATCGAGAAGGTCGCGCCCACGGATGTGTCCGTGCTGATCCTCGGCGAGAGTGGCACGGGCAAGGAGCTGCTCGCACGCGCCGTGCACAGTCAGAGCGGGCGCAAGGATGCCCGCTTCGTGGCGATCAACTGCGCGGCGATCCCGGAGCAGCTGCTGGAGAGCGAGCTGTTCGGTCACGAGAAGGGCGCGTTCACCGGCGCGGTGAAGCAGACGCTCGGCAAAGTCGAAGTGGCCGACGGCGGCACGCTGTTCCTCGACGAGATCGGCGACATGCCGCTGCCGTTGCAGGGCAAGCTGCTGCGCTTCCTGCAGAACCGCGTCATCGAGCGCATCGGCGGGCGCCAGGAGATTCCGGTCAACGTTCGCGTCGTGTGCGCGACCAACAAGGATCTGCAGGCGCTGATCGCGGCGGAGCGCTTCCGGCAGGACCTGTACTTCCGCATCGGCGAGGTGACCGTCGACGTGCCGCCGCTGCGCGAGCGACGCGGCGCGGCGACGGTGATCGCGCATGCTCTGCTGCGCAAGTACAGCGGCGCGCACGGCCGGCCGAAGCGCGGGTTCACCGAAGATGCGAATGCTGCGCTCGAGGCGTATCCGTGGCCCGGCAACGTGCGCGAGCTGGAGAACAAAGTGAAGGCGGCGGTCATCATGGCCGACGGCGCGCTGATCACCGCCAACGATCTCGGCCTTGCGCCCGGCGAGTCCGGCACCGCGATGTTCAACCTGCGCGAAGTGCGCGCCCGCGCGGAGCGCCAGGCCATCACGCAGGTGCTCGCGATCGTGGACGGCAACATCTCGCGCGCTTCCGAGCTGCTCGGCATGACGCGTCCCACGCTGTACGACCTGATGGATCGCTACGGCCTGCGCACCTCCGGACGGGCGCAGCAAGGCTGACCGATGCGAGCGCAGGCTCTACAGATCGGGCGCTTGCTCCGCAGCAGCTCAGTCATGAGTCCGGCAACGCTCGTTTATGGGCTGTGCGTGCTCGGCGTCGGCGCGCTCTGGTCGACGTTCAGCGGCCTCAGCCGGTTCTGGCAGAGCGTCTACGACTATCGGCACGGTTACCTGATCGCGGCAGTGTCGCTCGTCTGGCTGCTGCTGTTGCGCAAGAGGATCGACGCGAGCGCGGTTCGACCGCGGGCTGCGGCGCTGCCGCTCCTGGCAGGGGCGATCGGTGTATGGGTGATCGCCTATCACGGCAACAGCGAGATCGTTCAGCAGCTGCTCGCGCCCGTAATCATTCTGCTTGCCGTGTATGCCGCACTCGGTCGTGAAGTAGCGAGGCGCGTCGCCGCGCCGCTCGGCTATCTGTATTTCTCCATCCCGATCTGGGATCAGCTCGTGCCGCTGCTGCAACTGGTGACGACCGCTGTCGCCGAGTCTGCGCTGTGGCTCCTGCAGGTGCCCGCGACGGTCGAGAGCCACACGGTCACCATCCCCGAGGGCACCTTCGCGATCGTCGAAGGCTGCAGCGGCAAGCGCTATCTGCTGGTCGGCCTGGCCTTCGCAGTGCTGCTGGCTGCGACGCAAGGACTCCGAGGCAAGCGTGCCGCGCTGCTGATCGCGTTCACGGCGGCGTTGGCGCTGGTCGTGAACTGGGTGCGCGTGATCGTGATCATCTACGCCGGCCACGTGTCGAACATGGAGCACTACCTGGTCGCGCAGGATCACATTACGTTCGGCTGGATCATGTTCGTGCCGCTGCTGCTCGCCGTAATCTGGATCGCGCGGCGCCTGAGCAAGGGCGCTTCGCATGCGGAGCCGGAGCGGCCGCACGCGCCGGCGATGGAATCGATTCGCGGCGCTCACTGGTTGCTGCCTGCCGCCTGCCTGTGCGTGCCCATCCTCGTGGTCATGACCGGCAACGACACCACGTTCGGCAGGCCGCGGCTTGCACCGCTACCGATCATGGCCGGCGAGTGGCAGGGTCCGATGCCCGCCGACGCTCTGTGGCGACCGCGCTTCGAAGCGCCGGCCGACGAGCGGCTGGCTGCATACACATCGCCGCAAGGCGCGGTGCAGGTATACGTCAACGTCTACGGCCGGCAGGCTCGCGGTCACGAGCTGATCTTCTTCAGCAATTCGGTGGCGCCCTCCGGACACTGGACGATTGTGGACTCGCAGCGGCGCGGCGATTCCATGATGCTGCTCGTCGTCGCGGATGCGGCGAGCCATCGTTGGGCCATCGCGCAAACCTACGCGATCGACGGTCGTCACACTGCCGTGCCGGCCTTCGCGCAGCTGTACTACGGCCTGAAAGCGGCGTGGCGTCCGGTGCCGGCGGGCACGATCGCGCTGGCCGCTGCGTGCCAGGCCGACTGCACGGGTGCAGTCGAGCTGATCGACAGCTTCTGGCGCAATCACGGCTCGGCGATCGCGGGCCTCATCCCCAAAGAGCTGTAGCACTCCCCATGAAGCGCCCGTCGTCTCTGCTGATTCTGCTCGTTGCGTGCTGGAGCCTCGCCGCCTGCGACTTCTGGAAGAGCAGCGACCAGCGGCTGGAGAGCGCACGCGCGGACTTCGCTGCAGGCAACTATCGCTCGGCGATGAGCGAAACGAAGACGATCCTGGAGCGCGAGCCCGAGCATGCGCAGGCGCGTCTGTTCCTGGCGGAGCTGTCGCTGTGGTTGGGCGACGTGGACAGCGCGGACAAGGAGATCGCGCGAGCCTTGCAGGCCGGCTTGCCGGCGTCGCGTGCGGCCGAGCTGCGCTACGAGCTGGCGCTGACCCGCAATAGTTACGACGACGTTCTCGCCATGCTCAAGGAGGATCGCGAGACGCCGCAGCTGCAGCGCCTCGTCGTCGAAGCGCGGGCGCGCGACGGGCTCAAACAGTACGAGCAGGAGCGCGCGCTGCTGGACCAGGCGCTGAAGCTGGCGCCGGACGATCCGCAAGCCCTGCTGCAGCTGGCGCGGGTCGAGGCGGCCAGCGGCGAATTCCAGAAAGCGCTGCAGCTGACGCAGCGGATCACGCAACCGGACGCGACCAAAGCGCGGGCGCTCACGC
>DATEJG010000079.1:0-7527 GCA_035278165.1 Steroidobacteraceae bacterium
GATGCGGATATGTCTGTCAGCAGGCTTGGTGTGCCGGTTCGCGCGGTAGTAGTCGAGCACCGCCGCTGCAGTCGTGACGAACGTCGCGTTGTCCGCAACCGCGAATTCAGCCGAGCGTGCACGCACGCCGCCGACGGTCGCCTCGACGCTGTAACGCCCGTTCGCGGCGAGCGCGGAGAAGTCGGCCTTGAAGTACTTCCTGCCTGCAGCCCACTCGGTGAACAGCGGCAGTGCGGTGAGCGTTCCGTTCTGGAGCGCGGCACCGTCCTTGAACACAGTAAAGGTACCGGCGTCGGCCGAGCCCGCGTACTCGATGATCGCGGACTTCGGCCCGGTACGCTCCAGCGCGACCTGGTTGACGTGCACCAGCAGGGGAGAGGGCGCTCGCGTGCCGTCCTGTGCATGACAGCAGGAACATGCCAGCAACGCGAGCGCGAGGGGGCTCAGCAGTAGTCTCATGCGGCGATCCTTGGGGAATGTCGCTAGAACGAATAGCCCATCCGCAGCCCGTAGATGCGCGGCGGATCGTAGTAGCCCTTGACCACGCCGCGATTGAAGCCGAAGAAGTTCTTGGTGTCCTCATCGGTCACGTTGTCGCCGAACAGCTCGACGTAGTAGCGCTCCTCGGGCGCATTCAGCCGCACGCTGAGGTTGAGCTTGGCGTACGAGTCCTGCGCCTGCGACAGGTGTGCGCCGTCGTAATTGAGCGTGTCGAACCACATCTTGCTCTGCCAGTGCACCGAGGCGAACGGCACGATCGAGAACCCCGACGCGAGCCCGAACCTGTGCTCGTAGTTCAGCGTCGCGGAGTACTCGGGCGCGAACGGCAGGCGATTGCCGCGGATGTCGGACACCTGCGGATCGCCGCATTCCGCCTGCTCGTAGATGATGCGCTCGGCGCAGGCATAGCCGTCCTGGAACGTGCCCGGGTCCTCGATCGACGTGTCGAGCAGCGCCAGGTAGCCGAACAGCCGGCCGTCGGTCCACGGAATGAGATCGAACTCCAGCTCCAGTCCCTTGATCTCGGAGCTCGACAGGTTGTCGGTGGTCCACGCCGTGACCGGCTCGCCGAAGTTCGGGCTTTCCGGATCCTGGTCGACGCCGATCACCTTGTCGCCGGTGCTCTGCATGTCGGTGTAGTCGCTGAAGAACGCAGTCGCACTCACGCGCACGCGGCCGTCGAGCATCGTGCCTTTCCAGCCGAGCTCGTAGGTCTTCACCTCCTCCGGATCGTAGGCCAGCAGGATCGGGCAGCCGTGATTGCAGGCATCGGCCATCTCGTACATGCCGCCCATCTTGTGCCCGGTCGCGAGCGACGCGAACACCATGTGGTCGTCGTTCGGGAAGTACTGCGCGCCGACGCGATAGGTGCCCTGGCTCCAGCTCTTCTTCACGTTGTTGGGGTCCGATGCGGGCATCACCGTGCCGAGCGGCGCGCCGCTCCCCATGTCGTCGGTCAAGTCGTTCGATTGATGCGCGCGCAGGCCGGTCGGCTCGTGCTCGCCGTTGTACCAGTCGGCCGAGCCCTCCCAGAACGCGTATGTCATGCCATTGTGGTCGGCCTTCTCGTCGTCGGAGTAGCGATAGCCGAACGTCAGGTTCACTTTTTCGACGATGCGATAGTCGAGCTGCGCAAACGCAGCCTTCGACGTCGTCGTGCGCTTCGCCTGGTCGAACACCCAGCTGTCGGGCAGACCGTCGGGATTGAAGCCGAGCGGCAGATCCGGATCTTCGAAGTACGACTTGTTGGTCAGCATCTCCATGTCGTAGCGGATCGACTTGTTCTCGTGCAGGTAGTACAGGCCGGCCACGTACTGCAGGCGGTTCTCGCCGGTCGACTTGAACTGCAGCTCGTGCGTCATCGTGCGGTAGGCACTGTGCCGCGTGTTCCAGCTTTCGTCCCAGATCGGGTAGTAACCCGTCTCGGCCGCTTCCGGCGTCTGCGGCTCGCCGATCGAGGACCAGTCGGCGGCCGGGCGCGTGCCGCCGTCGACATCTTCGATCTGCTGGCGCTGTTGATCCTGATAGGAGCCGCGGTATTCGAGCGCCATGTGCTCGTTGAGGCTCGCGACCAGCTTCAGCTGATAGTCGTCGATCGTCAGGTCCTTCTTGCCGGGCACGTTGATGTTCACGTAGCGCAGGCCGTGGCTGCACGCATTCACGGTGCCGGCGGCCTGCTCGCAGTCGATGAAATCGATGTCGCCGGCGCCCTGGTCGGAGAAGTGCGAGAAGGTGCCGGTCGCTTCCAGCCGGTCGGTCGCTTCCCAGCGGCCGATGAGGCGAGCGCCCCACTGGTCGGCGTTGTTGTACCAGTCGCTGCGACCGACATCGCGGTTGCGGCGTTGATCGACGTCGGGAATGCCGTCGAGCTCGATGCCGTTGGCCTCGTAGCCGATGTCGGTCGTGTCCTTGCCCTGGGTCAGCATGCCGTCGTGCTGGTCGACGATGAAGGCGGCGCGCAGCGCGAACTTGTCGTTGACGGCGAGGTTGAACATGGCGCGCCCCTGCTTGCCGTCGTAGTTGCCGAAGGACGCTTCGACCTTGGCGAAGCTGTCGTTGAAGTCGGGCTTCGCCGGGATGATGTTGATGGTGCCGCCCGAGGAGTTCATGCCGAACAGCGTGCCTTGCGGTCCGCGCAGGATTTCGATGCGCTCGATGTCGTAGAGCAGTGCCAGCGTCCCTTGCGGGCGCGGCGAATAGAAGCCGTCGAGGTGGATCGCCACGGCGCCTTCACCGACCTCGGTGAAGTCCGTCGAGGTCACGCCGCGAATGGTCGCGGCCGTGCCGGAATCCGCGCCGGTGCCGAGCTGCACATTGGGAGCAGTGCCGGCGAGGTCACGCGCATTGCGTATGCCCTCGCGATCCAGATAGTCCTGCGTGAATGCGGTGATCGCGAGCGGCGTCTGCATCAAGTTCGTTTCACGCTTCGATGCAGTGACGATGATTTCCTCGAGCCTGCCGCCGTCGCCGCTGTCGGCCGCGAGGGCAGGGCCGATGCACAGCGTGGAGAGCGTGGTCACACAAGCGAGGGTTCCGAAAACTCTGCGCGTGCACGCGCCGTTCTTGTCGACGGTGAGCATGATTCCGCCCCCTGTAATGCCGGAAAGGTATCCCCTGATCCCCGATGCCGGTCGGCGAAGGACCGTGCGTCATTGGCCGGACCATAGTCCCGCCAAACGCCGGTGTCAATAATTACATCTAATGGATGTTTTTATTATGCACAGGCAGCATGTGCTTCTTGCAATAGAGTAGAGGCATGGTCAGCAGGGGCACCAACCAGCAGTCGAGCGCGCCGTACAACCGGCGCATCGTCCTCGACGTCATCCGTCGCCATGGATCGCTGTCGCGCAAGGACATCGTCGATCGGGTCGCGCTCAGCCCGCAGACCGTCGCGAACATCACGTCGGACCTCAAGTCGGTCGGCCTCGTCGTCGCGCGGCGTCTCAAGGTGGCGAAGTCGCGCGGTCAGCCGCCGATCGTTTTCGAGCTGAACCCGAATGGCGGCACCTCGATCGGCATCACGATCGAGCCCGGCCGCATGCGCGCGGCGCTGGTCAACCTGGTGGGCCAGGTGATCCGCAAGCAGGACATCGAGGTCGACACGCACGACCGGCGCAGCGCGCTGACCGCGATGGTTGCAGCAGTCAACGAGCTCGCGAGCCTGGCAGCGTCCACCGGACGGGTGCGTGGCGTCGGCGTTGCGTTGCCGGGGCCGTTCGCGGTCAGCAGCATGAGCTTCGTCGGACCGACCGCGCTCGAGGGTTGGACCGATCTTTCCGCGCTCGATGAGCTGCACCGGATCAGCGGCCTGCCGGTCATCTACAGCGTCGACAGCGTCGCCGGCGCACTCGGCGAATCCCTGTTCGGCATCGCGAAGAACCTCCACAATTTCTTCTACGTGCACTTCGGCGTCGGTCTCGGCGGCACGCTGGTCGCAAACCGCTCGGCGTACAAGGGCGCGAACAGCAATGCGACGGAAATCGGTCATGTGCCGATCGTGCCCGACGGCAAGGCCTGCTACTGCGGTAACAAGGGCTGCTTGGAGCGTTACCTGTCGCTGCACTCCCTCGCCGAAGCGCTCGGGCGGGCGGACATGAAAGACGGCGGGACCGAGCTCGTCCAACTGCTCGCCCGGCGCGATCCTGCGCTCGCGGCGTGGTGCCGCGATGCGGCCGTTCATCTGCGCAATGCCGTGCGCATGATCGAAAACCTGCTGGATCCCGAAACGATCGTCATCGGCGGCTCCGCGCCGAAGGCGCTGGTCGAGCACATAGTCGCGCTGGCCGAGCCGCTGCACGGCTCGGTGCGCGCCGGCGTGGCCTCGGCGCAAAATCGCATCCTGCTGTCGGAACACGACGAGGACAGCTCGATCCTCGGCGCGGCGGTGCTGCCCATCTACGAAATGCTCTCGCCGCGCTTCGAGATGCTGATGCAGCAGCGGCCGGAGCAGTCGCGTGTCGAAGGGTTGCTCGGCGGGCGGACCGCGGGTGGGCTCGGCCGCCTCTGATCGGCGTTTGTCACAATGATTGTGTTTATTCGTTGACAGTCGCGGCCGTCGAACCCTACTCTTCGCGAGGGAGGGTTCCCGGTCCATGGATCAGCACCACACTGCGCCTGCGCTCACGGTCATCGGCGACGTCGGTGTCGACGTCGTGCTCGGCCCGATCGAGCGCTGGCCGGCGATCGGCACCGAATCGCTGATGGATCACAGCGAGCTGCGCCCCGGCGGATCCGCCGGAAACGCAGCGCTGGCCGCCAGCTATCTCGGCGTGCCGTGCCGGCTCGTGTCGCTGGTCGGCAATGACAGCCTCGGCAGCTGGCTCAGCGAGCAGTTCCGCGGCGTCAATTCCTCGCTGCCGGTCTGCGATCTCGCCACCTCGGTTTCGGTCGGCATCATTCACGCCTGCGGCGAGCGCACCTTCCTGACGACGCGCGGGCATCTCGAAGCGTTCGACTATCAGCACGTTCACCCGTTTCTGACGCGAGCCAGGCACCGGCCGAGCATCGCGCTGCTGTCCGGTGTGTTCCTGACCCCAAGGCTGCGCGGCAGCTATGCACGTCTGATCGAGGAGGTCGCCGCGTTGGGCTATCAGGTCGCGCTCGACACCGGGTGGCCGTCGGGGAACTGGAACGATCAGCTGCGCGTGGAGATGCTCGCTTGGGTCGAGCGTTGCGATCACGTGCTGCTCAACGAGATGGAAGTCGCGAGCCTCGGCGATCGCCCGGATTTCCGCGACGCGATGCTGCAGGTCAGTCAACGGCTCAAGCCCGGCGCCACGCTGATCGTGAAGAACGGCGCGCAAGGCGCAGTCGGCATCCAGGACGGTGCGACCGTGCGCGCCGGTGCGGTCGCAACCGCCGTGTTCGATACCATCGGCGCCGGTGATTCATTCAATGCCGGCTATCTGGTCGCGCGCCTGAACGGTCACGAGCTGAGCGGTGCGCTCGAAGCCGGGTGTCGAGCCGCAGCGTCGATCATCTCGCGCTTCCCGCGGCGCTCGATCAAGGCCGGCGAGCTCGCGGCGCACGTCGACTTGCCACGGCTGCGGCTCGCGCAGTAGGGCACGCGTGGTTGCAGCAATGCGCAACCGCGTCCGCATCATCGGCTACATCCTGTCGGTCTGGTTCGTCATCTCGTTCGTGACGAACATCATCGGGCCGTTGATGCCGATCATCATCCGCGACTTCGGCCTGAGTCTCGGCCTCGCGGGGTTCCTGCCGTTCTCGTTCTTCCTGGCCTACGGCGTGATCTCGATTCCTGCCGGCATGCTGGTCGAAAGGTTTGGCGCGCGCGCGATACTCATCGTCGCGTTCGCGCTGGATCTGCTCGGCGCGCTGGCGATCGCGCTGCTGCCGGGCTACTTCGTGGTCATCGGCGGCCTGTTCGTGATCGGCCTCGGCATGGCGATGCTGCAGGTCGTGATCAATCCGTTGACGCGCACTGCGGGCGGCGAGGCGCACTTCGCCTTCTTCTCGGTGATGGGGCAGCTGGTGTTCGGCCTGGCGTCGTTCGTCAGCCCATTGGTGTTTGCAGCGCTGATGCAAGGCGAGGGCGGCGCCGGATGGGTGCGCGCCGTGCTGGCGCTGGCGCCGGCGAGCCTGCCGTGGGTCGCGCTCTACGCTGTCTTCGCGGCAATTTTCGCTTTGGTGATCGGCGTCACCCGTGCTCTGCCGCTGCCGGCCATCGAGCTGCAGGAGGATGAGCGCGCCGGCACTCGCCAAACGTATCGGCAGCTGCTGGGCGACAGGCACGTGCGACTGTTCTTTCTCGGCATCGTGGCGTATGTCGGCACCGAGCAGAGCCTGGCGAACTGGATGTCGCAGTTCCTCAGCACGTATCACGGGCTGTCGCCGACCGTGGAGGGCGCGCACGCCGTTGCTTCTTTCTGGGGCTTGATGTCGGTCGGCTGCCTGCTCGGCCTGGTGCTGCTGCGCCTGCTCGATTCGCGCGTCGTGCTGGCCGTGTTTTCCGTCGCCGCAGTACTGTGCGTCGCGCTGGCCTTGTTCGGCACGGCCCCCGTTGCCGTGTGGGCATTCCCGGTCGCCGGCTTCTTCCTGTCGGTGATGTTCTCGGTGATTTTCTCGCTCGCGCTCAACTCGATGCCGCGCCATCACGGAGCCTTTTCGGGAATTCTCTGCACCGGAATACTCGGCGGCGCGCTGGTGCCGCTGCTCGTCGGTGTGCTCGGCGACTGGCTCGGACTGCGCGTCGCCTTGACGGTGCTGTTCCTCACGCTCGGCTACATCCTGAGCATCAGCGCCTGGGCGCGGCCGCTGATTCCGAACGAGACCGTCACACTGCGACGCCTGCTGCGAGCAGCTGCTCCGAGTGGCACTGAGCGCGCCGCGTGAATGGCTCTTCCTGCGTGCTCGGGCCGGAGGCACGCTGCGAGGCATGCCGATCGATACTCGACGTCGCGATCTGTTGCGACTCTCGCTGCTCGCAGCCGTGGCCGGCGTCCCTACGCGCGGTCCCGCGGCACCTGATCCTGCGGCCGCAGGCGCGGCGCACGATTTCGATTTCTTTTTCGGGGCGTGGCAAGTCGAGCACCGCCGCCTGAAGCAACGGCTGGCCGGCAGCGATGAGTGGGAGGAATACGCCGGCACGACGCGTTGCCAGGCGATCCTCGGCGGGATCGCGAACTTCAACGACAGTGTCGTGCATCGGGCGGGAACCACTTATCGCTCGCTGGGCCTGCGCGCTTTCGATGCCACCACCAACGTCTGGACCGATTGGTCGCTGGACGGCCGCAATCCGACGCAGGTCACCGTAGATGGCGTCGGCACGTTCCACGACGGCGTCGGCACCTTCTTCGCGGACGACACCTTCGAACGCAAGCCGATCCGCGTGCGCGGCATTTTCAAGTCCCTCGGCCCCCGCGAGATGCAGTGGGAGCAGGCTTTCTCGGCCGACGGCGGCCGCACCTGGGAAACGAACTACGTGATGCGCTACACGCGCGACCGCTGAGAACGGTGCCGGGAGAGAAAAGCGGGGGAAAGTCAGCAGTGCAGCAATGGTGCACTGCT
>DATEJG010000080.1:0-41185 GCA_035278165.1 Steroidobacteraceae bacterium
CGGTCGTCGCGTTGACCAACACCGCTCTGGAAGGCATGTGGGGCAAGTTCACCACGGACCTGCGCGATGCGGTGTACGAGAGCGTGCAGTAGACACATCATGCAATGCCTCACCAACCTGCTGCTCAACACCGACAGCTACAAGGCAAGCCACTGGCTGCAGTACCCGCCGGGTACCGATGCGACGTTCTTCTACGTCGAGTCGCGCGGCGGCCTGTACGACCGCACGCTCTTCTACGGCTTGCAGGCCATTCTCAAGGAATACCTGGCCTGGCCGATCACCCCCGCGGATATCGCCGAAGCGCGCGATGTGTTCGCTGCTCATGGCGAGCCGTTCAACGAGGCGGGCTGGCGCTCGATCATCGATCGGCACGGCGGGCACATGCCGATCCGCATCCGCGCCGTACCGGAAGGCACCGTCGTGCCGACGCACAACGCGCTGGTGACGATCGAGTCGACGGACCCGCTCGCGTATTGGGTGCCTTCGTACCTGGAGACGATGCTGCTGCGCCTGTGGTACCCGGTGACGGTGGCGACGATCAGCTGGCACATCAAGCAGACGGTCCGCCAGTTCCTCGAACGCACCAGCGACGCGCCGGCGCAGCAGTTGCCTTTCAAGCTGCACGATTTCGGCTCGCGCGGCGTGTCGAGTGCCGAGTCGGCGGCGCTCGGCGGCTCGGCGCACCTCGTCAACTTCCTGGGCACCGACAACGTGCTGGCGCTGATGGCAGCGCGTGCGCACTACCACGAGCCGATGGCGGGCTTCTCGATTCCGGCAGCCGAGCACAGCACGATCACCAGCTGGGGCCGCGAGAACGAGGTCGAGGCGTACCGCAACATGCTGCGGCAGTTCGCGAAGCCGGGCTCGCTCCTCGCCGTGGTTTCCGACAGCTACGACATCTATCACGCGATCCGCGAGCACTGGGGCAAGACGCTGAAGAACGAGGTCATCGCGTCCGGCGCCACGCTGGTCGTGCGCCCGGACTCCGGCGATCCGGTGCAGGTCGTGCACCAGTGTCTCGTGCTGCTGGACGAGGCGTTCGGTCACACGATGACCGGCAAGGGCTACAAGCTGCTGAACCACGTTCGCGTGATCCAGGGCGACGGGATCAATCCGGACAGCATCCGGGCAATCCTCGAGCGCGCGACCGGCGCGGGGTACGCCACCGACAATCTGACGTTCGGCATGGGCGGCGCGCTGCTCCAGCAGCTGCATCGCGACACGCAGAAGTTCGCGCTCAAATGCTCGGCGGCGCGCATCGACGGTCGCTGGATCGATGTCTACAAGGAGCCCATCACGGACCAGGGCAAGCAAAGCAAGCGCGGCCGCATGACTCTGCTGCAGCACCGGCAGCTCGGCGCCTTCCAGACGGTGCCAGTGCCGCCGGAAGCGGCATCGCTGGCCGACGTGGTCAAGCCGCCGGGATACGAGGATGCGATGGTGACGGTCTGGGAGAACGGCCAGCTGCTGCGCGAGTGGACCTTCGCCGAGGTCCGCGGCCGCGCGGACGCCGCCCGGCTCGACGAGTTCACGCGTTCCTGACCGATTCCCACCGCTGCAGCTGCTGAGCGATCAGCTCGGCGCGCTTCTTGTCGTCGCGTCCGTCGAGGATCGCGAGATCCTCCGGATCTGCACGCAGATACACTCCCGAGGTCCGTGCGCTGAGGTTCGGCAGAAACGTCGTCCAGTAGCCGGCGGCACGATCCGCGGACTCGATTCTGATCTCGCCCGTTCCATCCACCTGCGGCGCGTTCGAGCTGCGGGGCCGTTCGCCCTTCCAGTAGTAGAAGACGCCTGCGGGATCCTTGCGCTCGCTCGCGGCTTCGCTGCGATAGCGCGCCGACAACATGCCGTCCGCCTGCCACGAGCGTCCGGACACCTCCAGCATCCCATTGCGGTCGCGCGCGATCCGCAACAGGCTCATTGCCGAGGGCTCCTCGGCGCTGCGCTCCGTGAGCGAAAACTGCCACCACAAGCCTTCGATGCCGGCGCTGCGGCCCTCGGTCTGGATTGCTTTGCGCAGCTTCTGGTTGATGCCTTTGATCTCGGCGGCAGTCAGCTCTTCTCCATACCGGATGCAGGTGAGTCCGAGCAGGTCGGTCGGCAGCTTTGCGCCGCTCGCATGCAGGATGAAAGTGCGCTGCAGGCCGAGCACGCCGCCGAACAGCCCGGCCTCGAACACGACGTTGTCGCGCGGCGAAGCTTGCCCGGCCTCGGCGCCGGCGGCTGCAGCTCCTTTGACGGTCCAGTCATCGCGCGCGAACACGAAGGCGGCGAAATCCACCTGGCGCGTGAGCTCGAGCAGCCGCCCGAGCGTCGTAGTGCCGGGATTGAACGAAGCGGTCCAGGGCTCCACTTGCGCGATGTCCTCGAGACCTCGCGTCAACGACTGCAACAGCTTCGTCTGCGCTGCCGACGAGCCCAGGAAGATGCGCGGCTTGTCCATCAGTCCTCCCGACACCGGTGCTTGGACCCTGGCCCGGAAGAATCCTGCCACAGGGCGGGCGGCGCACTGTAAACTTTCTCGACCATTGTGGCGCCGCCGGGCATTTGCTGAAATCCGCCCCGACCCTGCCGCGAGATCAACAATCCGAACGACTCGCGCAGCATCCGAGGAGAGACTTCGACATGTCATCGCTCGCTGGTCCTGAGACCGGCGTCCCCGCTATTGACGACCCAGCGTTCTTCGAAATCCTCCAGCTCCTGCGCGAGCGCACCGGAACAGATTTCTCGTCATACAAACTGCCTACAGTGGCGCGCCGCACTGTGAACCGGATGATCTCGGTCGGCGCGCAGACGTACGCCGACTATCTGCAGCTGCTGCGCCAGCGCGAGGGCGAAGCGGCACGGCTGCTCGAGCACGTCACGATCAAGATCAGCCGCTTCTATCGACACGCGCCGACGTTCGACATGCTGCGCCGGCAAGTGCTGCCGGAGCTTGCGCGGCAGGCGCAGGGCAGGGCGCTCACGATCTGGAGCGTCGGCTGCGGTTGCGGCGAGGAACCGTACACGCTCGCGATGCTGTGCGCCGAAGCGGGCCTGAGCTGGACGATCGAAGCGACCGACATCGACCCCGCTGCGTTGCGGACGGCCGCGCACGGTTGCTATCCGAACGCTGCTCTCTACGAGCTGCCGAAGGACCTGCGCGAGCGGTTCCTGGTGCGCATCGACGGCTCGCTGGAAGTCAGCCCCGAGCTGCGCGAGCAAGTGCGGTTCAGTCACCACGACGTTCTTGCGGCGCGCCCGCCGCCGGGCGCAGGCGAGTTCGACCTCGTCTGTTTCCGCAACGTGCTCATCTATCTCGGGCACGAGGTGCAGGAACTGGCGCTGCACTCGATCCGGCGCGCCGTGCGCCACGACGGCTATCTCTGCCTCGGCGAATCCGAGTGGCTGTCGCCTGCGGTCGCGACGACGTTGACGCCGCTCGGGCAAGACACGCGCATCTTTCGCGCGGCGCCGCTCCGGATCGCCAGCTGAGTCAGGCCGATCCGGCCGGCTTGCGCCGTGAAGATGAGCTACCATCGCGCGGCGTCACGAACGGAGGATGTTCCGATGACAAGGCAACGCTCCTTTGCGAAGCACGCTGCGATCCTGCTCCTGCTGTCGCTGGCCTGTTCCCTGGCGCAGACCGCCGCAAGCGCCGACGGTCCCGCGACTCTCGAGCTCAAGCGGCTGGCAGCCGCCGATCCGCAGTTCAAGCGCATGCTGGTTGCATCCATCGAGCAGGCCAGGCGGGTCAATCCCGATCGGACTACCAATCCGGCCCAGTCGCTCGAGGAGTACTACGAATTCATCTCGTGGGCGGAGCGCGGCCTGCCGGGCAGCCTGGTCAAACACCGGGCCGATGCGACTTTGTACCAGCGCGTGGACCAGAGCCTCGGCTATCTGTATTTCATCTGCGACCAGCCGCTGGACGAGCTGAAGGGGAAGGGGCTCTTCAACAACTCGCTGCAGTACGTCGAGCCGTTCGCTTCGTGGAACAGATCCTTCATCCGATCCTGGGGCACGTTCCTCGACTCGCCGCACTCCTGGAACGAGGAATACCTGCGCCTGGCGCAGGCGGATCCCACGTTCGGGTTGTCGCGCGGCTGGTACGAGGATCCTGCGCGCTGGAAGACGTTCAACGAGTTCTTCGCGCGCAAGCTCAGGTCGCCGTCGCAGCGACCGATTGCGGCGCGCGCGGACAACTCGGTCGTCGCATCCCCCGTCGACTCCGTTCCGCAGGGATTCTGGGCCATCGACAAGAGCTCGCGCGTGATCGAGAAGCAAGGCGTTGCGGTGAAGACCGGAACGGTGCAGTCCGTCGAGGAGCTGATCGGCAGCACGAGTGCCTACAAGAATGCCTTCGCCGGCGGGACCTTCACGCACCTGTTTCTCGACCTCGGTGACTATCACCACTATCACTTCCCGCTGGACGGCGTCGTGAAGGAGTTGACGATCATTCCCGGCAACGAGGCCGCCGGCGGCTACATCACCTGGGATGCGACCAATCGGCGCTACGCGTTCGACCCTTCCTCGATCGGCTGGCAGTCGCTCGAGACCCGCGGCTCGCTGATTCTCGAGACCGGGCAGTTCGGCCTGGTGGCCCTGCTGCCGATAGGCATGTCGCCGGTGAGCTCGGTGAGCTTCGACCCGGCGCTGCGGGTGGGCGCGCGGGTTCGCAAGGGTGACCGGCTGGGGCACTTTCTGTTCGGCGGCTCGGATTTCGTGATGGTGTTCCAGGCCGGCTACACGCTGACGCCGGACTTGCCACGCGACGACTCGGGACGCGGCTACGCCCATGTGTTGATGGGGCAGCGCTTCGGCGTACTGAGCCGCCGCTAGACTGCGCTCATGCAGATCAGAAAAGCACTGGCGAGCGACGGCCCGGCGATCCTGGAGATCATCGTGCCGGTCATCCGCGAAGGCGCGACGTACACGCTCGACCCCGGCATGAGCGAGGCCGAAGCGCTCGTGTACTGGCTGGCTGCCGACAAGGAGACGTTCGTGGCGGAGCAGGACGGGGCGATCGTCGGCACCTATTTCATCCGGCCGAATCAGGCGGGCGGCGGCAACCACGTGTGCAATTGCGGATACATGACTCGCACCGCTGCCGTCGGCCGCGGCGTGGCGCGCAGCATGTGCCATCACTCGCTGGCCCATGCGCGAGAGCGTGGCTACCGTGCGATGCAGTTCAACTTCGTCGTCAGCACGAACGAGCGCGCCGTACGGCTATGGCAAGCGATGGGCTTCGAGATCGTCGGACGCCTGCCGGCTGCGTTCCGCCATCCGGCGCATGGATATGTCGACGCGCTGGTGATGTACCAGCAGCTCTAGAAATCGGACTTGCCGAAACGGGCGACCCCCTGGTTCATGCCGGGCGGATCGAGCACGGAAAGGTCCAGGGTCAGCGGCTCGCCGAGCCAGTGTCCCAGCGAGGTGTGATCGGCCAGGTCGTCGTCCGTCAGCGGATGCACGAGCGCTCTCAGTCCCGACGCTTCGATCATCGGAACGACCCGGGACAGCGCATCCTCGCGGAAGTGGATTTCGAACTGCGCCTTCGGGTGCGGCCCGACGGGCTGGTCGCGCAGCTCGCCGACGAAGAGCACGCGAGCGCCTTCACCGCTCATCGCTGCCGACAGCTGCTGGCGCAGCCGGCTCGCTGCCGCGCGCTCGCCGGGCTCGTAGTAGATATGCGCGTGATACGGCTGCTGTTCGGCGGTCACGGGGCACCTCGCAAGGTCGGCCGGAGCGAGCGGCGGATTATACTTTGCTTCATGGACTGCGATCGCCCGCAACCTGTCGTCATTCCACACAGTGAGCTGTCTGCCGAAGCATTGCGCGGAGTGCTCGAGTCTTTCGTGCTGCGCGAGGGCACGGACTATGGCGAGCGCGAAGTGTCGCTCGAGCAGAAAGTTGCGCAGGTCTTGCGCCAGCTGGAGCGCGGCGAGGCGCAGATCATCTTCGATGCCGTGCTGCAGACGGTCGACATCGTGGTGGTCAACCGGAGCCCGACGCCGCCTTCCAGATGAGCTGCGCGCCGACCGCGATCATCAGCAAGTAGATGATCATGTAGAACCGCTCGGCCTTCACTCGCCGGACCAGCCACACGCCTGCGAACGTCGTCACGATCGCGACCGGCATGAGCAGCGCGGCAGCGGTCAGATTCGTCCGCGTGAACTGCCCCAGCGCGAGATAGGCCGGCACTTTGAGCCAGTTGACCACTGCGAAGAAGATCGCGTTCGTTCCCGCGAGCGTGATCGGCGCAAGGTTCTTCGGCATCACCCACATCTGGAAGGGCGGCTGTCCCGCGTGAGCGATCTGGGACGTGAATCCGGACGCGACGCCGAGCGTGGCGCCGAGCAACAGCGGCGCGTTGCGCGACACCTGCACGCGGCCGCCGCGCGATGTCCACAGACGGTAGCTCGCGAAGATCAGCGAAATCGCGCCGAGAGCTGCGAGCACTGCTGTCGTCGACACTTCGGCTGCGAGCAGATAGCCGAGCACGATGCCGACTGCCGCGGAAGGGATCATCAGCACGAGCGTGCCGCGGTCCCAGCTCTTGCGAAACGCCCATACGCCGACGACGTCCTGCACGATCAGCACCGGCAACAGGATCGCAGCGGCCTGCACGGGCGAGACGACGAGCGCAAGCAACGGCAGCGCGGCGGCGCCCACGCCGGCGAACCCGCCCTTCGCAAGCCCCATCAGCGTGACGGCCAGTATCGCCAGCACATAGAAGGTCGGGTTCGTGAGCATATCCACGCAACGACTGCCGCAAGTGCATCGAGTATATTGCCGGCATCGTGAAGGAGTCGTCCCATGGCACAGATGCGTGTAGATGCTTATGAGGTGCTGTACTCGGCGAACGGCTTTCCGCCGCGCATCGCGCTCAAGAACGCCGGCAACTACATCGGCCAGATGATCTTCATGCCGAACGGCGCGGCGCTGCCGGCCGACACGGTGGTGAACCAGCAGGCGCAGCTGCACTACCACCTCGATGACTTCCAGAACGCCGTCGACCTGCTGCGCAACGAGAAGCCGATCTACATGTACTACAACGGCTCGGGCGGCGGGTTCGAGAACGGCATCCGGACGATGAGCGAGCGGGTCGGCGAGGGCGAGATCCAGAAGTTCGACTGAGCCGGACGGAACCGGCGTCGGCGCCGGGCGATTGCGCAGGAGGGGCCGTTCTGCGCACCCTCGGGAGAGCGTCATGATCGTCACCGTCTGCGAGCTGCCGGATGCTCGCAAAGCCTTCGAGGACAGCTGGGCACGACTTGCGGAGCACGTCGGAGAGCAGCGCAGCGGCCTGGTGCTGCTGCCCGACATGGCTTTCAGCTCCTGGTTCGCCGAGTCCGCGCGCATCGATGCCGCTCGCTGGCGGCAGGCTCTCACCGAACACGACACCTGGGAGCACAGGCTCCACGAGCTCGGCGCAACGCTGGTGCTCGGCTCGCGCCCGGTGGATTTCGGTAACGAGCGTTACGACGAAGGATTCGTGTGGACGGCCGACACCGGCGTCCGCTCGGTCCACGCGCGGGACACGCACGACTTCGTACCGCTCGAGGTGGATGGCATCGACGTCGGCTTCCTGATCGGCGCCGAGTCCTGGGCGCGCGAACAGCGTTCGTACGGGCCCGGCGAAGTCGATCTCGTCGCGATGCCGCGTTGCACGCGCGACGAGCAGTTCTCGCAGCGTTTGGCGCGTGCCTGTGCTGTCGCGACCGAAACCGGCGCGTATGCGCTTTCGTCGAATCGATCCGCGCCGTTCGAGGGGCAGGGATGGATCGTCGCTCCGGATGGCCGCGTCCTCGGCACGACCAGCCGCTCGCAGCCATTCCTGTCGCTGCAGATCGAGCTCGCCAGCGAGCAGATCGCGGGGCAACGAGCGGTGCCGCACCCTGCGCCGGCCTGGGTCGACCCGCTCGATACCGGCGCGCCGACCTACGACTGATCCCGCTCCCGTGGGTCAGGCTTCAGCCTGACAAATTCGCCGCGCCGTGCTACATCGTGGCGTCATGCCTTTCGAGATTCGCGCCGAAGGCAACTACCTGGTCACCCGGCTGTCCGGCGTGCTGGACCTGCGCGGCCTCGGCGCCCTCGTCGCCGAGATGGAGCGCCTGGAAGGCCTGCCGGCAGGTCCCCAGGATCGGATCACCGACCTGACGGAGCTCGAGAGAATCGACGTCGGCTTCGAGGAAGTATTCGCGGTCGCCAATCGCCGCGCGCAGCGCGCGGTCGCGAAGCCGATCCGCTCCGCGTTGATCGCCGTGCAGCCGGTCCACTACGGCTTCGCGCGGATGTTCCAGATGCTCAACGACAATCCGCGCATCCAGATCCGGATTTTCGCGAGCCGGGCAGAGGCGGTGGAATGGCTCGCGGGAGACAAGAGGTAGACGGTGGATCACCGACGCGGCATGCAACCGCACCTCGTGCCGCTGTTCGAATGCGTGCAGTAGTGGAGATAGTCATTGGGGCACTCTGCAGCTGCGCCGCGCTTGCGAGGCGTCCAGTCCGGGGTGATCCCGCAGGCTGTCGATAGCAGGACAACAACGCAGCACAGCAGCCGATTGGCCGCCCGGTGGTTTCTCTTGAACATCGTCGTGCTCCATGAGCCGGGTATCGCGGCCTGGTCACGCTAGTTGCGACGCTCTGCTCCTGCATGAAGGTTGCCCCAAGAATCCGCAAAGATTGCCTTTGAGCTTGCAATACTGTGGTCATGGCCTCCCGCTTTCGCATCGGCGACCTGACGCTGGACACCGGCCGGCGGCAGGTGCTGCGCGACTCGCAGCCGATCGCGCTGGGCCCGCTCACTTACCGGTTGTTGCTGACGCTCGTGGAAGCCGCGCCCAACGTGGTGTCGCATGACGGACTGGCCCAGGCGGTCTGGGACGGCCGGGCGGTCAGTCCCGAGACGATCAGTCAGCGCGTCAAGTTGCTGCGCGACGCGCTGGAGGACGATCCCGGCAGTCCACGCTATGTCGAAGGCGTCCGCGGGCAAGGCTACAGGCTGCTGCCGCGCGTCGAGGCCGCGACTGACGAGTTGCCTGGTCGCGATCGTGCCAGGTGGATCACGCCGATCAGTGTCGCGGGCGCTCTCGTCGCAGCCGCTGCCATCGCCCTGTGGATCGTGGCGGCGTCGCCCGGAACGACGCGCGGCGGGAACCTGACGGTCGCACCTCAAAGCGCCTCGATCGCAGTCCTGCCTTTCACGGACCTGAGCGCGGCGCACGACCAGCAGTATCTCGCGGACGGCATCGCCGAAGAGATCCTCAACCTGCTGTCGAAGGCGACGACGCTGCGGGTCATCGCGCGCACATCGTCGTTTTCGTTCCGGGACGAGCGCAGCTCCGACGTGACGAGCATCGCCAGGGCGTTGCACGTTACGCATGTTCTCGAAGGCAGCGTGCGCAAGGCAGGCGAGCGGATCCGCGTGACGGTGCGCCTCGTGGACGCGTCGGATGGCGGCCGCTTGTGGTCGGAGTCGTACGATCGGCCGGTGGGCGACATGCTGGCGCTGCAGACCGATGTCGCGCGATCGGTTGCCGCGGAGCTGAAGGCGAATCTGCAAGATGTCGCCCGCACCGGCGCCAGCCCGGTGAGCTCCGAAGGATACGAGCTGTACCTGCAAGGTCAGCAGAAGATGCGCCAGTGGTCCTATGCGGAAGCTGCGAGCTACTTCGAGCGGGCGATCGCACTCGACTCGGGATTCATCCCGGCGTACTACGGCCTCGGCACTGCCTACGTCATGCAGATCGTCGACGTGCAGGTCCCCGTCGCCGCGAACCGCGACAAGCTGCGCGAGGTGCTGACTCGCGGCCTGCGCCTGGCGCCGGACGACGCGGGATTGCTTGCGCTCAGCGCGCAGCTGGCGCGGTATGACGGCGAGATGCGGCTGGCAGAGGAGAAGTTCGCAGCTGCGCTGCGCAGAGATCCGTCGAACGGCGTCGTCCGCATCCTCTACTCGATGTTCAAGCTCGATCAGGGCGACCCGGAGGAAGCCCTGCGCGTGATGCGCCGCTCGCTCGAGCTCGATCCGTTCAACCCGATCACTTACGTGCTGGTCTGGGCGAGTCATCTGGATCTGTGGCATGAGCAGGAAGCACAAGCCGCTGCCGCGGGCTACGTGGAGCACTCCGCTGCGGTGGACCCGACCGGCCACGTCATGCTCGGCATGACGAAGCTGCTGCTTGCGGGCGACGTCGCGGGAACGATCAGCGCGATCGAGCAAGGCCACGCGCGGATCGAGCCGCGGTATGCAGGGACGCCGGTCTGGCTGCCGCTGTTCTACTACGTCGTGGGCGACCTGCAGGCGGGCGACGCGATGATGGAGCGCGCGCGCCGGACCCCGTGGAACGGCTGGTGGATCAGTCACGCAGAGGTCTATCGAATGCTCGCGCACGGCGACGTCGACCAGGCTCGACGGCAGGCGCTGGAGGTGCTGACCGCGCAGCAGGTCTGGGGCGGCGGCGACACTGACATGTTCATCCTGCGACTCGCGCTTGACGGCTTGATCGCGACCGGCGAGGCACGGCGCGCCGTGGATCTCATCGAGAGGCTGGCGCCGGAGTACGCGCGGTACAGGGCGCGCAAGAGCATCGAGCCGCGAGACTTCTCGCCGGCGCCGATTGCGCTGAAGAGCGCGTACTCATCGTATCCGGCGCTGTATTTTCCTGATTACATCCGCGCGCTGCGCGCGGCGGGCGATGACGCGGGAGCGAGTCGCATGCTGGATCATCTCGACGCGGTACTTGCTCTGCGCAGAGAGCGCGGCCTGTTCATCCAGGAGCGCCACGCTGCCGAGGCAGCGGCATTGCGCGGGCGCATGGACACTGCGCTCGATGCACTGGAAAAGTCCGAGCGCGACCGGACGATCTACCACTGGTGGCAGCTGGAGTTGCTGCACAACGAGATCTTCGCCGGCTTGCGCACTCACCCGCGATTCGTGGCGCTGATCGAGCGGGTCCAGCGCGATCTGCGGCGCCAGCGCGAGCAGTTGCGGACAGCACAATGACGTGTACCGGCCGGCCGCTGCGTGAGCGGCCGGCCGCGGGCGGCTCAGGTGCCGCCGGAGTTGAAGCACACTTGAATGATGTCCTCGGACTCGTCGGGCTCCGCAGTGTTGCGGAACGGCGGTGAGGTCATCTCTTCCCAGAACACGCCCGTAGTCGTAGTCGGCGGCGTGTTGCAGTTCACCGAGCAGCGCTTGTGGCTGTTCACGCCGTTGACCCAGTTCGAGCCGGGGTCGGTCGCCTGGTTGCCGTCGGTGTCGGCGAACTCCGCGCCGGCCCAGCCGAGGATCCACGGGCCGCCGCTCGATCCGCCGGTGAGATCGCTGCCGATCACCTTCGAGACCTGGCCGCCGGCCGTGAAGTCATGCGTGTACCACTCGGTCGATGCAGTCGTGATCAGCCGGTTGCCGTTGAACGGCGCAGCCTGCGGATAGCCGAACGTGCGCTCCGCCTGCGTCGAGGCGAAATTCCAGGCGCGCCCGAGCCAGCCGGTCACGTTGCCGATCGCGTTGGCGAGCACGGTGCCGCGCGGACTGGTGACCAGGCACGCGTAGTCGCGGTCCGGATCGCCGCTCGTGTGCCAGCCGGCCGACGTCTTGCTGTTGACGACGGTCCAGCAGCCGCGCGAGGGATTCGCGCCATCCTTCCAGCTCGGGCAGAACAGGCGGTTGGTCGCGAACGTGCCGTTGCCGTCCGAGTTGCAATGGCCGGCGGTGATCAGCGTATTGCGGTTGATGACGGATGCAGAGCAGACGAAGTTGCCCTGGCCGGGCAAGGTGAAGAACAGCTTGCCGATCGTCGATTTCGGATAGGAGGTGATCGAGTCGTGCTCGCTCCAGCGCTGGAACGGGCCGTACGGGCCATTGCGCGGATTCGCCGGTTTCGTGCCGTGCTGCGGCTCGGCGAGCTGTCCGAGCATCTCTGCGTACTGCGCGCTGTCGGGGCTGAGCACGTGCTCGACGTTGCTGCAGTTCGTCGCGCCCGGCCGGCAGCCGGCCGCATAGCCGGGCTCCGCGCCCGCTGCAGCGAGGCCGTCGTCGAGCGAGGAGGAAGCGGTGAGATCGCCCGGTCGCACGACGCGCGCAGGCGTCGGCATCGGCTTCGCTTGCCGCATGCGCTCGGGTGTCCAGTACGAGGCGACGCTCGCGGCCTGCGTCGCCATCTGCGTCTGCGCGCGCACGGGTTGATCGGGATCGTATTGCGATTGCGATTGCGCGTGCGCCGCTGCGCCTGCGCACGATATCCACAGACATAAAAGAGTTCTGCTGCGACGTTTCATGGTTGATCTCCACTGATGCCAGGAGGGCGCTTCGACTATTGCGAAGTCAACTCCACGCAGCCAGTGGTCGTTGGTATGCACGGCCGGCAAGAAGATCGACATCGGCGCCGTCTGACGCCCTTTGGTGCGAGGGCGCGCCGCAGGTTTCTCGCGGCGGTCGACTTCGGTAGAGTGTGACGCGTTGCGCTCTAGAACAAAGGGGAGTCACGTGTCAGTCGCTATCCCGATTTGCAGCCGCGGCGCGCTGCTCGTCGCCATCGCGCTCATGAGTTTCACCGCTGCCGCGCTCGCGGCCGACGCGCCGGCGCCGAAGATCGAGCACACCGGCGACTGGCGCGCCGCCGTGCAGCGCTTTGCGGAGGCGAACCTGAAGCATCCGGCGTGGGGCCTGTCGCATTCCGTCCGCGACTACGAGCTTGCGAAGGAGCTCGCCGCGGTCGACCACGTGACGCTGGACGACGATGTGCTCTATGCGGCCGCATACCTGCACGACGTCGCCGCATTCGCGCCCTTCCGCAAGCCGGACGTCGATCATCAGGACGAAGCTGCGCGCATCGTCGAATCGCTGCTGGCGGGCACCGGCTTTCCGCTGGCGAAGATCGAAGCAGTGCGCGGCGCGATCCGCACGCACATGTACGGGCGCGATCCGCAGGGTCCCGAGGCCATCTACCTGCACGACGCCGATGCGCTCGACTGGCTCGGCGCCATCGGCGTCGCTCGCGTCTTCGGCCTCGTGGATCCCAACGGCGGCAGCCCGGACGGGCCGGCTGTCGTGAAGCGGCTCGAAAGCACGCTTACGGCGGTTCCGCCGCGCATCGTGTCGAAAGCAGGCAAGGCGCGCACGCCGCAACGCGTACGGGAGCTGGAGGAATTTCTGCGCGACCTGCGCGCCGAGTCGGCGGACTTCAGAACGCTATGACGAAAAGGCCTCGAAGCCATGCAAACCGCATCGATCCGGCTGGTCGTGCTGCTCGCGATCGCGATCTTCATCAACTATGTCGATCGCGGCAACCTCGCGACGGCGGCGCCGCTGCTCCAGGACGACCTGCACTTCACGCCGGCGCAGATCGGCATCCTGCTGTCGGCGTTTTTCTGGACCTACACGCCCACGCAGCTGGTCGTCGGCTGGGCAACCGAGCGGTTCGGCGCGCGCATGCTGCTGGCCGGCGGCGTGGCGCTCTGGTCGCTGGCCACGCTGGTCACCGGCTTCGTCGGCACCTTCACGCAGCTGCTGATTCTCCGGCTGCTGCTGGGCATCGGCGAGAGCGTCGTGTTTCCGTGCAGCTCCAGCCTGCTGGCACGGACCGTTTCGATCCGTCATCGCGGCCGGGCGAACGCGGCGGTCGCCGCGGGTATAGCGCTCGGCCCTGCCGCGGGCACGTTCATCGGCGGGCTGATGATGGCCGACGGCAACTGGCGCATCGTGTTCATCTCCTTCGGCGCCGTGTCGCTGTTGTGGATCGTGCCCTGGCTCACGATGACATCGGCGACGCAGGAGGAGCACCAGCCGAAGCGCGATCCTGCAGCACCGGGCTGGTCCGCGATCCTGGCGCAGCGCTCGGCGTGGGGTGCCGCACTCGGCCACTTCAGCTCCAATTACGCTTTGTACTTCGTGCTGGCGTGGTTGCCGGCGTACCTGGTCAAGGAGCGCGGCTTCTCGATGGCTGCGATGGCGCAGGCGGGCCTCGCGATCTACCTGCTGCAGGCGGGCAGCGCGGTGGCCGCCGGTTGGGTGTTCGACCGTTGCGTCGCCCGCGGGCTGAGTGCGAACGTCGTCTACAAGACGGCCATGGTGGGTTCGCTGCTCACCGTCGCGGTGTGCTTCGTCGCCACCGCCGGTGGCAGCTCAGTCACCGCGCTGGTCTGCCTGATGATCGCCGGCTGCATGCTCGGTGTCGGCTCCGCCGGGATCTTCTCGATCCCGCAGACGCTCGCCGGTCCGAGCGCTGCAGGTCGATGGGTCGGCTTTCAGAATTGCGTCGCGAACTTCGCCGGCATTCTCGCGCCCGCGATCAGCGGTTTCATCGTGCAGCGAACTCACTCGTTCGCCGGCGCCTTCGTGCTCGCGGCCGGCGTCGTAGTGATCGGCGCGATCGGCTGGGGCGTGATCATCCGGTCCGTGAGCCCCGTCAAGTGGGCAGCTCAGCCCCCCGCTGGCGCCGTGACGGACGGCGCCTGATCCGCGGCGCTGCCGGGGACCGAGAACAGCAGGCCGACGCTGGCCATCACCAGGGTGGCCAGCAGCGAGGCCATGGCGCCGAAAGTGGCACGTTCGATTCGTTTGCAGGTCATGACAGTCTCCAGAGGTTGAATTTCAGCGAATGAAAAGCTCATGGAGGACCAATGCGCAGAGCGCGGGAAAACCGGCTCATTTTTCTCTGCGAGGTGGCTATCGCGTCAGGCGTCGGGTGTGCGCCGCCCGCACCTTGTCCCGCCAGGGTGGGATCAGTGCAGCGGCGCGGTCGCTGCGTTCATTCCGGCGATGACCTGCTTCGCATGCCGCCCCTCGAGCGCATCCGTGGTGAGCGGTTGCAGGATTGCGAGCGCCCGCTGCGACCAGTCGCGGGATTCGCGCACGTAGTTGGCGCGCATGTGTTTCGGCATCGACGTCTGCTGCGCCATCATCGCGCCGACCCGGGCGAGATTCGCGTACGTGATCCCGGGCAGCATGCGCAGCTCGGCCATGTCGGTGGGCTGCGGCGCCGGCCCTGCCCGCAGGATCTTCTCGGCTTCGCTGAGATCGTGCAGCGCTGCGGCGTACTCGCCGAGCAGCAGATGACTCTCGCCGCGGCCATTCAGCATGAAGGCCGTCGCCTGCGGCGCCAGCTGGTCGTCCGGATCGGCCTCCTGCAGCGGCTTGATGATCGCGAGCGCGCGCTCGTAGTTGGCGAGCCCTTCCCGCGGGCGGTTCAGGTCGTTCTGCAGATCGGCGATCGACGAAAGGATGAATGCCGTGCCTCGCTGCAACTCGGCATCGTCGGGATTGGCGGCCGCGATCGGTTGCATCAGGCGCAGTGCCTGCTCGTAGAAGGGCAACGCCTTGGCCGGCTGATCGACGCCTTCGGCGTACACATCGCCCATTCTGCCGATGACGACCACGAGATTGCGTTGCGCGTCCGCGTCGGTCGGATTCTCCGCCGCGAGCCGTTCGTGCAGCTGACGTGCCTTCTCCATCAGCTCCATGCCCGGCTCCACTTCGCCCGTCAGTCCGCGTGCCCAGCCGTAGTTCATGTATGCGGCTGCGGCGTAACGGCGCTCGAGTGCCGTTGCGGCCTTGTCCTGCACCAGTGTGTCGGCCATCTGTGCGCCCTCGCGGGCGAGCGGCAAAGCTTCGGCGACGGCGCTCTGACCCATGAGCATCTCGCTCAGCTTGACGCAGCTGCGCAGCAGCTCCCGCCGCGCCTGCAGTGTCGGATCGTGCTGGACGAGCGTCCGGCGCAGGCGCAATGCCTTGCGGTGGCTCTCGAGCGCGCCTTGCGTATCGCCGATGTTCGCGCCGATGTAGTCGCCCTGGACGTCGCCGAGGCGGTCGTAGGCGACCGCCAGATCGCGTTGCAGCTGCGGCAGGTCGTGTGCCTCCTGCTCGAGCGCCGCGAGATACTTGATCGAGTTCTCGACCAGGAGCTTGCGCGCGCGCGTGCCGCCGGGAAGGTACGCGACCGCATCGTAGACGTCTGCAAGATAGACGCTGGTGAGCTCGCGGACTTCATTGAGATGACGTTCGGCGCGCAGCGTCTGGACGCGCGCGCGATGAGCTTGCCAGGTCGTCGTGATGATGCCGGCGATCAAGGCAGCGACGAACAATCCCGCTGCCACTGCGGCGGAGCGGTGTCGTTGCGCGAACTTGCGCACGCGATAGCCGGTAGTGTCCGGCCGCGCGGCAACCGGAAATCCACGCAGGTAGCGGCGCAGGTCTTCGGCGAGCTGTTCGGCGGACGGATAACGCTCCTCCGGCAGCTTCTTCAGCGCTTTCAGGACGATGTTGTCGAGGTCGCCGCGCAGCGTCGTGGCGAAGCGGCTGTAGCCCGTGGTCGCTTCCACCGCCGTGACGCTCGGCGGCTTGGGATCGTGCTCGCAGATCTGCTTCGCGAGCGCCCAGGTCGTGGATCCGGTGGCTTCGTAGGGCAGCGCGCCGGAGAGCAGGCGATACAGCAGCACGCCGAGCGAATAGATATCGCTGGCAGTGCTGATCGGCTCGCCGCGCACCTGCTCGGGGCTCGCATACTCCGGCGTCAGCGCGAGGAACGAGGTATTGCGCGGCTCCGCCTGCCCGGACGCCGGCGTCGGGCTCAACAGCTTGGCGATGCCGAAGTCGAGCAGCTTCACCACGCCCTGGCCCGTGACCAGCACGTTGCCGCACTTCAGGTCGCCATGCACCATCAGGTGCTGATGCACGTAATGCACGGCGGAGCACAGCGCACGGAACAGGTCGAGGCGCTCGTCGACGCCGAGCTGTCGCTCGTCGCAGTACACGTCGATCGGCTTGCCCTCGATGAACTCCATCACGAGGTAGGGCGCGCCTTCCTCGGTGGCGCCGCCGTCGAGCAGGTGGGCGATGTGCGGATGGCTCAGCTGCGCGAGGATCTGCCGCTCCGCCTTGAACCGGCGCAGCAGCGAGTCCGTGTCGAGGCCGGGCTTGAGCAGCTTGATCGCGACCTGCTTCTCGTACTGCTGGTCGTCGCGGACCGCCCTGAACACCTCGCTCATGCCGCCGCGGCCCGCTTCGCCGACGATGCGATAGGGACCGAGGCGGCGGCCGATCCAGTCCTTGCGGGACTGCGCGCCCGCCAGGCCGATGCGTTGCGCCGCATCTTCCTCGATGAATGCGCCGGCGGTGTCGTGCGCTTCGAGCAGCGACTTCACTTCGGCGCGCAGCTCTTCGTCGCCTTCGCAGGCGACTTCCAGGTACGGCGCACGCTGCGTCGGCTCGCGCTCGAGCGCCGTGGAGAAAATCTCTTTGACCCGCCCCCAGCGCTCCGGCGTCATCAGAAGCTCTTGCCCAGCTCGCGTCGCAGCCACGCGCGCGCCAGCGTCCACTCGCGCTTCACGGTGGCTTCGGAGATGCCGATGGCCTCGGCGGTCTGCTCGACGGTCAGCCCGCCGAAGTAGCGCATCTCGACGATCTGCGCCTGCCGCGCATCGATCTGCTCCAGCCGCTGCAGCGCCTGGTCGATCGCCGAGACTTCTTCCTGGGTGTGCGCGTCGAGATGTTGCAGAGCAGTGGGCGTGGTGCTCGGCGCTTCGTCGGGCTCGGCAGGCTCGGCCATCTCGTCGAGACTCAGCACGCCAGCGCCGCCGCCGCGCTTGTTCGCGAGACGGGCGCGTGCGTAGTCGACCAGCACGCGGCGCATCAGCTTGGACGCGAGGCCGACGAAGTGCTGGCGGCTCTGCCAGTCGACCGACTGCTGCCCCACCAGCCGCACGAAAGCTTCGTTGACCAGCGCGGTCTTCTGCATCGTGTGATTCGAGCGCTCGCGCCGCAGGTGACGCTGTGCGAGCTGGCGCAGCTCCTCGTACATGATCCCGGAGAGCTGCGCGAAGGCACGCTCGTCGCCATCCCGCCATTGGGCGAGCAACTGGGTGACGGGCTGCTGGTGCGACGGATCCATGAGGGGATTCTTTTCGGGGATCTTAGCCCTTTCCGCCACGGACGCGAAATGTAAAGGGCCTCGACACGCCGCGGCCGCCGGAACGCCCCGCGCCGCTCTCGCATTCCTGGCGCGGTACCGGGAAATTCATTGCGAGGAGTCCGCTCATGCACGCTCGGCCGCACCACCGCGGGTCGTGGTTCACCCGCTTCGCCAAGGCTGCCTCGCGCGCCGCGGGGCACCCCTCCACCTTCTGCTTCGCGGTGGCGATCATCGTCATCTGGGCGGTGAGCGGGCCGTTCTTCGGCTTCAGCGACACCTGGCAGCTGGTCATCAACACCGGCACGACGATCATCACGTTCCTGATGGTGTTCCTGATCCAGAACACGCAGAACCGCGATTCGCAGGCGATCCAGGTGAAGCTCGACGAGCTGATCCGCTCGATCGAAGGCGCGCACCTGGCGCTGCTCGATCTCGAGGAGCTCGACGACGCGGATTTCGAGCGCATCTGCTCGGACTATCGCGAGCTGGCGAAGCAGGCGCGCAAGGATCTGCGCGCGGGCAAGAGCGACACCGACGTGCGCGAAGTCGGCAGCGAGCACCGTCAGCAGGTGAGCGAGAAGCGTCGCCGCGCCAGGCCGCCTGGAAAGAACACACGGCGGTCGCCGCCGGACGACGCTACGGATTGACGACAGCGGAACCCCGCCGCCGAGTCGACGTTGATACGCGATGACGACGCAACGATCGACCCCGCAGGCCCGTGCAATCTCTGCACTTTCCCTGGTTTTGCTCGTGGCCGGCTGCGGCTCCGGGGGCGGCGGCGCCGTCGCCATTCCCCCTGCAGGCGAAGCGCCGCCCGCGACTCCTCCGCCGAGCACTCCTGCGCCGCCCGCCGATCCGACTCCTCCGCCGACTGCCGATGCGTCTTCCGCCGTCATCACCGGCGTGACCTTCAGCGCGGCGTCTCACAAGCGCATGGCGACCGGCAGCGACAACTGGCCCATGACGTGGTCGAGCGACGGCAATCAGTACGCGGTCTGGGGCGACGGCGGCGGCTTCGGCGGCACCGAGAGCGACGGCCGCGCGAGCTTCGGCGTTGCACGCATCGAAGGCGACAGCGGCAACTATCGCGGCGTGAACCGCTTCGGCGGCAAGGGCGGCGAATGTCGCTCCAACATCGTCGGCAAAGGGCACGGCGCACCCATCAGCATCGGCGGCGTCCTGTACGTCTGGGTCACTCCCGGCTCGGGTGCGAGCGGCTACGCGACGTTCACGCTCTATCGCAGCAACGACAAAGGCTGCACGTGGAGCCGTCGCAACGTGCAATTCGCCCGCGGCCACGATCACATCAGTTACGGCAGCTTCGTGCAGTTCGGCCAGGACAACCGCGCAGCGCGCGATGCGTACGTCTACACGATCGCTGCGGAGATCAGCAACGCCAGCTCGACGAGCGCCTTGCAGCGTCCGGGCAAGATCATGCTGGTGCGCGTGCCGGCGCTGTCGATCGAGGACCGCGGCACCTATGAGTTCTACGCGGGGCAGGATGCCAGCGGTCAGCCGACGTGGTCGACGAATCCCGCCGCGCGGCGCGCCATCTACGCAGACGCGGCCGGCGTCGGGCCGTTTCCGCAGATGGCGTACGTTCCGGGGCTCGACCGCATGGTCTACACGAATCAGCACGGCTCGGGCTCCAGCACCACCGGTACGCAGTCGTTGCTGACGATGGCCGAAGCGCCGAATCCATGGGGCCCGTGGTACGTGTTCCATCGCGCGCGCTTCGCGCCGGAGCTCGAGCGCAGCGTGTTCCAGTGGAACTTCGCGCCGAAATGGTTCCGCAACGGCGGCCACGACTTTACGCTGATCTTCTCCGGCCACGGCAGCAACGACTCCTGGAACACGATCGACGGTACGTTCACGATCCAGTGATGGTCGGCGCTCGCGGCGGGCAGTACACTCGCTGCATGAAGAACGAAGCAGCGGCGAGCAAGCCGGATTTTCGCGAGATGACACGCGCGTTGTACGCGGTGGTTTCGGCACCGCCCGGGCAGCGCGACTGGAACGGCATCCGCCGCTACTACCACCCCGAAGCGCGACTGGTGCGCACCGGCGTCAACCCGGACGGCTCGCCGTTCGCGCGCGTATTCTCGCTCGATGCGTACATAGAGAACGTCGCACAGCTGATCAGCGGCGACACGAGCTTTTCCGAAGTCGAGGTCGCGCACGAATCGATCGTCTTCGGCAACGTTGCGCGCCTCAGCAGCGTTTACGAGTTCACGTGGCAATCGCCGACCGAAACGCGGCGCGGGCGCGGCGTCAACTTCTTCACGCTGATCCACGATGCCGGCGAGTGGCGCATCATGAGCATCGTCTGGGACAACGAGCGTCCCGGCCTTGCGCTGCCGCCGGAGCTCTATCCGCGAGCTGCGTCGTAGATATCGCCGGGCTCGAGCACGGCCTGCGGTGCGCCGCGCCGCGCGACTGCCAGCATCGCCTGGCCGACTGACTCGGTCGTCAGGATCCGACGCGGAAACATCGCGCGCAGCAGCGGCAACAACCAGCCGCCCAGCATGTACGTCACCGCATAGATGCGAGTCTTCGAGCGCGCGCCATGCAACGGCTGAATGACGCCGGGGCGGAACAGGTAGACTGCCTTGAATGGCAGGCGCTGCAGCGCGTTCTCCGTGCGGCCTTTTACTCGCGCCCACATCACCGTGCCGCGCTCGGTGCTGTCCGTGCCGACGCCGGATACATACACGAATGTCATCTGCGGGTTGAGCCGCGCCAGAACTTCGGCGGCAGCCAGCGTCAGGTCATATGTCAGGCGCGTGTACTGCGCCTCGTCCATACCGGCCGATGACACGCCGAGACTGAAAAAGCACGCGTCGAATCCGGTCAGCTCGCGTTCGACGCTGCGATAGTCCGCCATGTTCGGCACCACCAGGTCGCGCAGCTTGGCGTGCTGGACGTGCGTTGGCGTACGGCCGACAGCGATCACGCGTTCGACATCCGCTGCTTGCAGGCATTCGCGCAGCACGCCTTGGCCGACCATGCCGGTCGCACCGAAGATCAGGACGTTCATGGCGCAACACTATAGAGCGTGCGCGTGGACCCTTGTACGATGCGCGCATGAAAACGATAACAACATGTGCCGCAATCTGCGTGGCGGTCCTGGCTGGCTGCGCGCCGAAGCAGCCGGTCGAAGTCACCGCGGCAGCGAATCAGCCCGCGGCGCCTTCGCCCCTGAAGCCGATCGCAGGCGTGCAGGACGTGATGGCCGACATGATCGACCCCGCTGCCGACTTTCTGTGGGCGTCCGTCAGCACGACGCTGGAAGGCAACAAGACCGTCGAAAAGCAGCCGCGCACGGACGAGGAATGGAGCGCGGTGCGCCGCCAGGCGATCATCCTGACGGAGGGCGCGAACCTGATCATGATGGACGGCCGCCACATCGTGAAAGAAGGCGCACGGCTCGAGGATCACGGCACGCCCGGCAACCTCACCGCCGAGGAATCCGAGAAAGCCATCGCGGCGAATCGCGCTGCCTACATATCTTTCGCGCAGGCGCTGCGCGACGTCGGTGCGCAGATGCTCGCTGCGGCTGACGCAAGAAACCCGCAGGGCCTGATCGACGCCGGCGACACGCTGGACCAGGTCTGCGAAAGCTGCCACCTCGAATTCTGGTATCCCGGGCAGAAGATTCCTGCGTTCCCCGATCAGGCGCCCGAGGTCGACGCGCCGTCGAAGTAGTCGCGCCCGCGTCCCGTATAATCCGCGCCTGCACCCACCAGCAGGAGCGATCCCGATGCGCATGTCGATACTGGCTGCGGCCGCAATGCTCGCAGCATTGCCCGCGCACGCCGATTGGAGCGGAAAAGGCGAGGCAGGCCTCGTCATCGCCAGCGGCAACACCGAAACCAAGACCGCTAACGCGAAGCTGCAGCTCGCCAACGAGATCGACAAGTGGAAGCACCAGTTCGGCGGCGCGGCGCTGTATGCGTCGTCCGACCCCGAAGGCACCACGGCGCGGCGCTGGGAGGCGTTCGAGCAGAGCGACTACAACTTCAGCCCGCGCACGTTCTGGTTCGGCGCCGCGCGCTACGAGGACGACGAGTTCAGCGGCTTCAACTACCAGGCGACCGTCTCGACCGGTCTCGGCCGCAAGTTCATCGACACCGACGTCACCAAGTTCACCGGCACCGCCGGCGTCGGTTACAAGTTCTTCGAGACCGAGGATGCGTTCGACGACGCCGGCGTGCTGATCGCGCCGGGCGAGAGCGACAGCGACGTGGTATTTCGCGGCACGCTCGACTACGACCACAAGTTCACGGCCACGACCTCCTTGCTCGACAAGTTCGTCGTGGAAGCCGGCGCGGACAACACGTTCCTGCAGAACGACCTGGCGCTGCAGGTGAAGATGACCGACGTGCTGGCGCTCGCGGTCGGCTACTCGGTGCGTCACAACACCGATCCGCAGGTGGGATTCGAGAAGACCGATACGCTGACGACGATCAACCTGGTCTACGAGATCAAGTGACGGCGAAGTGCTATCGTACCTGCGCGCCCAGATTCGATCCCAAATCGAACGGCCACACGGAGAGACTCACATGTCCGTCCAACCCGCCCAGCCGCAATCCATCGGTGGTGTGCTCGATACGACGTTCCAGCTGTACAAGGCATCGCTGGTCAAGGTGATTCCGCTGTCGTTGCTCATGGTGCTCGCGAGCAGTCCCAGCTCGATCTATGTGCTCACGCAGGGTGCTGGTGCCGGCGCCGCTGCGGATCCGTTCGCGATGCTCGACATGATGCGCAGCCCCGGTTACTGGCTGGCCGGTCTCGTCGGCATGGTCGCATCCATGTGGATGCTGTCGGCCATGTACCTGAAGATCGGCGCGCTCGGCACGGGCGACGACCTCGGGACCGGCGCGGCCCTGCAGCGGGCGCTGACGCGGCTGCTGACCGTGGTGCTGATGGTGATCCTGTTTGCGATCGCGCTCGCGGTCGGCCTGGTGCTGCTGCTCATCCCCGGCCTGATCCTGGCGGTGAGTCTCGCTCTGTGCTTCAACACGGCTTTGTTCGAGGGCAAGGGACCGGTCGACGCGCTGACCGAGAGTCATCGGCTGGTGTGGGGCAACTGGTGGCGCACCGCCGCGATCATGACGGTCGGCATCATCATCATCATGGTGATCTACTTCGTCGCGGCGCTGATCATCGGCGTGGTGACGCCGCTGCTGGTGATCAGCGGCGGAACCGAAAACCTGGTGCTGTACACGCTGATCAGCAGCCTGCTCATCGGCGTGCTGATGAACGTGCTGGTGACGCCGTTCTATATCAGCATGGCGGTCGCGATCTACTGGGACCTGAAGCTGCGCAAGGACGGCGGCGATCTGGCCGCGCGCGTCGGGGCGCTGAATCCCGCGTAGTTCGTGCGCTGCAGCGTCTTTCTGCTCCTGCTGTCGTTCGTGCCGGCCGTCTGGTCCCAGACGGCCGCCCGGGACGAGCGCTCCCCGCTCGACGTCATCGACAGCTGCATCGACTCCGCACCTGAAGATGCGACCGGATTGACGAAGCTCGAAGAAGCGTGCCCCGGCCTTACTAGCGCGCTCGACGAGTCCGGATATCTCGCGCTGCTGTCGACGGGCACGCGCGAGCAGCTCGACACCTACGATCTGCAGGACCTGCTGCAGGTCGACGACTGGTACGGGGACGAGGCGGCCGGTGACCTCGACGTCGCCAGGCTCGGGCCGGTGCTCGATTCGCTGCGCGCGCAGGAACCGGAGCGGCCGCTGACGTGGTTCGAGCGCTTCAAGCGCTGGTTGCGCTCGCTGCTCGAGCGCAACCGCAGCGGCGAGGAGAACGATTGGCTCTCGCGCTTGCTTCGCGGCGTCGACATTCCCCGCGCGGTCACGAGCGCAATCCTGTATGGCGCGATCATGCTGATCGTCGGCCTGGCGCTCGCCGTGGTCGTGAACGAGCTGCGCGTGGCGGGCATCTTTCGCAAGCGTCACGGCCTGCAGGACGACAGCGTCGCAGCCGGTGCCGCTGTAGCGGCCAGCGAGTCCGAAGACCTGGACGCGCTGTCGCTGGATCGCAAGGCGTCGCTCCTGCTGCGCATGCTGGTCGCGACGCTCGTGAAGAGCGGTCGATTGAAGACCGAGCGCAGTCTCACGCATCGCGAGCTGTGCACGCGTGCAGCATTCGACAACGCAGAGCAGCGCGAGAGCTTTCGTCGTGTCGCTGCGCTCGCCGAGCGCAGCGTCTACGGCACGGGCGCAGTGCCTGCGGCTGAAGTGGAGCCGATCGTTGCGGCTGCACAGGCTCTCGACGCTCAATTGCGAGGAGCGCCGGTATGAAGGACCGGTTGCTCACGTTAGCGCTCGCGATCGGCGCGCTCGCGGCCTTCTACGTGCTGCTGGCGCCGAAGCCCTCGGTGCCGCAGGAGCGCGTCACGCGTCCGTTGAGCACGGAAGCGGGTCCGAACGGCTATCTCGGGTTGCAGCGCTGGCTCACGGGCGAAGGACTCGAGGTCGTGTCCCTGCGTGAGCGGTACGGCAGCCTTGCCGGCGTCACTCCCGGCGCGACGAGCGGAAATCTCCTCATCAGCACCTCGCCGCAGGTCTACCCGCTGCGCACGTCGGAGGCGGAGCCGCTGCGGAGCTGGATCGAGGCCGGCAACACGCTGCTGGTTCTCGCGGGCCTCTCCGACACGCCCGAGTGGTCGATGGGCGAGGGTGCGGACGGCGACTTCATGGATCACATGGAGACGATGACCGGCCTCAGGTTCACCGCGATTCCGGTTGCCCCCGGCAAGCCGGCTGCCGATACGACGACGCAAGATGCAGTGCTGACGGTGACGCGCTTGATCCAGCCGCAGCGCGTCGAGTCGACGCCGAACGGCGCGCACCCGCTGCTCGACGGTGTGCAGTCGATTCTCGCCGTATCCGAATTTCCCAGCTCGCGCTGGCAGGCTTCGTCGAATCGCTCGGTAGTGCTGGAGCTGGCGAGCGATCACGATTCGGGAGTCCCGGCGCTGTGGCTGCTGCCCTATGGCGACGGGCAGATCATCGTGAGCGCGTACGGCAGCATCTTCACCAACAAGGTTCTCGGCGAGCGCGACAACGCTCGCCTGCTCGCGAACATCGCGCGCTGGTCGTTGGGCGACCAGGGGCGTGTGATCATCGATGATGCCCACCAGGGGCTGGTGTCGTTCTACGATCCCGCGAAGTTCTTCGGCGACTCGCGTCTGCACCGCACGCTGTGGTGGCTGCTGGCGCTGTGGCTGGTGTTCGTGCTCGGGCCGCGGCGCCTGCGCGGCTCGACGCGGGCCTGGAATCCGCTCGACGTGACCAGCTTCGTGCGCGCCACGGGCGGCTTCATGGCGCGCGTGCTGCGGCCGGCCGCGGCCGGGCAGCGGCTGTTCGCGAACTTCTTCAACGAGATCCGCGGCCGGCTCGGGCAGGCCTGCGACGGCGCACCGCTGTGGGAATGGCTCGCCGGCCATTCGGTGATTCCGGCGGCGGACCTGGAGCGGCTGCAGCAGCTGCATCGTCGCGTCGCCGACCGGCGCCGCGTCGATCTCGTCGAGCTGCACACTCTGATCGCGCGGGTGCGCGCGCTGCTCAACTGAACTCGACCCCGGGCGACCGAACGGAGACTCTCGCAAGATGAATGCACTGGAATCCTTCGAACAGAAGCTGCAGCGGGACCTCGGCGCGGTGGTGATCGGCATGGAGCCGGTGATCCGCGCGCTGGCGATTGCAGTCGTGGCCCGCGGCCACGTGCTGCTGCAGGGCGCTCCGGGTCTCGGCAAAACATTGCTCAGCAAATCGCTCGCCGGCGCGCTCGGCGGCGCGTTCAAGCGCGTGCAGGGCACAGCTGACCTGATGCCCTCGGACATCACCGGCGTGCACGTGTTCGATGCGGAGCGGCGCGACTTCACGTTCCGGCCCGGCCCGGTGTTCGCGGACGTGCTGCTGGTCGACGAGATCAATCGCACGGGGCCGAAGACACAGTCGGCGCTGCTGGAGGCGATGGAAGAGCGGCAGGTCACGATCGATCGCCAGAACTACCGCCTGCCGGACAAGTTCCTGGTCATCGCCACGCAGAATCCGCGCGAGTTCGAGGGCACCTATCCGTTGCCGGAGTCGCAGCTCGATCGGTTCATGTTGCGCATCGACCTTGCGTATCCGCAGCGCCAGCACGAGCTGGAGATCCTGGCGAAGTACGGCAACACCGACGCGCACGCCGCGCAGCACGAGCCGGAAGCTGCAAGTGCTGCGCTAGCCGCGGCGCAGGCTGCGGTCGAGAGCGTGCACGTTGCGCCGGAGCTCAGCGCATATGTGGTGGATCTCGCCGCCGCCTCGCGCGAGCATGCGCACGTGAGCCTGGGATTGTCGACTCGCGGCGTGCTCGCGTTGTTGCGCGCGGCGCGCATCGATGCCGGCATGCGCGGCGCTGAGTTCGTCACGCCCGATGACGTGAAAGCCGTGGCGCCGCTCGTCATTCCACATCGCCTCGTGCTTGCGCCCGAAGCAGTGCTCGAAGGCATCGCTGCACGTGCGATCACTCAGCAGCTGCTCGATCAGACGCCCGTGCCGCGATGAGCCTGCGCCAGAACGCACTGGCGCTCGTAGTGCTCACCGTTCTGATGGCCATCATCGGCGATTGGAGCGGCGATCCGCATCTCGCGCGCCTGTGGTATCTCTCGCTCGCAGTGCTGCTGCTCGGCCTGGCGTACGAGGGCTGGCTGATGCTGCGGACCGGGCTCGGGGTTTCGATCAGTACAGCGAAGCCGCGCTGGATCCTGGGTCGACCGGGCGCAGTGCAGATGACGTTCAGCCATCGGCTCGCTCGCACGCTCACCCTGGAGATCGCGCCGGACTCGCCTGCGGCAGTCGAGATCGATCGCGAAGTGCGCACGCTCGTCGTGCCTGCCGGCACGGGCGCGAGCCTGTCGCTGACTGCCACGCCGCGGCGGCTCGGCAATCAAGCATGGCCTGCGGTTCGAGCACGTGCTGCCGGCCCGCTCGGACTCGCATGGTGGCCGCGTCCGCTGCCGGCGCAGTTCACGTTGAGTGTTGCGCCGGATCTGTTGCGCGACGACGCTGAGCGCGCCGGTGCTGTCGGCACTGGATTGCGCGCACATTCGCGGCTCGGCGCGGGTGGCGAGGTGCTGCAGCTGCGCGGGTATCGCCCCGGCGATCCGCAGCACGTGATCGATTGGAAAGCGACGGCGCGCAGCAATCAGCTCGTCAGCCGCGATTTCTCCGAGGACCAGCATCTCGAGATCGTTCTCGCGATCGACGCCGGCCGCGCCAGCGCGCTGCGCGCCGGCGAGCTCGATCGCTTCGGTCACTACGCGAACATCGCTGCGCGCTTCGCGGAGCATGCCGTTGCGCACGACGATCAGGTCGGGCTGGTGATTTTCGCGGATCGACCGCTCGCGTCGATCGCGCCGGGCCGCGGCATCGGCACCGTCGCGCGGATCCGCGCGCTGCTCGCGGCTACGCAGCCGGCGGCCGCTGAGTCGAATCCGCTCAATGCAGTGCTGCGGATCCGCACGCTCGTGCGCCATCGCAGTCTCGTCGTCATGCTGACCGATCTCGACGATGCGACGGTGGCCGGACAACTCGCATCCGCCGCGCGGTTGCTGTTGCCGAAGCACTTGCCGCTGGTGGCGGGATTGGCGAGCCCGGAGGCGCAAGCGCTCGCGCACGATCCAGGAAAAGGCTGGCTTGCGCCGTATGAAGCTCTTGCCGCGCAGGAATACTGCTCGAGGCTGGCGAGAAATGCCGCGGCACTGCGAGCATTGGGAGCGCCGACGCTGCTGGCGTTGCCGCAGCAGATGGAGCGCGCAGTGTTCGACGCGTACGCGGAGTTCCGGCTGCGGCGGCGAGTGTAAGCGAAGGAGCCTATGCAGGCTTGCGCCCGAACAATCGTCCGGTCAGCGCGCCGATCATCACGACCCAGTAGCCGAACCCGACGATCGCCCGGTTCACCATCGGGAAGCTCGGATCCGGCGACAGATAGCCTTCGATGAAGCCGCAGCCGACCAGCAGCAGCGCGCACAACAGCAGCAGCTTGCTCGTCTTGCTCGCCGCGTGCTGAAACGATTCGCGCCGCGTCGGATAGCGGGGGCGGATCAGCGCTTCGCCGAGCATCATGCCCGCGGCGCCGGCGAGGCAGATCACGGAGAGCTCGACCATGCCGTGCGCGAGCACGAACTTCAGCAGCTCGCCGGCCATGCCGTGCTGATGCGTGAACGCGAAGATGCCGCCGAGCATCAGGCCGTTCATCGCGATGATGTAGAACGTGCCGAGGCCGAAGAGCACGCCGAGGCAGAACGCGAAGATGCTCACGGTGATGTTGTTGGCGAGGATACTGACGGAGATCATCGAGGAAGGCGCGACGTTGAGGATGCCTTCGGTCCACAGCCGCCCCTGCTCGACGCCGTCGATCATGTCGTCGCTCGCGATCAGGCCGATGAGCTCCGGATAGGTGCCGACGAGCCACCAGCCCGCACCGGCCGTCAGTGCGAACAGCAGCGTGACCAGCTGGATCTGCGTGCGCAGCTCGCGCACGACCTGCGGAATCTCATCGCGGAACAATCGTCGCAGCTGCTCGCCCCAGTTGTGCGGCTTGCGATAGATGACCGCGTGCAGTCGTGCATAACTCTGCGCGAGCGCGCGCGTCATGCGGCTCGCGGGAAGTGTGCGGCGGACGATCGAGAGATCGCGGCCCAGCGCGCGATACAACTCGATCGCACGGAGCGCATCCGCAACCGTGTGGTCGCGCTTGCGCTCGAGGCCGTCGAGGATGCTGCCGAGGTCGGCCCACGCGGCGACTCGCGAAGTCGCCCACGATTGCAGGCGGGCGTTCTCGCTTGGTGCGGTTTCGGTCACTGGGGAGACAGCTTGGCGACGAGACGGCTGCGCAGGTCGAGCGCGCCGAGTTTCGCCAGCTCCTCGGCGGAGAGCTGCGGCTCGACGCGCGCCAGCAGCGAGCGGGCGATGGTCGTGCGCTTGTGCTCATCGAGCGTTGGCCAGCGGTCCAGCAGTTCCTGGATCAGGTCGAGCGCCTGCGGCGTCAATCCGCCCTTGGCGGCCGTGCTGCTCGTGAAAGAGCTGGCGCTGCTGTCGTGATCCATCACGAGCAGCGTCCCGGCGGCGAGGTCGCCGACGCGCACGTGCTGTTCCGTCATCACCACAGTCGCGAGTCCGACGAGGTAGAGGAACGGCAGGCTGTCGAGCAGCCGGAAGACGTTCCGCAGCAGCAATGCTCCCGCGCCCGGAATGTCGCCTTCGCGCGTGACCACGCGTACGCCGGCCATGCGCTTGCCAGGCGTCCGGCCGCGCATCGCGATCTCCAGCACCGGGTGATAGAAGAAATAGATGAGCAGCGCGGGCGCCCAGACCGCCAGCAGATAGCCGCGGCCGCTGCCCACGGGCGGCGTGAGACTGCCGCCCGTGAAGACCAGCACCGCGCCGAACGCCCACCCCAGCGCGATCAGCAACCGGATGTGCCAGTCGATGACGAACGCGTAGCTGCGGCTGCCCGGTCCGGCGATCGTCAGCTCGACGTCCACCCCGGTGACGGATTGCAGCGTGATCTGCGGCGAGGTCATGCGACGTATTCTAGCGGCCTGCAACCTTTTCGCTGAGTTTCGCGTCGCACCCTGCCGGGCGGGGTATCCGGAGGGGACGAATGAAAGCGCGAATGCTCTGTGCGGCCGCCCTGGCCGCCTTCATGACTCTTACAGCCTCGGCGGCCGAGACCGCCGGACCCTTGCAAGTCACCGTCGTGCCAGGGCAGCCGCTGCTCGAACGCACGCTGTACGGCCAGGCGATGAACTGCGACTTCCGAATTGCCAACCGCGGCGGCGAGGCGCTGGAGCTGCTCGTGGTCGGCCTCGTGGTGCGCGATCGCAGCGGCGCGGTGATCGCCCGGCTCGAAGTGAACGACAATGGTATTGCGCCTGGCATCGAGACCGTGCCGAACCGCAAGCTCGACGCCGGCAAGCAGATGACCCTGTTCAATCCGTTCCACACGTTCGCGACGCAATGGCCGCTCGCGACGCTGGACTACACTTTCCGCTTCGGCGACGGCAAGCGTCGCGACATCGTGCAGAGCGTGCGCGTCGAGCCGAGGCCGTACACGACGCGAACGCGGTTGCGCCTGCCGCTCGACGGGCGCCTGCTCGTGTGGGACGGCCATGACTTCTACGCGCATCACCGGCGCTTCAACTTCGACCATCCCGTCGCCGTCGAGATCGGCTTCAACACCAACGCGGCGCGCTATTCGTACGACTTCACCGTCGTCGACGCCGAGGGCAACCGATACCGCGGCGATGGCGAGAAGAACGAGCAGCACTTCAGCTACGGCAAGCCGGTACTGGCACCGGGCGACGGCACGGTCGTGAGCGCTCACGACGGCGTCGCGGAAGACGGCGCCCCGATGCGCATTGCCGCGCTGAAGGAGAACGGCATGACGATATTCGGCAACTACGTCGTCATCGATCACGGCAACGGCGAGTTCAGTCACCTCGGTCATCTGCGGCCGGGCAGCGTGCAGGTGGCGGTGGGCGACAAGGTGCGTGCCGGCCAGCCGCTGGCGCAGGTGGGCACGTCGGGCTCGTCGCTGTTCCCACATTTGCATTACGAGCTGGCGAGGACTGCGGGGACCGACGGTGAAGGAGTGCCGTCGCAGTTCGTCGACTTCGATCGGGTGCTCGGCAGCACGCGCGCGCGGGCCGACGGCACGAGCCCGGACTCGGGCGACATCGTCGAAGCACGATGAGGAGGAGTCAGGCTGAAGCCTGACCCACAGGGTGTAGGATGTGCGGGTGACCGCACCTCCTGATCCAGATGTCCGCGTCGCGCTGATCGGCTACGGGCTCGGCGGCGCTGCATTCCATGCGCCCTTGATTGCGTGCACGCCGGGCATGCGGCTCGCGACCATCGTGACGAGCAACGCACAGCGTCGTGCTCGAGCTGCGCGCGAGCATCCGCGGGCGAGCATCGTCGATTCTGCGCAGGCAGTTTGGGATCGCGCGCGGGATCATGACGTCGTCGTGATCGCTACCAGCAACGATGCGCACGCGCCGCTCGCGCTGGCAGCGCTCGCGGCTGGTCTGGCCGTCGTCGTCGACAAGCCGTTCGCAGTTCGCGTGGCCGACGCGCGCAAAGTGCTCGAAGAGGCGCGGCGTCGCAAGCTCCTGCTGACCGTCTATCACAATCGACGGTGGGACGGCGAGCTGCTCACCGTCAAGCGATTGCTCGCCGAGAACGCGTTGGGCGACGTGCTGCGATTCGAGTCGCGCCTCGAGCGCTGGCGACCCGATCTCAAGGGCGGATGGCGGGAGCGCGGCGCGCCCGAAGCCGGCGGCGGACTGCTGTACGATCTCGGCACGCATCTGATCGATCAGGCATTGCATCTCTTCGGGCCAGTTACGCACGTGTACGCCGAGCTGGATCGCCGCAGGCCTGGAATGCAAGTCGACGACGACACGTTTCTCGCGCTCACCCACGCATCGGGCGTGCGCTCGCATCTCGCTGCGACGTATGTGAGCGCGCAGCCGCTTCCGCGCATGCGTGTGCTCGGCTCGCGCGGGGCCTATCTGAAAGTGCACGGCGACGTGCAGGAAGCGGCGTTGCGTGCCGGCGAACGTCCCGATCGTCCCGGCTGGGGCGAGGAGCCGCGCGAGCACTGGGGAGTGCTCGGGGTCGGCGATGCGGCCGTACCGGTGCGCAGCGAGCCTGGCGCGTACCAGCACTTCTACGCAAAAATAGTCGCGGCGCTACGTGACGGCGCGCTGCCGCCCGTGGATCCCGAAGATGCGATCGCGGGATTGGAAATAATCGAGATCGCGCAACGCTACATTTCAGGACCATGACGTACACCGCCGCCCGGAATCGCTACGACGACGCTCCCTTCCGCACCGTAGGTCGCAGTGGCCTGAAGCTGCCGCCGATCTCGCTCGGCTTGTGGCACAACTTCGGCAACGACACGCCGCTCGATCGGCAGCGCGCGATCCTGCGCGCTGCTTTCGACCTGGGCGTCACGCATTTCGATCTCGCGAACAACTACGGCACGCCGTACGGCAGCGCCGAGAGCAATTTCGGGCGGCTGATGCGCGAGGACTTCCGGCCGTATCGCGACGAGCTGATCATCTCGACCAAGGCCGGCTGGGACATGTGGCCGGGGCCGTACGGGCAGGGCGGCGGCTCGCGCAAGTACGTGCTCGCGAGCCTCGACCAGAGCCTGCAGCGCATGGGCCTCGACTACGTCGACATCTTCTACTCGCACCGCTTCGATCCCGACACGCCGCTGGAGGAAACCGCCGGTGCGCTCGCAACTGCAGTCCAGCAGGGCAAGGCTTTGTATGTCGGCATCTCGGCCTACTCGCCGCAACAGACGCTCGAGTTCGCGGACCTGCTGCGCCGCTGGCAGGTCCCGCTGCTCATCCATCAGCCCGCGTACAACATGTTCAAGCGCGACATCGAAGACGGCCTCTTCGAAGCGGTCGCACAGGTGGGCGCGGGGATGATCGCGTTTTCGCCGCTGGCGCAGGGCATGCTGTCGAGCCGCTACCTGGACGGCATCCCCGACGGGTCGCGCGCAGCGCGCGGCACCCGGTTCCTGCTGCCCGAGCACATCTCGCCCGAGGTTCTGCGCAAAGTGAGGGCGCTGAACGAGCTGGCGCAGGCGCGCGGCCAGACCCTGGCACAGCTGGCGCTTGCCTGGGTGTTGCGTGACCCGCGCATGACATCGGCGCTCGTCGGCGCCAGCAGCGTCGAGCAATTACGCGAGAATGTAGCTGCCGTCCGACAGCTGGCTTTCACCGCGGCAGAGCTGGCCGCTATCGATCGGATCGTGCTCTGATGGCCGCCGCCGCGGATTGACACCCGGCACGGCCGCGCGCTTCATACGCATCCCCACCCTGAATCCAACAAAACCAGAATCGGAGGTCGCATGGCCATCGCAATCCATCCTGCTGTCGACGGCGGCGTCAAGAAAGGCTCGGCATCGCTCTCGGGCGGAACGCTGAAGTGCAAGTGCGCCCAGGGCACGGTCACGGTGCAGCTCTCGGGCCAGACGGCGCACAACCACGTGTGCGGCTGTACCAAGTGCTGGAAGCCGGCGGGCGCGCTGTTCTCGCAGGTCGCGGTCATCCCGCGCGACAAGGTCAAGGTGACCGCCAACCAGGAGAAGCTGAAGATCGTCGACAGCAACGCGGCGATCCAGCGCTATGCCTGCAGCGGCTGCGGCGTGCACATGTACGGCCGCATCGAAAACAAGAATCACCCGTTCTACGGCCTCGACTTCGTGCACACCGAGCTGTCGCCGGATTCCGGCTGGTCGGCGCCGGAGTTCGCGGCGTTCGTCTCCAGCATCATAGAGTCCGGCGCCGACCCGGCGAACATGGGCCAGGTGCGCGCGCGGCTGAAAGAGCTGGGGCTGGAGCCGTACGATTGCCTGTCGCCGCCGCTGATGGACGCGATCGCGACGCACACGGCGAAGGCGAAGGGCGTGCTCAAGGCCTGAGAGCGGGGAGCGGACCGATGCTCACGAAGAAGGACAGTTGGCGCTGCTTCGACGGAACGCTGTCCGTCTTCGATCATCCCTCGCAAGCCTGCAATTGCGACATGCGCTTCGCGGTCTTCGCGCCGCCGCGGGCGCAATCGCAACGCGTGCCCGTGCTCTGGTACCTCTCGGGCCTGACGTGCACGTGGGAGAATGTGATGACCAAGGCGGGCCTGCAGCGCACTGCTGCAGCGCTCGGCCTGATGGTCGTTGCGCCCGACACTTCGCCGCGCGGCGACGATGTGCCGGACGACCCGGCCTACGATCTCGGCAAAGGGGCGGGGTTCTATCTCACGGCCTCGCAGCAGCCGTGGGCGAAGCATTACCGCATGGACCAGTACATCCTCGATGAGCTGCAACGCATCGTCGGCGAGAATTTTCCGGCCGCCGACCTGACGCGCCAGGGCATCTTCGGGCACTCGATGGGCGGTCACGGCGCGCTGACGCTGCATTTGAAGCATCCGCAGCGCTATCGGTCGGTGTCGGCGTTCTCGCCGATCGTCGCGCCTTCGCAAGTACCGTGGGGTCAGAAGGCATTCACTGCTTATCTCGGCAGCGATCGCGCAGCGTGGTCGCAATACGATGCGACCGAGCTCGTGAAGAAACAGCCGTCCGCTGCGCACGTGCTGATCGACCAGGGTGCGGCGGACTCATTCCTGGAGCGCGAGCTGCAACCGCAGCGCTTCGTCGAAGCTGCGCGCGCAGCGGGCCAGCAGGTCACGCTGCGCATGCAGGAAGGCTACGACCACTCGTATTACTTCATCTCGACTTTCATCGACGATCATCTGCGCTGGCATGCCAGGACTCTGCAAGGCTGAAGCCTTGCCGCGGCGCCGGCGTAGCGGAGCGCAGTTTTCCTACGCGCGGGGGACCTTGTAATAGTCGAAAGCGCGATCGCGGTACGCCTGGCCGTCGTTGCGCGTCAGCTCTTCGAGCGAGTCGGCCGGCGCAGCCTTGAGCTGATCCTTCGTCAGGTTGATCACGTAGGCGCCTTCGGTTTCGTCGTAGTTGAGCGCGGCCCACGGCACGGGGTGGTACTTCTCGCCCATGCCGAGCACGCCGCCGAAGCTCATCACGCCGAACATGATGTTGTTCGACTGCTTGTCGAGCACCACGTCTTCGACCTTGCCGAGGCGCTCGCCCGCGCTGTCTTTCACCACAGTGCCGATCACTTTGGACGCGCGGATCGCGGACGTATGTCCAGTGCTTGTCGTCATCGTCTGTCTCCTGATTTTCCAGCGGACGCGCAGAACGCGCGTGTGAGAAAACAATGTCGTCGCGCCGCGTTCGGTTCCCCGCTCGCGCAATTGCTGCTCAGCCGGCCACCGTTCGCCGCTGCGCGGCGTCATTCCGACGCATTTTCGTTGATCGCCTGTCAGCGCCCGCCTAGCTTCGCGGCTTGCCGAAGGGAGGACTCGCCATGCTGCGAAAGGCCACTGCATTTTTTCTGATGGCAGTATGTGCTGCTGCGCACGCCGACACCAACAACCCTGAAACTCTGGCGGAGCGCTCGCAGGCCACGGCGCGCGCGGTGCTCGATCGTGCGGTCGCTGCGATCGGCGGGGCCGAAGCGCTGCGCACGATCGACGTCGTGCGCCTGCGGTTCGACGGCGAGAACTGGCTGCGTTTGCAGATGCCGACGGCGGCGCCGCCGTTCGAATCCGGCACCCAGAAGGAAACGCTGTTGCTGGACCTGAAGAGCAATCGGCTGCTGCTCGAGCAGGAGAACTCGGTCGCCGGCTTCGACGGCCACACCACGATCCTGATCAAAGCCGGCCAGGGCATGAACTACGACCATCGTGCGCACACGATCACGCCGATTCCGGTGGCGCAGTCGAGCCAGCAGCAATTCGTTCAGTACTACCGTCGCCTGCCGCATCTGCTGCTGCGCGAGGCGCTCGACCGCACCAACTCGCTGCGCTCGCTCGGTCAGGACACCTTGGACGGCAAGCCGCAGGACGTGTTCACGTTCGTCATGGCGGACACTCAGCAGGTTGCCGTCTACGTCGACTCGGCCACCAGCCTGGTCGCGAAGTACGAGCTGATCTTCGTCGACCCGTTCACCGGCGAGGAAGCGTCCGAGATCCTGTTCGGTGACTACACGCGCGCCGGCAACTTCCAGGTGCCGCAGACCTGGCGCATGCGCCAGGCCAACGAGCTGACGTTGAGCGCGAAGCTGCAGGTCGAGATCAACCCGGCGGTCACCGACCAGTCGTTCGAAGTCGCGGCGGATGGCTATGCGCGCGTCGCCGCGCTGCCCGACACCCTCGACGAGAAAGTCGAGCAGCTGGCCGACGGAGTGTTCGTGATCCAGAACGTCGCGAGCCAGAACTACAACACGCTGGCGGTCGCGTTCAAGGATTTCATCGTGGCGGTCGAAGCGCCGGGCTCGAGCGCCGGCGCCGACCAGGTCATCGCACGCATCAAGGCCGCGATTCCCGGCAAGCCGATCCGCTACGTCGCGATGACGCATCACCACGGCGACCACATCGGCGGCCTGCGCAGCTTCATCGCCGAAGGGGCCACGGTCGTCACTACGGAAGGCAATCGCGGCGTCGTCGAGGCGATGGCCGCGGCACCGCAGCTCGATCGCCTGGCGAAGAGCCCGCGCAAGCCGGAGTTCCTGTTCGTTCAGCGCGGCAAGCGCGTCATCAGCGACGGCTCGCGCACGCTGGAGCTGCTCGACATCGGTCCGAACCCGCACGCGCGCGAGATGGTGATCGCGTACCTGCCGAAAGAGCGCGTCGTGTTCCAGGGCGACCTGTTCTTCATGCCGCCGAACGACGCGCCGCAGGGCCCGCCGCAGACCTCGACGGTCAGCTTTGCGCAGAAGCTGCAAAAGCTGAAGCTCGGCGTGGATCGCATCGCCAGCGTGCATGGGCGCACGACGACGGTGGCAGAGCTGAATCAGGCCATGCAGGTCGGCCCCGGCACCTGAGCACGGACCGCAGAACGGAACTGCACTCCATTCTTGATCAAACTTCACCTCACTCGTTCGCGCCGGCTGATTGGTCCCGCGCGCGCAATTCCCTACATTGCGCGCCGAGCCCCATCTTTCAGGAGCGAAGCGAATGCTGAGCAAGTTTGCGACGTTGAAGGTATCGGCGGTGTGCGTGGCTGCGCTGTGCTCGAACGCCGTGGTTCCGGCTGCTTCGGCCGCTGCAGCGTCCGGTGCGTACCAGGCGGAAGCCACGTTGGCGGCCGCCGTTGCGAGCGCCACCGACAAGGACGTTGACGGAGTCAATTGGCATTGCGAAGGCGACAAGTGCGTGGGCAAGGCGGAGCGCCGGGCCTCGCTCGATTCCCACATGAAGGAGTGCCGCAAGGTGGCAGCAGCGTTGGGCAAGCTGACGCGGTTCTACAGCCGCGGCCGCGAGATGAGCCAGCGCGACCTCGACAACTGCAATCGCGCCACTTCGTGACCCGGTGACGCCGTGACTCTAGAATCGGGGCATGTACCGCGCCCCGCTCAAAGAGCTCCAGTTCGTCCTCCATGACCTGATCGGCGACGACGCGCTGCGCGGTTGCCGCGAGCTCGGCGATTATTCCGCCGACCTCGCGGACAGCGTGCTGGCCGAAGCCGGCCGCTTTGCCGAGTCCGTGCTCGACCCGGTGTATCGCAGCGGCGACGAGGACGGCGCCAGGTGGACGGCGGAAGGCGTCGTCACGCCGCCCGGCTTCAAGGACGCCTATGCGCGGTTCATGGAGGGCGGGTGGCCCTCGTTGCAGCATCATCCGGATCACGGCGGGCAAGGCATGCCGCGGCTGCTGGCGAGCGCCGTCGAGGAGATCTGGACTTCGGCGAATTGCGCCTTCAAGTTGTGCCCGATGCTGACCCACACCGCGGTCGAGGCACTGGAGCAGGTGGGTACGCCCGAGCAGCAGGCCACGTACCTGCCCAAGCTGGTCAGCGGCGAATGGACCGGCACGATGAATCTCACGGAGCCGCAGGCCGGCTCGGACCTCGCGCAGGTGCGCACGCGTGCCGTGCCCGAGGGCAACCGCTTCCGGCTGTTCGGCCAGAAGATCTTCATCACCTACGGCGAGCACGATTTCACGCCCAACATCGTGCACCTCGTGCTGGCGCGCATCGAGGGCGCCGCGGCCGGCGTCAAGGGCATCTCACTGTTCCTGGTTCCCAAGTTTCTGCCGAAGCCGGACGGCTCGCCGGGCGAGCGCAACGACGTGCACTGCCTGTCGATCGAGCACAAGCTCGGCATTCATGCCTCGCCTACCTGCGTGATGGCGTACGGCCAGAAGGACGGCGCGATCGGCTATCTGGTCGGCGAAGCGAACGCCGGCCTGAAGCACATGTTCATCATGATGAACGCCGCGCGCCTGGCGGTCGGGCTCGAGGGCTACGCGTTGTCGGAGCGCGCGTTTCAGCAGGCAGCGCAGTGGGCGCGCACGCGCGTGCAGGGTAAGCCGCCGGTCGCTGCCCCGGACGGTCCCGCGCCGATCATTCACCACCCCGACGTCAAGCGCATGCTGTTGACGATGAAGTCGCACACCGAGGCGATGCGGGCGCTCGCGCTCTACGCGGCATACCTGCTGGATCTCGGCGAGCGCCATCCGGACCAGGCGACAGCGGAGGCCGCAGCCACGCGCGGCGCGTTGCTGATTCCGATCGTCAAGGGCTGGAGCACGGACTCGGGAGTCGAGCTGACCTCGCTCGGCATCCAGGTTCACGGCGGCATGGGATATGTCGAAGAGACGGGCGCGGCGCAGCCCTATCGCGACGTGCGCATCTCGTCGATCTACGAAGGCACGACCGGCATCCAGGCGAACGACCTGCTCAATCGCAAGTTGTCGCGCGATCAGGGCGCAGCGCTGAATGCCCTGCTTGCGGAAGCAACGCAGGAGTTGCGAGCCATCAGTGCCGATGACGGCGACGTCGACGCAGCAAGGACTGCGGCGCTCGAAGCAATCGCGACGACGCACCGCGCGGCCGCCAGCGTGCTGAAGTCGATGATGAGTGCACCTGCAGACGCGTACGCGGTGTCGATCCCATTCCTGAAGCTCTGCGGTCTCACGCTGGGCGGCTGGCTGCTGGCGAAGTCTGCGGCGATCGCGGCGAGCAAGCTTGCGGGCGGTGCAGCCGACCGGCAATTCCTGGAAGGGAAGGTCGCGAGCGCACGCTTCTATGCGGATCACGTCCTGCCGCAGACGTTGGCCCTGGCGCGCGTGGTAGAGGCGGGCGCGCGCAGCGTCGTCGATACCGAGGCAGATTTGATCTGATGTCAGGCTGAAGCCTGACCCACAGCAGAGCAGCAGTTTCCTTTGTGGGTCAGGCTTCAGCCTGACACTCACAAGCAGCTATAAACCGCCGCGCACAGCTCGCGCGCGCGCACGTCGCCGACCAGATCCGGTCCCATCTGGTTGCAGACATAGCCGAATGCCAGTTGCTCGTCCGGATCCGCGGCGCCGAACGAGCCGCCCCAGCCGGAGTGTCCGTAGCTCCGCGGATTCGGCCCGAAGAAACCGGTGCTGCCGTTCAAGACGACGCCCGCGGCCCACATCGCAGGCATGCCCAGCGTCAGATCCATCCGGTCGCTCAGCACCTGCGTCATGCGCTCGATGGTGGCCGGCGACAATAGCCTGCGTCGTTGAAACGTGCCGCCGTTGGCGAGCATCGCGTAGATGCGCGCGATGCCGTTCGCGGACGCATGTCCATTGAGCGACGGCAGCTCGGCTCTGCGCCATTCTGCAGTGTTCGCGGATTGTGGATGCAGCAGCGGATTGGTGACGCTGAGCCGCGTCTCCTCGATCGCCGGCAGCGCGCTCGGGTCGATCATGTTCTGCGGCGCAAGCGTGCTCGCGACGCGGCGATCCAGCGCCGGCTCGAGTCCGATGAAAAAGTCGGCCTCGAGCGGAATCGCCAGCTCCTTGTGCAGGAATTCGCCGATGCTGCGGCCGCTCGCGCGCCGCACGAGCTCGCCGGCGAGATAGCCGTACGTGATGGGGTGATACGCGGTCTTCGTGCCGGGCATCCAGCGCGGCGTCTGCGCCGCGAGCGCCGCGCAGCGTGCGTGCCAGTCGTAGAGATCGTCGATGGAGGTCGGCGCATCGAACGCCGGCAATCCTGCCTGGTGCGAGAGAGCCTGCGCGATCGTGACATGCTGCTTGCCGCTCTGCGCAAACTCGGGCCATACGGTCGCGACTGCGTCCTCGTACTTCAGTACGCCGCGGTCGACCAGGATGGCGACGCAACAGGCAGCAATGCCCTTGGTGGTCGAGTAAACGTTGAGGAGCGTGTCGGCGCGCCACGGATGCCCGGCAGCGTCGGCATGTCCACCCCACAGCTCGACGACGCAGCGCTCGCCATGGAACACGGTGAGCGCGGCGCCAACTTCGCGACAGTGATCGTCACGCAGGAAGTTCGCGGCGAAGCGCTCGCGAACCGGCTCGAAACCCGGTGCCACGGTGCCGGCGACCGGGCTCGGTGGAGTGCGCAGTTGAGTGCTCATGTGCGTGCTCATGTGCGAGTCTCAGCGGGGACGCAATCCGAGCCGCGACAGCTCGACCATCTGGTCGGCGATCTCCCAGCGCCGCTGCGCTGCGCCCGCCGGCAGCCATTTCGGAATCCAGCCGAACATGCCGGCGCCCGCCAGCGCGATCGCGTCGACGTCGCACTGACGGTTGCTGCCGTCGGCGATGCCTTCGCGGCCCATTTCGGTGAACCGGCGGTGCAGTTGCGCAAGCCGGGCCTGCAGCGCTTTGCGGGGCCCGGGCGCGATCGATTCGAAGCCGATCAGCGGCACGAGCGGCGAGGGGCCGGCCACCTGCGCCTGCACGTTCAGATGCAGACCGATCATGCCGCGCTCGTGCCCGTTGCCGCCGCTGCGCTCCGCGAGATCGGTCATCCTCTCGTCGAGTGCCGCCGAGCGCTCGTAGCAGCGCAGGATCAGCGCGCGCTTGTCGGCAAAGTAGTGGTAGAGCGCGCCCTTGGTGGCGCCGAGCGCGGCTGCGATCTGGTCGAGCGAGGCGCCGTCGAGGCCCCGCTCGTTGAAGAGGCGCGAGGCCGTTTCCAGCACCTGCTCGACTTTCATCGCCGCTGCATGCTCGCGATCGAACATGTTGGCCGGGGCGCTGGCCAGCGACTTCACGTCGATGCGGCAACTGAAAGGCGCCGCGGGCGAGCCCGCGAGACCGTGCTCGAGATGATCGACGATCGCGTCCGACATGCGCAGCGCGAACGCCGCGTCGCCGCCTTTGCCGACCCAGCCCGGCGACAGCACCACCCAGCTGACGATGCCGAAGATCGCCTGCGCCGCGACGTGCGCATCGCACTCGCGGATCGTGCCGGCGCGCATGCCGCTCGTCAGGAAGCTTTCCAGAGCCGCGATGTTGCGCCCGTGCTCAGCCTCGACGACCGTGCGCTGCGCCGCCGACAGGTAGGCGATCTCGCTCACCACGGCCGCCTGCGGCCGTTCGGGCGCGAGCGCGCGGCGCACGAACTCCTTGATCCGCTCGAGATCGTCGGCGCCGTGCTCGTGCGCATGCGCGAGGTCGTCCGCGGTGAGCTGGCAGGCGCGCAGGTAGCACTGGAAGACCAGGTCTTCGCCGTCCTTCACGTAGTAGTAGACCGCCGCGCGGGTGAGGCCGACGCGCTTCGCGACCTGGTTGACCGCAGTTGCCGCGATGCCGCGCGCGTTGAACTGGCGCGCGGCCTCGTCCAGCAGGGTTTCGCGCTGGCTCGGGCGCGCCGGCGCGCTCGCGAGCTGCGGCCGCCCGGCACGCGAGCG
>DATEJG010000081.1:0-25619 GCA_035278165.1 Steroidobacteraceae bacterium
TGCTCGGCGCGCAGCGCCTTCGCCGATACGCCCGGCGATTGGAACGCCGCGCGGAACTTGGCCGCCTCGACGCCGTGCTCGGCCGCCCATCCGGCGAGCTCGTCCTCGCTGAACACGTGGTTGTGCTCCTTGTGAATCGCATCGAACAGCGCTTGATCGAGTCGCGCGAGATCGCCAGTCGCCTCGAGCGCGTAGTACGCGCGGCTCAGCTGTCCCCACTCGCGCCGGCCGAACGAAACCGGGATGCGCACGAAGGACGCATTCGCCGGCAGCTGCGCCGCCCATTTCGTGACCTGCGGCGCCAACGCGGCGCAGTGCGGGCAGCCGTAGGAGAAGAACTCGATGACTTCCACTTTGCCCGGAGTCGTCGTCGGCTGCGCGGGATTCAGCAGCTCGTAGTCCTGCCCCTGCACCTGCGAGAAAGCCGGCGCTGCCAGCATGCACAGCAGCGCGGCGACGATACGAAACGCGGTCATGAATCGCTCCATCTGCCAGAAATGTTCGTCAGTTCGGCTTGTCCGCCGGCTTCTTCTCCGCGGCCGGCGCCGCAGGCTTCTCGATACCCAGCAGCTCCACTTCGAAGACCAGCGTGGCGCCCGGCGGGATGCGGCCCGGCGAGCCGCGCTCGCCGTAAGCGATGTCGGCGGGACAGACCAGCTTGCTCTTGCCGCCGACCTTCATCAGCTGCAGACCTTCGGTCCAGCACTTGATCACCTGGTCGAGCTGGAACGACGCGGGATCGCCGCCGATCGAGCTGTCGAACACCTGGCCGCCGGGCAGCGTGCCCTTGTAATGCACCTTGACGGTGTCGGTCGCCTTCGGCGTCGCGCCGGTGCCTTCCTTCAGCGGCGTGATGACGAGGCCGGAAGCAGTGCGCTTCGCGCCTTTCTCCGCGGCGGCCTTGTCCTGCACGGCTTTGCCCGCGGCCGCCGTGCGTGTCTGCTGCATCTCCTGCAGCTTCGGGAAATATTGCTGCGGGTCGCCGCCCTTGGCGCGGCCCCTGGCGCCATCGGCGACGCCGGCCTTGACGAACTCGAGCTCCGCGTCGGTCAGGTCGAACGAGGTGATGCCCTGGGACATCGCAACGCCGAGCGCATACAGCGCCTTCTGTTCCTCGGTCTGCGGCTCAGCCGCGAGCGCCGTCGAAGCTGTGATGCAAAGTGCGAGGGTGACGCTGAACGCAGACAACGGGCGCATGGCAGTTCCTTGGCGGGATGAGCGGGCGGCAAGCATACCTCGAAAAAAGCAGGGACTCGTGACTAGTCACCGCTGCCTTCTCCGCCGCTCAGGCCGCGCGCCTCCAGCAGCGGACCGATCTCGGGTCCCTTGCCGTAGAAGTCGCGAAACATCGTCAGCGCATCGACGCTGAAGCCGCGCGACAACACCTTCTGGCGCAGCCGGTCGCCGTTCTCGCGCTTCAGGCCGCCGTGCGTGTCGAACCAGTGCTCGGTATCGCGCGCCAGCACTTCGCTCCAGATGTAGGCGTAATAACCGGCCGAGTAGCCGACCGGGCTGGCGAAGATGTGCGAGAAATAGCTGGAGCGATAACGCGGCGGCACCGGCGCGAAATCGATGCCGGCGGTCCTGAGCGCGTCGGCTTCGAACTTCGCGACGGCATCTGGCGCGGGCGTGCGGCCCGCGGGCAGCTGGTGCCAGGCCTGATCGAGGATCGCGGCGGCGAGATATTCCGTCGTTGCATAGCCCTGATTGAATTTGCGCGCGGCCAGCACTTTGTCCATCAGCGCTTGCGGCATGGACGCGCCCGTCTGGTAGTGGCGCGCGTAGTTGGCGAGCACGCGCGGATCGGTCATCCACATTTCGTTGTACTGCGACGGGTACTCGACGAAATCGCGCGGCACGTTGGTGCCCGCGAACTCCGGGTAGCGAACGTCGGAGAACAGTCCGTGCAGCGCGTGGCCGAACTCGTGGAACGCGGTGTTCACTTCGTCGGACGTCAGCAGGGTCGGCTGGCCGGCCGGCGGTCTCGGGATGTTGAGATTGTTGACCACGACCGGTTGCGTACCGAGCAGACGCGTCTGCTGCACGAAGCTGCTCATCCAGGCGCCGCCGCGCTTGTTGCTGCGGGCGTACCAGTCCACCAGGAACAGGCCGAGCGGCTTGCCGTCGGTGTTCGACACCTCGAACACACGCACGTCGGGCTGATACGTCGGCAGGTCCTTGCGCTCCTTGAAGCCGATGCCATACAGCTCGTGCGCCGCGAACAGGACGCCGTCGAGCAGCACGCGATTCATCTCGAAGTAGGGCCGCACCTCGGATTCCTGGTAAGCGAACTTCGCCTTGCGCACCTGCTCAGCGTAGAAGTCCCAGTCCCAGGGCGCGAGCTCGAAGGATGCAGTGCCGGCGGCTCTTGCCTGCTCGTCGATCAGCGCCTGGATGTCGGCCGCCTCGCGCTTTGCGTTGGCAACGGCCGGCGGCACCAGCTGACTCAGCATGCTGTTCACTGCGCCTGGATTCAGGGCAGTCTCGTCTTCGAGCACATAGGCTGCGTGATTCGGATAGCCGAGCAGCGCGGCGCGCTCCGCCCGCAGCTTCACGATCTGCGCGATGAGCCCGGTGGTGTCGAACTCGTCGCTCCAGCCGCGCTCGGTCGAAGCGCGATAGATGCGCTCGCGCAGCGCGCGATTCTTCAACTGCGCGAGCGAGGGCTGCGAGGTGGTGTTGAGCAGCGCGATCACGTATTTGCCGTCGAGCTTGCGCTCCTTGGCCGCTTCGGCGGCGACCGCGATCTGCTCGTCGCTCATGCCGTCGAGCTCGGCTCGATTGTCGACGACGACTGCAGCGGCATTCACGCCCTTCAGCACCGTCTGCCGGAACTCGGTCGTGAGCTTGGAGACCTGCTCGTTGAGCTGCTTCAGCTGCGTCTTGTCGGCGCCGGAGAGCCGCGCTCCGGCGCGCACGAAATTCGTGTGATAACGCTCCAGCAGGCGCAGCGACTCGGGATCGAGCCTGAGCGAGGCGCGCTCGTCGTACAGCTTGCGCACGCGGCCGTACAGCGCCGGGTCGAGGTAGATCGCGTCATTGTGGGCGCTCAGCTTCGGCGACATCTCCGTCTGGATCGCTTCCAGCTGCGGATTGGTGTTCGACGAAGTCATGCTGCCGAAGGTGCGGGCGGTGCGCATCAACAACCGGCCCGAACGCTCCATCGCGACGATCGTGTTCTCGAACGTCGGCGCCGCGGCAGCCTGCGCGATCGCGTCGATCTCCTTGCGCTGCGCGGCCATGCCCGCGAGCAGGGCCGCCTTGAAGTCCGCGTCCTTGATCTTGTCGAACGGCGGCAGGCGAAAGGGCAGGGTGCTCTCGTGCGCGAACGGATTGTCGCCCGGCAGCTGTGCGGTGGAGTCGTTCACGGGTTTTCCAGGAGCGGCAGTGGCTGCCAGCACGAGTGCGGCAGCGAGAATTCCTGAGCGTCGCATTGCATATCCTTTGAAAGAGATCCGACTGTGGGTCGGGCTTCGGCCCGACGCTCGTCAGGCTAAAGCCTGACCCACGCCCCGCTCAAGTGAGGAATTGCGTCGCGCAAACGATGCTCCGATCCCTGTGCGTCAGGCTTCAGCCTGACAGCAGCGCCGGCCTACTGCGCGGGCAGCGTGTACTTCGCCTCGATCAGCTCGCGGATCTTGCGGCGCGACGCTGCTGCGTCGAGCTCTTCGTCGCGCTCGATGGCTGCGATCTGGCCGGCCAGCGTGGTGTCCTTGATTCCCTGGCGCAGCCACTGCGAGAACTCGCCGCGGCGCAGGTGATGGAGCCAGGTCTCGTCGTCGACGCCGTCGCCGAGATCCATGAACAGGATCAGGTTGTGCGCGCGCAGGTTGAGCTTTCCCTCGGGGCCGCGGAAATAGAAGCTGCGATCCTCGGGCAACTCGCCCTCGGCGTACTTGCGCAGATGCCGCCGCCGCTCGGTCTTGCTCGGCTCCAGTTGCAGGACGTCGGCTGCGCCCGCAGCAGTCTTGTTCCACAGCAGTGCCGTGCCGGCGTTGAGTGCTTCCGGCACGCCGTCCGGCGGCGTGACACGATTGGCGTCGGTGAATTCGCGCAGCATCTCGCGCGGCCGGTCGCCGAGCACGATGAGCGTATCCAGCGCGCGCAGCACCGAGGGCGCAACGAGCTTCGGCGAAACACTCACCATCACGACTCCTTCGAGTCGCTCGGGCAGGCTCTGGTCGGTCGGCTGCCAGCTCGCCGGCATCGCGTGGTGCGCTTCATCCACGATCAGCCAATGCGGCCGGCCGGTGCGCGCGCGCAGCTCGAGGATGCGCGCGAACAGCGACAGGAAGAACCACGGACGATCGTTGAGCTTCACGCCGAGCAGGTTGATGACCGCGTTCTGGTCGGGCTTGCTCAATAGCTGGACGCACTCGTCGACGGTCGGCGGATGCTCCGGACTGCCGAGCACGACTGCGGACTCGACGCTGTCGTAGTCGCCTTCCGGATCGATGATGCAGAAGTTGTAACTGGCGGCGCGCAGGCGCTCCACGAGCCCGGCCACGACCGTCGATTTGCCGCCGCCCGAGCTGCCGACGACCAGGGCGCTCACGCGAAACGGCGACAGGCCGATCTTCCTGCCCTGCCCGGTCTTGCCGAGCGCGATGTCGTGTCGCGCGAGCGATCCGCCCTCGCGGCTCGCCAGGTCGTCGGCGAGCATCTCGTCGATGAGCTGCACGACGCCGGCGCCATGATCGGCGAACGTCACGACGTCCGCCTTCTCCTTGACCGCCGGCAGCGCGTTGGCGACCGCGACCGCACACTCGCAGATGCTGAGGAACGCATGGTCGTTCTCTGCGTCGCCGACACCGACCGCGTTGTGCGCCGAAAGATTCAGCTCGGCGAGCGCCGCGCGCAGCCCGCTCGCCTTGTTGACGCCGGCCGGCAGCACCATCACCGCGCCCTTGTTGAAGATGACCTGCAGCTCGAGCCCGCAATCGCGGATCGTCTCGAGCACGGTGTTCTCGTGCGGCTCCCAGGTGGCGACGATGACGCGTCCCACCGAGATCGGCCCGACGCCGCGCTCGACCAGCATGTCGACGAAGCTCTGCGGCGGCGCTTCGGCGAGCGGCTGCTCTTCGCGGGTTTCCGGCCGGTAGAGCAGCGCGCCGTTCTCCGCGACGATGCGCGCGAACAGGTCGATGCGCGGGAACACCGTCTGCAGATCGTCCAGCTCGCGGCCGGTGACGAGCAGGAGCTTGCGGCCCGACTCGCGCAGGCGTTCGAGCGCGGCGAGCGTGGCGTCATCGACGCGGCCGTGGTGAGCGATGGTGCCGTCGTAGTCGAGGCACAGCGCGAGGTAGCGCATGGAAACAAAGATCTCGGGGTTGCGGGGGCGCCCCAGTAACGCCGAGCAAGTTTGACAGGTTCCCTATTTCTTCGCGTAGGCCTTGGTCTGCTCGCGCACCAGCTCGAGCAGGTTGCCCATCGCGAGATTCGCGTCGATGAGGTGCAGGCCCCAGTCCTTCTGCACCTGGTTGTTGACGACCACGTCGCCGACGATGTCGTCCGTGCGCGGATCATTCGGATCGCCGTTCACGTGCACCGCGAGGTACGTGCCTGCGTCGCTCGATACGCATTCGGCAGTCAGCAACCCCGGGACGCTGACGAACGGCGTCGTGACTTTCTTCTCGGGCGTCACCCAGGGTCGCGGCGCCGCCGCGGACGAGGCGATGAAGCGGCCATTCGACAAATATGCATGCAGCTCGCCGCTGCCGCCGCCGAGAGCTGCCGGATTCACGCACGCCGCAGCCATGTTCTCGCCCTGCGCCTTGCCGAAGCGCGAGTTCGCAGGCGGCGGAACGTCGTCTCTGAAGCTCGCGTACGCGACTGCGCAACCGGTCTGCGCCCCGGACTTGCATAGCGGGATGTTCCTGAACGCGCCGACGTCCTTGCCCTTCTCGACCGGCAGGTTCGTGCCGAGCAGCAGCGCGGAGACGAGCTTCCCCTGCACCGGCTTGCCGTCGATCTCGTTGCGGATCAGCTCCGTCAGCACGAACGAGCCCTGCGAGTGGCCGACGAGCACGACGCCGCGTCCTGCATTGTCGTTCGCGAGATAGTAATTCCACGCATCGCGCACGTCGTTGTACGCGAGCATGCGATCGACCGGGAGCGCCCTGCCGGCAATGATGGCGCGCAGCGCCGTCAACGTCACCTGTCGATAGAGCGGTGCATACACGCGGCACACGGATGAGAAGCGCGCGAACTGCTGCAGGATGACGCCTTGCTCTTCCGGCCCCGCTGTCATGTCGCTGTTGCCGGTCTGGTCGAGCGACACGGTCGGGTAGACATAGAAGCAGTCGATCGGCGGATTGCGCGCCGGCTTGAACGACTCCTTCTTCATCTTGCCGTTCGCGGCGACGATCGTCGTCGACAGATCGACCGTGCACGAGTCCTTGCGGTTCGGCAGGCACAGCCACGTGTTGGGATTGCTGTAGTCGTTGGGTTGCGCGGCCGGCGCAGCGGCGGGCGGCGAATCGGCCGGCGACGGCGATTGCGCCAGCGTCGCGGCCGATGACAACAGCGCGAGCGCGCTCGCGCAACCTGCGATGAGTCGCATCATGATTCGCTCCTCCGTCAGAGCTCATGAACTGCTCTGACGCAAAAGTCTGCCAGAACGAGACGTGCCCGGGATCGGCGTGACACTCCTTTGCGTTGATCGTCCGCTCTGCAGCAGGAGACGATCGACACAGGCTGTGACATCAGCTCATCCGCGCCGGTGCGATCCTGGCACCAGAAAATCCACTTCGAGTCCGCGCTGGTCGCGGAAGCAATACAGCCCGCGACGCTTGCGGGGGGCCACCGCCGGAATTTCTTACGCCGCCCTCTCGACATAACCTGCGCGGCCGCTCAAGCCCCCGAAAAATCACGGCCTGGCCCGCCTGGACCATCGCTTGCATCTGTCCTGAACCGTAAAGCGCTTCCTGGGTGTCGACAGAATGCGAAAGCGTCTTGGCCTGTTGCTGGTGCTGATTCCGCCGATTGCTTCGGCCGCCTACGTCCTGAACGAGTGGGAGAGGGCGGCGCCTGAGCGGCCGGCACCGAAGGTGCTCGAAGCGCCGCGCGCGACTCCGCACGAGCCTGTCGAGACCGGCCAGCCCGCGGAGCGCGACGACGCGCAATCGCAGGCGCCGCAGCAGGCGCCCGGCGAAGTGATCGGCGTACCGATGCTCGCCTGATCCGTTTCCGGCCGTCCCGCCGGAGCTGCCAGCACGATTCGACACCTGCGGCAGGTGCGCGTGCGCGACCTGGCTTCCGTCACTGGCGTACCATCTTCGCCCAGCGGCAGGATTGAACCTGACCCTGTAGCTGGCGCACGTACTGCCGTAAGTCAGTCGGAGGCTCTATGCGGATCGCGGCAATCGGTTTGAGTCTGCTCGTCATGGCACTGGGCTCGGGCGCGGCATTCGCTGCAGGCGGCGGTGGCGGCGCGCCGTCCGGCGGCTCCTTCAACATGCCGGAACGCAAGCTGACGCCGGAAGAGCAGGCCAAGCAGGCCTACAACCAGGGCGTGCGCGCCGTGAAGGCTGCGGACAAGCTCGCAAAGACCGCGGAAGAGGCCACGGACGACAAGAAGAAGACGAAGGCGCAGGACAAGGCGAAGCGCCAGTACGAGAACGCGCGCGGCTACTTTGCCGCGGCGGTGCAACGCAAGGAAGACATGTACGAAGCGTGGAACTACGTCGGCTACACCAGCCGCAAGCTCGGCGAGTACGACAAGGCGCTCGAGGCGTATGGCGAAGCGCTACGTTTGAATCCTTCCTACGGCGAGGCGATCGAGTATCGCGGCGAGGCCTATCTCGGCCTGAATCGCATCGAGGACGCCAAGAACGCGTACATGCAGCTGTTCCAGAGCTCGCGGCCGCTGGCCGATCAGCTGATGGCGGCGATGCAGAAGTGGGTCGGCGAGCGGCGCGCAGCCGGTGCCGCGGGCGCCGAGGTCGATGCGCTCGCGCAATGGATCGACGAGCGCTCGAACATCGCGCGTCAGACTGCTTCGCTGGCAACCGACGCGCCTGCGGTGGTGCACTGGAACTGAGTACCACGAGCGGTGCCGTGCGCGCCGCAGCGCGCGTCCTTGCGATAGCGCTCGGCTGCTGGGTCGGGATCGCGCTCAGCGATCCCGACGAAGGCGCCGCGCAGTACGTGTGGCGTCTGCCGCCCGGATTCCCGGTACCCGCTGTTCCCGCCGACAATCCGATGTCCGAGGCGAAGGTCGCGCTCGGTTGCCGCTTGTTCTCCGAAACGCGTCTGTCCGCGACTCACGCGTACTCCTGCGCGAGTTGCCATCGCGCGGAGCGCGCATTCACCGACGGTCGCGCACTCGCACTCGGCGCGAAGGGCGCCAGCACGCCGCGAGGCGCGATGACGCTCACCAACGTTGCGTACAACCCTGCGTTCACCTGGGCGAGCGAGCGTGTCGTGACGCTCGAGCGGCAAATGGAGCAGCCGCTGTTCAACGAGCATCCGCTGGAGATGGGCTTGCGACGCGACGACCGCGAGCTGGTCGAATGGCTGTCACGACAGCCCGACTATGCGAGCGCGTTCCGCGCGTCGTTTCCGCAGGAAGCGCAGCCGGTGTCCATCCCGAACGTGATCAAGGCGATCGCCTCGTTCGAGCGCACGCTGATCTCCGGGCGCTCGCCGTTCGACCGCTACGTCTACGACGACGATCGCACGGCGTTCTCACCCGCCGCGCGCCGCGGCATGCGCTTGTTCTATTCGGATCGAAGCGGCTGCGCGCGCTGTCATTTCGGCGTGAACTTCTCCGGGCCGGTCGTCCAGCGCGGCAAGCCGGCGCCGCCCGCGCTGTTCGCCAACAACGGTTCGGCGGTGCAAGGCGACGAGGGACTGTCGGCCGAGACGCAGCGCCAGCACGATCGCGGCCGCTTCCGGGTGCCGACGTTGCGCAACGTCGCGCTGACGGCGCCGTACATGCACGACGGGCGTTTCGCGACGCTCGAGCAGGTGATCGATCACTACGCCGCCGGCGGCCGGCATGCGCAGTCGCTCGGCGTCGTCGACTCGCAGATCCGGCCGCTCGATCTCAGCGCGCAGGAGAAGCGCGATCTGGTGGAGTTCCTGGACGGCCTCACGGACACTCAGTTTGCAGCGCCGCGTTCGTGCCAGTCGGACTGATCCTGTCAGGCTGAAGCCAGACGCACAGGTCTCCCTTTCTGTTGTGGGTCAGGCTTCAGCCTGACTCCTACGAATCTGAGTTGGTCCTGCCGCCGGAGCCACGAATCTCCGCGGCGCGGCTCAGTATCGTCACGCGCTGACCGTGCTGCAGGCGCTCGACGCCGCGCACCACCACGACGTCGCCAGCGGCAACCGGGCCGCGGATCGTGACGAGATTGCCGTCGGTAGCGACCGACGTTACCGCGACTCTCTCCGCCGTGCTGTCCGGGCGCACGCGCATCACGTAGTTGCCGTCCTGGCGGACCGCGATGGCATCGCGCGGTACTACGAGCGATTCGCTTGCCTCACGCTCCGGCAAACCGACCTCGATCGCAGTACCGACGCTCAGCGCGTTGTTGGCCAGGGTGAGTCGCAGCTCGAACTGGCGCGAACGCTCCTCGCCAACGGGCACCACCGTGCGCACGCTGGCCGTGATCTGCCGGTCCGCTATCTTGACCGGCAGCTCCATGTCGGGCCTCACCATCCCGACGAGAGTCAACGGCGCCTGCACGCGCGCCTCGATGTGTGCGGTGTCGACCAGATGCGCGATCGCCGCGCCGGTCGCAACGTACTCGCCGCGCTGCGCCAGGCGTTCCGTGACGATTCCTGCGAACGGCGCGCGCAGCTCGGTCTGATCGAGATCGTGCTGAGCAGCGCGCTGCCTGACCTGCGCCTGCTGCAGCTGCGCCGTCAGAACGGCGAGCTGCGAGCGAACTTCGTCGAGCTGCGTCTGCGAGATCGTGCTGCCGACCTTTTCCAGCCGCTGCAGCTGACGCTCGGACATCGCACGCTGCGAGTCGATGCGCGCGACTTCGGCTTTTGCATCGTCGACGCGCAGCCGCACCGCTTCGTCCTCGAGCTTCGCGACGCGCTCGCCGGCGCGCACGCGCGTGCCGACTTCAGCGACGTACTCCAGGCGCCCCTCGGCACTGGTCGCGAGCCGTGCATCGTTGCGGCTCACGACGCCGCCCGGCACCCAGCGGCGCGGCGCGACTCGGGCCATCGAGGCTTTCGCGACCTCCACGACCACGCCGGGGTCCGAAGCCGGCGGCGCCTGGGCCGCGGCTGCGAATGTGAAAAGCGCGAGCGAGGCGGAGAGCGCCAGCGCTGATATTCGTGAGTGGATCATCTCGTTTCCTTGCAGGAGCCGGAGTCAGGCTGAAGCCTGACCTACAGGAGAGTCATCAGTTGCATGCAGTTCGGGCTTCAGCCCGACTGCCGCTTCCTCGACAGGCACGCGACGCTCGTAGACCAGTCGCAGCAGGCTCGGCAGCAGCACGATCGAGAACACCATGCTGACCACGACGCCCGCGACGTTCACGGCAGCCAGGCCGCGATAGATCGTGCTCGCCGGGCCCGGGTTCACGACCATCGGCAGCGCGCCGAGCGCGCCGGTGAGCGTGCTCGCGACCATCGCGCGCAAGCGCTGGTTCAGCGACATTCGCAATGCCTCTTCGAGGCCGTGGCCGTGGTTGAGCGCGTCGCGCGTGCGATCCACGAGCAGGATCGAATGATTGACGATGATGCCGATCATCATGATGAAGCCGATCATCGTCAGCAGATCGAGCGGCTGGAACGCGACGACGCCGAGTGCGCGAATGCCCAGCACGCCGCCGGCCAGCGCGAGCGGCACCGTCAGCACGACGACTGCAGCATCGCGCAACGAGCGGAACATCGCGGCCATGAGCATGAACAGCACCAGCAGCGCCAGCAGGAAGTTCGTGCCCATCGTCGAGATGATCGCGTCGAGGCGGTCGGCGCTGCCGGCCAGCCGGATGTTCGCATCGGGCGGCAGCTGGGCACGCAACGACGGGACGATGTCGCTGTCGATCTTCGCGAGCATGTCCTCCAGCGACAGCGTCGCCGGCGGGTCGATGGTCAGCGTCACCGTGCGATGATGGTCGATGCGACGGATCTGCTCGGGCGCCACCGTCGTCTGCAGGTTCACCAGCTCGCCGAGCGAGACGATCTCGCCCGACGGCGTCATCAGCGGCGCCTGCGCCAGCTCCTCGGGCGTCTCGCCCAGTTTCGCGCGCAGGATGACCGGCAGCCGCGTCTGGCCGTCGAAGTACTCGCCGAGCCACGCACCGTCGCCCAGCGCTCGCACGACCGTGCCGAGCGATGCGCGGTCCCAGCCCACTTCCGCGATGCGGCGATCGTCGGGCTCGGCGCGCAGCTCCAATGCCTGCACGTCCGCGTTCGGGAACGACTGCACGTTCGCGCCGGGGAACGACTGTTCCAGGAGCTTGCGGCCTTCTTCGGCAGCGGTGTTGAGCGCAGCGGTATCGGTGGACTGCAGGTGGATCGCGACCGACCGCGCCGAGCCGCCGATGCCGCCGAACAGCTGACCCTCGTTCACGAACACGCGCGTGTCCGGGAAACCGACGACGATCTCGTCGCGCACGATGCGCTCGAGCTCGCCGATGCGGGCGTCATCGACCACGCGCGCGCCGATCGTGCCGCCGCCCGGCCACAGCAGCAGGTACCAGTTCTTGAGGCCCGGCTCCTGCTCGCCCTTCATGTAGGGAGCCATGCGCTCGAGGATCTTCGGCGCGATCTCGCGATTGACGGTCTCCGGGCTCATGCCGGGCGGGAAACTGAAGAACGCATCGATCGCCGCGCGCTTCACGGGCGGCAGGTAGTCGAGCTTCGGCAGCAGCAGCCACGAAAGCAGCAGCGGCGCAACGAGCAGCGCACCTACCCAGCCGAGCTGCTGCTTGCGCGTGCGCGTCCACGCGATGACGCGGTCGGTCAGCCACGGCCAGCCGGCGCCGTAGCCCGAGTTCTTCGAATGCCCGCCGAGCCAGCGGCCCGCCGCCGCCGGCACGACCGTGATCGCCACGATGATCGAGAACGCCACGGCGATGGAGATCGTCAGCGCGAGGTCGGCGAAGATCTGTCCTTCGACGTCCTTGAGGAACAGCACCGGCAGGAACACGGCGATGGTCGTCGCCGTGGAAGCGAACAGCGCGGGCACGACCTGGCGCGAGCCCTCGTGCGCGGCCTGCTCGATCGGCATCCCTCCTTCCTTGAGCCGGATGATGTTGCCGGACACGACGATGGCGCCTTCGACGACCATGCCGACGGCGAAGGCCAGGCCGGCCAGCGAGATCACGTTGATGCTGCGGCCGGCGAGCTGCAGCACGCAGAACGTCGCCAGCAGGCACACCGGAATCGTGCTCGCGATCACCACGGTCGCACGGGCGTCGCGCATGAACCACCAGACGCACGCGAGCGCGAGCAGCGCGCCGACTACGAGATTCTCGATCAGCAGGTTCACGGCGCGCTTGATGAACAGCGAGGCGTCGAACGACTGCTCGATGCCGAGGCCGCGGTCCTTCAGCGGTCCCTCGCGCAGCTCGGCAACGACCTGCTTCACCTGATCGAGCGTGCTGAGCACGTTCGCGCCGGGCGCGCGCTGGATGCGCAGGCCGATCGACGGATTGCCGTTCTGATAGGAGAAGAACTGGCGATCCGGCGGCCGCATCTCGACGCTGGCGAGGTCTGCGAGCCGGACCGGCTGACCGTCGCGCCACGCGAGCACCAGTTGCCCCAGATCCTGGGCGTCGTAGCGTCCCGTGTAGCGCAGCGAGTATTGGCGGCGGCCGACGTCGAGCTGGCCGGCGGACACATTGGTGGCGCTCGCGGCCTGGCGGGCAATGTCGGGGATGCCGATGCCGAGCGCAGCCGCGCGCGCAAGGTCGAGCGTGATGCGCACGTCGTCGGGCGGTCCGCCCTGGATCTCGACCTGCGCGACGCCCGGCACGGATTCGATGCGCGGCTTGACGACGTCCTCGACGAAGCGTCGATAGCGCTCGACCGGTCCCTCGGTGCCCGGCAGCAGCTGCACGAAGAAGAACGACAGCTGCTGGTTGGAGTCGCCGCCGTCGCCGCCGAGCTGGACGAACGGCCGGTCGGCGTCGCGCGGCAGCGGCGGCAGCCGGCTCATGCGGCCGATCACGTCGACCAGCGCCGCCTTCATGTCCGTGCCGATCGCGAACGTCAGGAAGACCTGGCTGCCGCCGGAGTTGGCGTTGCCGTTGACTTCTTCGACCCCGGGCAGGCCCTGCAGCACCTGCTCCTGCGGCTCGAGCAGCTCGGACTCGACTTCCTCGGGCGAGGCGCCGCGCCAGTTGGTGAAGATCGAGATCGTCGGCCGCTCGATGTCGGGAAACAGCTGCAGGGGGAGCTGCCGCAGGCTGAGCAGTCCGAACAGGGAGATAAGTAAAACCGTAACGCCGATCGCTACGGGATTACGGATGGCTCCTGCGATGATGCGCACCGGTGAACTCCCTGGACTGTTGTGCCGCGATTGGACCACCAAGTGCACAGCACGTTCGGCTCGCTGAGACCAAGCGACGCAAAAGCGCGATCAGGCGAGGTCCCGAATGCGAGGTCCCTGTCGGTCAGGCTTCAGCCTGACACCCCAGTCGGATGCGCTGCCGCGCTCGCAGGTTTAACCCCAAGCGGCACGTGCTGAAGAATCGTCAACGGTCGCAGAGATGGCTCGCACGGCGCACGTGCAGCGATTAAGCTGTTGCGCGTTTGTCGCCATGCACATGGGGGAGTTCAACCAATGCCGATCCCGCGCGTTTCCGGTTTGCGTCTTCTGTGCGTTGCAGCTGTTGCATCGGTTGCTGCAGCTTGCACCAGCACACCTTCCGGACCGGCAGCGCCTGCGCCCGCGCCACCGCCTCCCGCGGCGCCGAAGGCCGCCGACGTGAGCGGCACGTGGGAGTTCAGCGTCGAGAGCCCGATGGGCACGCGCTCCAACGAAACCATCTTCACGCAGTCGGGCGACGCGCTCAGCGGCAAGATGGTCAGCCCGCGCGGCGAAGTGCCGCTCACCGGCACGATCAAGCAGGACGCGATCAACTTCACCGTGAACCTCAACGTGCAGGGCCAGGCGCTGCAGATCGATTACAGCGGCACCGTCACCGGCGACACGATGGGCGGCACCGTCCAGTTCGGCTCGTTCGGCGACGGCAAGTGGTCGGGCAAGAGAAAGCAATAGAGCTCGCCGTTACACCCGCCGAGAAGCGGCTGACGCTGGCCGCTCTCGCCGTCGTCGTGCTGCTGAGCGCGCTCGACCAGACGATCGTGTCGACCGCGATGCCGCGCATCATCGAGCAGCTGCAGGGCTTGTCGATGTATGCGTGGGTGACCACGGCGTACATGCTCACCTCGACCGTTTCGGTGCCGATCTACGGCAAGCTCGGCGATCAGTACGGCCGCAAAGGCATCCTGATCGTCGGCGTGGTGCTGTTCCTCACGGGCTCCGCGCTGTGCGGGTTGAGCGGCGAGTTCGGCGCCGTGCCGCTGCTCGGCGACGGCATGATGCAGCTGATCGTGTGCCGCGCGATCCAGGGTCTCGGCGCCGGCGCGCTGATGACGATAGCGTTCGCGATCATGGCGGACCTCTATCCGCCGCGCGAGCGCGGCCGGCTGTTCGGCGTGTTCGGCTCGGTGTTCGGCATCGCGACCATCGTCGGCCCGTTCATCGGCGGCTTCCTCACCGATCACGCCACCGTCACGCTGCTCGGCCATGAAGTCGCCGGCTGGCGCTGGGTGTTCTATGTCAACCTGCCGCTCGGGCTCATTGCGCTGTTCATGATCATGTATCGCATGCCGGTGCTGCGGCATGGCGCGGGCGGGCGCATCGATTACATCGGCGCAGTGCTGGTCGTGCTCACGGCGGCGAGCCTGCTGCTCGGGCTCACGCTCGGCGGCACCAGTTATCCGTGGGACTCGCCGCAGATCCTCGGGCTGTTCGCCGCCGGCGGCGTCGCGCTGGCGATTTTTCTGTGGGTCGAGATGCGCGCGACGCACCCGATCCTGCCGCTGCACCTGTTCCGCGTCCATGCGTTTCGCATCACCGCGCTCGCATCGTTCGTCATGAGCACCGCGTTCCTCGGCGTGGTGATGTTCATGCCGCTGTACATGCAGGTCGTGCAGGGCATCAACGCGACGCAGAGCGGCTTCGCGCTGCTGCCGCTGATGGGCGGGCTGATCGTCAGCAGCATCGTCTGCGGCAGGCTCGTGACGCGTACCGGCCGCTACAAGCCTTTCATGATCGGCGGCGCCATCGTGTTGCTCGCCGGCGTGATCGCGCTGACCGGCATCGGTCCGGATACGACCACCGGCGATCTGGCGTGGCGGCTGATCCTGACCGGCGTCGGGCTAGGCCCGGCGCAGTCGCTGTTCAACCTCGTGATCCAGAACTCCGCGCCGCCCGGCGAGATGGGCGTTGCCACCAGCACCGGACAATTCAGTCGGCAGATGGGAGCGACCGTCGGCGTTGCAGTGTTCGGCACCTTCCTGACGCACGGCCTGACGCAGGAGCTGCCGAAGCACGTGCCCGCGCTTCCCGGCGCGACCGAGCAGCGCATCGACCTCGCGCATGCGCAGAGCCAGGCGATGAACCTCGACATGATCCGCACGCGCGTCGACGGCGCGCTCGAAGAGCGCTTCGCCGTGATCGAGCGCGCGTATCGCGAGGATCCGGCGGCGGTTGCCGAAATCGTCGGCGACCCGCGCATGCCCGAGCAGATCAAGGCGTCGTTGCGCGACGGCGGCGTGCGCGGCCGCGTTCATCGGCAGCTGGTGCAGCGTGCACAGACCGTCGAGAACGAGCTGAACATGGGCGAGGACGGGCGCGAGCGTCTGCTGCACGATCCTGAGTTGCCTGCCGGAGTGAAGCAGCAGCTCGCGGAAATTCCGCTGCGCGCGCTGCGCGATCCCGCGCTGCTCGCCGGTATCGGCGAGCTGTTCCGGGATGCGATCCTTGCGAAGGAAGATGCGCTGGTCGCCGCGGGCGTGCAGCAGACGCTGCTGGCGGTGCGAGCTGCGATGACGATCTACGGCAAGCAGCTGGTCGAGCGCATCCAGCGTGGCATGAAGGTCGCGTTCGCGACTTCGATCGTGCACATGCTGGAGCGGGCGCTATGGATGATCGGCCTCGCGCTGACGATCGTCCTGTTCATCCCGGAAGTGCCGCTGCGCTCGCGTGCAGCTAATTAACGCAGGTTATTCCTGCTTGCTCTATTTATTCTTGCTGCTGCTGCGCCGTGTTGTCTTGCTTTTGGGACTGCTGCTCTTCTTCTTCGGAACTTTTGCGCCGGAGCGGCGCGCTTCGGACAAGCCGATCGCGATCGCCTGCTTGCGGCTCGTCACCTTTCTGCCGGAACGTCCGCTGCGCAGCGTGCCGCGCTTACGCTCGTGCATTGCACGTTGCACTTTTCGCGATGCTTTCTTGCTGTAACGGCGCGCCATGGCGCTCTCCTGTGATGGTCAGTCCCGCCGCTGGAACGCTCTGCTGCGTTCGGGTGTTCCTACCGGCATGCATGACGTGATCTGCCAGGCAATCAGGGAGAAGCGTCTATTGGAGCTGCAACACAATGGGCGCGCGTGCCGCGTCGCTCCGCACGTCTACGGGATCGATGCTGCGGGCGATGAGCTGCTGGCGTGCTATCAAGTGTGGGGCGGCACCGACGGCGAACCCGCCGGCTGGAAGGCATTCAAGCTGGCGGAGGTCACGCAGCTGCAGCTCACCAGCAAGCGCTTCGCACCGCACCCCGAGCATCAGCGCGAGAACGGGCACGTCGCGCGGGTGTATTGCCAGGTCTAGAGAGAAGAGTAGGAACAGCTCTCGCCAAGATCGCCAAGGCCGGAGATGCAGGATTCGATGTTCCAGTCTCAAAGCCGGACTTTGAAACTCCGGTTCTTCGTGGCGGCCTTGGCGATCCTGGCGAGAGATTTTCTGAATTCTTAGTACAACAGGTGCTGCGCCCGTTCCTGTTCCCAATCGCGCTCGTCCTTGCTCGCCGCGGCTTCGAGATCCGCAACGCTCGCCTGCGGGTCGTCGACCCATTCGCGCAGCAGCGGGCTGCCGTTGATGACGTCGATCGCGAGGCGGGTCTCGTACTCGTACGGGAAGTCGCGCCAGATCGGGTAGCCGGGCTGCAGCTGCCGCAGTGCCTTGAATGCCAGCGACTGCAGGCGCCACGGGCGGAAGGCGTCATGGTCGTAGCTCGGATCCTCGACGTGGATCTGGATGCCGCTGCACAGCTTGCCGACATGCTTGTGAAACGTCGGCTCGAACGAGCACACGCGCAGCCTGCAGCCTTGCAGCCACTGCGGCGCAAGCTTGTGCATCGTTGCGAGCAACGTGCGCGCGTCGATGTCCGGCGCGCCGAACAGCTCGAGCGGACGCGTCGTGCCCCGACCTTCGGAGAGCGTCGTGCCTTCGACCATCACGGTGCCGGCATAGGCGCGCGCCATCCACAGATTCGCCGCGTTCGGGCTCGGGTTGATCCACGTGCGCTCGCCCAGCGGCCAGCCGAAGCCGGGCGCAGCAGCAGGCTGCCAGCCCTCCATCTCGACGACCTTGTAATCGACAGCGAGGCGTAATGTGCGCACGAACCAGTGTGCCAGCTCGCCGAGAGTCAGCCCGTGACGCATCGGCAGCGCGCCGGCGCCGACGAAGCTTTCCCAACCGGCGCGCAGACGCAGACCTTCGATCGGCCGGCCGGCCGGGTTCGGGCGATCCAGAATCCACACGCTCTTGCCATGCGCCGCGGCCTCTTCCAGCACGTAGCGCAGCGTCGTGATGAACGTGTAGATGCGGCAGCCGACGTCCTGCAGGTCGACCAGCAGTACGTCGAACGTGTCCATCATCGCGGCGGTCGGCCGGCGCACTTCGCCGTAGAGGCTGAACACCGGAATGCCGTGCACGGGATCGTTGAAGGTCGGCGATTCGACCATGTTGTCCTGCTTGTCGCCGCGCAGGCCGTGCTGCGGCCCGAAGGCCGCCGTCAGGGTGAGGTCGTCGAGGCGCGCCAGGGCGTCCAGCGAATGCGTCAGGTCGGCGGTGACTGACGCGGGATGAGCGAGCAGCGCGAGCCGCTTGCCGTGCAGCGCGCTGCGCAGCGCCGGGTCGACGAGCAGACGATCGATGCCGAGCCTCATTCTGCGTCTCCCGCGGGCGGCAGCTGCACGATGAAGCCGGCGTCGTGATGGAAATCCGCGTTGCCCGGCGGGTGCGCCAGCGCCCAGTGCGAGATCTTGCCGTGCTGATCCTCGAGCACGACCGACAGGCCCAGCAGCAGCTTCGTCCGCGGCACGAGCCCCGCGAGATGCACGTCGACGTCGGCTTCCAGCGTGTCCTCGCGTCGCCGGCAGATGATCTTCGGCGAGTGCCGCGGCTCGACCGCGGTCATGCCGCGGCGATAGTCGTCGAAGCGGTACACGGCCCATTCGCTCGATGGCGAGAAATTCAGCTCGACGTAGTCGCGCACGCCATCCGGCCGCACGAACGCCTCGAAGCAGGTGTGCTGCCACAGCCCGTCGGTGTGCGCCGAGCGCCGCTGCGCCGGCAGCTGCAGCTCGTCGACGTCGCCCTCGACTACGTAGTACAGGATCAACAGATCCTCGCTCAGCCGATCGACCCGCGCACTGACCGCGCGCACGTACGGACAGGGCGTCGAGGGATGGCAGATCAGCGGCAGCGGTTCCATCGCGCAATTCTAGAACGGCAGAACGGTGCCGGGAGAGAAAAACGGGGGAAACTGAGCACTGCAGCAAGTTGCTGCGCTGCTGAGTTTCCCCTGTTTTTCTCTCCCGGCACCTACAACTGGGCCTTCTTGGCTTCCAGCGCTTCCCAGCGCGCGAATTTCTCCGCGAGCTGGCGCTCGAGCTCGCCGGCGAGCTGCCGATCCGCCTTGATCTGCTCGCTGCCTTGCTTGTGATAGTCGCCGCTGCTCATGCGCGCAGTCAGCGCGTGCTGCTGCTGTTCGAGTGCTTCGATCTCGGCGGGCAGTTGTGCGAGCTCGCGCGTCTCCTTGTAGCTCATCTTGGTCGGCGGCGCGGCGGGACGTGAGCTCTCGCGGCTCGCGGCCTTCGGCTTTGGCGCCACCCCGGGGCTCGCGACCGGACCGCGTTGTGCGAGCCAGTCGCTGTAGCCTCCGACGTACTCCTGCCACTTGCCGTTGCCTTGCGCTACCAGCGTCTGGGTCACGACGTTGTCGAGGAACGCGCGGTCATGGCTGACGAGCAGCAGCGTGCCCGCGTAGCCCTGCAGCGTCGCTTCCAGCAGCTCCAGCGATTCGATATCGAGGTCGTTGGTCGGCTCGTCCATGACGAGAACGTTGGCGCTGCGCGCGAACAGGCGCGCCAGCAGCAGGCGGTTGCGCTCGCCGCCTGACAAAGCCTTGACCGGCGAGCTCGCGCGCTGCGATGAGAACAGGAATTCGCCCAGGTACGTCATCACGTGCCTGCGCTCGCGCCCGATCTCGATCCAGTCGGAGCCGGGGCTGATGGTCTCGATGACGGACTTCTGCGGATCGAGCTGCTCGCGCATCTGGTCGAAGTACGCGACCTGCACGTTCGCGCCGAGCCGCACGCTGCCGCTGTCCGGCTCGAGCATGCCGAGGATCAGGCGCAGCAGCGTCGACTTGCCCGCGCCGTTGGGACCGATCAGTCCGAGACGGTCGCCGCGCTGCAGGCGCAGCGACAGACCTGCGACGATCGGCCGCTCCGCGAAGCGTTTGCCGACGTCGATCAGCTCCGCGACCAGCTTGCCGGAGCGCTCGCCGGCGTCGAGCGTGAGCTTGATGTCGCCGAGCTGCTCGCGACGCGCCGCACGCTCGACGCGCAGCGCTTCGAGGCGGCGCACGCGCCCTTCGTTGCGGGTCCGGCGCGCCTCGATGCCGCGGCGGATCCACACTTCCTCCTGCGCCCAGAACTTGTCGAACTTGCGATTCGCGATCTCCTCGGCGGCGAGCTGCTCGCCCTTGCGCGTTTCGTAGGCGGCGAAGTTGCCGGGGAAGCTGCGCAACAGGCCGCGATCGAGCTCGACGATGCGCGTGACGACGCGATCGAGAAAGGCGCGATCGTGCGTGATCACGATCGACGTCGGGCCCTTGAGCAGCAGCTCCTCCAGCGCCGTGATGCCGTCGATGTCCAGGTGATTGGTCGGCTCGTCGAGCAGCAGCAGGTCGGGCTGCAACGCGAGTGCAAGAGCGAGGGCAGCGCGTTTGCGCTCGCCGCCGGAGGCCGTCTGCGGGTTTCGCTGCGCATCGACGCCGAGACGGTGCACATACTCTTCGAGCCGCGCCTGCAGCCGCCAGCGCTCGCGCTCGTCGTGCACCTGCTCGATGCTGCCCCGCGCGGCCAGGCTTTCGCGCAGCGTAGCGGCGGCCGGCAGCTCCGGCTCCTGCTCGACCAGCACCGTGCGCAATCCGTCCTGACGTGCGATCTCGCCGTCGTCGAGCGCCAGCGTGCCGGCGATCGCCTGCAGGAGCGAAGATTTGCCGGTGCCGTTGCGCCCGATCAGGCCGACGCGCTCGCCGCCGTCCACCGACAGGCCGGCGCGATCGAGCAGCGGGTGCAGGCCGTACGCCAGCTCGGCGTTGCGCAGGGTGATCAAGGGCATGGGCGCAATGATGTCAGGCTGAAGCCTGACCCACAAACGAACAGGCAACCTCAGGGTTGCATTTGGTCCCGGCTGCGCTATCCTGCAACCAGGAGGTTGCATATGACACAGACTACCGATCGCATCGAACGCAAGGTCCTGGTGAAGGCGCCGCGGGCGCGCGTGTGGCGGGCGTTGTCCGACGCCGAGGAGTTCGGCAACTGGTTCGGCGTCAAGCTCCAGGGCAAGCGCTTCGCGCCCGGCCAGCGAACTCACGGCAACATCACGTATCCGGGGTACGAGCACGTCGTCTTCGAAGTGTGGATCGAGCGCATGGAGCCCGAGCGCCTGATGTCCTGGCGCTGGCACCCTGCGGCGGTCGAGCAGGGCGCCGACTATTCATCCGAGCCGACCACGCTGGTGACGTTCGAGTTGCAGGATGCGGAGGGCGGCACGCTGCTGTCCGTCGTAGAATCCGGCTTCGACGACATCCCGCCGCACCGGCGCCTCGACGCCTTCCGCATGAACAGCGGCGGGTGGGACGCACAGATGAAGAACATCGAAAAGCATGTCGCTGCGCGTTAGCCCGCCGCTGCGCAGCGCGGGGTTCCGCAACGCCGCGCCCGTGTTCGCCGCGCTCGGCGACGAGACGCGGCTGCGGCTGGTTGCGTTCCTGTGCAGCAGCGGCGCCAAGTCGATCGCGCAACTGACTTCGGGAACCGACATCACGCGCCAGGCCGTAACGAAGCACTTGCAGGTGCTGGCGAACGCCGGCCTGGTGCGCGACGTGCGCGCCGGGCGCGAGCGCCTGTGGGAGCTGGAGCCGGAGCGCATCGAGGAAGCGCGGCGCTCGTTGCAGCTCATCGAGCAGCAATGGGACCACGCGCTGGGCAAGCTGAAGCGCGCAGTCGAAGGCTCGCTCTGACGGTCAATGCTGCACTGCTGAGTTTCCCCTCGTTTTCTGTCCCGGCACCGGGCTATCCTTGCGGGCGTGCGCATAGGTAAACCGCTGCTGTTGATCACTACGCCGATCGGGCTCGCGATCGGTCTCTACGAAGGCTGGCGGCTGGCCGGCGGGCTCGTGTTCGTGATGGCTGCGTTCATCGCGTTCCTGGCCTTCGCTTTCCTGACGGTCGTGCTCACGATCCGCCGCGAGCGCGAGCAGGAGCGCAGGAAGGAAGAGGGGAAGAAGGAGTCAGGCTGAAGCCTGACTCTCGTGCGGCTCGATCACCAGGCTCTGCACCGCGCGGCCGAAGTAGCCGCGGCTGTCGCCCAGCTTCGCGAACGCGATGCCGGAGCCGCTGTCGCCGAGCCAGGTGCGCGCGTCGAGCAGGATCCACTCGCCGACCGGAAGGCGCGCGAGGCTGATCGTCAGGTCGCCGTTGATGAACGTCCACTTGCCCCACTCGAGCACGGTGGATACGCCGTTGCAGAAGTCTGCCGTCATTGCCGTGCGCTGCAGAGGTGTCAGCGGCTCGTCGGCGAACAGCGGACGATTGGCGCGAAACCAGATCGCCGCCGGACCGGGCTGACGGAAGTTGCCTTGCACGACGCGCAGCGTCAGGCCGCGAATGAACGTGTTCGGGCTTTTCGCCGGCGCGTCGGCTTCGTGACCCTGCTCGGGAGCGGGCAAGGTGATCTTCTCCTCGACCGCCGTCGACGGCAGCGTGAACTCGGCGCAGCGGATCTTGAGCACACTCGCGCGCACGACGACGACGTCCTCGTGCAACAGTGTGACCGCGCAAAGCTGGATCTTGCGACCCTCGCGCACGACTTCGGTACGGATCTGCAACGGTGCGATCGGCACCGGGCGCAGCAGATCGACCGTGACGCGCATGACCTGCATCGGCTCGCGCGTCGCCATGCGCTCGGCAGCCCAGCAGATCAGCGCGGTCGGTGCGCCGCCGTGCTGCAGCCGCGGATTCCACGGACCTGCGGTGAAGTCGGTGGCAAACGCCGTGTCGTTGTCGATGCGATAGAGAAAGCTCATGCGTTCGCGCGATGGCGCAGTGCTGCCGCAGTGGCCGGGTCCGCCGGGAAGAAGGATTCGAGCGCCAATTCTGACAGAGTCACGTCGACCGGAGTGCCGAAAACCGCGATGGTGCTGATGAAGCTCAGCACGCCGGCATCGGTGGCGAGCCGGAACGGCACGGCGAACGAGACCGCGCTGGCAGGCGGTTCTGCATCGTGAGCAGGCGCGGGATATGCGCTCAGCTCCTGCAGCAGCTCGGCCAGTGAGCCGTCGCCGGAAACGTCGATCTGCCGCCGCAGACGCGACAACAGGTGCGCGCGCCACTCGCCGAGATTCACGATGCGCGGCGCCATGCCGTCAGGATGCAGACACAGCCGCAGCACGTTGAGCGGCGGCGTCAGCAGTGAGGGCGCGACGCCGGCCATGAACGAGCTCGCGGCCGTGTTGGCAGCGACCAGGTGCCAGTGACGATCCACGGCAATCGCCGGATAGGGCTCATGCCCCCTGAGCACCAGCTCGACTGCTTCGCGTGCCGGCCGCAATTCCGGATCCTCGAGCGCGTGCTCCTTGAACAACGGCGCGAACCCGGCGGCGACCAGCAGCGAGTTGCGCTCGCGCAGCGGCACGTCGAGCAGCTCGGCGAGGTGCAGCACCATGTCGCGGCTCGGCTGCGAGCGGCCGGTCTCGAGGAAGCTCAGGTGCTTCGAAGAAATCTCCGCTTCCACCGCGAAGTCGAGCTGGCTCATGCGGCGCCGCTGCCGCCATTCGCGCAGCAGATCGCCGACCGGCCGTGGAGTCACCGACCGCGTAGTCATATGCGTGCTCATACCGCGGGACGATAGCGCAGGCACCGCCGCGATCTCCATTACCTCCCAGGTAATCGACTGCGCGCCGTCGCGTCGCGATCATGGCTGCGCACTTTCAATCCCTGCAAACGAGGAATCCGCCATGACTACGATTCGTGCTTCGTCCCTGCTGCGCCGTGTGCTGACCGTCGACGCGGCGGTCAGCGGCGTCAGCGGCATCGCCCTGATCGCATTCGCCGAGCTGTTCGCGAGCCTGCTGCAGCTTCCCGTGGAGCTGGTCAGCGAAGTGGGCATCGTGTTCCTGCCGTTCGCTGCGTTCGTCGGATTCGTCGCCTCGCGCGCGGAGCCGGCGCGAATTGCAGTGTGGGCGATCATCGCGCTGAACGTTGCCTGGGTCGTCGAGAGCATCATGGTGCTGTTCACGGGCTGGGTGACGCCGAACGTGCTGGGCTACGTGGTGATCAGCGCGCAGGCGGCGGGAGTGCTCGTGCTGGCGGATCTCGAGTACATGGGATATCGGAAGTCGCGGCCGCTCGGCGTCGCGACAGTGTCAGGCTGAAGCCTGACCCACAGGGGAGTCGGGCTGAAGCCCGAGCTACCGGCTACACTGGCGCCCTCGATAGCCGCGAGGGCGCCTCATGACTGCATCGGCTCTGTTCGCTTTCCTGCATCACGCGGCGGCGTTCCTGCTGGTCGCGGTCGTCACCGTCGAGCTCGTGCTGATGCGCGGCGAGATCACGCTCGCTACGGCACGCACGCTGTTGCGCATGGACGCCGTATACGGCATGAGCGCGGTCGTGCTGCTGATCGTCGGCTTCGTGCGCGTCTTCCGGACCGAGAAAGGCGCCGACTATTACTTTCACAGCGGCCCGTTCCTGGTGAAGCTCGGCCTGTTCATCCTGGTCGGGCTGCTGTCGATCCTGCCGACCGTGCAGTTCCTCGGCTGGCGCAAGGCAGTGCGGGCGGGTCAGGCGCCGCCGCTCGACGACGCCGCGCGGCGCCGCGTGCGCATGGTCATCCACACCGAGCTGACGCTGCTGTTCTTGATCATGCTGTGCGCAGCCCTGATGGCGCGCGGCATCGGCTTCATCGGTTGACGCGGCGGAAGCCGTCGTTGTGCAGCTTGACGGCAAGGATCGCCAGGCACAGCACGGCGGTGACTGCGTTCGCGGTGATGATCAACCAGTCGCCGCGCAGGAAGCCGTAGACGCCCCACAACATGACGCCGGCCGTGAATATCAGGTACATGCCCACGGAAAGGGAGTGGGTGTCGCGGTAAACCAGCACTTTGTGGGCCTGGGGTATGAACGCGATGGTCGTCAGGGTCGCTGCCACGGCGCCGATGATTTCTGTGCGGGTCATGCTTCGAACAGAACCGTTTTCCGGTACAGTCCCTCTCACTGGACGCTGCAAGGTACCTCAAGCGCATGAGAGCCGCGATCATTGTCATCGTCATGCTGGCGGGCAGCTTCGCCGCCGGCCCCGGCCGCGCCGCGCCGCTGGGCATCTATGCCGGCGCCGGCTACGCGATGGTCGACAAGGACGCGGATCGCGCCGTCTTCGTCAACGAGGCCGTGGCGATCTACAACGCCTTCGGCTTCGATCCGCAGAACCAGACCGGCAGGTTCGATCCCAAGGACTCCGCTTACGGGTTCGTGGTGGGCTGGCGCCTCACCGAGCACCTGGCCCTGGAAGGCGGCTACATCGACCTCGGCGACGTGACCTATCGCGACACCAGCACCGGCCTGTTCGCCGAAACGCCGCCGCCCGAAACCTGGCAGCAGAACATCGACTCCGGCACGAGCGGGGTTGCGCTGTCCGCGCTCGGCATCCTGCCGCTCAGTTATCGCTGGGAAGTGTTCGGTCGCGGCGGCCTGCTGCTGTCGAACAGCACCGAAAGCGTGTTCATCACCGACCGCGTCGGCTCGGAGAAGCTGCGTGCCAGCAAGAGCGGCGTCGATTTCCTCGCCGGCGTCGGCATCAGCATGAGCCTGGTCGAGATCTACAGCGTGCGCCTGGAGTACATGCGCGTTTTCGACGCGGGCGAGGACGACACGCTGAATCCGGCGGATGTCGACGTGCTGTCGCTGAACGTCACGGTGTCGTTCTGAAGAGTCAGGCTGAGGCCGGGTCAAAGGGTCGACGCAACACTGCGGGCTAGTGTATCTGCGGGAGTTTCGAAGGCCAGAGTCTCCCGAGGCCGTTGATTGAGCTGGCGAGCGACACTGTCGAGGTGACCTTGGGAGTGAGC
>DATEJG010000082.1:0-47666 GCA_035278165.1 Steroidobacteraceae bacterium
CATGTCCCGCGAGCCGCACATGAGCGGGATGAGGTAGTTGCCGAAGCCGCCGAGGAACAGCGCGGTGAGCAGGTAGATCACCATGATCATGCCGTGCATGGTGATGTACTGGTAATAGTCCTGCGGCGCGATCAGCGAGAAGGTGTCGGGGAAGCCGAGCTGCAGGCGCATCAGCACGGACATCACCAGCGCCACCAGGCCGATGCCGATGGCGACCAGCGCGTACTGGATCGCGATCACCTTGTGATCCTGGCTCCAGATGTACTTGCGGATGAACGTCTCGGGATCGTGCAGCGCGTGCTCGTGATCGCGGTCGGCGATTGCGACGAATGCCATCGATGAGTTCCTCAGAGCGTGTGAACGTAGTCGAGCAGGTCGTTGATCGACTGCTCGTCCTTCAGGGCGCGCGCCATGGAGCGCATCTGCGCGCCATGAAAGTCCTGGCGATGAGTGCCGCGGATGCCCTGCCGGAAATTCTCCAGCTGGCGCGACATGTACCAGTCGCTCATGCCCGCCAGCCGCGGCGCGTTGGTGGCCCAGATGCCCTCGGCCTTGTCGCCATGGCACGAGGCGCAGGTGGCGTAGAGCTTCCTGCCGCGCTCGGGGTTGCCGCCGACGCTGGTGTCGGGGCGCGTGTCGGGGAGCGAGCCGATGTACGCGACGATGTTGTTGACCGCCGCGTCGTCGGCGAGCATCGAGGCGAACGGGATCATCTGCTTGCCGTAGGTGTCGTTCTCGTTCGAGCCGCGCACGCCGTGCTTGAAGTTGTGCAGCTGGCGCGCGATGTACCAGCCCGACTGGCCGGCCAGCTTCGGCGCGCCCAGATCCTTGTTGCCCTGGGCCTGGTCGCCGTGGCATGCGGTGCAGGTCGTGAACAGCGCCTTGCCCGCCTCGGGATCGCCCTTCGCCACCGCGGCCGTCTGCGCGAACGTCGGCTGCGCGGCGAGCCACTCGTCGAACTTCGCCTGCTCGTCGACGACGACGCGACCGCGCATCGCGAAATGCGCGACGCCGCACAGCTGCTCGCACAGCGCATCGAATTCGCCGGTGCGCGTCGGTGTCAGCCAGAAATGCGTGACCATGCCCGGCACCATGTCCATCTTCACGCGGAACTGCGGCACGGCGAACTGGTGGTTCACGTCCTTGGCGCGCAGCAGGAACTTCACGTCCTTGCCGACCGGCAGATGCACTTCCGGAGAGTTGACGATGACGTCGTCCTGGCCCTTCGGATCCTTGGGATCGACGCCGAGCGGATTGGCGGGCGTCACCAGCTTCATGTCGGAGGCGCCGAGCTCGCCGTCGCGGCCCGGGAAGCGATAGCTCCAGGCCCACTGCTGGCCGACCACTTCGACGATCGACGCATCCGGCGGCGGCGTGACGAACTTCGCCCAGACCGCGAGGCCGGGCGCGAGCATCGCGGCGATGCCGACGGAAGTGATGATGGTCAGCCACCACTCGAGCTTCTTGTTCTCGGGCTCGTAGACGGCTTTCTCGGTGCGGCCCTTGCGGTGCAGGTAGCGCACCACGGTCCACGCCATGAACAGGTTGACGATGACGAACACCAGGCCGGTGACCCAGAAGGTCACGTTGACCGTCTGATCCATCGTCTGCCAGTTCGAGGCGATCTCGGTGAACCACCAGGGGTCGCCGAACAGCCCGTACAGCGAGGCGAAGTGGAACGCCAACGTTGCGATCACCAGCAGGATCAGTGCCCAGGCAAATACCATTCGCCAGCCCTCCCGTCTCGCGCTCGACGAGCTCGAATTGAGCGGATCAGTGTTTTATGTCGTCGTCGTCAGCTGGGGCCCGCGGGCGGGCCCTGATGTGGTCTTCACGCCTTCTTCAGTGTGCCGGCGGCGCCGGCGCCGTCGCTCAGTCGTGCGACCTTGCTGAACGGATTGATGAAATGGGAATCGACTGCGACCAGCTCGGCCTCCGGATGACGCTCCTTCATCATCTTCGTGACCGTGTCTTCCTGGTGCTTGCGGACGTAGACGAGCACCAGGTACTTGCCGGCCTCGATGTCGTCATGGAAGCGCGCCAGCTTCTTGTTTTCGGCGCCTATGCCCGCCAGGCCGCCTTCCCAGGCGCCGAACAGCGTCGCGACCGCCACCAGGATGGCGTACACGAACACCGGCACCTGGTACTCGGGGCCGAACGGATCGAAATACTTGAGCAGCGCGATGCCGATGAGGCCGGCCGCCAGGCCGAGCGCTGCGCCGATGAAGCCGTCGCGGACCACGTCGAGCGTTTCGAGATAGTTGCTCGAGTGGATGTGCTGTTTCTTCAGCCCCGATTCGTCCTTACAGATGACGTGTAAGTAGAAATCCTCGACGCCGGCCTCGTGGAGGTCGGCCGAAACGTCGTGAGTGCTCGCAAGCGTTGGGGCGAGGAAATACAGGCACTTCATGGATCCCCCGATTCTCGAAACTTTCGACTACAAAGCTCTGGACCTCGTCATCGGCAGTGAATCTTTTCGTGTAGGCGGGGTGGATCCGCTCGCGATCGAGTTTCGCACAGGGATTTTGGCTTGGGAAGCCGAGCGGCGGGCGCGGCCAGCGCCCGCAGCGATACGTACTATCCTATATGAGAGAGCTTGAGGAGCTTGCGCAGGTCTTCCAGCAAGCCCTTCGCCGGCCCCGACTCGGGCGCGTGGCGCATCATCAGATTGCCGAGCGGATCGACGATATAGATGTAGCCGTCCGTCGCCGGCGGCGCGTCGGGAAACAGCGCGAGCAGCTGCGCGCCGGCGGGATCGTCGGCGAGCGCGACGAGCAGGTCGCGCTGCTCGGCCGCGAAATAGTCACGGTCGCAACAGTCGGCGGTAGCCAGGAAAACGCGCTGAACGCGCGTCATGTCGGCGTTGAGAGCGAGACGCGTCTGGCGCGTCAGCGTGAGCGCCGCGCGGCAGCGTCCGTCGCAGCGGCCGTCCCCGACGTGCACCAGCGTCCATTTGCCGTGCCAGGTCTGCGGCGGCAGCGTCGAGCCATCGGGCGTCGGTAGCGCGACGCTCGGCAGCGGGCGCGCCGGAGAAATCAGCTCGCCGTGGTTGGTGCTGCCGGACGGCCGCCAGCCGCCGCTGCCGTAGTACAAAAGAAATGCCAAGGCCAGCGGCGCGAAGAACACGCCGACCAGCAGCCAGATCTGGCCGCGCGAGCGGCGTTCAGCGGGGCGGTTCATTTCGATCGCTCTTCCAGCATCCGGCCGCGGCGCAGGCCCGTCACGACGAACAGCACGACGGCCGCCAGCGCGAACGCAAACCACTGCACGGCGTAACTGAGATTGCGCTCCGACCCGAGGTCGGTGCGCGCCTGCCAGACGCGCTCGTAACCGTCCGGCTGACTCGCGTCCAGCAGCACCAGTCCGGGCAGCACCTTGCGATCGAGCGCGTGCTCGATGCTGGTCTGCTCGGGGTAGTTCATGACGCGCGGCCAGCGAGTGCCGGTGTCGTTGCCGCCCTGGATTCGCACGCCGGGACGCGGCAGCACGCTCAGCTGGCCGGTGATCGTCCGCGGGCTCTCGGCGACCGTCACGTCGGGCAGCTCGTCGCGCGTCCGGCCCGGCAGGCGCCAGCCGCGATCGACCAGCAGCCACCCGCCCTGTTCGAGCTCGAACGGCGTCACGACGCGGTACCCCGGCTGACCCATCGCCGAGGGCATGCTGTCGAGCAGGATCTGCTGTGCGCTCTCGTAGTGACCGCGCGCGCTCACCCGCTGGTACTGCGCGAGCTGCGCGGCATTCGTCGGCGTCAACTCGACGACGCTCTGCTGACCGGCCGCGAATTTTGCCTGCAGCGCATCCTTCTCGGCGGCGCGATGCAGTTGCCAGATGCCCAGTCGCACGAACAACGCTGCGGCCGCGATCGTGATCGCGACGGCGAACAGCGTGGGTGCGAAGGTGCGATTGGCGATGCGCATGCAGGCTCTCTGCGCTGCGTCAGCGGGTCACGTGCGGCTCGATCCAGCCCAGCCGCCAGGCCACCAGCAGCAGCACGAACAGCAGCACCGACAGGCCGATGCGGAGCGTCAGCGCTTGCACCATCCTGCTGGACTCGCCCTTGTTGCGGACCAGCGAGATGAGCGCCGAGCCGAGGCTCAGCACGATCGCCAGCAGGCAGCCGAGGATGAGGAGCCGGGTCACTCGTCTCTAGAGCCAGTACACGAAGATGAACAGCCCCAGCCACACCACGTCGACGAAGTGCCAGTACCACGCGACGCCCTCGAAGGCGAAGTGATGCGTCGGCGTGAAGTGACCTTTCAGGCAGCGCAACCACACCACGACCAGCATTATCGCGCCCATCGTCACGTGGAAGCCGTGGAACGCGGTGAGCGGAAAGAACGTCGAGCCGTAGATGCCGGTGCTGAGCTTGAGATTGTGGTGCGTGTACGCCTCGATGTACTCGGTCGCCTGCAGGTACACGAACAGGAAGCCGAGCAGGAACGTCAGCGCCAGGAACAGGTTGAGCACCTGGCGCTGGCCGGCCCGCAGCGCGTGATGCGCGATGGTGATCGTCACGCCGGAAGCCAGCAGGATCGCGGTGTTGATCGCCGGCAATCCGAACGCGGGGATCGTCGTGAACTCGCCGCCGATCTGGCCCGGGCCGTTGGTCGGCCAGGCCGCTTCGAAGTTGTCGCCGCGCACGACCGCCGTGAGCAGCTTGGTGCCCTCGCCGCCGAGCCATGGCACCGAGAACTGCCGTGCGTACAGCAGCGCGCCGAAGAAGCCCGCGAAGAACATCACCTCCGAGAAGATGAACCACATCATGCCCATGCGGAACGAGCGGTCGACTGCCTCGTTGTACAGCCTGCCCTCGCTCTCGCGGATGACGACGCCGAACCAGCCGATGAACATGAAAATGAGCAGCGCCAGGCCCGCCGTGACGAGCCACGGGCCGGCGTTGACGTGGTTGAGCCACATCGCGGCGCCGCCGACGGTCGTGAACAGCGCCACGGAGCCGATGATCGGCCACGGGCTGCCGTGCGGGACGTAGTACTTGTCGGATGCGGTGGTCGTGGGTGCGTGGGCCATAACTATGAGTGGATCAGCTGGAGCCTTTCTGGGAAACGGCATCGTACATCGCGTAGCCGAGCGTCAGCCGGTCGATGGTCGAGGGCAGTTGCGGATCGACGATGAAGCGCACCGACAGCTCGCGCGCCTGGCCGGCGCCGAACTGCTGCGGCGTGAAGCAGAAGCATTCGGTCTTGTGGAAATACTGGGTCGCCTGCAGCGGCGCGATGCTCGGCACCGCCTGCGCGGTGATGGGCTGATCGCGCATGTTGCGCGCGTAGAACTTCGCTTCGTACAGGCGGCCCGGATGCACTTCGAGCTGCGCGAGCTCGGGACGGAATTCCCAGTTGCCGAAGGTGGGCGCGCTCGAGATGAACTCGATCGTCACGGTGCGTGTCTCGTCCGGCGCCTCGACGACGCTGGCGGCCTGCTGCAGCTTGCTGCGATCGCCGTAACCGGTGATGTCGCAGAGCACGTTGTACAGCGGCACCAGCGCGAAGCCGAACGCGAGGCTGCCGGCCGCGAACAGCCACAGCTGCCACACCAGCTTGCGATTGGCTTTCTTCAGTGCAGGCTGCGCCATACGCCCATCGCAATGAAGCCGAAGTAGAACACCGCAGCGAGCAGCGCGAGCCACAGCGCGGTGCGACGCACGCCGCGCCGGCGGTCGTGCCCTGACGTCATGACGTCACTCGGGGCGGCCACGGTCTACTTGACCTCCGGCGGCGTCTCGAAGCTGTGATACGGCGGCGGCGAGCTCACGGTCCATTCCAGGCCGTGCACCTTCGCCTCGTCCCACACGTTGTCGCTCGCCTTGACGCCGCCGCGGATCGTGCTGAAGACGATGTACGCGAACAGCAGCTGCGACAGGCCGAAGCCGAAGCCGCCGATCGAGGAGATCATGTTCCAGTCGGCGAACTGCGTGTTGTAGTCGGGAATGCGCCGCGGCATGCCGGCCAGCCCGAGGAAGTGCTGCGGGAAGAACAGCACGTTGACGAAGATCGTCGACAGCCAGAAGTGCGTCTTCGCCAGCTTCATGTCGTACATGTGGCCGGTCCACTTCGGCAGCCAGTAGTAGACCGCCGCCATGATGCCGAACACCGCGCCCGGCACCAGCACGTAGTGGAAGTGCGCCACGACGAAGTACGTGTCGTGATACTGGAAGTCGGCCGGCACGATCGCGAGCATCAGGCCCGAGAAGCCGCCGATCGTGAACAGGAACAGGAACGACAGCGCGAACAGCATCGGCGGCTCGAACGACAGCGAGCCCTTGAACATGGTCGCGGTCCAGTTGAACACCTTCACGCCGGTCGGCACCGCGATCAGCATCGTCGCCAGCATGAAGAACAGCTGGCCGGCGAGCGGCATGCCGACGGTGAACATGTGGTGCGCCCAGACGATGAACGACAGGAACGCGATCGAGGCGATCGCGTACACCATCGAGTCGTAGCCGAACAGCTTCTTGCGCGAGAAGGTCGGGATGATCTCCGACACGATCCCGAACGCGGGCAGGATCATGATGTAGACCTCGGGGTGCCCGAAGAACCAGAAGATGTGCTGGAACATCACCGGGTCGCCGCCGCCCGCGGCTTCGAAGAACGTCGTGCCGAAGTAGTGGTCGGTGAGCAGCATGGTCACCGCGCCGGCCAGCACCGGCATCACCGCGATCAGCAGGTACGCCGTGATCAGCCAGCTCCACACGAACATCGGCATCTTCAGCAGCGACATGCCGGGCGCGCGCATGTTCATGATGGTCACGATGACGTTGATCGCACCCATGATCGACGACGCGCCCATCAGGTGCACTGCGAAGATCAGCATCGGGAACGATGGACCGACCTGCAGCGACAGCGGCGGGTACATTGTCCAGCCGCCGGCCGGGGCGCCGCCCGGAACCAGCAGCGTGCCGAGCAGCAGGCTGAAAGCGAACGGCAGGATCCAGAAGCTGAAGTTGTTCATGCGCGGCAGCGCCATGTCGGGCGCGCCGATCTGCAGCGGGATCATCCAGTTCGCGAGGCCGACGAACGCCGGCATGACCGCGCCGAAGATCATGATCAGCGCGTGCATGGTCGTCATCGAGTTGAAGAACATCGGGTCGACCAGCTGCAGGCCCGGCTTGAACAGCTCGGCGCGGATCACCATCGCCATCGTGCCGCCGACGAAGAACATCAGCAGGCTGAACAGCAGGTACATCGTGCCGATGTCTTTGTGATTGGTCGCGAGCACCCAGCGGCGCCAGCCCTTGTCCGGGCCGTGATGGTCGTGGGCGTGATCGTCGTGATGCGCGTGTGCCGGAACGGCGGCCTGATGATTTGCAATGCTCATGAACTCTTACTCCGCCGTCGCGGGCGCCGTGCCCGCTGCCTGCGCCGTCGGCGCGCCCGCCTGCTGCTCCTTGAGCCAGCTGTCGTAGTCCTCCTGCGAGCGCACGTCGACCACGACCGGCATGAAGCCATGGTCGCGGCCGCACAGCTCGGCGCATTGCCCGCGGTAGATGCCGGTCTGATCGGCGCGGAACCACAATTCGTTGACGAAGCCCGGAATCGCGTCCTTCTTCATGCCGAACGCCGGCACCCACCAGGCATGGATGACGTCGCCGGCTGTCAGCAGCACGCGCACCTTCTTGCCCACCGGCACGACCAGCGGATGGTCGACGTCCAGCAGGTAGTTGGTCACGGTCTTCGGATCGACGCCCGAGCGCAGCTGGCGCGCCGCGTTGCTCTCGCGCGCCAGCGTCGAGAAGAACGCGACTTTCTGGTCGAGGTATTCGTAATGCCAGCGCCACTGGTAGCCCGTGACCTTGACGGTCAGGTCGGAGTTGCGCGTGTCCTCGATGCGCACCAGCGTCGCCGCCGCCGGCACCGCCATGGCGACCAGGATGACGATCGGGATGATCGTCCAGATGATCTCGGCGCGGGTCGAATGATCGAAGCTGGCCGGGACCGCGCCCTGCGAGCGCCGGAACTTGACGATGGAATAGATCATCGCGCCGAACACCGCGATGGCGATGACCACGCAGATCCAGAAGATCAGCATGTGCAGAGCGTGGATGCGGCGGCTCAGCTCCGTGACGCCGACCGGCATGTTCAGCTCCCAGGCCGCGAAGCTGTGCACGGGCAGGCTGGCCAGCAGCCCGGCCAGTGCGCAGTTGACGATCTTCACCATTTGACGCGAGTGCTCCAAAAAGCCGCAATCAGACGCCACGCTCTTTTTATTGAAGCGCGGGCGGTTCGTTAGCATTCCCCACCAGTTGCTTGAGACGGGCTGAGAGGCTCCGGCGCGCGTCTTCTGTGAGAAACCTGCCCAGCTCACAGGCGCGGCCGTGCGACTCGAGCATGAGCCGGCTTGGGTGCAGCGCCGTGAGCGGGGTGCGGAGTGTAACCCTCGACCCATGACGAGGAAATACCGAGAAATGTTCTCCGTCGGGGCCGCTGCGCCGGATCGAGATGGATTGCTCGCTGATCTCGATCGTTTCGCGCTTGCTGCCGTCGCGCATCGACGCGCGTACCGCCCATGCGAGCAGCGCGATCTCGAGGCCGGCGAATGGCAGGACCGGCCACAGCCCCTGTGCTGCGCACGCACCCGCGACCCCGAAGGTCGTCGCGCCCACGACCGCCACGAATACGCGTGCGCTCGAGGGTGTCAGCGAGCACCGCGGCGTCAGCTCGAGGACGGCGAGCGGGGCCGGAGCGGGCGTGGCAGGTGAGATCATAAGATCAACTAAAGTTGAATCATCTGCAGGAGATAGGCCAGATGTGGCTCCTGATCATCAACACAGGTTTAATCTTTGCGCCGTGACCGCAGAGCCGCCAGCGGAACGAGCACCTCGTCGTTTCCGCGCCTCGCCCGGCGCTCGCCTGCCCAGGCGTGACCGTGGATCACCTCAACGCTGATGCTCAACGGCCCGTTCCTGGCCAGCGCTTCGCTGCGGGCTGCGAGCGCAGCGGCGCGTGTGCGGCCGGTCAGACCGCGGGCGCGACCGTACGCGATATTGCTCGCGCCGCTTCCGCGAAGCTCGCGATGCAGTGCGGCCAGACTCGGATACGTGACCGTGAGGCGCTCCGTGTCCATGACCGGCTCTGCGAATCCGGCGCGGACCAGCGCGTCGCCGAAGTCATGCATGTCGATGAAGCGGTGCACGTGCGTGTAGTGATCGACGCCGCACCACAGCTCGCGCAATTCCTTCAGAGTGTCAGGCCCGACGGTCGTGAACGTGAACAGGCCTCTCGGCCGCAGCACCCGGGCGACTTCCGCAAAGACTGCGTCGGGGTCGTGACACCATTCGAGCACGAGGTTGCTGAGCACCAGGTCGAGCGAGGCGGCCTGCAGCGGCAGGCGATGCGCGTCGCCGCATAGCGGAGCGAAGCGACGCAGCAGGCCCTGGTGTCGGGCGCCCTGCCGGAGCATCGCCGGCGACAGGTCCAGCGCGAGAACGCGCGCGGAGGGGTAGCGACGCTTCAGCTCGCGGCTGGCCTGCCCGGTGCCGGCGCCCAGGTCGAGAACGGCCGCCGGATCGAGACGCACGATGTCCAGGCGCTCGAGCAGCCGCGCACGGATCTCCTTCTGGACCGCGGCCGTCGCGTCATACGTGCGACTGGCGCGGTCGAACGCGCGGCGCACCGCGCGCGGGTCGAGGAAGAATTCGTCGGGCATGGGAAGCAGGCTGTCAGGCTGAAGCCTGACCCACAAGCTTCTTCTGTAGGTCAGGCTTCAGCCTGACACCTCACATTCTTTCTTCCGGCCGCACTCCCAGCCGCTCGAACAGGCTGCGATCGTGCTCTTCGGCCGGATTCCCGGTCGTCAGCAGCTTCTCGCCGTAAAAGATCGAATTTGCACCCGCGAGGAAGCACAACGCCTGCGTCTCGTCGCTCATCTCGCTGCGGCCCGCCGAGAGGCGCACGTGGGAGGTCGGCATCAACAGCCGCGCCACGGCGATCACGCGGACGAACTCCAGCGGACGCGGCGCCTCGGCGCCGTACAGCGGCGTGCCTGGTACCTGGACCAGCTGATTGATGGGCACGCTTTCCGGATGCTGCGGCAGCGTCGCGAGCGTGTGCAGCAGCTCCGCGCGATCCAGCTCACTCTCGCCGAGCCCGAGAATCCCGCCGCAACACACGCTGATGCCTGCATCGCGCACGGCCTGCAGCGTGTCGAGCCGGTCCTGATACGTGCGCGTCGTGATCACTTTGCCGTAGTGGCTCTGCGACGTGTCGAGATTGTGGTTGTAGTAATCGAGCCCCGCTTCTTTGAGCTCGCGCGCCTGTTCGGCAGTCAGCATGCCGAGCGTCGCGCAGGTTTCCATGCCCAGCGCGCGCACGGCTTTGATCATCTCCGCGATCTGCGCAAGCTGCTTCGGTTTGGGGCTGCGATATGCCGCGCCCATGCAGAAGCGCGTCGCGCCGTTCGCGCGTGCGATGCGTGCCTTGCTCACTACTTCTTCCAGGTCGAGCAGCGGCTCGGATTGCACGCCGGTCGCGAAGCGGATGCTCTGCGAGCAGTAGGCGCAATCCTCGGGGCAGGCGCCGGTCTTGATCGACAGCAGCGTGCTGATCTGCACCTCGTTCGGATCGAAGTTGGCGCGATGCACGCGCTGGGCGTGGAACAGCAGGTCGGCGAACGGCAGCGCGAACAGCTCGCGCACTTCCTGCAGCGACCAGTCGGTGCGCACTTCTCCGAGACGGGCAATCAGCTGGCTGGCAGGCGTAGGGTGCGTCTCGCTCATGGCGCTTTCCGCGAAATGACTGGTTATTCGTGTGCCGGTGCGGCCGGCGCGCGGGCACGCTGCATGCAGGAGGTCGCAATGCGGTGCTCGAGCCAGTATTCGGAGCGCATCCAGCGCTGTCAACCACGATTGTGGCGCTGGGTCGACAGAACCCGGCGCTGGCTGGCACAGCTCGCGTGGCCCGGAACATGCCTGCTGTGCGCCGCCAGTCGCACCGGCGAGATTGATCTGTGCCGCGACTGTGCAGCGGATCTGCCGCGCAACGAGTCCGCATGCAGGATCTGTGCAGAGCCGCTTGCGCCAGCGGACGCGGAACCGCGCGTGTGCGGCGAGTGCTTGCGCGATCAGCCGCCGTTCTGCAGCAGCCTCGTGCCGTTTCGCTACGCTTACCCGCTCGATCATCTGGTGCAGGGACTGAAGTTCCGCAATCAGCTGGCGTGCGCTCGCGTGCTCGGCCAGTTGTTCGCCGAGTGCCTGTTGGCACGCGCCGAGCCTCTGCCGGAAGCGATCGTTCCGGTGCCGCTTGCGCCGGGCCGCTATCGGCAGCGCGGCTATAACCAGGCCAGCGAGCTCGCGCTGTCGATTCGACGCTCAACCGGCATTGCAGTGCTGACCGACGTCGTGATCCGGCAGCGCGAAACGACAGAGCAGGCCGGACTGGATCGCAAGGCGCGCCTTCGCAACGTGCGCGGTGCGTTTGCCGCGATCGCCTCGCTCCGCGCTCGACACGTCGCGATTCTGGACGACGTCGTCACGACAGCCAGCACGGTGCGCGAGGTCGCGACGGTGCTGCGGCAGGCGGGAGCGGAGCAGGTGACTGTGTGGGCGATCGCGCGAGCCGTGAAGGACTAGCGCCGCTCTCTCAGCGATTGAACAGGTATTCCAGCGCGATGCCGATGAACACCGCCATGCCGAAGTAGTTGTTATTGAGGAACGCGCGCAGACATTGGTCCGGCTTGCGCTCGCGGATCAGCAGCTGCTCGTACAGCGCGAACACCGCAGCGCACGCCAGGCCGAGCCCGTACCACAGGCCGAGCTGCAGCTCCCGGCCGGCGAGCCACAGCGCCAGCAGGCTCATCAGCTGCATCACGCCGACGATGAAGCGATCGGCGTCGCCGAACAGGATTGCGCTCGAATGAATGCCGAGCTTGCGATCGTCCTCGCGGTCCACCATCGCATACATGGTGTCGTAAGCCATGGTCCACAGCAGCCCTGCGAGGAACAGCACCCATGCTAGGCGCGGCGGGAGCGCGCCGGTGTGTGCTGTGAACGCCATCGGCACGGACCATGTGAAGGCGACGCCGAGATAGAACTGCGGGATCGGGAAGAACCGCTTCATGAACGGATACGTCAGCACCAGCACCGCGCCGGCGATGGTCATCAGCTGCGTCAGCTGGTTCAGCGTCATTGCAAGGCCGAGGGCGATCAAGCCGAGCCCGGCGCACAGCGCCAGCGCCTCCGCCGGATCGACCTGGCCCGTGACCAGCGGGCGGTCGCGCGTGCGCGCGACATGACGATCGAAATTGCGGTCGGCGAAGTCGTTCATCGCGCAGCCCGCCGAGCGGGTCAGCACGACGCCGAGCACGAACACGATGAACACGTGTGGATCCGGGCGTCCGCTGGAGGACATCCACAATGCCCACAGCACGGGCCACAGCAGCAGCCAGATGCCGATCGGTCTATCCAGCCGCGTCAGCTGCGCGTAGCCGCGCATCTTGGCCGCCGCGCCGGGCAGCACTTCGCTGACGAATGCGGTCGCCGCCAGCTTGTGGCCGAACCAGCGCAGCCGGTTGCGCAGGCTGTGGGCAGGCGTGCTCATGTATCAGACTTTTCCAAACTGCTCTCCCTGTCCGATCCAGCGGCGTAGCAGCGGAGCTATGTTCGCCGCATTCTCCTGCAGCAGCAATTCGGCGGCCTGCTGAACCTGCGGCAGCAGGTCGGCATCGCGCACCAGGTCGGCGACGCGCAGCTGCATCAGGCCGGTCTGGCGCGTACCGAGCATTTCGCCGGGACCGCGCAGCTCCAGGTCGCGCCGCGAGATTTCGAAGCCGTCGTTGGTGGAGCGCATCACACCGAGCCGCTCGCGTGCGACCTCGCTCAGCGGCGCACGATACAGCAGCACACAAGTGCTCTCGGCTGCGCCACGGCCGACGCGGCCGCGCAGCTGATGCAGCTGCGCGAGGCCCATGCGCTCCGCGTTCTCGACCACCATCAGGCTCGCATTCGCCACGTCGACGCCGACTTCGATCACCGTCGTCGCCACCAGCAGGTCGATCTTGCCTTCCTTGAAGCGCGTCATGATCGCGTCCTTCTCGCGCGGCGCCATCCGGCCGTGCACCAGCGCGACAGTCAGCTCCGGCAACGCTTGCGCCAGCGCCGTCGCAGTCTCCTCTGCGGCTTGCGCGTCCAGCTCGTCGGACTCCTCGACCAGCGGACACACCCAGTACGCCTGGCGCTTCTGCCGGCACGCGTCGCGGATGCGCACGACGACCTCGTCGCGACGGTTTTCGGGCAACGCGACAGTCTTGACGGGTGTCCGCCCCGGCGGCAGCTCGTCGATGATCGACACGTCGAGATCCGCATACGCGGTCATCGCGAGGGTGCGCGGGATCGGTGTGGCCGTCATGATCAACTGGTGCGGGAAACGTCCGGACAGCCGGCCCTTCTCGCGCAACAGCAGTCGCTGATGCACGCCGAAGCGGTGCTGCTCGTCGACGATCACGAGCCCGAGCCGCTGGAACTCGACGCCTTCCTGGAAGAGCGCGTGCGTGCCGATCGCGATGCGCGCCGCGCCCGATGCGAGGTCGCTCAGTGCGCGCGTGCGCGCTGCCGCGTTGCGCTTGCCGGTCAGCAAGGTCATCGGCAGATCGAGCGCCGCAAACCAGTTCGAGAAATTGCGCCCGTGCTGCTCGGCGAGCAGCTCGGTTGGCGCCATCACGGCGGTCTGAAAGCCCGCTTCCGCGGCGCGCGCGGCGGCGAGCGCAGCCACGACGGTCTTGCCGCAGCCGACGTCGCCTTGCACGAGTCGCAGCATCGGGCTCGACTGCGCAAGGTCGCGCTCGATCTCCTGCCATGCGTGCAGTTGCGCGCGAGTCAGCTCGAACGGCAATGACTCCGTGAATCGTGCGACGAGCGATCGCGCGGCCGGCGCGAAGGCCCAGCCCGGATCGCGCTGAATCTCGCGGCGAAGCAGCCGCAGGCTGAGCTGGTGCGCGAGCAGCTCCTCGAAAGCAAGCCGTCGCTGCATCGGATGGCGACCGGTGGCGAGCAGCTCGACGTCCGCGTCGGGCGGCGGACGATGCACGAAGTCCAGCGCGGCGCGCAGCGGCGGCAGCTGCAGCGGTTCGAGCACGGCCGGTGGAATCCAGTCGCGAACCGCGCGCTGCGAGAATTCCCGCAGCGCCATGCCGGTGAGCTGGCGCAGCCGCCCCTGCTGTACGCCTTCGGTCAGCGGGTAGATCGGCGTGAGAGTGTCCTCGACCGCGCCGGCTTCGCCGCCGACGCGGCGATACTCGGGATGAACGATCTCGGGGCCGCCGGAGCCGCGGCGGATCTCGCCGAAGCAGCGCAGCCGCGTGCCGCGCGCGAGGCCCTGCTGCTGCGAGCCGGAAAAATGGAAGAAGCGCAGCGTCAGCGAGCCCGAGCCGTCGCCGATGCGGCACAGCAGCTGGCGGCGGCCGCGGAACGCGACCTCGCACAACAACACTTCGCCTTCGATGACCGCGCGCTCGCCGACGCGCAGCGAGCCGATCGGTACGACACGCGTGCGATCTTCGTAGCGCAGGGGCAGCAGGAACAGCAGGTCCTGCACGGTGGTGATGCCAAGCTTCGCCAGCCTGGCTGCGAGCGACTCGCCGACGCCACGCAGCGTCGTGACGGGGCGCAGCTCCGACGACTCAGCGGACGTGCGCTGCGTCGTCGCTGCGGTCACTCCAGCTCCACCACGCAGTCGATCTCGACGCGCGCGCCCTTGGGCAGCCCGGCGACTGCGACCGTGACGCGCGCCGGATACGGCTCGCTGAAGTACTCGGCCATCACTTTGTTGAGCGCGGGGAAGTCGGCGAAGTCGAGGATGTAGACGGTGACCTTCACGACCTGCGCGAAGCTGCCGCCGGCCGCGCCGACGATCGCCTTGAGATTCTCGAACACGCGCTTGACCTGGACCTCCATCGGTCCCTGCACCAGCTCGCCGGTCGCCGGGTCGAGCGGAATCTGTCCCGAGGCGTAGACGGTGCTGCCGACTTTCACGGCCTGGGAGTAGGTGCCGATGGCCTTGGGAGCGTTCGCGGTCGCAATGATCGAGCGGGGCATGGGGACCTCGGAAGAGAAGCGGTTGGCGGTGGGCGGTCGGTGAGAGCCGCGCGCGGAACTTTACGCCAGCATGCGGGTGACGCGCAGCACTTCGGGCATCTTCCGAAGATTTTTGATGACGTGTGCGAGGTGCTTGCGGTCGCGCACCTGGAGGTCGAAGACGAGTGTCGAGGCGTCGCCGTCACGCTCGTCGACGGAGACGTGCTCGATGTTGGTTTCGGTCGTCGCGATGTTGGAGGCGATCGCCGCGAGCACGCCCATGCGATTCGCCACATCGATGCGTACTTCCACGTTGAACAGGCGGTCGACGTTTGGCTGCCACGTCACCGACAGCCACTTGTCCGGCTGCTTGCGATAGTTGCGCAGGTTGCCGCAGGCCTCGCGGTGGATGACCACGCCGCGCCCGCTCGACAGGTACGCCATGATCGGGTCGTTGGGAATCGGGAAGCAGCAGCGCGCGTAGCTCACCACCATGCCTTCCGTGCCCGCGATGGCCAGCGGCGCGCCGTGCGACGGCTCGGAAGCGCCGACTGCGACTGCGTCCGCTTCGGACGGCAGCAGTCTGCGCGCGACCAGCGGCGCGAGGCGCTCGCCCAGCCCGATGTGCTCGAACAGCTCTTCCGCGCTCTTCAGATTGAATTCGTTCGCGACGCTCTGCAGCCGCTCTTCCGGTACCTTTTTCAGCGCGACCGACAGATCGGCCAGCGCCTGGGTGAGCAACCGCTTGCCCAGCTCGACAGCCTCGGAGTGCTTCAGTCCCTTCAGGTAGTGGCGGATGGCGGCGCGCGCCTTCGCGGTCACGACGAAGTTCACCCACGCGGGATTCGGCGTCGCGCCTTTCGCGGTGATGATCTCGACTGTCTGGCCATTGCGCAGCGGCGTGCGCAGCGGCACGAGGCGCCGGTCGACCTTCGCGGCCACGCAGTGGTTGCCGATGTCGGTGTGCACGGAGTACGCGAAGTCGACAGCGGTAGCGTTGCGCGGCAGGCGGCGGATCTCGCCGCGCGGCGTGAACACGTACACCTTGTCCGGGAACAGGTCGAGCTTGACGCTCTCCATGAACTCCTCGGAGCTGCCGCCGTGCGGCATCTCCATCAGGTGCTGCAGCCACTCGCTCGCGCGGTCGCGGTATGTCTTGCCCTGCTCCTCGCCGGTCTTGTACTGCCAGTGCGCGGCGATGCCGGATTCGGCGACGCGGTGCATGTCGTCGGTGCGGATCTGCACTTCGATCGGCATGCCGTTCGGGCCGAACAGCGTGGTGTGCAGCGACTGGTAGCCGTTGATGCGCGGGATCGCGATGTAGTCCTTGAAGCGGCCCGGCATCGGCCGGTACAGGCCGTGCACCAGGCCGAGCGCGCGATAACAGGTATCGACGGAGTCGACGATGATGCGGAAGCCGAACACGTCGACGATCGAGGCGAGCGGCGAGCGCTTGCGGCGCATCTTCTGGTAGACGCTGTAGAGGTGCTTCTCGCGACCCTCGACCCGGCCCTTCACGCCGGCCTTCTCCAGCGCGCCGCGCAGGTTGTCGGCGATCTTGCCGACGAACTGCTTCTGATTGCCGCGCGCGCGCTTCAGCGCTTTCTCGATGATGCGGTGGCGGCCCGGGTACAGCGCCTTGAAGCCGAGCTCCTCGAGCTCCGACTTGATCGAATGGATGCCGAGGCGGTTGGCGATCGGCGCGTAGATCTCCAGCGTCTCGCGCGCGACGGTGCGGCGCTTGGCCGGCGGCACCGAGCCCAGCGTGCGCATGTTGTGCGTGCGGTCGGCGAGCTTGACCATGATGACGCGGATGTCGCGCACCATCGCCAGCAGCATCTTGCGGAAGCTCTCGGCCTGCGCCTCGGCGCGGCTGCGGAACTGGATGTGATCCAGCTTGGAGACGCCGTCGACCAGCTCGGCGACGTCGGCGCCGAAGCGCTCGGCGATCTCGTCCTTGGCGGTCGGCGTGTCTTCGATGACGTCGTGCAGGATCGCCGCGATGATCGTCGGCGCGTCCATGTGCAGGTCGGCGAGCAGGTCGGCGACCGCGACCGGGTGGGCGATGTAGGGCTCGCCGGACAGGCGCTTCTGGCCCTGGTGGGCTTCGGCGCCGAACTCGTACGCGTCGCGGATCCGGTCGACCTGCGCGGGCGGCAGGTACGTCTCGAGCTTGTTCAGCAGCTGAGTGACGCCGATCGAGCGTCTTCCGGTCGGCAGCAGGCCCAGGATGGAAGACGCGTAGTCCATGGCGGAGGCGCCGAGCGGCGGTGAGGCTCGAGCGCGATCAGTCTCCCAGTCCGAGGTGCGGAGCGCGCAGCTCGCCGCTCATCTCGATCTCCGGCATGGTTTCCGGCTGCGGCCGCTCGGCCTCTTCGAGGATCTCCGGGCCGATGTGGCCGGCGGCGATCTCGCGCAGCGCGATCACGGTCGGCTTGTCGTTCTCCCACTCCACCGTCGCTTCGGCGCCGTTCGCCAGCTTGCGCGCGCGCTTGGCGGCCACCAGGACCAGTTGGAACAGGTTCGGCACCTGGTGCAGGCAATCCTCGACAGTGATTCGGGCCATGGGCAAAAACCTTCGGAACGGGGAAAAACGGGGTGGGACAGTATACATGGGAACTCGCGAATTCCTGTACCATTTCGCGCCCTGCCGGGCGGCCCGCCAGGGCGCGCCGGGAGCGGGCGAACGAGAGCGGAAATTGAGAGCGCAGACGTGCAAGAAAGCGGAGTGGCTATGAAGTTGCGGGCGGCCCTGGTGGCAGTCGGGCTCGGTATCGCCGTCGGGACGGCGATGAATGCGAACGCGGAAGAGGGCAATGTCGAGCGCGGCAAGGTGCTCGCCTACACCTGCCACGGCTGCCATGGCGTGCCGGGCTATCGCAACGCGTTCCCGAACTACACGGTGCCCAAGCTCGGCGGCCAGAACGCGCAGTACCTGATCAACGCGCTGAACGGCTACGCCAGCGGCGATCGCAGCCACCAGACGATGCACTCGCAGGCCGCGACGCTCTCCGACCAGGATCGCGCCGACATCGCCGCGTACCTGCAAAGCGAAGTGGTGCAGGCGAACAAGCAGACCGTGGGCACTGCGCCGCCGGCAACGCAGACCTGCGTGGCCTGTCACGGCGCGGACGGTGCGAAGACCATCGGGCCCGAGTATCCGGTGCTCGCCGCGCAATATCCGGACTACATCGTGCAGGCACTGCACGAATACAAGAGCGGCAAGCGCAAGAATCCGATCATGGCCGGCATCGTCGCGGGGCTCGACGAGAAGGACTTCGCGGCGGTCGCGCAGTTCTTCGGCCAGCAGCACGGCCTGTGCAGCACCGATCAGCTGCTCAAGTACGGCAAGTGCGAGAAGAAAGAAGGCGGCTAGCGGCCGCCGGCCGGTCACATGCAGCGATTTCGCGCGTTCCGGATCCACCAGGAGAGCGGCAAGATCGCCGCACGCCTCGAGACGATCGGCCTCGACGATCTGAATAGCGGCGAAGTCGTCATCCGCGTCCGCTACTCGACCATCAACTACAAAGACGCGCTCGCCGCGACCGGCGCCGGCAAGATCCTGCGCAAATTCCCGCTGGTCGGCGGCATCGATCTCGCCGGCGAGGTCGTGAGCTCGGAGCACGGCGGATTCCAGCCGGGCCAGAAGGTGCTGGTGACCGGCTGCGGACTGTCCGAGACCCACGATGGCGGTTACGCGCAGTACGCGCGCGTCGCGGCCGACTGGGTCGTGCCGATCCCGGCGGGCCTCGATGAGTTTCAGTGCATGGCGATCGGCACGGCCGGCTACACCGCAGCGCTGGCGATCCATCGCATGGAGCAGAACGGACAGACGCCGCAAGGCGATCGGAGCGGCGAGATCGTCGTGACCGGCGCGAGCGGCGGCGTCGGCAGCCTCGCCATCGATATGCTTGCCGCGCGCGGTTATCGCGTCGTCGCCGTCACGGGCAAGCAGTCCTCGGCGGAATACCTGGAGCGGATCGGCGCAGCGCGCGTGCTGTTGCGCGAGTCGATCGATCTCGGCTCGCGGCCGCTCGAAGAAGCACAGTGGGCCGGCGCCATCGACAACCTCGGCGGCGACGTGCTGGCGTGGCTGACGCGTACCACCAGGTTCTGGGGCAACATCGCCAGCATCGGCCTCGCCGCGAGCCCCGAGCTCAAGACCACCGTCGTGCCGTTCATCCTGCGCGGCGTGAGCCTGCTCGGCATCAACTCGGTGTACACGCCGCGGCCGCTGCGCCTCGCGGTGTGGCAGCGTCTTGCGAGCGATCTCAGGCCGCGCCACCTCGATAGCATCGTCACCCGGACGATAGACCTGGACCAACTGCCGCAGGCGTTCGAGCCGTACGTGAAAGGTGCGGTCACCGGTCGCGCGGTGGTGAAGGTGGGCAAGTGACAAAGGTGACGCAAGTGACATAGGTGACACAGGTCAGAACCGTTCTTACCCGTGTCACCTATGTCACCTTCGTCACCTATGTCACTTGCCCTGCTACTCGACGGCGCCGCACAGCTTGGTCTGCCATTGAGCGAAACTCAGGCCAGCGCTCTCATTCGATTGCTCGACGAGCTGGACGACTGGAACCAGCGCATGAATCTCACCGCGATCCGCGAGCGCGGCCAGCAGATCACCAAGCACCTGCTCGACAGCCTCTCGGTGCACGCGCACGTGCGTGGCGCGAGCGTCCTCGATATCGGCACTGGCGCGGGATTTCCCGGTCTGCCGCTCGCAGTGGCACTGCCGCAGCTGCAGTTCATGCTGCTCGACTCGACCGCGAAGAAGCTCAAGTTCGTCGAGCACGCGGCGCAGACGCTCGGCCTGCGCAACGTGCAGACGGTGCACACGCGCGCGGAAACCTATCGGCCGAAGGAGCGTTTCGACTGCATCGTGTCGCGCGCCGTCGGTCCGATCGAGACGTTCGTGAAGGGTTCCGGACATCTGTGTGTCGGCGGCGGGCGACTGCTCGCGATGAAAGGCCGCTATCCGACCGACGAGCTCGCGCGCATTCCGAGCGGATGGAAACTCGCGGCAGTCCATCGACTTAACATCCCCGGTCTGGACGAGCAGCGGCATCTTGTGGAACTCTGCCGCAGCCACGACCGGGTCTGACCCGCCGGCAGCAGTTGTCTTCAGTCATGCACCGCATCCTCGCCATCACCAATCAGAAAGGCGGCGTCGGGAAGACGACGACGAGCGTCAACCTCGCTGCCTCGCTCGCTGCGACCAAGCGGCGCGTGCTGCTCATCGACATCGATCCGCAAGGCAATGCCACGATGGGCTGCGGCGTCGACAAGCGCACCGTGCAGCATTCCACCACCGACGTGCTGCTCGGCGACTGCGACGCGGCCGCGGCGCTGCTGGATCTCGAATACGCGCCGTTCAAGCTCATGCCGTCGAACCAGGACCTGGTGGCGGCGGAAGTGCAGCTGATGGGCAGGGCCGGCTGCGAATCGCGGCTGCGCGATGCGCTGCGGCCGGTGCGCGAGCAGTTCGACATGGTGCTGATCGATTGTCCGCCGGCGCTCAACATGCTGACGGTCAACGCGCTGGTCGCGGCCGAGGGCGTGCTGATCCCGATGCAATGCGAGTATTACGCGCTCGAAGGGCTCACGGCGCTGGTCGACACCATCGAGCAGATCAAGGCCGGCCCGAACCCGGGCCTGGAGATCGACGGCATCCTGCGCACGATGTTCGACCCGCGTAACAACCTGGCGAACGAAGTCTCGGCGCAGCTGATCGAGCATTTTCACGACAAGGTGTTCCGCACCATCATCCCGCGCAACGTGCGCCTGGCGGAAGCGCCGAGCTACGGCAAGCCGGCGCTGCACTACGATCGCGAGTCGCGGGGCGCGCTCGCCTACCTGGCGCTGGCCGGCGAGATGATCCGCCGCGAGGAGGGGATTTTTTCGTCGCTTGCAGGGTCGGCCCTAGTGCCCTGACTGCCGGCGTCCACTACTATCGCTGCCTTGGCTCGGGTCCCTTGCCCGTTTCACGGCCACCTCACAGGGTTCGCGAACAAGAATGGCAATCATGGCGACGACCAAACGACGTAGCCTCGGACGCGGATTGGGCGCGCTGCTCGGTCAGCCCGAAGCCGAGGACGAATCCGCTGTCGTCACCTCGCTGCGCGCCGATGAAGAGCTGCTGAAGCTGCCGGTCGACCTGCTCCAGCGCGGCAAGTATCAGCCGCGCATCGACATGCGCCCCGAGACGCTGCAGGAGCTGGCCGATTCGATCAAGGCACAGGGCGTGGTGCAGCCGATCGTCGTGCGGCCGCTCGAAGATGACGCCGCAGCAGGTCACGCGCGCCGCTACGAGATCATCGCGGGCGAGCGCCGCTGGCGCGCCGCGCAGCTGGCCGGTCTGCACGAGATTCCTGCGGTCGTGCGTCGCGTGGCGGACGAAGCCGCGATCGCCATGGCGCTCATCGAGAACATCCAGCGCGAGAACCTGAATCCGCTGGAGGAAGCACGCGCCCTCGATCGTCTGATCACGGAATTCGAGATGACTCACGCGACCGCCGCCGAAGCAGTCGGCCGCTCGCGCGCGGCAGTATCCAATCTGCTGCGCCTGCTCGAGCTCTGCGACGAGGTGAAGACGCTGGTCGAGCACCGCGAGCTGGAGATGGGGCACGCGCGCGCGCTGCTCGCGCTGGAAGCGCGGCGCCAGCAGGCCGAAGTCGGTGCGCTCGTGGCGCAGAAGAAACTGTCGGTGCGCGAGACCGAGGCGCTGGTGAAGCGACTCACCGCGCAGCCGCAGGCCGCGGGCGAGGAGAGCGCGCCGCGCGTCGATCCGAACATCCGCAAGCTGGAGAGCGAGCTGAGCGAAAAGCTCGGCGCCAAGGTCGCCGTGCAACACAGCACGTCGGGCAAGGGAAAGCTCGTCATCAGCTACCACACCCTCGAAGAGCTCGACGGCATTCTCGAACACATACGCTGATCGCGCGCGCCGATCGGCGGGTACTGTCCCATGCTCCCGATGCACGGAGGCTGGAAATCCTCGCTGACGCTCCTGTGCCTGGCCGTCGCCGGCACGGCGCATGCGGAGATCGTCGTCGACGGGCGCATCGACGAGCCGGAGTGGCAGAACGCGATCCGCTGCGAAGACTGGCGCCGCACGCTGCCGTTCCTGCGCGACGAGCCGCGCTATCGCAGCGACGTGCGCATCGTCTCCACCAAGCAGGGGCTCGCGGCAGCATTCATCATCGACCAGCCGCCGCAGGAGCGGCGCATGCGGCCGCGTACGCCGCGCGATGCGTCGGCGTTCGTCGGCGATACCGTCGCGCTGATTGTCGACTTCGACGCCACTGCGCAGATCGCCTATGAATTCGCGGTCGGGCTCGGCGGCGGCGTGCGCGACGGGCTGGTGACCAACCAGAACAATTTCGACCGCGACTGGGACGGCAGCTGGGAGCACGCGGTGCGCGAGACCGACGACCAGTGGTTCGTCGAGATCCTCGTGCCGTGGTCCGCCATCAGCATGCGCGAGGCGCGGGCCGACACTCGCACCATCGGCGTCTACGCCACGCGGTACCTGTTCGAGCGCGGCGAGCGCTACGCGTGTCCGGGCATCAGCAGCGATTCGCAGGTGTTTCTCTCCGACTTCCGCCGCGTCTCGATCTCGCAGCAGCTCTCGGCGCAATCGTTCGACTTCGTGCCGTACGCGACGGCGCGCTCCGACCTGGTCAACGACCACACGCAGTTCAAGGCCGGCGCCGACCTGAACTGGAAGGTCTCGCCGAACCTGTGGCTGGCCGCCACGCTCAATCCGGACTTCGGCCAGGTGGAGAGCGATGAGCTGGTCGTGGACTTCTCGGCAGTCGAAACCGTGTTCACCGACAAGCGGCCGTTCTTCACCGAGAACCAGGGAATTTTCGACCTGCGCACGCCGGCCAACGGCCAGCTGATCTACACGCGCCGCATCGGCGCCGCGCCCGACGACCTCAGCGGCGGCTCGTCCGACATCGACTACGCTGTGAAGCTGACCGGCAGCGCCCGCTCGCTGGTCTACGGCGCGTTCCTGGCGCAGGAGCACGACTATCGCGAGGACGTCGGGCGGCTGTTCGCGGGCACGCGCATCGCGCTGCCGCTCGACAAGGCGCGCATCGGCTATCTGGGCACGTGGACCGACCACCCGTTCCTCGACCGCGACGCGCTGATCAACGCCGTCGACTTCGAGCTGACGCCGAATGACTGGTGGCGCGTATCGGGGCAGGCCATCCGCTCGGACATCGGCCACGCCGGCGTCGGCGTCAGCGGCGTCTCGCTGGCGAGCGTGCAGCAGAGCCCGCCCGACACCAGCGGCTATGAAGCGTGGCTGCAGGCGGATTTCAACCGCTCCGCGCCGCTCACGCACACGCTCAAGCTCCTGTACATGGACGACCGCTTCGACCTGAACGATCTCGGCTACATGGAGCGCAACTCGCTGCGCCAGGTCGAGTGGGAGACGAACCGTCGCGTCGCCGGCGCCCCGGAGGGACGGATCAACGGCGAGACGCAGCGCCTGTACGCCTACTATCGCGAGAACGGCGCCGGTCAGCGCCTGCAATCGCGTCTGCAGCTGTCGCGCACGGTGCAGTACGCCAGCAACTGGAGCGGCTACCAGGAGCTGCGCTACTACACGAGCGGCATCGACGACCTGATCTCGCGCGGCCACGGCCCGGTGCAGTTCGACGACCGCGTCAGCGGCTATCTGGACGCGACGACACCGCGCTTCGGCGACTGGCAGCTCATCGTCGGCGGCTACGTGTACCAGCAGGGTGTGCGCGATTTCAGCGCCCGCGGCCAGCTCACCACCAGCTGGTACCCGCTCGAGAAGCTGACGCTGCGCCTCGACGTGCTGCCGTACTACTTCGACGACTGGCTGCTGTGGGAGCACGACAACCTGTTCGGCTCGTATCGCGGCAAGCGCCTGGACTACGAGCTGCGCCTCGACTGGATCCCGGCGCCGCGGCACGAGCTGCGGATGAAATGGCAGTGGATCGGCATCGACGCCGAGCCGCGCGCCACCTATCGCAACGACGCGGCGGGCAACCTGCTGGCCGTAGCGCCCACGCTGGCGCGCTTCACCGTGAACAATCTCGGCCTGCAGCTGCGGTATCGCTACGAGATCGGCCCGCTCTCGGAGCTGTTCGTCGTTTACGCGCGCGGCGGCTTCAACCTGCTGCGCGAGGACGACCGCGGCGTCGCCGATCTGTTCGGCGACATGTCCGACCTGCGGGACGCGGATCAATTCCTGGTCAAGATCAGGTATCGGCTGTAGGAAAAGTGATGGAGTGATGAATGTGATGAAGTGATGACGAGCGACGGATTACGTCACCCATCACCCCTATCACTCCCGTCGCTCCCATCACTTATCTCTTTGTTGAAGCAGCGCAAATCGCTGCGTATAATGCGCCGCCTTTTCCGGCCGGCGGGGATTCCGGCTGGCATTTTTCTCGGCTGAACAATGCCACTCGTGCCGATCGCGAGGTCAAGCAAGCACGGTGGCATTTTTGTTGTCCGGGTCCACGCCGCGGGGCTTCCGTGACTGTCAACGTTCTTGCGGCGGCCGCGCGCCAGTCGTTGCGAATACTGCTGTGGCAAGCGTTGTGGATCATCGCGCTCGCCACAATATTCGCGGTGACGCTCGGCACGCGCTTCGCGGTGTCGGCGCTGGTGGGCGGCGGCATCGGGCTGGTCTGGACGGTATACATGGCGTTGGCGCTGTTCAAGCACAGCCTGACGCACGGCGTGCGCATGAGCGCGCTGAGTTTTTTCGCGGGCTGGCTGTTCAAGGTGGTCGTGACCGTCAGCCTGCTGGTGGTGGTGTTGCGCTCCAGGATGTTCACGCCGCTGGCGGTGCTGGTGGGCCTGTTCGGCGCGATGGTGGCGTACTGGGCTTGGTTCGTGTTCGGGAAGAAGCATGCGAGTGACGGCGATGGCAACTGAGAGCGGAGGTGAGCACGGCGGCGGACTGTCCGAGTACATCTCCCATCATTTGCACCACCTGACGAGCAAACAGCAGCACTCGATGTTCGATCTCAGCGTGGTCCACTGGGACACGCTGGTGTTCTCCCTCCTCTGCGCCGCCATCGTGCTGCTGCTGCTGCGCATCGCCGCGTCGCGCGCCACCGCGGGCGTTCCCGGCAAATTCCAGACGGCGGTGGAAATGCTGGTGGAGATGGTCGAAGAGCAGGCCAAGGCGATGGTTCACGGCTCGCTCAAGTACATCGCGCCGCTCGCGCTCACGGTGTTCACCTGGGTCACGTTCATGAACGCCATCGACCTGCTGCCGGTCGACTGGCTGCCGAGATTCGCCCACTGGGTGTCCGGCGGGCGCATCGAATATCTGCGGCCGCTCCCCACCGCCGACATCAACCTGACCTTCGGCCTGGCGCTCGGCGTGCTGCTGCTGGCGTTCTACTACAGCATCAAGATCAAGGGACTGGGCGGCTTCCTGCACGAGCTGGTGACGGCGCCGTTCGGCTCGGCGAAGCTCAGCGCCAATCCGCTCAGCTGGATCGCGGTGCTGCTGCTCGGCATCGCCAACCTGGCGATGAATCTCATCGAATATCTCGGCCGCACCTTCTCCCACGGCATGCGACTGTTCGGCAACATGTACGCCGGCGAGCTGATCTTCTTCCTGATCGCGGGCCTCGGCGGCAGCATGACCATCGTCGGCATCGGCCTGCACCTGGTCACCGGCACCGCGTGGGCGATCTTCCACATCCTGATCGTGCTGCTGCAGGCGTTCATCTTCATGATGCTGACGCTCGCGTACATCGGCCAGGCCCATGCGCACCACTGAAATCACAGACTCAATTCAGCTCATCCTCGGAGAACTCTCATGACGGACGTCGGTTTGGTTGCTCTCGCTTGCGGTTTGATCATCGGCATCGGCGCGCTCGGCGCCTGCATCGGCGTGGGCCTCATGTCGGGCAAGTACATCGAAGCCTCGGCGCGCCAGCCGGAGCTGATGAACGTGCTGCAGACCAAGGTCTTCCTGCTGCTCGGCCTGATCGACGCGTCGTTCATCATCGGCGTCGGCATCGCGCTGTGGTTCGCCACCGCGAATCCGTTCGTCCAGGCCGGCGGCTGATTTCGCAGGGTGCGTTGCGGGCCGCCGTGTCGCGGTCCGCGCGGTTAGAACGAGGCTGATCGTTCCATGAATCTAAACGCAACACTGTTCATCCAGACGATCGTGTTCGTGATCCTCGGCTGGGTCACCATGCGCTTCATCTGGCCGCCGCTGATCAAGGCGATCGAGGAGCGGCAGAAGAAGATCGCCGAGGGCCTGGCGTCGTCGGAGCGTGCCGAGAAGAGCCTCGCGGAAGCGAAGGCGAGCGCGACCGACATCATCAAGGAAGCGCGCGTGCAGGCGAACAAGATCATCGACCAGGCGAACAAGCGCTCCAACGAGCTGGTGGACGAGGCGCGCGGCACCGCGATCGCGGAAGGCCAGCGCCTGCTGTCCGATGCGCGTAACGAGGTCACGATCGAGTCCAACCGGGCGCGCGAGCAGCTGCGCCGCGAAGTGGCGCTGATCGCCGTCGCCGGCGCCGGCAAGCTCCTCGGCCGCGAGATCGACGCCAAGGCGCACGCCGACCTGCTCGAGAAGCTCGCGCTCGAGATCGAGCGGGGCTGAGGCGCGCACTGCCATGGCAGAGAAAGTCACGCTCGCGCGCCCCTACGCCAAGGCTGCCTTCGCGGCAGCGCGGGAGCACAAGGACTACGAGCGCTGGTCGCAGATGCTGGCCGCTGCGGCGACCACCGTCGCCGACGAGCGCGTCGTGAAGCTCCTGTCCAGCCCGCGCGTGCAGCCGACGGACCTGGTCGAGCTCATCGCCGCGGCCAGCGGCGCCGACGAGCGCGGCCGCAATTTCCTGGACACGCTCGCGCAGAACCGCCGGCTCGGCGTGCTGCCCGAGGTCGCCGCGATCTACGAGGAGCTGCGCGCCGAGGTCGAGAACATCACCGACGTGCACGTCACCTCGGCCGTGGAGCTCGACGAAGCGCAGCGCGCGCGGCTCGCCGCGGCATTGAAGAAGAGACTGAACCGTGAAGTGCGCCTGCACACCGCCGTCGACGCCAGCCTGATCGGCGGCGCGATCGTGCGCGCCGGCGACTTCGTCATCGACGGCTCGCTGCGCGCGCGGCTCGAGCGGCTCGCGTCGCAGATCATGCATTAGGCGAAGGCGTCAGGCTGAAGCCTGACCCACAGCAGAGGTAAACAGACAGATGGCCATCAAAGCTTCCGAAATCAGCGATCTGATCAAGGCGCGCATCGAGAAGTTCGCGAGCGCCTCCGAGGAGCGCAACATCGGCACGGTCGTCACCGTGACCGACGGTATCGTGCGCATCCACGGCCTCGCCGACGTCAAGTACGGCGAAATGCTGGAATTCCCCGGCGGCAGCTTCGGCCTGGCGCTGAACCTCGAGCAGGACTCGGTCGGCGCGGTCGTGCTCGGCGAGTACAAGCACATCAAGGAAGGCGACACGGTCAAGACCACCGGCCGCATTCTCGAGGTGCCGGTCGGCGAGGCGCTGCTCGGCCGCGTCGTCAACTCGCTCGGCCAGCCGATCGACGGCAAGGGCCCGATCAAGGCCGACTACAACTCGCCGATCGAGCGCGTCGCGCCCGGCGTGGTGTTCCGTAAATCGGTGAGCCAGCCGGTGCAGACCGGCTACAAGGCCGTCGACTCGATGGTGCCGATCGGCCGCGGCCAGCGCGAGCTGATCATCGGCGACCGCCAGACCGGCAAGACCGCGCTCGCGATCGACACCATCATCAACCAGAAGTCGAGCGGCATTAAGTGCATCTACGTCGCGGTCGGCCAGAAGCAGAGCTCGATCGCCAACGTCGTGCGCAAGCTCGAAGAGCACGACGCGATGAAGCACACGATCATCGTCGCCGCGTCCGCCTCGACGCCGGCCTCGATGCAGTACCTCGCGCCGTACGCGGGCTGCGCGATGGGCGAGTTCTTCATGGATCGCGGCGAAGACGCGCTGATCATCTATGACGACCTGACCAAGCAGGCGTGGGCGTACCGCCAGATCTCGCTGCTGCTGCGCCGTCCGCCGGGCCGCGAGGCGTATCCGGGCGACGTGTTCTACCTGCACTCGCGCCTGCTGGAGCGCTCGGCGCGCGTCAACGAGGAGTACGTCGAGAAGAAGACCGGCGGCAAGGTCAAGGGCAAGACCGGCTCGCTGACCGGCCTGCCGATCATCGAGACGCAGGCGGGCGACGTCACCGCGTTCGTGCCGACCAACGTCATCTCGATCACCGACGGCCAGATCTTCCTGGAAGGCGACCTGTTCAACGCCGGCATCCGCCCGGCCATGAACGCCGGCATCTCGGTGTCGCGCGTCGGCGGCGCGGCGCAGACCAAGCTGATCTCCAAGCTGTCCGGCGGCATCAAGCTGTCGCTGGCGCAGTACCGCGAGCTGGCGGCGTTCTCGCAGTTCGCTTCCGACCTCGACGAGTCGACCCGCCGGCAGCTCGAGCGCGGCCAGCGCGTCACCGAGCTGATGAAGCAGAAGCAGTACGCGCCGATGTCGGTCGCCGAGATGGCGCTGTCGATCTACGCCGTCAACAACGGCTACATGGACAAGGTGGAATTGAAGAAGGTCGGCGCGTTCGAAGCAGGCCTGCAGGCCTTCGCCAAGACCAACTACAAGTCGCAGATGGACGCGATGCAGGCCAACCCGGTGCTGTCGCCGGAGAACGAGGCGACGCTGAAGAAAATCTCGGAAGAGTTCGCCGCCACCGGGACGTATTGAAGCCATGCCGGGCGTAAAAGAAATCCGGGTGAAGATCGCGAGCTTCAAGAGCACGCAGAAGATCACCAAGGCGATGCAGATGGTCGCCGCCAGCAAGATGCGCAAGGCGCAGGAGCGCATGCGCGCCACGCGCCCGTATGCGCAGCGCATCCGCCGCGTGATCGGCCACCTGCGCAAGGCGAACCCGGACTTCCGTCATCCGTACCTGGTGGAGCGCGAGGCGAAGAGCGTCGGCTTCATCATCATCACCACCGACCGCGGCCTGTGCGGCGGCCTGAACGTCAACCTGTTCAAGGCGGCGCTCGCGGCGATCCGCGACTGGCAGGGCCGCGGCGCGGAGGTCTCGCTGTGCCTGATCGGCTCGAAGGGCGTGCAGTTCTTCCGCCGGCTCGGTAACGTCAAGACGCTCGCCACCGTCACGCATCTCGGCGACCGCCCGCACGTCGCGGACCTGATCGGCACGGTCAAGGTGATGCTCGACCTGTACAAGGACGGCAAGCTCGACCGCGTGTTCCTGGTGAACAACGAGTTCATCAACACCATGAGCCAGAAGCCGGTCATCCGCCAGCTGCTGCCGGTCGTGACCGAGGACGAGGACAAGCTGCAGAAGATGTGGGACTACATCTACGAGCCTTCTGCGGCGGAGCTGCTCGACGGCGTGCTGATGCGCTACATCGAGTCGCAGGTCTACCAGGGCGCGGTCGAGAACGTCGGCTGCGAGATGGCCGCGCGCATGGTCGCCATGAAGAGCGCCACCGACAACGCCGGCAAGCTCATCGAAGAATTGCAGCTGATCTACAACAAGGCACGCCAGGCCGCGATCACCAAGGAGATCAGCGAGATCGTCGGCGGCGCCGCAGCGGTTTGAGCGAGGAAAGCAGCAACATGTCTACGCAAGTGAATACCGGCAAGATCGTGCAGATCATCGGCGCGGTCATCGACGTGCAGTTTCCGCGCGAGTCGATCCCGAAGGTGTACGAGGCGCTCAAGCTCGAAGACGTGGATCTCACGCTCGAGGTGCAGCAGCAGCTCGGCGACGGCGTGGTGCGCACCATCGCGATGGGCGTGTCCGAAGGCTTGAAGCGCGGCCTCGCCGTGAAGGCCACCGGCGGCCCGATCTCGGTGCCGGTCGGCAAGGCGACGCTCGGCCGCATCATGGACGTGCTCGGCGCGCCGCAGGACGAGAAGGGCCCGGTGCAGGCGAAGGAGCACTGGCCGATCCACCGCCCGGCGCCTTCGTACGAAGACCAGGCCGGCGGCCAGGAGCTGCTGGTCACCGGCATCAAGGTCATCGACCTGCTGATGCCGTTCGCGAAAGGCGGCAAGATCGGCCTGTTCGGCGGCGCCGGCGTCGGCAAGACCGTCAACATGCTGGAGCTGATCAACAACATCGCGAAACAGCACGCGGGCCTGTCGGTGTTCGCCGGCGTCGGCGAGCGCACCCGCGAGGGCAACGACTTCTATCACGAGATGATGGAAGCGGGCGTCATCGACGTGAAGGACCTGTCGAACTCCAAGGTCGCGATGGTGTACGGCCAGATGAACGAGCCGCCGGGCAACCGCCTGCGCGTGGCGCTCACCGGACTCACGATGGCGGAGTATTTCCGCGACGAGAAGACCGACTCGGGCAAGGGTCGCGACGTGCTGCTGTTCATCGACAACATCTACCGTTACACGCTCGCCGGCACCGAAGTGTCGGCGCTGCTCGGCCGCATGCCTTCGGCGGTGGGTTACCAGCCGACGCTCGCCGAAGAAATGGGCGTGCTGCAGGAGCGCATCACCTCGACCAAGACCGGCTCGATCACCTCGATCCAGGCCGTGTACGTGCCCGCGGACGACCTCACCGATCCCTCGCCGGCGACGACCTTCGCGCACCTCGACGCGACCGTCGTGCTCGATCGCCAGATCGCCTCGCTCGGCATCTACCCGGCGGTGAACCCGCTCGACTCGACCAGCCGCCAGCTCGATCCGCTGGTGATCGGCGAGGAGCACTACAACACCGCGCGCGGCGTGCAGGCCGTGCTGCAGCGGTATAAGGAGCTGCAGGACATCATCGCGATCCTGGGCATGGACGAGCTGTCGGAAGAGGACAAGCGCACCGTGTCCCGCGCGCGCAAGATCCAGCGTTTCCTGTCGCAGCCGTTCAACGTCGCGAAAGTGTTCACCGGCCAGGACGGCAAGATCGTGCCGCTCAAGGAGACGATCGCGGGCTTCAAGGGCATTCTCGCCGGCGACTACGACCACCTGCCGGAGCAGGCGTTCTACATGGTCGGCAACATCGACGAAGCTGTCGCGAAGGCGAAGACGCTGCAATGAGAAGGTGTCACCTTCGTCACCTGTGTCACTCCTACTGCCCTAGTACTTGACCACCATGGCCACTATTCACGTCGACATCGTCAGCGCCGAAGGCGAGATCTTCTCGGGCGAAGCCTCGATGGTCTTCGTCCCGGCGGTCATGGGCGACATCGGCATCGCCCCGCGGCACGCGCCGCTCCTGACGACGCTCAAGCCGGGCGAAGTCCGCGTGCAGACGCCGGAGGGCGCCGAGCAATTCTTCTATGTCTCGGGCGGCGCCATCGAGATCCAGCCGCATCTCGTGACCGTGCTCGCCGATACCGCCCTGCGTGCCCACGACCTCGACGAGGCCGCGGCGCTGCAGGCCAAGCAGCGTGCGGAAGAAGCGCTGCGCAATCGCGACGACAAGATGGACACCGCCAAGCTGCAGGCGGAGCTGGCGCAAGCCGCCGCGCAGATCCGCGCGATCGAGAAGCTGCGCAAGCTGAAGCAATAATCCGGGGCGTACACTACGCCCATGCCTCTTTCCATCGTCATCCTGGCCGCCGGCCAGGGTAAGCGCATGAAGTCGGACCTGCCCAAGGTGCTGCAGCCGCTGGCCGGCAGACCGTTGCTCTCCCACGTCGTCGATACCGCCCGGGCGCTGCACGCCGACGCGATCCACGTCGTGCACGGCCACGGCGGCGAGCAGGTCAAGCAGGCGCTGGCCGGCGAGCCGGTGACCTGGGTGCTGCAGGCCGCGCAGCTCGGCACGGGCCATGCGCTGGCGCAGGCCCTCCCGGCGATCCCCGACGACCACCAGGTGCTGATCCTGTTCGGCGACGTGCCGCTGGTGCGCGCGGCCACGCTGCAGCATCTCATCGACCAGGCCGGTCCGCGCTCGATCGGCGTGCTCACCGTGCTGCTGGAGGATCCGAGCGGTTACGGCCGCATCGTGCGGGACAACGCCGGTAACGTGGTGCGCATCGTCGAGCAGAAGGATGCGAACACCAAGGAGCGCGCGATCCGCGAGATCAACACCGGCCTGATGATTGCGCCGGCGGCAGCGCTGCGCGGCTGGCTCGCCGCGCTTCGCAACGACAACGCGCAGGGCGAGTATTACCTGACCGACGTGATCGTCATGGCGACGCGCGCCGGCATGAAAGTGAACGCGGTGATTTCCCCGACCGAGGCGGAGGTACTGGGCGTGAACGACAAGGTGCAGCTGGCCCGGCTCGAGGCCGCGGTGCGCGCCGAGCGCGCCACTGCGCTGATGCTCGAAGGTGTAACCCTTGCAGATCCTGCCCGCGTCGACGTCCGCGGCGAGATCAGCGTGGGGCGCGACGTGTTCATCGACGTCAACGTCGTCATGGTCGGCAAGGTCGCGATCGGCGACCGCGCGCGCATCGGCCCGAACTGCTACCTGAAGGATTGCAGCATCGGCGCCGACACCGAGCTGCACCCGAACTGCGTGATCGACAGCACCTCGATCGGCGCACGCTGCTCGATCGGCCCGTTCGCGCGCATGCGCCCGGGCGCCGACCTGCGCGACGAGGTGCACATCGGCAACTTCGTCGAGGTCAAGAACAGCGTGGTCGGCGACGGCAGCAAGGCCAACCATCTCACGTACATCGGCGATGCGACGGTCGGCGCCAAGGTCAACATCGGCGCGGGCTCGGTCACCGTGAACTACGACGGCGCCAACAAGTGGCGCACCGAGATCGGCGACAACGCGTTCATCGGCTCGGGCTCGATGCTGGTCGCGCCGGTGAAGATCGGCGCCGGCGCCAACACCGGGGCCGGCTCGACCATCACCAAGGAGGCGCCGGCCGGCAAGCTGACCCTGGCCCGCGCCCGCCAGGTCACGATCGAAGGCTGGCAGCGGCCGCAGAAGAAGAAGTGACCCTTGAGACCGTGATCCGCTGCAATTTTTACCAGCGCTTGAGCGGTACAATGCGCGGCAGAAAGAACCGGACCAGGGGCCATGCATGTGTGGAATCGTCGGCGCGATCGCTGATCGAGACATCGTTCCCATCCTGATCGAAGGGCTGCGCCGCCTCGAATACCGCGGCTACGACTCGGCGGGCGTCGCCATTCTCAACGGCAGCGGCGAGGTGCGCCGGCTGCGCACCGTCGGCAAGGTGCGGATGCTGCAGGACGCGCTCAACGAGACCCCGGTCAGCGGCCATCTCGGCATCGCGCACACCCGCTGGGCGACTCACGGCGTGCCGTCGGAGCGCAACGCGCATCCGCACATCTCCCGCGACGGCATCGCGATCGTTCACAACGGCATCATCGAGAATCACGAGGAGCTGCGCGAGGAGCTCGCCAAGCTCGGCTACACGTTCACGTCGGAGACCGACACCGAGGTGATCGCGCACCGCATTCACTATCACAAGCAGAAGCTCCGCGACCTGTTTCGCGCAGTGCGTGCCACCGTGGCGGAGCTGGAAGGCGCGTACGCGCTCGCGGTGCTGTCGCAGGATTCGCCGGAGACGATCGTGCTGGCCCGCGCCGGCTGCCCGGTCGTGATCGGCGTCGGCGAGAACGAAAACTTCGTCGCCTCCGATGTCGCGGCGCTGCTGCCGGTCACGCGCCAGTTCATCTTCCTCGACGAGGGCGATGTCGCGGAGATCCGTCGCCAGAGCGTGCGCATCCTCGACAGCGACGGCAACACTGCACAGCGCCCCGTGCGACAGAGCTCGCTGTCCGCCGATGCCGCCGAAAAGGGCGACTACGCGCACTACATGCTCAAGGAGATTCACGAGCAGCCGCGCGCCATCGCGCAGACGCTCGAAGAGCGCGTCGCGGGCGGCAAACTGCTGGAAGCAGCGTTCGGCCCGCTGGCTACCGAAGTATTCCGTCGTACTGAAGCGGTGCAGATCGTCGCGTGCGGCACCAGTTATCACGCGGGTGCCGTCGCGAAGTACTACATCGAGCAGATCGCGCGGCTGCCGTGCTGGGTGGAAATTGCGAGCGAGTACCGTTATCGCAATCCGGTCGTGCCGAAGAACACGCTGTTCGTCAGCATCTCGCAATCGGGCGAGACAGCCGACACGCTCGCGGCGCTGCGCATGGCCAAGCAAGCCGGTTACGTCTCGACGCTGTCGATCTGCAATGTGCCCGAGAGCTCGCTGGTGCGCGAATCCGAGCTGGTGCTGCTGACGCGCGCCGGTCCGGAAATCGGCGTCGCGTCGACGAAGGCGTTCACCACGCAGCTGACCGCGCTCGGCATGCTGGTGATCGCGCTCGCCAAGTTCCACGGCACCGATCCCGAGCGCGAGCGCGGGCTGGTGCAGCGCCTGATCGAGATCCCGGGGCTGGTGGAGAAGACTCTGCATCTCGACGACCAGATCCGCGAGCTGGCCAGGCGCTTCGCGGACAAGCATCACGCGCTGTTCCTCGGCCGCGGCCAGATGCATCCGATCGCGATGGAAGGCGCGCTGAAGCTCAAGGAGATCTCGTACATCCACGCGGAGGCGTATCCCGCCGGCGAGCTGAAGCATGGCCCGCTCGCGCTGGTCGATGCGGACATGCCGGTCGTCACGGTCGCGCCGAACAACGACCTGCTCGAGAAGCTGAAGTCGAACCTGCAGGAAGTGCGCGCGCGCGGCGGCGAGCTGTATGTGTTCGCCGACCCGGAGTCGGGGATCCAGCCGTCCGAAGGCGTCACGGTGATCACGATGCCGAAGCACGTGAGCCACTTCCAGGCATCAGCGGTCTACACTGTGCCGCTGCAGCTGCTCGCGTACCACTGCGCCATCCTGCGCGGAACCGACGTCGACCAGCCGCGCAACCTCGCGAAGTCGGTCACCGTGGAATAACCTGGAATCATCATGCAAGTCGCCCAAAACGCCGTGGTCCTCATCAACTACACGCTCACCGACGACAAGGGCGAGAAGCTCGACAGCTCGGACGGCACCCCGCTCGCGTACCTGCACGGCAACGGCAACCTGATCCCGGGCCTGGAGCGCGAGCTCGAAGGCAAGTCCGCCGGCGCCAAGCTGAGCGTGAAGATCGCTGCCGCCGACGCCTACGGCGAGTACGACAAGTCGCTGGTCCAGCGCGTGCCGCGGCGCGCGCTCAAGGGTGTGGGCAACATCCAGGTCGGTATGCAGCTGCATACGCAATCGGCGCACGGCATTCGCGCCGTCACCGTGACGCAGATCGCCGGCGACATGGTCACGATCGACGCCAATCATCCGCTGGCGGGCCAGAACCTGAATTTCGACGTCGAGATCGCCGAAGTCCGGGCTGCGACCGAGGAAGAGCTGGCGCACGGCCACGTCCACGGGCCCGGCGGGCATCACGACCACTGATAGAAGAACTCCGCATTGCCAGGACGGCGGTTTTACGCTGACCTTTGGGGGTAGGCAGGAGGGTATCGAGATGCTGCGCGTCCGCTATCTGCTGGCATTCAAGCCCAAGAGCGTCTGGACCATCGGGCCGGAAGAACCGGTCCTGGAGGCGATCCAGCTCATGGCCGACAAGCACATCGGCGCGTTGCCGGTCATGCGCGACGACAAGCTGGTCGGCATCGTGTCGGAGCGCGATTACGCCCGCAAGGTCATCCTGCTCGGCCGCTCCAGCTCCGACACGCCCGTGTGGCAGATCATGACCTCGGAGGTCGTCACCGTTTCCCCCGAAGAGGCGGTGCACCGCTGCATGGAGATCATGACCGACCGGCGCATCCGCCACCTGCCGGTCGTCGAGAAGGACAAGCTGATCGGCATCATCTCGATCGGCGACCTGGTGAAGGCCGTGATCGAAGAGCAGCAGCACACGATCGATCAGCTGGAGAAATACATAGCTGGATAGAAAGAGTCAGGCTAAAGCCTGACCCACAACCAGTACTGTCGGTCAGACTTCAGTCTGACTCTCATCCAGCAGTCGCGGCGGGCATCGAGTCATCCAGCAGCCCGCGCTGCAGCGCCCGGTTCACCGCACTCAGCACCGCCATCAGCGACGCCGTCACGATGTTCTCGTGCAGCCCGACGCCGAACAGCGTCGCGCGCGCGGGCGTGGTGATCTCGACGAACGCCACTGCTCGCGCGTCGCTGCCGGAGCCCATTGAATGCTCTTCGTACGACAGCACGTCGAAGCGCAGACCCAGCGCGTCGACGATCGCGTCGATCGGGCCGTTGCCTTCGCCGTGCAGCAGCGCGCCCTGGCCATGGCACTTCAGCTTCAGCGACAGGCGCTCGATGTTCTGGTGCTCGCGCAGCGGGGACAGCTGGTGACCGCCGTACACGTACGCGCCGTTCTCGCCGAAGTACTCGCTCTCGAACAGCGACCAGATCTGCTCCGAGCTCAGCTCCTTGCCGCTCGCATCGGTGACTGCCTGCACGACCTGGCTGAACTCGATCTGCAGGCGCCGCGGCATCGTCAGGCCGTAGTCGCGCTCCAGCAGGTAGGCGATGCCGCCCTTGCCCGACTGGCTGTTGACGCGGATGACGGACTCGTAGGTGCGCCCGAGGTCGCGCGGATCGATCGGCAGGTACGGCACTTCCCAGATCTCGCCGTCGCGCCGCGCCGCGAACCCCTTCTTGATCGCATCCTGGTGCGAGCCGGAAAACGCCGTGAATACCAGGTCGCCGACGTACGGATGGCGCGGATGGATCGGCAGCTGGTTGCAGTACTCGACGCTGCGCGCGGCTTCGTTGATGTTCGAGAAGTCCAGGCCCGGATGCACGCCCTGGCTGTAGAGGTTGAGAGCAAGCGTGACGATGTCGACGTTGCCGGTGCGCTCGCCATTACCGAACAGCGTGCCCTCGACGCGGTCGGCGCCCGCCATTACCGCGAGCTCGGCTGCGGCGACGGCGGTGCCGCGGTCGTTGTGCGGATGCACGGAGAGCACGATCGAGTCGCGCCTGGCGACATGGCGGCCGAACCATTCGATCTGGTCGGCGTAGATGTTCGGCGTGGCCATTTCCACCGTCGCCGGCAGATTGAGGATCGTCTTGCGCTCTGGCGTCGACTGCCACACGTCGGTGACGGCGTCGCAGATCTCGACGGCGAAGTCGAGCTCGGTGCCCGTGAAGCTCTCCGGGCTGTACTCGAAGCGCCACTCCGTGCCGGGCTGGCTCGCCGCGAGATCGCGGACGCAGCGTGCGGCCTGCACCGCAATGTTGACGATGCCCGGCCGGTCGAGTCCGAAGACCACGCGGCGTTGCACCGTAGAGGTCGAGTTGTACAAGTGCACGATCGCGCGCTTGGCGCCGCGCAGCGACTCGAACGTGCGCTCGATGAGCTCGGGCCGGGCCTGCGTCAGCACCTGGACGGTGACGTCGTCCGGAATCAGGGTGTGCTCGATCAGCTCGCGGACGAAATCGAAGTCCGTCTGCGAAGCGGCCGGGAAGCCGATCTCGATCTCCTTGAAGCCGGTGCGCACCAGCAGGTCGAACATGCGCCGCTTGCGCGCGCCGTCCATCGGCTCGATCAGCGCCTGGTTGCCGTCGCGCAGGTCGACGCTGCACCACAGCGGCGGCGCGGTGATCACCTTGTCGGGCCAGGTCCGCGCGGCCAGGTCGATCGGCGCGAACGGGCGGTATTTCCGGGTGGGATCCTGCAACATCTTGGCATTCCTGTGCTGAGCGGCCGCACGGCGGCCGGGCGATACAATCGGGCAATCGAACGAGTTTTTTTGCGCCAGTCCCTGGCGAGGCGAAGGAATGTGCGTCTTAGCGACGCAGGTGCAGGCGCGCACGCAGCAGCTGACTGCCTTGGAGGGGCAGAGCGAACTGTTGCTGTTTCGTGCGCATGGCCGGAATCTAGCAGCAGCCCGCTGCGCAAGGCAAGACTGGTACACCGCGCGCCGGGCAGGAGTGCATAAGAAAATGGAGCGGATCCTGCGTCGGAGTGTCGTGGCCGCGGTGGCCTGCTGGCTCGTTCCTGCGGCTGCGGCGCTGGCTCAGACAGCCGGCTTTACGATCACCTGGAAGACCGTCGGCCAGGTCGTCACGGCCGGTGCAACCGAGCCGCCGAAGGGCGCACAAGTGGCGCGCGTCGATGTGCAGCCCACCGTCGTGGAGCTCGCGGTCGGCAAGCAGATGTGTCTCAGCTCGCTGCAGATCAGCGCGCTCGATGCGCAGGGTCGCCCCGTAGCAGGTGCGGCGCTGTCGATCGCCGTTCGTGAAGATCACAAGCAATCGATGCAGCTGTCGCGACCGAAGGGCGACGTGTGCATCCGTCCCGCTTACGCCGGCGAGTACCCGGTGCGGTTCACGAGCACGTTGCCGGCACGTGACGGCAGCGTGCGTGGCGCACAGATTTTCGTGCGCGCGTCATAAAGGGACGGATTTTCACGCCGCTTTCACAGCGGCGATCACTCCGCTGTCACGCGCGCCCGGCAAAGTGCGCACCATGACAAGCAGACAGCAACAGGAGCGCAAGACCATCGGACTCATGCTCGAGGGTGTGGCAGCAGTCTGGGGCGCCCGGTCTGCACGGTTTCCACAACTCTGGAGTAGCACACATGAAGTTCCTCAGTCGCATGATTGGCGCGTTCGAAGGCCTCCTGCTCGTCGCCACTACGTTGGTCATGCTCGCGCCATTTTTCTTGGCGCTGGTGCACCCGGGCAGTAGCCCGGGTCACATCGGCTGACGCTGGTCGCGTATCGACAGCTCGCCCAGCCAGTCGCGCCGGGCATCCCCCGACACCAGGAAGTGCGGGTTCAACAGCTCTGACTTGGCGTTGTAGCGCAGCGGCTGGCCGTCGGTCTGGACGACCCGGCCGCCCGCTGCCTCGACGACTGCCTGCGCCGCCGCAGTGTCCCATTCGCTGGTCGGCCCGAAGCGCGGATACAGATCCGCGCTGCCTTCCGCGACCAGGCAGAACTTGAGCGAGCTGCCCACGGCCACCAGTTGATACGGCTCGAGCCGCGGCAGATAGCGATCCAGAATCGCGTCGCGATGCGAGCGGCTGCCGACGATGCGCAGCGGTGTCGCCGCGCTCGCCGACGTCTTGATGACTACCGCGCTTTCGCTCCCGACCTGGCGGCTCGCGCCGACGCCGCGCACACCCGTATATGTCGTGTCGCTGACCGGCACGTGCACGACGCCGAGCACTGCGTCGTGCCCGTCGATCAGCGCGATGTTCACCGTGAACTCGCCGTTGCGCGAGACGAACTCCTTGGTGCCATCGAGCGGATCGACCAGCCAATAGCGTTGCCATTGACGGCGCTCGCTGAAAGGGATGTCGCTGGCTTCTTCCGAGAGCACCGGCAAGTCCGGCGTCAGCGCGCGCAGTCCCTGCACGATGACGTCGTGCGATTGGGTATCGGCGAGGGTCAGCGGCGAGTGGTCCGCCTTGTTCGTGACTTCGAACTGCTGTCCGTACACCTCGAGAATTGCATTGCCGGCGCGGCGCGCCAGCGCCACGACGTCCGTCAGCAGTTTCGCATCCGTTGACACCATGTCCTCCTACAGCCCGGACAACTCGTCGGCTGGGTGCAGCATCCCGGCGTCGCGCAGCGTCCGCATGATCTGCTCCGCCGCGTCTTCCGGCGAGGACAGTACCGTGCGCAGGTGGATCTCCGGATGCTCCGGCGCCTCGTACGGCGAATCGATGCCGGTGAAGTTCTTCAGCTCGCCGCGGCGCGCCTTGCGGTACAGGCCCTTCACGTCGCGCTTCTCCGCTTCCGCGAGCGGCGTGTCGACGAACACTTCCAGGAACTCGCCGGGCTGCATCAGCTCGCGCGCCAGCCGCCGCTCGGAGCGGAACGGCGAGATGAAGGACACCAGCACGATCAGGCCGGCGTCGACCATCAGCTTGGACACCTCCGCGACGCGACGGATGTTCTCGACGCGATCCGCGTCGGTGAAGCCGAGGTCCTTGTTGAGGCCGTGACGGACGTTGTCGCCGTCGAGCGTATACGTGTGACGGCCGAACGCGTGCAGGCGCTTCTCCACCAGATTCGCAATCGTCGATTTGCCGGCGCCCGACAGGCCGGTAAACCACAGCACGCATGCGCGCTGGCCCTTCAACGACGAGCGCGCATGCTTGTTGACGTCGAGCGCCTGCCAGTGAATGTTCTCGGCCCGGCGCAGCGCGAAGTTCAGCAGGCCGGCGCCGACAGTGTCGTTCGACAGCTTGTCGATCAGGATGAAGCCGCCGGTCTCGCGATTGTCGCTGTACGGATCGAACGGAATCGCGCGGTCGAGGCTCAGGTTGCAGACGCCGATCTCGTTCAGATCCAGCTGCTTCGCGGCGAGCCGCTCCAGCGTGTTGACGTTCACCTTGTACTTCGGCGTCGTGATGCTGCCGGTCAGCGAGCGCGTGCCGAGCTTGATGACGTACGGGCGGCCCCGCAGCATCGGCTCCTCGTGCATCCAGATGATCGTCGCCTGGAACTGGTCGGCGACCGTCGGCGGCGCATCCGCCGCGGCCAGCACGTCGCCGCGGCTCACGTCGATCTCATCGGTCAGGACCAGCGTGACCGACTGGCCTGCGACCGCCGTCTCCAGCTCGCCTTCGTAGCTGACGATGCTGGCGATGCGGCTCTGCCGGCCGGAGGGCAGCGCACGCACGCCGTCGCCGCGGCGGATCGTGCCGCTCGCGATCGTGCCGGCGAAGCCGCGGAAATCCTGATTCGGGCGGTTGACCCACTGCACCGGCAGACGGAACGGCTTGCTCTGCAGGTCGTCCTCGATCTCGACCGACTCGAGATAGCTCATCAAGGTCGGCCCTTCGTACCAGCGCATGCGGGCGCTGCGCTCGATGATGTTGTCGCCGCGCAGCGCCGACATCGGAATGGCGACGATGTTCTTCAGGCCGATCTGCTGCGCGAACTCGCGGTACGCGGCGACGATCTGGTCGAAGGTCTGCTGCGAGTACTCCATCAGGTCCATCTTGTTGATGGCGAGCACGACGTGGCGGATGCCGATCAGCGAGACGATGTAGCTGTGGCGCCGCGTCTGCGTCAGCACGCCCTTGCGCGCATCGATCAGGATCACCGCGACGTCGGCGGTCGACGCGCCCGTGACCATGTTGCGCGTGTACTGCTCGTGCCCTGGCGTGTCGGCGACGATGAACTTGCGGCGGTCGGTCGAGAAGAAGCGGTACGCGACGTCGATCGTGATGCCCTGCTCGCGCTCCGCCGCCAGGCCGTCGACCAGCAGCGCGAAATCCAGCTCGCCGTTCTGCGTGCCGACCTTCTTCGAATCCTCTTCGAGCGCCGCCAGCTGGTCCTCGAAGATCAGCTTCGACTCGTACAGCAGGCGGCCGATCAGCGTCGACTTGCCGTCGTCGACGCTGCCGCAGGTGATGAAGCGCAGCAGCCCCTTGTGCTCGTGCGACTTCAGGTACGCGTGGATGTCTTCGGCGATGAGATCGGACTTGTGGGCCACTTCAGAAATACCCTTCCTGCTTCTTCTTCTCCATCGAGGCCGCGCTGTCGTGATCGATCACGCGCCCCTGCCGCTCCGAGCTGGTGGTGAGCAGCATCTCCTGGATGATCGCCGGCAGCGTGTCCGCGCGGCTCTCGACCGCGCCGGTCAGCGGGTAGCAGCCGAGCGTGCGGAAGCGCACCCAGCGCAGCTGCGGCCGCTCGCCGTCGTGCAGCGGCATCCGCTCGTCGTCCACCATGATCAGCGCGCCGTCGCGCTCGACGACCGGGCGCTGCTTGGAGAAATACAGCGGCACGATCGGGATGTTCTCCATATAGATGTATTGCCAGATATCCAGCTCCGTCCAGTTGGACAGCGGAAACACGCGCAGGCTCTCGCCCTTGTTCTTGCGCGTGTTGTAGAGGCGCCAGAGCTCGGGGCGCTGGCGCTTCGGATCCCAGCGGTGCTGCGCCGAACGGAACGACACGACCCGCTCCTTGGCTCGCGACTTCTCCTCGTCGCGCCGTGCGCCGCCGAATGCCGCGTCGAAACCGTAGTGGTCGAGCGCCTGCTTGAGCGACTGCGTCTTCATCACGTCGGTGTGGACCGCCGAGCCGTGCGTGAAGGGTCCGATGCCGCGCGCCAGGCCGTCCTGGTTGATGTGCACCAGCAGCTGCACGCCGAGCCTGGCGGCGATCGCGTCGCGGAACGCGATCATTTCCCGGAACTTCCAGGTCGTGTCCACGTGCAGCAGCGGGAACGGCGGCTTTGCGGGATGGAAGGCCTTCATCGCCAGGTGCAGCAGCACCGAGCTGTCCTTGCCGATCGAGTAGAGCATGACGGGCCGTTCGCACTCGGCGACGACCTCGCGCAGGATGTGGATGCTCTCGGCCTCGAGGCGTTGCAGGTGTGTCAGTCGGGTCATCGTTGCCAGTCAAAAGCGGACAAACCGCGAAACGGTTCCATCGAAGTGCCAGTACGGTCGCTGGCGGGTAAAAACCGGGTGAGATTCTGCGCCGGCGCGTCGATGGCGCATATCGCGCCGCGTATTCGCGGGCGCACCGGGCGGAATAAGCAAAACGGCTTCGGCGCAGCGGAAATTAAAGGAATTTCAGATACATAAAGTTACATTGGATTACACTTCTTTGCCGCCGCACGGGCCGAACTTCAGTTTAATGGTGCGTACTAAGGTCAGGTCCCTGGCCGGATCCGGAGCAGAGCGTCTTGAGGCCCGCAGTCGTATCCCTGTCCGTTGCCGTCCTGGCGCTCGCCGGCTGTGCCGTCGGTCCCGACTACCGCGCGCCGCAGCCCGTAACGCCCGACGAGTGGCATTCGGTCCCGCCGGCCGGGCAGGCGGGCGCGGCCGCACCGGCCGGGGATGCCGCCGCGCTGGCGGACTGGTGGAAAACCCTCAACGACCCGACGCTCAACGAGCTGATCGAGCGCGCGCTCGCCAGCAACAAGACCGCGAAGCAGGCCTACGCCCGCGTGGTCGAGGCGCGCGCACGCCGCGGAATCGCGGCCGCTGACTTCTGGCCGACGCTCGGCGCTTCGGCAGGCGGGAGCCGCACCAACTCCGAGGCGCGCGTCAGCAATCCCGATATCGGCCTGTCCGGCGGCACGGACAAGATTTACGACGCCGGCCTCGATTCTGCCTGGGAGCTGGACCTGTTCGGCGGCAAGCGCCGCGCGCTCGAAGCGGCGACGGCGCAGCTCGGCGCGAGCGAAGCGGATCTGCGCGACGTTCTGGTCACGCTGTTGGGCGACGTTGCGCTCAGCTACGTCGACCTGCGCACCGCGCAGTCGCGTCTCACGTTCGCCGAAAAGAATCTCGAGGCGCAGAGCGGCGTGCTCGACATCACCCGCTGGCGCAGCGACGCGGGGCTCGCGACTGTCCTCGATGTAGAACAGGCGAAGAGCAGCTATGAGCAGACGCGCGCCAGCATCCCCTCGCTGCAGTCGAGCCTGGCGCAGGCGATGAACCGGCTGTCGGTGCTGACCGGCGATCCGCCCGGGTCGCTCGAAGCGACGCTCGCGGAGCGCAAGCCGATTCCCGTCGCGCCGCTGGAGGTCGCGGCCGGCGTGCCCGCCGATGTCCTGCGCCGCCGGCCCGACATTCGCAGCGCCGAGCGCCGACTTGCCGCGCAGACCGCCGAGGTCGGTGTCGCGACAGCCGCGCTCTATCCCAGTCTCTCGCTGAGCGGCTCGATCACCTTGCAATCGCTCACGGCGAGCGACGTGCTCAACGGCTTTCGCACCGATCGTCTCGGGTTGTCGCTGAGCGTGCCGCTGTTCCGCGGCGGCGCCTTGCGGCAGAACGTGCACGCGCAGAATGCGCTGGTCGATCAGGCGCTCGCGGCCTACGAGGACACCGTGCTCGCGGCGTATGAGGAAGTCGAGAACGCACTCACCGCCTCGACCACCGAGCAGGTGCGGCACGATGCCCTGCAACTCGGCGTCGATAGCGCGCGCCGCGCATCCGAGCTAGCGCTGACGCAATACAACTCGGGTCTCGTGGACTTCCAGACCGTGCTCACTGCCGACCGCCAGCTGATCTCGCTGGAGGACTCGCTGGCAGTGAGCGACGGCGAGAGGACGGCGAACCTGATCCGCCTCTACAAGGCACTCGGCGGCGGCTGGTCCGCTTTCCCCAAAGAGTAAGGCCGAAGGAACAAGCGACCGTGGACACTGAAACGACTCCCTCGACCGCTCCCGACGTCTCGCAGACGCTCGACACCGGACCTGCAGGGCCGGCGCCGTGGATGCGCTGGGTGCGCTGGGGCGCGCTCGCCCTGGTGGCGATCATCGTCGGCTACTTCATCTTCGGCCGCGGCGGCGGCGCCGATGCGAGCTACGTGACGCAAGACATCACGCGCGGCGACCTCACGGTGACCGTAACCGCGACCGGCAATCTCGAGCCGCGCAACCAGGTGGATATCGGCAGCGAGCTGTCGGGCACGATCCGCAGCGTCGCCGTGGACGTCAACGACCCGGTCAAGGCAGGTCAGGTGCTGACGAAGCTCGACACCTCGCGACTGGAAGCGCAAGCGTTGCAAGCGCAGAGCTCGCTCGCCTCGGCGCAGGCCCGCGTGCTGCAGGCGGCGGCGGGCTTGAAGCAAGCACGTGCGAACTACGCCCGGCTGCAGAAGGTGCGTGAGCTGAGCGGCAACAAGCTCCCCTCGCAACAGGACATGGACGTGGCGGAATCGGCGGTTGCGCAGGGTGAGGGTGAGGAGGCCGCGGCACGTGCTTCGGTGGCTCAGGCCCAGGCGAACCTGGACGTGGTCAGGACGGATCTCGGCAAGACCGACATCAAATCGCCGATCAACGGCGTGGTGCTGGTGCGCTCGGTCGAGCCCGGGCAGACGGTGGCGGCTTCGCTCCAGGCGCCGGTGCTGTTCACGCTGGCGGAAGACCTCAAGAAGATGGAGCTGCACGTGGCGGTGGACGAGGCCGATATCGGCTCCGTGCAGGTCGGCCAGGAGGCGAGCTTCACGGTCGATGCGTTCCCGAACCGCTCGTTCCACGCAAAGATCACGCGCGTCGATTACGCGTCGAACAATACGCAGAAGAGCTCCAGCGCGAGCGGCAGTCAGGGCGGCAGTGCGGCGAGCGCGACTTCGACCGGCGTCGTGACGTACGAGACGGTGCTCGAAGTCGACAACTCGGATCTCGTGCTGCGCCCGGGAATGACCGCGACGGCGGAGATCGTCACGACCAATATCAAGGATGCGACGCTCGTGCCGAACGCTGCGCTGCGCTTCACGCCGGAAGGCGTCGACGTGCCCGGCGCTCCGCCGAATGCGCAGGCGTCGCGCGGTGCGCTGTCGGCGCTGATGCCGTCGTTCCCGCGGCGCATGCCCAACAGAGGGCAACGCGGCGGCGGACGCATGGCGCGGGTCTGGGTTGTCGAAAACGGCAAGCCGGCGCTCGTGATGTTCCGGCCCGGCGCGACTGACGGGCGGATGACGCAGGTGCTGGAGCACCGTGCCGGTCAGAACGGCGCAGGCGGCAATCGCGCGGGCGGCGCAATGGCCAGCAACGAAGAGATCAGGAAGGCGATGGAGCGCAAGCTCGAGCCGGGCACGAAAGTCATCGTCGACCAGGAAGCGCGCAAGAAATGACCGGCATGCCGACACCGCCGCGCCACGTAATCGAGCTGTCGCAGGTCACGAAGGTCTACGGTGAAGGCGAAGGCACGGTGCGCGCGCTGCGCGGCATCGACCTGGCGATCGCGCCGGGCGAGTTCGTCGCCGTCATGGGTCCGAGCGGCTCCGGCAAGTCGACGTGCATGAACATCCTCGGCTGCCTCGACACGCCGACTTCCGGCACCTATCGCTTCCTCGGCGTACCGGTCGGCACGATGACCGCAGACCAGCGTGCGCTGCTGCGCCGGAACCACCTCGGCTTCGTGTTCCAGGGGTTCAACCTGCTCAGCCGCACGACGGCGCTCGAGAACGTCGAGCTGCCGCTGATCTATCGGCATCTGCCCGCGGAGGAGCGGCACGCTCGCGCGCGCAAGGCGCTGCAGGAAGTCGGCCTGCTCGGCCGCGAGTCGCACGTGCCGAGCCAGCTCTCCGGCGGCCAGCAGCAGCGCGTCGCGATCGCGCGCGCGATCGTCGCGCAGCCGCAAGTGCTGTTCGCCGACGAGCCGACCGGCAACCTCGACACCGCGACCAGCAACGAGATCATGAAGACGCTTGCGGGCCTGAACGAGCAGCGCGGCATCACGATCGTGATGGTCACGCACGAGCCCGACATCGCAGCGTGGACGCGGCGCATCGTGCGCTTCCGCGACGGCGCGATCGAAAGCGACGAGGCCAACACTCCGGTGCGGGGAGCCTGACGATGTTCTGGAACGCCATGCTGCTGGCGCTGCGCGAGATCCGTCGCAACGTGCTGCGCTCCTCGCTGACGATCCTCGGCATCGTCATCGGCGTCGCCGCGGTCATCACCATGGTGACGATCGGTCAGGGCGCGACGGCGCAGGTGCAGAACGACATCCAGAAGCTCGGCACCAACCTGCTGCAGGTGTTCCGCGGCCAGGGCTTCGGCGGCGGCGGCTCGCGCTCCGCTTCGCCGCCGTTCTCGATGGACGACGTCACCGCGATCGAGAACGAGATCAGCGGCGTGCGCGCGGTCGCGCCGACCTCGAACTCGAACACGCAGGCGATCTACGGCAACTCGAACTGGTCGACGCAGGTCACCGGCACGACCGACAAGTACCTCGAAGTGCGCGACTGGCCGCTGGCTTCGGGCCGCAACTTTTCCGACAGCGAGCTGCGCGCCGGCGCGTCGGTCTGCCTGCTCGGCGACACCGTGAAGCAGGAGCTGTTCGCCGGCGAAGACCCGGTCGGGTCGTCGATCCGCCTCGGCAAGCTGTCCTGCCAGGTCATCGGGCTGCTGTCGGTGAAGGGCCAGTCCGGCTTCGGCCAGAACCAGGACGACATCGTGGTCGTGCCGTTGCGCACGCTGCAGCGGCGCATGGCCGGCAACTCGGACGTCAACGCCATCATGGTCTCGGCGCGCGACGGCGTCTCGACCGAGAAGGTGCAGGCCGACCTCGAGCGCCTGCTGCGCGAGCGCCGCAAGATCCGCGACGGCGCCGAGGACGACTTCAACGTGCGCGACCTCAAGGAGATCACCAGCGCGTTCACGAATTCGTCGCGAGTGCTCACTGCGCTGCTCGGCGCGGTCGCCGCGGTGAGCCTGGTGGTCGGCGGCGTCGGCATCATGAACATCATGCTGGTCTCGGTGACCGAGCGTACTCGCGAGATCGGCACGCGCCTCGCGGTCGGCGCCATGGCGCGCGACGTGCTGCTGCAGTTCCTCGTCGAGGCGGTCACCCTCGCCGCGTTCGGCGGCATCATCGGCATCGCGCTCGGGCTCAGTGCCGCGGCGCTCGCCACCAGCGCGTTCCGCGTGCCGTTCGTGTTCAACGGTGGCATCGTGCTTCTGTCGTTCGCGTTCTCGGCGGCGGTCGGGATCGTGTTCGGCTTCTTCCCGGCGCGCCGCGCGGCGCAGCTCGATCCCATCGAAGCCCTGCGGCACGAGTAGAGGCTGGCGCATGCGCTTGCGTTGAGCGCAAAATGCCCCTCCCTGCGGGTCAGGCTTCAGCCTGACTCCTCCTTTCTTCGAGGCCAGTACCTATGAAAACTCGCGCCGCTATCGCCTATGCCGCCGGCAAGCCGCTGGAAGTCGTGGAAGTCGAGCTGGAAGGTCCGCGCGAGGGCGAGGTGCTGGTGGAGATCAAGGCGAGCGGGGTGTGCCACACCGATGAGTTCACGCG
>DATEJG010000083.1:0-33339 GCA_035278165.1 Steroidobacteraceae bacterium
CGCGTGAACTCATCGGTGTGGCACACCCCGCTCGCCTTGATCTCCACCAGCACCTCGCCCTCGCGCGGACCTTCCAGCTCGACTTCCACGACTTCCAGCGGCTTGCCGGCGGCATAGGCGATAGCGGCGCGAGTTTTCATACGTTGATCTCGAAGGTAGAGGGCTACTGCTGCGGCTGCGCCAGCGGGATGTCCTTGCGGACGCCCTCGGCGCGCAGACGCTCCGCCGAGCGGAAGTCCGCGGTGAAATTGCCATTGGCATCGAGCAGCGGCACGAGGAAGCTCGCGAGGATCTCGCGCACCCGCTGCTCGTGAGCGCCGATCCACTGGTCGAGCGTGTCCTTCCATTCCTTCTCGCCGAACCGCACGCCCATCGAGATCTCGTAGTCGAACTTGATCTCGGGATCGGGCGTGAACGGCACGGCGCGCCACGCCGGGAAATCGGAGTGATTGCGCACCAGCAAGCCCGCCATCGGTCCCCACAGGATCGCGAGGTCGATCTTCTCTGCCGCGAGATCGCGCTCGATGGTGTGCGCGGGGTTCTCGGCGGGATCGCCGCTCTGCGGCGAGTACACCACGGCGCGCTCGATCAGGTTGTTGCGCAGCAGCCAGTCGGCTCCAGGCGAGCGCCCGAATACGCCGATACGCAGCGCGCGCAAACGCTCGCCCGGCAGCTTCAGCAGATCATCCGCCGTCTGCAGGCTCTCGAGCTCGGGGCGATGCCGGAACACCAGCGCGTACGTCGACTTCATGTACGGCCGCGTCGTCGCCGTCAGCTCATAGCCCTTGGGCACGCCGATGATCACGTCGCACTTGAACTCCTGCGTCTGCGGGTCCTTCTGTCGCAGCGTATTGCGCACGAAGCCCATGCGCTGCGGAAAATAGGTGTATTCCAGGCGCCGCTGCAGATCGCTCGCGAGCTGCTCGGCGATCTTGTTCTCGTAACCTTCGCCGCGCGAGTTGGAGAGCGGCAGGTTGTCCGGATCGGCGCACACGCGCAGCACGTCCTTCGCCGCCGCGGCCGGCGGCTCGCCCTGGCTGAAGGCCGCAGACGCGAGCAGCAGCGTTGCTGCGGCCAGCATCGCGCGAATCGTCATGGGGAGCATCACTGCGAACCGATGGGGTACAGGTGCCCGGGCTCGATCTTGCCGTCGGAGCGTCCTTTGAGATATGCGTACAGGCCTTCCCAGTTCTGTTGCACCATCTGGCTGGTGTTGAAGTTCGGCATGCCCTTGTCGGGGCGCCCGTTCATCATCAGCGTGTGGAAATCCTCTTTCGACAGGGTCTTGAACGACTCGATCAACGACGGCCCGACCAGGCCTTCCTGCTGAGCGCCGTGGCAGCGCTCGCACGCGAGCGCTCGCCACGTCTTCCATCCCATCAGCGTCTTCGCATCGACCTTGGTGCCGTCCTGCACCTGATACAGAGCGCCGGTCGAGGCGTCATCCGCCCCGCTCGCGCTCGACACTGCGAGCGCGAGCACCATGAGCAATCGCTTCATCATCCGGACCCTCACCGATTCGCTGTGCGCGCTGAATCGGGCAACGCGAACACGAACAGCGAGCCGCCGAGCGTCGTGTACTTGGCGAGATCCTTGTAACCGCCGACCGCACCGAGGCCTTCGGTGTTGCCGGTCAGGCCGGCCGCCATGCCGATGCCCGCCCAGCCGCCGATACCGGAGTACGTGCCGACGTACTGCTTGCCGCCGTATTCGTACGTGAACACGTTGCCGATGATTCCGGACGGCGTCTTGAACTTCCAGAGCTCCTTGCCGTCCTTGGTGCTGACTGCCTTCAGATAGCCCTCGAGCGTGCCGTAGAACACGATGTCGCCGGCCGTCGTGAGCGCGCCGGACCACACCGAGAAGCGCTCCGGCTTCGACCAGACGATCTTGCCTTGCGACGCATCCCACGCGATGAAGTTCCCCATGCCGCCGTGGCTGCCCGGCGTCGGATACATGGTCAGCGTCGCGCCGACGTAGGGCTGGCCCGCGGTGTATTCGACCTGGAACGGCTCGTACGTCATGCACACGTGGTTGGTCGGCACCATGATCAGGCCGGACTTGCGGTCATAGCTCGCCGGCTGCTGGTCCTTCGAGCCGAGCGCGGCCGGGCAGATGTCCTTCACGTTCACGTCCGGACCGGTGGTCGCGGGCGAGTACTTCTTGTCGACGATCGGCCGGCCGGTCTTCATATCGACCGAGGTGGCCCAGTTGACCTTCGGATCGTACTTCTGCGCGACCAGCAGCTCGCCGGTCTCGCGGTTCAGCGTGTAGCCGAAGCCGTTGCGATCGAAGTGCACCACGGCGGGCGTCTTCTTGCCCTTGACGTCCACGTCGACCAGCAGCATCTCGTTGACGCCGTCGAAGTCCCACTCGTCATGCGGCGTCATCTGGTAGGCCCACTTCGCCATGCCGGTGTCCAGGTCGCGCGCGAATATCGTCATCGACCACTTGTTGTCGCCGGGCCGCTGCGAGGGATTCCAGGTGCCGGGATTACCGGTGCCGTAGTAGACGAGGTTCAGCTTCGGATCGTAGGCATACCAGCCCCACGTCGTGCCGCCGCCGAGCTTCCATTGATCGCCCTTCCAGGTCTTGATCGACGAGTCCTTGCCGATCGGCGCCATCTTGCCGTTGGTCCAGGTCATCGTCTTCGCCGGATCGACCAGCAGCTCCGCGTCCGGCCCGGTGCTCCAGGCCGTCCACACCTTCTTGCCGGAGTTGAGGTCGTACGCGATCAGGCGGCCGCGCACGCCGAACTCGCCGCCGGAGATGCCGGTGATCACCTTGTCCTTGAAGACGTGCGGCGCGTTGGTGTTGGTCTCGCCGATCTTCGGATCGCCGTTCTTGGCGGTCCACACCACTTTGCCGGTGTTCGCATCCAGCGCGACCAGCGTGGTGTCGGCCTGCTGCAGCAGGATCTTGCCGTTGCCGTAGGCGAGACCGCGATTCACCGTGTCGCAGCACATCACCGGCACGACATCGGTGTTCTGCTTCGGCTCGTACTTCCACTTGTACGACTGGTCCTTCAGATTCACCGCATACACGTTGTTCGGGAACGGCGTATGCAGGTACAGCGTGTCGCCGATGACGAGCGGCGAGCCTTCGTGGCCGCGCAGCACGCCGGTCGACATCGTCCACGCGACCTGCAGCTGCCCGACGTTGCTGCTGTCGATCTGCTTGAGATCGCTGTAACGATGATTGGCGTAGTCGCCCGCCTGCGTCGCCCAGTTGGAAGACTTGGCCATCAGCTGTTCGAGCCCCTGCCCTGTCTGGGCGGTGGCCGTACCGCACAAACCCGCCGTCGCGGCCGCTGCCGCAACGACTAGAATGGAGAGACGCTGTTGTTTCATGTTCAATCTCCTGAGCCGCTGCAACCGAGTGACACTCATGATGACAATGCAACGCCTATGCCAGACGCGCCCCCTGCCGGCCCTGCTCGGTGCAGCCTGGTTGTGCATCGCACCGGCGGCCGGCGCCGACACGCCAGTCAACGATTACCCGACTGCGGCGCGCGTGGAATACGTGCAGGAATGCATCGGGAAGCACGGCGGCCGGCTGGAAACGCTGTACCAGTGCTCATGCGCCATCGACCGGATCGCAAGCGTCCTGCGCTACGAGGAGTTCGTCGAAGCGGAGACCTACGCGCGGTACGCGAGCCTCCCCGGCGAAGGCGGCGGCATCTTCCGCGACTCCGACAAGGCCAAGCAGATGGCCAAGCGCTACCGGGAGACCGAGGCCGAGGCGTACCGCAACTGCGGGCTCACCTCCTGAAGACTCGGCCTCGCTGGACTGCTTGCGCGCCTTCGCAGGCGGCTCGGGGCCGACTGCAACGCCCCACGGCGAGTTGCCGACACGCACGGTCCGCACGACTTGCAACGTCGAGGTATCGATCACGCTGACGTCGTTCGATGGGCCATTGGCGGTGTACAACCAGCGCCCGTCCTGCGACAAGGCGATGCCCCACGGCCGCGTCCCGACCTTCACCTCCGCGAGCAGCTCGTGGCTCGCGGCGTCGATGACCGCGACACTGCCGCCGCGGCCTGTGCTCACGTACACGCGACCGCGCTTCGAGTCGAGCACCACACCCATCGGACGCGCTTCCTTGCGCAGTTGCAGCACACGCTCCACCGGTGCGCCCTCGGGCACGCCCATGCGGTACACCGACGCATCGAACTCACCCGAGACGTAGGCGGTGCGACCGTCCGGCGTGAACGCGACGTCGCGCGGCCGTTTGCCGACCTGCACCGACTTCGCGATCTTCAGCGTGCCGGTATCGATGATCGACACGGAATTGTCGGATTCGTTGGTGACCAGCACCCAGCGTCCGTCCGGCGTTACGGCCACGCCTTCCGGCTCCTGCCCCACAGCGACGCGGGCAACGATGGCGCCGCTGTTGACGTCGACAACGGACAGCGAGGCCGAATCCTCGTTGGCCACGAACAGCCTGCGGCCGTCGCGGCTCAGCGCGAACTGCTCGGGATCCGAGCCGGCGTGTAAGACTTGCAGGACTTTTTGCGTTGCCGTATCAACGACCGCGATGCCGTCCGCTTTCAGGTCCCGCTCGAGCTTGGCGCACTCCTCGTCGGGCACCGAGGGCGGGCATTTCGGCAGGCCGCTGACCGCCACGAACAGGCGGGATCCGTCGGCGGAGAGCTTCAATCCGCGCGGCCGCTTGCCGACCTCGATGGTTGCAACCACCGCATCGCTGGCGGCGTCGAGCACCGTGACGCTGTGACCGTCCTCGTTGGACACATACAAACGCGCGGCTTGCGCCGGGGTCGCCAGCGCAGCCGCGACGAGGATCAGCGACGCGAAGCTCAGCGAAGCAGGGCGCCATCGCGCCCGCACTTCAGAACGACAGATAGGCGCCCAGGTTGAAGTTGCTGCTGTCGTTCTCAACGCCATTGTGGGACTCCGCCTTGGTATCGGTGAACTCGGCGAGCAGCGTGAAGTTCTCCGTCAGGGAGTGATAAACGCCGACGGTGTACTTCTTGTTCTGCTTGACCAGGAACGAGGGCGCCTCGCCCGTCGCCAGGTCGAGGTTGCTCTCGCCGTAGTTCACGCCCACCTTGGTATCGCCGAACTTGTAGGTCAGCTGCGCGAGGAAGCCGTCCGAATCGCGCCGGTGACCGAGACGGTCGTCGCTGAACAGGTAGAGCGCGGTCGTGCCGAGGCCTTTGCCATTGTAGTACCAGGCCAGGAACTCGGCGCCGCCGAACGTGACCTTGCCGCCGACATCGAAGCCGAAGCTGTCGAAGTCCTGCGCATCGGTCGCGCCGTTGTTCTTCTGGCTGATGAACGTCGCCGACAGGTACACGGGGCCGTTCTTGTAGGCGATCTTGCCGTGAACGCCCGGGCTGCTCTCCGGCACCGCAACGTCCTGCACGATCGGCTCGATCGGATCGAAGATGCCGATCGTGATCTTCAGGCCGCCGAAGTCCGGAGTCGTGTAATTCATCTGCGCGAGCCAGTCCGTGTAGATGTAGCCCAGGCCGATCGAGCCGAGCGAAGTATTCGCGGGCGTCGCGTAGTTGCCGTTGGCGGCGCCGACGCCCGGCAGCGTCATGTCGTTGAGGATCGCGTCGGCGCCGAACAGGCCGATGTTCCGGCCGAGCATGAATTCGCCCATGCTCTTGTTGCCGAACGTCAGGAACACTTGGCGGATATCCAGGCCGGTCGTTCCGAGCGCCGTGTTGAGCAGGTCCGCGCCCTGCTGCAGGTTGGGACTGCCGTCGTTGGTGCTGATGCCCGGATAGAAGCCGAACGTTGCCGAGATGTCGTAGCCCTTCTGCGTCGTCGATGAGGTGAGCGCCAGCGCAGCAGGCAGCAAGCCGTTGCTGATCGAGGAGCTGCGGTCCTCGCCGCCCGCGCCGCGACACGCGAGGCCGCCTACGATCCCTGGCGTGGTTTCCTTCTCGCAGCTCGATCCGATGTAGTGCACGTTCACATTGCCGCTCGCGGAGAACTTCCAGTCGCCCGCCGTGAGCTCGACTGCGAGCGCGGCCGGGGCCAGGAACGTCGATGCGAGCAGAAGCCCGAGTGCTTGCCGGAACATGGGTATACCTCCCTGTGGCATACCTTGCGGTGCGAGTGGATCTGCGGCCTCGTCTCCCGCGCACGAAGCAAGGCGTGTGCCATGGACGCGGGTCATAGGCGGATCGAGTACAGGCAGGCGCTCCGCCGGGGGTCGCGTGTACCAGCAACTGTCCCGAGTGTGTCAACGGGCGTGACAGTGGTACGTGACAGGGTGACATGAGTGTTACAGTCCGCGGGCCCGTAGCAGAGGAGCACGACCGTGGGGGATACGGCGGCCACCAGGCACGCTGCAACGGTGTTGCAGTTCGTGCGTAGCCCGAGCGCCGATGCGCTCGCGGGAACAGTACTGAGCCCGGCGATCGGCGGTTCCTGGCGACGGTGCGCGCTCGATTATTCCCTCGACCCCGCGCGCCACTATTCGCCGACGATCGTCGACGCTGCAGCGCTCGCCGAGCGCCGCGCCCAGCATGCCGAGCTGCTGCAGGTCGCCTCGGCGGAAATGGACTGGCTGTACGAATACATCGCCGAGTCCGGCTACGCGCTGATCCTCACCGACGCAACCGGCATCGTGCTCTACGAAAAAACCGACGCGACGCTCGCGACGACGTTTCGCTCGTCGGGCCTGGTCATCGGCGCGGACTGGAGCGAGCGCCGCCAGGGCACGAACGGCATGGGCACGTGCATCGCCGAGAACCGGCCGATCATCGTGCATCGCGAGGAGCACTTCCGCAGCAGCCACATCGGCTTGACCTGCTTCGGCTCGCCGATCCGCGATCCGTCCGGCGCGCTGGTCGCAGTGCTGGATGCTTCGACGCTGAGCGCGCGCGATCCGCGCAGCGGCTTCGGGCACACGATGGCGCTCGTGAACATGTCGGCGCGGCTGATCGAGAAGTGCCTGTTCCTGCATCACTTCCAGCGCGACATCGTGTTCCGCTTCCACGCGCGGCCCGAGTTCGTCAACCTGCAGCACGACGGCGCAATCGCGCTGTCGCGCGATGCCACCATCATCGCCGTCGACGAGACAGCCGTGCACCTGCTCGGCGCCGCCAGCCGCGCCGAGCTGATCGGCTGTCGCATCGACGAAGTCTTCGACGTGCGGGCCGAGGAAGTCGTCCAGCCGCTGCACGGCTCGCAGCGGGAGCTGCAGACTGTGCGGCATGCACAGCTCGGCCGGCGCTTCTTTGCGAGCCTCGATTACCGCCCGCCGACCGCAACGCCGACGTTCACGTCGCACGCGTCGGGCGCGCCGCGGGTCATCCGCTTCGCGGCCACCGAAGCGCCGAAGTCGCCGCTGACGCTCGAGGAGCTCGCGGGCGAGGATCCGCTGATGCTCCGGAACGTGCGCAGCGCGCATCGCATCGCGACCTCGCGCGTACCCGTCATGATCCAGGGACCGACGGGCGCGGGAAAGGAGATGTTCGCACGCGCGCTGCACGCGGCCAGCGATCGCGCGCGCATGCCGTTCGTGGCGCTCAACTGCGCAGCGATCCCCGAATCGTTGATCGAGAGCGAGCTGTTCGGCTACCGCTCCGGCGCATTCACCGGCGCGCGCAAGGAAGGCATGAAGGGCAAGATCCTGCAATCCTCCGGCGGCACGTTGTTCCTCGATGAGATCGGCGACATGCCGGTCGGCCTGCAGACGCGCCTGCTGCGCGTCCTGGAAGAGCAGGAAGTGATCCCGCTCGGCACCGAGACCGCGCTCAAGGTCGACCTGCGCGTCATCTGCGCGTCGCACCAGAACCTGCGCGCGATGATCACGCGCGGCGAGTTCCGCGAGGATCTCTATTATCGACTCAACGGCATCACCCTCGAGCTGCCGCCGCTCGCGCTGCGCACCGACAAAGAGCGCCTGATCCGCGACTTCCTCGCGGCGGAAACCAGCGACAGCCGACCGGCCGCCATCGAGGTGGACGCGTTCGAGCGCCTGCTCGCCTATCGCTGGCCGGGGAACGTGCGCGAGTTGCGCAACGTCATCCGCACGGCCCTGGCGATCTGCGACGGCGGTGTCGTACGGCTCAGAGACCTGCCCAGCGAGGTCCGCGAAAGCGACCCGGAGCACTGCCCGGACGCGCAGCAGTCCGCTCGGGCGGAGCCTGATGAGCGCGAGCAGCTGCTGCACTGCATCCGCGAGTGCGACGGCAACATGTCGCGCGTTGCCGAACAGCTTGGTGTCAGCCGCAACACCTTGTATCGCCGATGCAAGCGCCTCGGTATTGCGTCGCCGCGCGCCAGTCCCAAGCCCTAGCCGCTGGCACGGTACCTGCTTCTCCATGACGTCAGCGCCTGCAGGCGTTTGTACCTTTCGTAGTGGGACGAGTCATGTCGAGAGCGCGCGGCGGCGGGCGGCGACCTGCGAGCAGCAGGAAGCAGGGTCGGGGCACGCCGGGCGTGCGACTCGCACCGGGCTGCCGTCTCGATGGCGGCACGGAAAACGACGAGGTGCTCGTGCTCGTTTGTCCGAACGGCAACGTCCAGCTCAACCGGATGGCAGCTGCCATTCTCCGGCTATGCGATGGGTCGCGCGGCCGCGAAGCTCTCGTGGCGGAAGTCGTGCGCAGCTCGCACCCGCGCACGCGCGCCGTGGAAATCCGCGAGTTCCTCGACGTTGCGCGCGCCCGCGGCTGGATCGACGAACCGTGAGCTCTGTGCGCATCCGCCTGTCGCGCGTCGTGGCGAGTTGTTGCGGCTTGCTCTTCGGGTGCGCCGCCGCGTGCTCGATCGCTGCAGGTCCTCCTGCGCTCGAGGAAGTCATAGTGCTGGCGCCTTACGGCACGGCAATCGACCCTGCATTGGTTCCGGCCAATGCGCAGCGCGCGATTGCAGAGCAGCTGCAGCGCTCGCAGTCGCTGGACCTGACCGACTTCCTGAACCGCAACTTCAGCAGCGTCAGCATCAACAACGCGCAGAACAATCCGCTGCAGCCCGACTTCAACTTCCGCGGCTTCACCGCATCGCCGCTGCTCGGGCTGCCGCAAGGGCTGTCGGTCTACCAGAACGGCGTGCGCATCAACGATCCGTTCGGCGACACGATCAACTGGGACCTCGTTTCCGTGTCGGCGATCGACAGCGTGCAGATGCTCGCCGGCGCGCAGCCGGTGTTCGGCCTGAACACGCTCGGCGGCGCGCTCTCCATGCAGATGAAGAACGGCTTCCGCTACCAGGGCACGCAGGCAGAGCTGTACGACGGATCGTTCGGCCGCCTCGGCGCGGCGCTGCAGGCCGGCGGCAACGACGGACGCTGGGGCTACTATGGCAACGCGGACTATCTGCACGAAGACGGCTGGCGCGTCGATTCGAAGTCGCAGGCGCTGCGCCTGTTCGGCGCGGTGAGCCGGCACGAGTCCGACTGGACTGCGGACTTGAGCGCCGCCTATGCCAACACGGAATTGCGTGGCAACGGCACTGCGCCGGTCGAGCTGCTCGCGATCGATCACTCGGCGGTGTTCACGCATCCGGACATCACGCAGAACGAGCACGCGCAACTGATCCTCGAAGGCTCGCGAACTCTCTCGGATGCGTTGCGGATCAGCGGCAACGCGTTCTACCGGCGCCTCGACACCGACACGTTCAATGGCGATGGCACGGTGTTCCACGAATGCGAGCTCGCCGACGGCGAATTTCTGACCGAGGAGGATTGCAGCGGCGACATCCGGCCGGTGCTGGATCGCGACGGCGCTCGCATTCCTGCGCAGCTCGACGGCACCGAGCTGAATGCGATCAACAACATCGGTCACCGCGAGCAGGAAAGCTACGGCGGCTCGATGCAGCTTGCGCTGCAAGCGAGCCTGCTCGGCGTCGCCAACAACGTCACAGTCGGCGTGGCCTACAGCGTCGGCAAGACTGCCTTCGACTCCGCGGTCGAGGTTTCCAGCCTGCTGCCGGATCGCGCCACGACCCGGACCGGAATCTTTGCACAGGAGTTTGCGACGGACGTGGGGAGCGAGGTGACCAGCGCCAGCGCATACGTTCTCGACACGCTGCATCTGTCCGACGAAATTGCGTTGACGCTGTCCGGCCGCTACGACGATACGCGCATCGAGCTGTCCGACCGCAGCGGCGCGAATCCGCAGCTCGACGGCAAGCATGATTTCAACCGCTTCAATCCCGCCGCCGGCATCACCTTCCGTCTCGCGCCAGCAGTGAGCCTGTATGGCAGCTACGGCGAATCGACGCGCGCACCCTCGCCCGTCGAGCTCGCATGCGCCAGCGAAGACGCGCCGTGCAATCTGCCCAACGCATTCCTCGCCGATCCGCCGCTCGAGCAGGTCGTGGCGAAGAGCGCCGAGATCGGCTTGCGCAGTGAAGGGCGTGAAGGTCTGCAATGGCACGTCGGCGGCTTCTACACCCGCAACCACCACGACATCCTGTTCCAGACCACCGGCGGACCGCAGGCCAACGTCGGCTTCTTCGACAACGTCGGCGATACCTTGCGCACCGGCGTCGAGCTGAGCGTATCGCAGCGGCTGGATCGCTTCCGCTGGTTCGTCGACTACAGCTACATCGCGGCGACGTTCGACGATGCCTTCGTCATCAACAGCCCGAATCATCCGGTCTTTACGCACGATCCGGACTCGCCGGCGATCGCCGGCGACGAGAAGCTGCGAGTGCGATCCGGCGCGGACATTCCGGGAATTCCGCGCCACCAGGGCAATCTCGGCGTCGACGTCGCGCTGAGCGATCGGATCCAGCTGGGCGCGGACGTGGTGCTGCGCTCGGGCGTCTACCTGCGCGGCGACGAGGCGAACCTGCTCGACCGGACGGACGGCTACGCCGTCTTCAACCTGCGCGGCGAATGGCAGGTCGTCGGCGACGTCGTGCTGTTCGCGCGCATCGAGAACGTCTTCGACGAGAAGTACGAGACGTTCGGCCTGCTCGGCGATCCGGGAGAGATTTTCGCGCAGTTCTCCGACCCGCGCTTTCTCGGCGCCGGCCCGCCCCGCGGCGCCTGGGTAGGCGCCCGGGTCAGGTGGTAGCCGCCGCGTCACCGCGCTTGTGTTCGGCGCGCGGCGCGTATAGCTTTGTGATACAAAAATTCCAAGCTATACACGTCGTAGAATGAAGCGCTCCCGTATCACGGCCACGCTGACCGACCCTCACCTGTGGATTCCCGTAGTGGTGCTCGCCATCGGCGTGGCGTTGCTCGCGGCGATCGCATGAACCCGCAGGTCGCGCACAGCCGCGGTCGTTCGCTGCATTCCCTCGGCGTGGTGTCCGGCCTCGCTGCCGGCGCGTGGCTCGGAGCGGCCGAGGCCCCGACCAAGCTGGTCACCGTCGGCTTCTCGCCATTCCTGATCTCGCTCGGCATGGTGCTCGGCGTCTTCGTCGCCCGCTGGACCGTGCCGGTCGCGCTCAAGGGTACGAGCTACGTGTGGGCAGACCTGCGCGACAAGCCGCACCTCATCGTCTGGGGCGTCCTCGCCGGCATGCTGTGGGCAGTTGCGAACACGCTCACCGTATTCGCCATCCGCAATGTCGGGCTGTCCATCGCGTTTCCGTTGTGGAACGTCAACAGCCTGGTGGGCGTGTTCTGGGGCTGGCTGCTGTTCAACGAATTGCGCGGCCGCGAAGGCAGTCAGCGGCTGAAGGTCCTCGGCGGCGCCACTGCCATCGTGATCGGCGCGTGCCTGCTCGCCTACGCCACCGCCGCGCATGGAGTGCACGCCACGCAAGGCGCCGCAACGCTCGGCATCCTTGCAGCGCTCGGTGCGGCCCTGCTCTGGGGCACGATGTACATCCCGTACCGCAAGGCCTATATCAGCGGCATGAATCCGCTGTCGTTCGTAACGGTGTTCACGTTCGGCGAGCTGGGCACCATGTTCGCGCTGGCCGCGATCTTCGACGGCGGAGCCGCCAACGTGCTCACGTCGCTCGATCAGGCCCGGCCGGCGCTGTTCTGGCTGTTCCTCGGCGGGTTCTGCTGGGTGCTCGGCGACCTGTTCCAGCAATATGCGGCGAAGTACATCGGCATCAGCCGCGGCATCCCGCTCTCCAACACCAATCAGCTGTGGGGCCTGGCGTGGGGCGTGCTGGTGTTCGGCGAGCTCGCGCACATGGCGGGCGTCGCACAGGCGCTGATCGTGGGCGGATCGTTGATCATGATCGCCGGAGCGGCAGCGATCAGCCTGGCAGAAGCTCCCGCGGACGAATGGCGCGAGTGGCACGTCGCGATGGAGCGGGAGTGTGCGCGCTACGGACTCGATCGCGAGCGCGTCGCGGCGGCCCTGACCGGCTCCGACCCGGCGAGCGCAACGCGCAGCTCACGGCGCTGGTGGGAACTGCTGATCGTCGCTGCCGCGGTTGCGATATTCGTATGGCTCGCATTCCAGGCCGAGCAACAGGCCATCGCTATCGACGTGCCGTGGCTGCTGATACTCGCTGCCGCATCGCTGGTGCTGCTGGTGGGCGGCGGCATGCTTCTGTGGAAGCGCAGTCGCTTCGGCTGATTGCTCAATCCCCAAACATGCGCCGCACGGCAATCCCGACGTAAGGGCCGATGGCGAGCGTACGCGTCTCGATATAGCGCAGCGGCGCCGCGCTGCGCAGCCCGTCGTAGATCCGCCGTTCCCGCACCGCGTTGCGATCGGTGAGATTGTTGGCGAACACGCGAATGTTCCACGCCGGCGACGGCTCGTATTGCGCGAACACGTCGAGGCGCGTACCGAGCCGCTCGTTGCGCACTTCGTCGAAGTAATGCTCGCGCGCGGCACTGGCGAGCGTCGCATCCACGCCCCAGCGCACGCGCAGCGGCGCCAGCTGCTGACTGAAGTGGATGGCCACCTCACGCGACAGATCCTCCGAGATCGGCCGCGACTCGCCCGTCGTGGGATCGCGCGCCGAGCTGTCACGCCACAACGCGACGGTCTTGAGCAGACCCGCGCGAATGCCGAACCGATCGAGCGGCAGCGTCAGGTTGACCTCCAGCTCGCTGCGCCGACCGTCGCCGATGTTGCCGACGGCATCGAACGGCTCGGCCGCGATCACCGGGATGCGATCGATGAGATCCTGGATGCGCTCATGGCGCGCGGCGAGCAGCAGCACGCCGGATTCCAGGAAATGCCGCTCCCACGCCGCCTCCAGTCGCCAGGTGCGGTCGGGCTCGAGGTCCGGATTGCCGGCCGTCACCGTGCTGGCCGACAGCGACGCCGAGCCGGCGAAGTCCTCGAAATCCAGCTGGCCGACCTCGCGCTCCAGCAGCACGCGCAGCCGATCGCGCTCGCTCGCAGACCACGTCAGCAGCAAGCGCGGTTTCGGAAAGAAGAACGACTTGCCGAGCGTGCTGTCGCCGCTCAGCTCGAGACGCGAATACTCGAAGCGCGAGCCGGCTTCCACGCGCCATGCGCTGCTCAGCGGCCAGCTCGCCGTCGCAAAGACTTCGCCGCGCCGCTCCTCCACCCGCACGGCGCCGTTCGGCAGTACTGCAGGGGCGCCGTCCTCTTCCAGGCTGTTGTGGCTATCGAGCACGTTGAGCGCGCCTTCGACGCCGCTCTCCAGCGACAGTTGCCCGCTGTCCCAGCGCAGCACGCTGCGGAAGATCGACTCGGAGCCGTCCGTGCCCTGGCGGAACAGCGTAACGCCATCGGCTTCGATGGCACGCTCGCCGCCGCGCTCACGCGAGGCGCGGTGAATGGCAAACAGCTCCAGCTGCCGGCCGCTCGCAAGCGGCCGCTGGAAGTGCGCGCCCAGCTCCGAGTTTCGCTCGTCTTCGAACTCACGCACCGTGCTGCTGTCGACCTCCGGAAACGTCACGTGCTCCGCGATATCGGCGCCGAACTTCTCGGTCTGCAACGAAGCGCTCAGACGCAGCAGCCCGCCCAGCACCGCTCGCTGATAGGAACCGGCCGCTTCCCGCACCTTCTCGCCTTCGTCCTGCGAGTACACCGAGCTGCGCAGCAACGTGCCGTCGGGCGCCACGCGCGGGCGTCTGCCGAACCCATGCTCGTCGTCGACCGTTTCATAGGCCGCGGCCGACAACTCGAGCAGCGCACCCGCGTTGCGGCGTGACATTTCGGCAGCCGCGCGCGGCGCGTGCAGACCTCGCTCGTAGAACGTCGAGCTCGCTTCGAGCGCGCCGCGCGTCTGCGCTTCGCGCCTGCGGATCACGTTGGCGAGCACGGCCTGGCCCTGCATGTCGATGCCCGTCGCGCCGGCGCGGATCAGCTCGACGCGCTCTACCGCCGAGGCGGGAATCCGCCGCAGGATCGCCTCCAGCGACTCCTGCTTGCCTGCCGGGCGACTGCCATCGATCAGCACGTTGCCGACAGCGCCGGCGAACCCGCGCACGTCCGCATCGCTCTCGTTGAAGTCGTAGCCCGGCAGGACAGTCAGCATGTCGAACGCAGACGAGGGCTGCGTCGCCGCGAAATACGAGGCGGGATAGACAGTGACGGGCGACGCGGTCCCCTCCTCCGTCTGCGACGCGATTACCGGGAAGCTCAGGAACCCGAGCGCGAGGAGCATTGCGAGCGAGCGGAGCAGTGCCATGGACGTCGTTCTCGTTGGATCCACGCGCGCCAGATTGCGCGCGCACACCTGACACCACGGCCGCACGAAACGTCAGCTGGGCGTCAGCAGCTGCCGCCAGAGAATCGCCGCCTTGAGGCCACCGAGAGCGGAGCGCGTCAGCGAGATCTGCGCACCGGTCGCTTCGGCAAGGTCCTGCGCGATCGCCAGCCCGAGGCCGTGGCCGCTACCGGCCTGATCGAGACGCGCTCCGCGCGCGAGCGCGTCGGTCATCTGCGCCGGATCGATCCCGGGCCCATCGTCCTCGACGCTCAACACACGCCCTTCAGCAGATTGCGCACCCTCGATGAGCACACGCCTGCGCGCGTAGCGCGCAGCGTTTTCCGTCAGCGCGCCCATGAGTTCGAGCAAGTCCTCGGCCGCGACCGGCACCGTCAGCTTCGGCGGCACGTTCACCTCGAACACTACTTGCGCCACGAATTCCGCGCGCTCGACGACGCCAACGACCGCTTCGACGACCGGCAAGGCCGCAGCACTCATTTCACCCGTCGCGGCACGGATCGCAGCGGCACGGCTGCGGGCCAGCTCGCGATCGACGGCTGCGCCGGCAGACTGAATCGCACGATCCAGCCCCTCGGCCGCATCGACTGCCCCTGCTTCGCGAGCGCGCCGGCTCTGTGCGGCAATCGCGGCGAGCGGCGTTTTCAATGCGTGTGCGAGATCGGCAGCGCGCCGCCGCGCCCTCGTCAGATCCTTCTCGCGCGCATCTGCAAGCTCGTTGATGGCGCGCACCAGCGGCTCGACCTCCCGTGCAGGCGCCGCAGCCAGCCGCTCGCGGGGGCTACGCTTCAGCGCATCGACCTCGTCGCTGACACGCGCGAGCGGCTTCAAGCCGAGCGCAACCTGCGTCCACGCGGCCGCCGACAGGATCGCCCACAACAGCACCAGGAACAGCGCCAGCTCCGCACCGAACTCGCGACGCGCCTCATGCAGCGATTTGTTCTCCGATGCGAGCTGCAGCAGCACTTCAGGACCGTTGCGGTCGGGCTTGACGACGCGCTCCACGAGCAGCAGTTGCTCTTCGAATGGCCCGCTGGTGAAGCGCGTGCTCCAGTCGCGCGCCCGGGCGACTTGCGACGCGGGCAGACCCTGGTCCCACAAGGAACGCGAGCGCACGCTGCCGCGCGCGGTCGTCACCTGCCAGTACAGTCCGCTCGCCGGCTCGGAGAAACGCAGGTCTCCCGGCTCGCGGCTCAGCAGCGGCGCACCATCAGCGCCGATCGACAAGCTCGCCGCGAGCTGCATTCCTTCGCGCACGAGATCGGCCTGCACGCGCCGCTCGATGTGACGCTCGAACAGCAGCGTCATCACCACCCATGCCGCAGCGAGCGCCACGAATATCGCGACTGCCGCACCGAGCAGCAGCCGCATGCGCAGCGAGCGCGGCTTCACCGCTCGTCACCGGCGATGCAATAGCCGAAGCCGCGCCGTGTCTCGATCACTTCAGGTGCGATCTTGCGCCGCAGTCGCACGACCAGCGCCTCGATCGCATTGGTGTCGCCCGACTCCGCCGCGCCATACAGATGCTCTGCCAGCTCCCCGGCGGAGACGGCACGCCCGTCCTGGTGCGCCACGTAGTGCAGAAAGCGGAATTCCAGCTGCGACAGGCGGATCGGCCGGCCTGCGTAGGTCGCAGACATGCGATGCGTGTCGAGCACGAGCTGGCCGATGCGAATCGCGGACGACGCACGGCCGCCGGCACGCCGCACCAGTCCACGCACGCGTGCAATCAGCTCGACGATCTCGAACGGCTTGCCGAGGTAGTCGTCCGCGCCTGCTTCGATGCCGGCGACTTTTTCGGTCCAGTCGTTGCGCGCGGAGACGATGATCACCGGGAACAGCCGGTCGTCGTCGCGCCAGCGGCGCAGCACGGACAGGCCGTCGATGCGCGGCAGGCCGAGATCGAGGACCGCCACGTCGTAATCCTCGGTGTTGCCCTTGAACCAGGCATCGTCGCCGTCGCGCGCCACGTCGACCACGAAGCCTGCTGCGCTCAACGCGCGTGCCAGGTCGTCGGCGACCGCGGCTTCGTCCTCGACGATCAGCGCCCGCACTCAGTCGTCCTCGATCTTCAGCACCGTACCGTTGCGAGCATCGATCTTCACCTCGCGCACGCGCCCGCTCTGCGCCAGCACCTTGATCTCGTAGACCAGCGCGCCGCGCTTGCTTTCCAGCTCGACCTCGATGACGTCGCCCGGCACCTTCTCCTGCGCGATCGCCAGGATCCGCGCCAGCGGCAGCACTTCCCCGCGCTGCAGAGCGCCGCGAATCTCCTCGTGCTCGTGCGAATGGCGGCCGCGCTCGTCGTCGTCGGCGAGGCTCGCCGCTACGCCGCCCAGCACGATCGTCACGCACAGCACGCCGGCTGCAATCGTCTTCATCCTGCGCATGATGCCATGGTGGCGCTGCGGACCTGACGTCAACCTGACACGCACTTCAGGGCGGGCGTCAGGACGCGGCTGCTAGGGTGCAGCCGGTCGTCACTCGATATCCGGAGGATCGCCATGGTCAATCGACCGCTGCTCGCTGCAGGCATCGCATCGCTCGCCACCGGCATTTCGGTGCTGGCCATCCAGGTCGGCGCGCAGCAGGCAGCGCCGCCCACGCCAGCGGCAGCTGCGCCAGCCGGCGTTCTCGGTCTCGGCGACATCGAGAGCCGGCTGACCGCACTGGGCATCAGGATCCGCGAAATAGAGCTGCGCGACCTGGTGGTCGAAGTGGAGGGCCGCGACCCGCAGGGCCGCAAAGTCGAGCTGCTGATCGACCGCCGCAGCGGCGAGATCCTGTCGCAGAAGCCGGACCGCTGACGCGGCCCGGCTCGCAGGCTGAAGCCTGACCCACAGTGCTGGTGTGGATGAAGCTTCAGCCTGATCCGCAGTGCTGGTGTGGGTCAGGCTTCAGCCTGACTGCTCAGAACTTGAAGGTCATGCCCGCCAGCATGTTCCACGAGTAGATCTCGTTCTCGGCGAGCCGCGAGCGGTCGCCGCTGAAATAGCGCAGCGGCTCGTCGTTGATGTTCTGCCACTGGATGAACGCCGAGGCCTGCTTGGTGAACTGGTAGCTCGCCTTGAAGTCGAGCTGCCCGTGCTCGTCGACGTACAGGTCCTGCGCCGCGCTGTCGCCGATCGAGTCGAGATACTCGCTGCGATAGGCATAGGCGAGTCGCAGCTCCAGGCCGCTCAGCTCGTAGAACACCGCGATGTTGCCGATGTGCTCGGACTGCAGGAAGAACGGCACCTTGCGCACGCCTTCGGGCACCAGCACGTCCGCTTCGCTGTCCGTCCAGGTGTAGCTGAGCGACACACCCAGGCCGCGCAGCAGGCCGGGCAGCGAGGTGAACTGCTGCTGGAAGCCGAGCTCGACGCCGACGATGTTGCCCGAGCTGGCGTTCTGGAACTGCTGGATCGCGAGCTCCGAGTACAGGCGCCCCTCGAACTCGACGGGGACGTCGTTGCCGTCGTCGTCCTCGCTCGCCTCGAGCAGCTGGACGCGGTTGTAGATCGGATGGTCGATGTCCTTGTAGAAGAAGCCCGCCGACAGCAGGCCGGCCGGCTGCAGGTACCACTCCAGCGCCAGGTCGTAGTTCATCGACTCCAGCGGGTCGAGGTCGGAATTGCCCGCTTCCAGATCGCCTTCGAAGATGCCCGGATCGTCTTCCTCGATCTCGAAGATGCGGAACGGCACGTTCTGCTCGTACGACGGCCGGCCGATGGTGTTGGTCCAGGCCGCGCGCAGCAGCAGGTCATCGCGGATCGCCCAGGTCATGAGCAGGTCCGGCAGCACGTTGGTGTAGCTCTTCTCGCCGTGCACCTGCGGCGGCGGATTGGGCGCGTCGCCGTCGACGAACTCGATGTTGTAGGCGTCGAAGTCGGTCTCGGTGCGCTCGACGCGCGCGCCGGCGATGAAGGTGGCGCTGCCGACCTGCAACTGTCCCATCAGGTAGCCGGCGGTCACCGTCTCCTTGACGCGATAGTCGACGCCGAACGACTCGGCGAGGGTGTCCTCGTCGCTGAGCTCGAACAGATCCTGGTTGGTGCGGAAGAACTGGTCGGCGCGGGCGTAGTCCGGATACGGCCCGAAGCTGTAGTAGCTGCGCTCGCTGCGATAGAAGTGCGGATCGCCGCCGCGTACGACGTCGCTCAGCAGGTAGTCGCCGTCGAAGCCATCGTACACCTCCATGTCCTGGTCGGAGGTGCTCTCGCGCGAGATGTGCTTGGCGCCGAACTTCACGAAGCCGTCGCGGTCGTTCCAGACGAACGAGCGCTTGAGGTCGAGCTGGCCGATGCGCAGGTCTTCCTCGATCAGCTGGTGGCCGCGGTCCGCCTCGCTGAACTCGAAATTATCCGGATCCTCGAACTCGGGGCCGGCGTCGACCCGCCAGAAGCGGTCCGAGATGTCGTAGCGCATCGGCAGCTCGTCGGCGGTCTCGAAGATGTACGCGTTGTCGTACGGCGTGTCCTGCTTGGTTTCGCCGTAGGTGCCGGAAACCGCGATGTTCCAGTTGCCGACGGTCCAGTCGAGGCCGAGCGTCGAAGACAGGATCGACTGGATCTCGTAGCGCTCGGTGTTGATGCGCTCGCCCTCGCCCTCCGTGAACGTGCCGGCGCTCGCCGTCTGGTCCTCCAGGTCGCCGTTGCGATAGTCGAGCGTGACCTCGCGCTGCTGCTCGGTGTCCTCGTAGCGGTTGTACAGGTTGCGCCAGTGCAGCTTGACGTCGTCGCTCGGCCGGAACTCGAGGTTCGCGACGAACCCCTTGCGCACGCGCCGGATCAGGTAGTCGCGCTTGGCCATCTCATCCGGCAGCAGGATGCCGGCCTCGTCGTCCAGCACCCAGGGGTCGCCGCCCTGCACGTTGTGCGAGTTGAACTCGCGGTCGGAATAGCTGGCCGACAGCACGATGCCGAAGCGGTCGTCGAAGGTGCTGCCCCAGCCGACGCTGCCGCCCCACGGATTCTGGCCGCCGAGGTCGTAGTAGCCGTAGTCGGCGGTCGCCGAGAAGAAGCGCCCGTCCGGATCGTCGAACACGCTGGGCGTGACCAGGTTGATCGTGCCGCCGATCGCGTTGCCGTCGAGGTCGGGCGTCGCGGACTTCACCACTTCCAGCTTCGAGAGGATGTCGGCCGGGACGGTATCGAGCGCGACGCGGCGCGTATCGCCCTCGGGCGAGCCGATGATCTGGCCGTCGATCGTGACGTTGCTGAGCGCGGCGTCGATGCCGCGGATCGTGACGTAGCGGCCTTCGCCCTGGTCGGTGGTGACGGCCACGCCGACGACGCGCGCCAGCGTCTCGCCCGCATTCTGGTCCGGCAGCTTGCCGGCGTCGTCGGCGGTGATCGACTCCTTGATGACCTGCGACGCCTTCTTGTCCTGCAGCGCGGTGATCTGCGCCAGGCGATAGCCGGTGACGGTGATCTCTTCCACGCCGAGCGTCTCGGGGGTGGCGCCGAGCGCGAAGTCCTGCGCGACGGAGCCCGACTCGGGCACGGTCACGGTGGCTTTCGTGCTCGGCAGGCCGACGTACTCGACCTCGATCGCGTAGCTGCCCGCCGGCACGCCGTCGAGCCGGTATTCGCCGGCGCGATCGGCCTGCACCGCGCGACCGAGCTGCGGCACACGCACCGTCGCGTTGGGCAGCGGCCGGCCGCTGCTCGCTGCGGTGACCCGGCCTGCGAGGTCGCCGGCCTGCGCTGCTCCCGCCGACAACGCAAGTGCCGCCGCGATCGCCGTTGCAAGCAACGGATATTGGTGACGCGCCATGAGAGCTCCCCCGTCGGTGCGGGCGCACCGGCTGCTGTTCGAGTGACTTGGAATCCCGCATTCCAGCTGCGGGCGAGTATAGAACGAATATTTCGGCTAGAACAAGTATTGTAATAAATGTTCCATATTTCTATCGTGTGCAGCACGCCGCCGAAGGGTCGGCACTATGCCGGGCCTGTTTGAAATTCCTGTTACAACATCGCTAGCATCGCAACGCCGCCGCAACGAGCAACCAACTTGAACGCGCCGAACAACCCGGAAAAGCTCCGCGCCGAGATCGTCAGGAGCTACGACGAGCTGAGCCCGCGCCTGCAGCAGGTGGCGAAATACGTGCTCGACAATCCCAGCGACATGGCGCTGCAGACGCTCGCCGTGATCGCCGACCGCTGCCACGTGCAGCCCTCGACCATCGTGCGCTTCGCCAAGACCTTCGGCTATGACGGCGCGAGCCAGATGCAGGAGCTGTTCCGCGACGAGATGCTGACGCAGCCGCCGAGCCCCAGCTATGCCGAGCGCATCCGCCAGTTCAACCGGCGCAGCGGCGCGAGCGGCTCGATCGCGCCGCACGACGTGATGCGCGAGTTTGCGGACAGCAACATCCTGGCGCTCGAGCACCTCAAGGACAGCGTGCGCAAGGCCGACCTGGAGCGAGCCATCGAGCTGATCCGCTCCGCCAACGCGGTCTACATCGTCGGCTTGCGCCGCTCGTTCCCGGTTGCGTCCTATCTGGCGTATTCGCTGCGTCACGTGGACAAGCGCGCCTATCTGCTGGACGGCGTCGCCGGCATGCTGACCGAGCAGGCCGGGATGCTCGGCGCGAAGGACCTGCTGGTGGCCATCAGCTTCAATCCTTATGCGCCCGAGACCGCGCAGATCGCGACCGTCGCGAAGGAGCGCAAGGCGCGCATCGTCTCGATCACGGACAGCCGGCTGAGCCCGATCGCCAGCGCCGCCGATCTCACCTTCGAGATCAAGGACGCCGAAGTGCGGCAGTTCCGCTCGTTGACGGCATCGCTGTGTCTCGCGCAGTCGCTGGTGATCAGCTATGCGCTGGAGATGGAAGGGAAAGGGAAGAAGTGACGGGAGTGAGACGGGAGTGACACAGGTGACACAGGTGACACGGGGCAAGGTGATCCGCTTCACTCTCATCGGGGCCGGACGCATCGGGCGCATCCATGCCGGCAATATCGCCGCGCACCCGCGGGCACGCCTGGCATTCGTCGCCGATGCAGATGCGCAGGCCGCCGAGTCGCTGGCGCAGCAGTTCGGAGCGCGGCCCGTGGGTCTGGACACCGCGGTCACGGCGAGCGACGTCGACGCCGTGTTGATCGCAAGCTCCACCGACACGCACGCGGATTGGATCGAGCGCTGCGCGGCTGCACGCAAGCCGGTGCTGTGCGAGAAGCCGCTGGATCTCGACGCCCAGCGCGCGGCCGCGTGCGTGCGCGTTGCCCGGGAAGCCGGCATTGCGCTGTATCTCGGATTCAACCGCCGCTACGACCCTTCTTTCATGCGCCTGAAACGCGAAATCGCTGCCGGCACGATCGGCACGCTCGAGACGCTGCACATCGTCAGCCGCGATCCCGCACCGCCGCCGGTCGAGTACGTCAAGCGCTCGGGCGGCCTGTTCCGCGACATGATGATTCACGATCTCGACATGGCGCGCTGGCTGCTCGGCGCGGAGCCGGTCGAAGTTTTCGCGCGCGGCAGCGCCGTCGATGCCGCCATCGGCGCCGCGGGCGACGTCGACACCGCAATGGTGATGCTGCGCACCGCGCGCGGCCAGCTGTGCCAGATCGCGAACAACCGCCGCTGCAGCTTCGGCTACGACCAGCGGATCGAGGCTTTCGGCTCGCAAGGCATGGTGCGCGCCGACAATCGCACCGCGACGAGCGTCGCCGTCGCGGGCGCGAGCGGCTTCACGACCGAGCCTGCCCTGCCCTTTTTCCTCGAGCGCTACGCGGACGCCTACCGCCTGGAGCTTCACGACTTCATCAACGCGCTCGACGAGCAGCGCGTCGAGCTGGCGACAGGCGACGACGGCTGGCGCGCGCTGCTGCTCGCCGACGCCGCGCAACGTTCTCTGACGAGCGGCGCACCTGTCGCGCTGTAGGCGGCGCACGGCGGTGTGAAACCGCTTTTTCATTTTTCCAGTGGTTTGAAATATTCATTCCACTAAGCTAAGGTACTCGGGCCCGGCACTCGCCGGCGTCATGCAGCAGGCGACTCCTCCAATGCCAGTACCGCGACTCGGATTCGGCTTGATCGGCAGCGGTTACATGGGCCGGGCCCACGCAATAGCTTTGCACTCTGCCGCCGCCGCCTTCGGCGCCGACTACGCGGTCGAATGCGTGACGCTCGCCGACACGACGGCGGAGCGCGCGCGCCAAGCGGCGCAAGCGCTGGGCTTTGCCGGCGCCACCGACGACTGGCGCACGCTCATTGCGGACCCGGCCATCGACGTCGTCGATATCTGCACGCCGAACTACCTGCACGCCGAGATGGCTCTCGCGGCGATCGCCGCCGGCAAGCATGTCTACTGCGAGAAGCCGCTGGCCCTGGACTTGCAGCAGTCGCAGGCAATCGTCACTGCCGCACGCCGCGCCAAGGTCTGCAACGTGATCGGCTTCAACTACATCTGCAACCCCATGCTGCAGGTCGCGCGCGAGATGATCGCCGCCGGCGAGTTGGGCGAGATCGTCAGCTTCCGCGGCAGCTACCTCGAGGACTACATGAGCGATCCGGGCGTGCCCTACAGCTGGCGCTGCCAGCGCAAGCTCGCGGGCGCCGGCGCGCTGGCCGATCTCGGCTCGCACCTCATCAACATGGCCCACTTCCTGCTCGGGTCGATCGCACGCGTCAGCGCCAGCCTGCAGACCGTGCACACGCACCGCGCGGACCGCGCCAGCGGCCAGCGGCTGCCGGTCGAGAACGAGGACATGGCGCAGGCGCTGGTGGAATTCTCGTCGGGCGTGAGCGGCACGATGGAGATCAGCCGCATCGCGACCGGCTACAAGTGCGGCCTCGCGGTAGAGGTGCACGGCACGCGCGGCACCCTGCTGTTCGACCAGGAGCGCGTGAACGAGCTCAAGCTCTATTCGACCGCGGACGCGGCGGGCCGCCGCGGGTTCCGCACGATACTCGCCGGCCCCGAGCACGCCGACTACGCCGCCTTCTGCCCTGCTCCCGGCCACGGCCTCGGCATCAACGATCTGAAGGTGATCGAGGTCCGCAACCTGATCCGCGCGCTGCGCTCGGGAACCGACGCACATCCCGACTTCGCTGAAGGCCTGCGCGTGCAGCAGGTCATGAGCGCGATGGAGCGCGCGGCGCAGGAGCGCGGCTGGGTCGAGATCGACAAGGTGGTAGCGGCATGAGCGCGCACATCAGCAGTCATCGCGAAGGTTTCGGCGCCGGCTTCACCGCCATTACGCTGGCCGACGCGCCCGACAATCCATCGGCGATCGGCCTGGCCGTGCTGCGCCTCGCTTCCGGCGAAATCTTGAGCACGACGCCGCGCGCGGAAACGGCCTGGCTGCTCATGCACGGCTCGGTCGCAGGCGCTGCCGGCAATCTGCAATTCGATCTCCAGCGCGACTCGCTGTTCGACGAGTCCGCCAGCTGCGTGCACGTCGCTGCGGGCACAGCGGTCAGGATCGAGGCACGCCGCGATACGGAGTTGACCGTCTATGAGTGCGCCAATCGCCGGCCGTTCGCACCGCGCGTCTTCACGCCGGGCCAGGTGGCGAACGAGCCGCGAGGCCGCGGCCAAGTGGGCGGACGCGCGCTGCGCTACGTGCGCACGATCTTCGACCGCAGCAACTCCCCGCCCGAAGTGGAGCTCGTGCTGGGCGAAGTCGTGACGTTCCCGGGCGGCTGGTCGAGCTATCCGCCGCATCATCATCCGCAGCACGAGATCTATCACTATCGCTTCACCGAAGCGCAGGGCTACGGTCACGCCGAGCTGGGAGAGCAGGTCGTCAAGGTGCGCCAGTACGACACGGTGAAGATCCCTGCAGGGCTCGATCACGCACAGTGTGCCGCGCCGGGCTACGGCATGTACTACTCGTGGGTGATCCGTCACCTGCCGGACCAGCCCTATACGGTGCCCGAGTTCACCGCCGAGCATGCCTGGACCCTGCAGCCGGAGGCGCAATTCTGGCGTCCGCGCGACTTCGACGGCAGCGGCGGATCCAAGAAGTGAGCGAGCGCACGTTCGACCTGATCTGTCTCGGACGCGCCGCGGTCGATCTCTACGGCCAGCAGCTCGGCGGCCGCCTCGAGGACGTGCAGAGCTTCGCCAAGTATCTCGGCGGCTCTTCCGCCAACCTCGCGGCCGGCACCGCGCGCCTCGGTGTGCGCAGCTCGATGCTGACCCGCGTCGGCAACGAGCACATGGGACGTTTCGTGCGCGAGACGCTGGCGCGCGAAGGCGTCGACGTCGGTCACGTCGGCACCGACCCGCACCGCCTGACGGGCCTGGTCGTGCTCGGCATCGGCGGCGAGGGAGCGTATCCGCACATCTTCTTTCGCGAGCGCTGCGCCGACATGGGCGTGGAAGTCGCCGACTTCGACGAGACCTACATCGCATCGAGTCGCGCGCTGGCGGTAACCGGCACGCATCTGTCGACGGAACAGACGCGCGCCGCGGTCGAGCAGGCATTCCGCTGGGCGCGCGCCAACGGCACGCGCACCATCCTCGATATCGACTATCGACCGGTGCTGTGGAATCTCGCCGCCGCCGGCGATGGCGCCGCACGATTCGTCGCGTCCGGGCAGGTCACCGCGGTGCTGCAGAGCGTGCTGCCGCTGTGCGATCTGATCGTCGGCACCGAAGAGGAGATCATGATCGCGGGCGGTGCACGCGAAGTGCCCGACGCGGTACTAGCCATCCGCGAGCGCACGACCGCCCCGCTGGTGATCAAACGCGGGGCCGCCGGGTGCACGATCGTCCCGACCGCGGCGAACCGTGCGGAAGGCATCGACGTTCCCGGCTTCCCCGTCGAAGTCCTGAACGTCGTCGGCGCCGGCGACGCATTCCTCAGCGGCCTGCTGTACGGCTGGCTCAACGGCCGGTCGCTGCCCGAGAGCGCGCGCCTGGGGAATGCCTGCGGCGCCCTGGTCGTGAGCCGCCACGGCTGCACCCCCGCGATGCCGAGCCGCATCGAGCTCGACGAGTTCCTGGCGCGCGCAGCGTCGCTCACGCGTCCCGACCTCGACGATCGTCTCGAGCACGTGCATCACGCGACCACGGTGCGCCGCCGGCTGCCGGGCGATTTGTACGTGCTCGCGTTCGATCATCGGCGCCAGCTCGAGCAATTGGCGGACGAGAGCGGTGCGCCGCGCTCCTCGATCGCACGCTTCAAGGATCTGATCGCCACCGCCGTCGAGCGCGTCGGCGCGGGCATTCGCGACCCCGAGCGGGTCGGCGTGATCGTCGATGCGCGCCACGGCAGCGCCGTCCTCAGCCGCCTCGCCGGCTCGAACCTGTGGATCGGCCGGCCGATCGAGTCCCCCGGCTCGCGCCCGCTGGCCTTCGATCCCGACGACAACACGGCGCTGCACCTGGCGACCTGGCCGGCGGCACACGTCATCAAGTGCCTGGTGTTCTACCATCCCGACGATCCGATCGAGCTGCGGCTGGCGCAGGAGCGCCGGCTGTGCGAGCTCCACAACGATGCTCGCACGCTGCATCGCGACCTTCTCGTGGAGATCATCTGCAACGGCCCGGCAGTCGACGATGAGACGGTGGCTCGCTCCATCAAGCGCTTCTACAACCTCGGCGTACGGCCGGCATGGTGGAAGCTGCAGCCGCAAACGCCCGCTTCCTGGCGCGCGATCGCCGCTGTCATCGCCGCGCGCGATCCGTGGTGCAACGGGATTCTCATGCTCGGCCTCGACGCGCCGGAAGAGACGCTGTACCGCGCTTTCGAGGACGTCGCCGGCATCGGGCTGTGTCGCGGCTTCGCGGTCGGCCGCAGCATCTTCAACAGCGCGGCCCGCGCGTGGTTCAATGGCACGCTGTCCGACGAGGCGGCGATCGAGGACATCGCCGAGCGCTACCAGCGCCTGATCGCCAGCTGGCGGGAAGCGCGCAACTGACCCCGCGCAACTGATATGGCTGCACACACGATCCGCCTCACGATGAGCCAGGCGCTGGTGCGATACCTGATCGCCCAGCAGACCGTGCTCGACGGCGCCACCGTGCCGCTGATTCCCGGCGTGTTCGCAATCTTCGGGCATGGCAACGTAGCTGGCCTCGGCGAAGCTCTGGCCGGCGTGCGCGATACGCTGCCTACGCACCGCGCGCACAACGAGCAGGCGATGGCCCATGCCGCGATAGCGTATGCCAAAGCCATGAAGCGCCGGCGCTTCATGGCATGCACGACTTCGATCGGACCCGGCGCGACCAACATGGTGACAGCCGCCGCGCTCGCACACGTCAACCGGCTGCCGGTGCTGCTGCTGCCCGGAGATGTGTTCGCGAGTCGCAGGCCGGATCCGGTGCTGCAGCAAGTCGAGGATTTCAGCGACCCGACGCTCACGGCCAACGACTGCTTCCGCCCTGTCTCGCGCTATTGGGATCGGCTCACACGCCCGGAGCAGCTGCTGCGCAGTCTGCCGCAGGCGATCGGCGTACTGACCGACCCCGCTGAATGCGGGCCGGTGACGCTCGCTCTGCCGCAGGATGTGCAGGCGGAGGCCTGGGATTATCCGCGCGCGTTCTTCGAGCCGCGTATCCACGCGCCTGCGCGCCATGGCGCCGACTCGCGCCAGCTCGCATCGGCGGCGAAACTGATCGCGAGCGCGAAGCAGCCGATCATCATCGCCGGCGGCGGCGTCCACTACTCCGAGGCGTGCGACGTGCTCGCGCAGTTCGCGACGCGTCACGGCCTGCCGGTCGCTGAAACACAGGCCGGCAAGGGCGCGCTGCCCTGGAATCATCCGCTCAACGTCGGCGCAATCGGCGTGACCGGCGCCGCGGCAGCGAACGAGCTTGCTGCGCAGGCCGACCTGATCGTTGCAATCGGCACGCGCCTGCAGGACTTCACCACCGCCTCGCACACTCTGTTTCAGAATCCGCAGCGCCGCTTCGTATCGGTCAATGTGTGTCGACACGACCTCGCGAAGAGCGACGCGATTGCAGTACAGGGCGACGCACTGCGCGCGCTAAATGAGCTCGACGCGCTGCTCGGCGAGCCTCGTCCCCGCGCAGAATTCGCAAAGCGCATTGCGCAACTGCGCGACTCGTGGCACGCCGCAGTCGATGCGGCGACGAAGGACGTGGGCGCTGCGCTGCCGAGCGATGCGCAGGTCCTCGGTGCGGTGAATCGCTGGCTAGGCGCCGAGGGCACGGTCGTGTGCGCGGCGGGCGGGCTGCCCGGTGAGCTGCACAAGCTCTGGCGCGCGCAGGACAACAGCGCCTATCACCTCGAATACGGGTACTCGTGCATGGGCTACGAGATCGCCGGCGGCCTCGGCGTCAAGCTCGCGCATCCGCAGCGCGAAGTGGTCGTGATGGTGGGCGACGGCAGCTACCTGATGATGAACTCCGAGATCGCGACCTCGATCGCGATGGGACTGAAGCTCACGATCGTATTGCTCGACAATCGCGGCTTCGGCTGCATCAATCGCCTGCAGGGTGCCTGCGGCGGCGAATCTTTCAACAACCTGCTCGACGAGCGCGCGCCCGCAATCGACTTTGCCGCGCATGCCCGGGCTCTCGGCGCACACGCGCAGAAGGTCACCGGGATCCGCGAGCTGGAAGAAGCACTGCGCGCCTCGCGCAGCATCGATCGCACCGTCGTGCTGGCGATAGACACCGACCCGCAGCAGAGCACGACGGCCGGCGGCGCGTGGTGGGATGTTGCGGTCCCGCAAGTCTCCAGCAGCGCAAGCGTGACTGCGGCCTACGAGACCTATTGCGCCAGGCTCGCTGACACGAAGAAGGACCCATGACGGTTCGCATCGGCATCAATCCGCTCACCTGGAGCAACGACGATCTGCCGGCGCTCGGCGCCGAGAACAGCCTGGAAATGTGCCTGACGCAAGCGCGGGCGGCAGGCTACGCGGGCGTCGAGCTCGGCAACAAGTTTCCACGGCAGGCTGCGCAGCTGCGCCCGATTCTCCAGGCGCACGGCCTGGACCTCGTGTCCGGCTGGTACAGCGGACGCTTGCTGGAACGCGACGTCGATGCGGAGTGGAACGCGATGCGCGCGCACTTCGACCTGCTGCACGCATTGAACTGCAAAGTCATGGTGCTCGCAGAGGTGAGCCGCTGCACGCACGGCGATCAGCTCGCGCCTGTTTCACAGCGTCCGTATCTGGCGAAGGGCGAGTGGCCGCGCTTCGGCGAGCGGCTGACGGCGCTGGCCGAGCGCATGCAGGGCGAAGGGCTGCGCATGGCGTATCACCATCACATGGGAACGGTCGTGCAATCGGCTGAAGACATCGATCAGCTGATGGCGAGTACCGACGACGCAGTCGGACTGCTGCTCGACACGGGCCACCTGACCTACGCCGGCGGCGATCCGGCGCAGGCCGCGATTCGCTACGCAAAGCGCATCGTGCACGTGCATTGCAAGGACGTGCGCCGCGAGGTGCTGGAACGCTGCCGCAATCGCGATTCGAGCTTCCTCAACGCCGTGCTGCAAGGCGTCTTCACGGTGCCGGGCGATGGCATGGTCGACTACCGCAGCGTGCTCGAGCCGATCGCGCGCAGCGGCTATCGCGGCTGGCTGGTCGTGGAGGCGGAGCAGGATCCCGCGGTCGCCCCGCCGCTGCAGTACGCGACGCTCGGGTTCAAGAATCTGTCGGCGCTGGCTGCGGGGCTGTTCGGTTGAGCCGCAGCATCAGTTCCCCTTCTCTGCCAGCGCCTCCAGCACGTCCTGCCACGAGACGTATTTGAAGTTCTGGCGCTCCGACGGCATCAGGTTGCGGCCGTCCTGCACCACCAGCAGGCCGGCGGGATAGTCGGCGCCGAGCGGCGCGCTGACGACGTCGAGACCATCGGTCTCGGACGCGCCGTCGATGCCCAGCGCCTGGTTCGCCACCACGTGGAACTTGCCGACGAATGCGTGCGGCGCTTCGCGCCGGTACACCGCGTAGTCGTCCTCGCCCTGGTTCGACGCGACGATGTATCCCTTGCCGCCCGCAGTGGCGTAGATCGAAACGCCCTCGACGTCCGCCTCGAGATTGCCGCCGTCGGTCTTGTCGATCTGCGTGCGCTGCTCGCCGCCGTCCGGCTCCGCGGAATAGACCCACAGGCCGACGTCTTCCTCCGCGATGTACAGCTGGCCAAGCTCGTCGTCGGCGGCGCAGCCTTCGGCCTGCGAGCCGACCGCGATCTCGCGCACCAGCTCGATGCCGGCTTTGCCGTCGCGATCCAGCAGACGCCACTGGCGATATTTGCCGTCGACGCTGTCGTTGGCGATCACGTAGTACGCGCCGGACTTCGCGCTGCGATACATGCACAGCCCGTACGGATCGCTCATGCCGGATTCGAGCGTCCCCGCTGCGACCGGGGACAGCTGGCGCGTCGCAGGATCGAAGCGGTACAGGCTGATCGAGCGCGTCGTGCGGTTGGTGGCGGCGACGATCGTCGTCGGCTTGCCGCCCAGCATGAAGCCTGCGCGCAGGTCGACGTTGTTCATGCGTCCATCCGGCACGACCTGCAGCCGCTTGCCCCGCAGGTCGTAGACGTTGAGCCCGAGCTTCTTGTCCGTGCCGATCACGACGCTGCGCGAAGGATCGCGCGTGTCGACCCAGATCGCGGGATCGTCGGCTGCGTCGCCATAGCTGTCCGCCGGCTCGGTTTCAACGCGTGGTTGAACGGTGAGCGCGGCCTTCTTCTCGGGGGCGGGCGCAGCGGCAGCCGACTGCTGCAACCGCAGCGCCTGCGCAATGTCGCTCCAGGCGAGGATCTTGTAATTGCCCGCGTCCTCGTCGGCGACGATCAGCGAGCCGGAGCCGATCGTCAGGCCTTCGGCATCGCCGATCTCGAGATCCTTGCCGCCGACGCTGAGCGAGCCCACGCGCCGACCGTCCGGCTCGTAGACGTTCAGAGCGCCCGCACCGGCATCCGCCGCAACGAGATACATGCTTTCGCCGGCGCCGCGCCGGACCGCGAGACCCTTGACCTCCTCGTGCAGCGAGCCGCGCGGCTCGACCAGGTCGATCGGCGTGCGCGCCGCATCGGATTCCGGCTCGGCTGCAATGCGCCAGATGCCGACGCTTTCCTCGCTGAAATAAACCTCGCTGCCGGCATCGTCGGCTACGCAGTGCGAAACGCCCTTGCCCGCCGCAATGCGCCGTACGAACTGCCCGAGCGCCTTGCCTTCGCGCAGGAACAGCTCCCACTGCTCCAGCTGCCCCTGATCCGTCGCCACGAACGCGTACAGCTTGCCGGTGAGGCCGCTTTGATATGTGCACAGACCGGTGACGGCATCGTTGATGGCAATCGGCGCGGCGGTCAGCTCCGCGATCTTGCGGGCCGGCGCATCGAGCGCGTAGATGCGCAGCGCGCCGAGGCGCTGATCGCTGGCGATCAGCAGGTCCACGGCCTTCGCGCCATTTGCGACGTTCTGGCGGACGTCGACGAATCCGGCTTCCAGCGACTCGAAGCGCGCAAGGCGCTTGCCGGCGGGATCGTGGATCTCCATTCCGCCCTCCCCGCCCGTGACCAGCAGCAGGTTCCTGCTGGCGTCCTGCGCATCGATCCACAACGCCGAATCGGTCGCCGAGCGCCGGAACGTTGCCTCGGTCGCCAGCCGCGCCGCAACCGGGGTTGCAGCCGCAGGCGCTTGCTGCTTCACATTCGCTGCATCGCCGCTGCACGCTGCCACTGTCGCTGCGAGCGCAGAGACGAGGAATTTCAGATGTCGCGTCACTCGAGCTCCCGATCGTACTGCCGTCTGGAAAAAATATTCCATTGTTGTATTATATTGGAACTACAATTTCAACCGCTGCCCCGACCACTGCACTCTATATATGTGACGGCCTGACGACACGCTGACGCCCTGCGAGATGAACACCCTGCTGCGCTACTTCGCGACTGGCCCGGACCAGCCGCAGCTCACCGACGCCGCAACGATCGAGCGGCTGTACCGGCGGCATCGCCTGCGCGTGATGCTGGCGATCACGCTCGGCTACGGCGTGATCTACACGTGCCGGCTCGCGCTCGGCGTCGTCAAGAAGCCGCTGATCGACAGCGGCATCTTCGGCCCCGCCGAGCTCGGCCTGATCGGCTCCGCGCTGTTCTACACGTACGCGATCGGCAAGCTGACGAACGGCTTCCTCGCCGATCACGCCAACATGAAGAAGTTCGTCGCGGCCGGCTTCGTGCTGAGCGCGCTGTGCAACTTCGGTATGGGCTTCTCGACGCTCGTGTGGCTGTCCGCGCTGCTGTGGGGCCTGAACGGCTGGTTCCAGAGCCTCGGCGCACCGGGCGGCGTGGTCGCGCTCACTGCATGGTTCAGCAATCGCGAGCGCGGCCGCTACTACGGCATCTGGAGCACCGCTCATTCGCTCGGCGAAGGCTTGACCTTCATCGGCGTCGGCACCGTCGTCGCCCTGCTCGGCTGGCAGTGGGGATTCTGGGTACCCGCACTGGCAGGCATCGCGACCGCGGTCATGGCATACGCACTGCTGCAGGATCGGCCGCGCACCTTGGGCCTGCCGACGGTGGCGGACTGGCGCAACGATCACTATGCAGGCTCGCAGCAGCAGCCGGGCGGCGGCGTGTTTCGCACGCAATTGTCGATCCTGAAGATCCCGGCGATCTGGGTGCTCGCGCTGTCGAGTGCGACCGTCTACGTCACGCGCTACGCGATCAATTCCTGGGGTGTGCTCTATCTGCAGGAAGCGCGCGGCTACTCGTTGCCCCTCGCCGGCACGCTGCTGATGGTCAGCACGATCGCCGGCATGGCGGGGGCAGTCGCCTACGGCTTCATCTCCGACAAGCTGTTCAACGCGCGACGCCCGCCGGTGAACCTGCTGTTTGCGATCTTCGAGCTCAGCGGGCTGCTGCTGATCTTCTTCGGCCCGGCGACGCTCCCCTGGCTCGTCGCCGGCATGATCCTGTTCGGCGTCGGCCTGACCGGCCTGGTGACCTCGCTCGGCGGGCTGTTCGCCGTCGACATCTGCCCGAAGCGCGTCGCCGGTGCGGCGATGGGCCTGATCGGCATCTTCAGCTACATCGGCGCGGCGATCCAGGAGAACGTCAGCGGCCAGCTCATCGAGCGCGGCATGACGCTGGTCGACGGCGTGCGCACTTACGACTTCAGCACCGTGATCTGGTTCTGGATCGGCTCATCGTTCGTTTCCATGCTGCTGGCCGCCAGCCTGTGGCGCGTCCGGCTGCGCGATTAGCGGAGGAGAACACTTGGCATCCCGATTCGATTTCGTCGCCCTCGGCGCCTACACCCAGGACACGATCGTCAAGCGCTCCGGCACGACTTACGTCGACGGCGGCGGCTACAGCTACGCGGCACACGCTGCACGCCTCGCAGACTTGAGCGTCGGCGCGATCACACGGCTCGCGCCCGAGGACCGCAAATCCACGGACCTGCTGCGCAGCGCCGGCGTGGAAGTCATGGTGCACGAATCGCGACGCTCGACGCTGATGCGCCTCGAGTATCCGACCGACAACGTCGATGAGCGCATCCTCACTGTCGCCGAAGTCGCGGATCCGTTCGTTCCCGCCGACGTTGCGCTGGTCGAGGCCGGTGCAATCCTGATCAGTCCGTCGATTCGCGGCGAGGTTTCGCTGGCCGTCGTCGAGGCCGTGCGCGCCAGGGCCGGGCTCGTCGGCCTCGACGTGCAGGGATTCGTGCGCGTGCGCACGCCGCAGGGCCGGCTCGCGTATGAACCTTGGCCGGAGATCCGGCAGGTGCTGGGCCTGGTCGACGTGCTGAAATCGGATGCGGTCGAGGGCGAGTTCCTCACCGGCGAGCGCGACCTGCAAGCCATCGCGCGCAAGCTCGCGAGCTACGGACCGAAGGAGATCGTGCTCACGCACAAGGATGG
>DATEJG010000084.1:0-125169 GCA_035278165.1 Steroidobacteraceae bacterium
ACCCTGTACGGCTCGAACTCGATGGCGGGCAACATCCGCTTCATCACCAACAAGGCGGACGCGTCGAAGTTCGACGCCTACGGCGAAGCGGACTGGAGCTCCATCGAGGACGGCGGCGACGGCTACGGAATTTCCGCCGTCGTCAACGTGCCGATCGCGCAGGACAAGTTCGCCATCCGCCTGGTCGGCTACCGCGAGGATCGCGACGGCTGGATCGACCAGGTGCGCCTGGAAGGCACGTCGGGCGGATCGACGCTGTTCAATCGTCTCGCCAAGGACATCAACTCGACCGAGATCACCGGCGGCCGCCTGAGCGCGCGCTGGACACCCAGCGACGCGCTGTCGCTCGATCTCATGTACGTGAAGCAGAATCTGGACAGCGACGGCTCGCCGCGCTTCACCAGCAAGGGCGTGCCTGCCTATCCGGACCAGCCGCCGGCAATCGCTTCGCTCCCCGGCAACACCGGCTTCGCGCCGCTCCCGGGCCTCGACTCGTTCACGCCCGGCAAGGACTTCATCAACACGGACATCACCAGGAGCCCGCGCTCCGACGACTTCGATCTGTTCGGTGCGACGCTGCGCTACGACACCGGCGCCGGCAACGTCTCGTTCGCCGCCTCGCAGTACGAGCACGACATCGATTTCACGTTCGACAGCACGCCGATCCTGCTGTTCTTCGGCGTGCCGATCCCGGGCATCACGCAGCAGCCGCAGGAGTACAAGACCAGGATGGCGGAGCTGCGCTTCGCCTCGGACTTCGACTCGCCCTTCAACTTCGTGACGGGCGCCTACTACCAGAAGGACGACAACGAGTTCAGCGTGCACGTCGTCAAGACCGACGGCAACGGCGGACCGATGCCGTTCAATCCGCTGAACTCGGACGACGCGCTGTTGACGGCCAACGGCAACACGTTCTTCGGGCGCACGCGCGCCGACGAGGTCGAGCAGAAGGCGGTGTTCGGCGAAGCGACCTTCAAGTTCGCCGAGCGCTGGACGCTGCTGGCCGGCCTGCGCTGGTCCGACTCGGAGCTGCAGTCGATCCAGGCGACGCTGCACAGCTTCGCGCCCACCGGCCCCGCGCCGGTCGCCGGCCGGCAGATCGGCACCACAGTGAACGGCAACGCAGTCGGCCTGCTGAAGCAGGACGGCAGTGCGACCCTGCCGAAGCTGAGCCTGTCGCTGCAGGCCACCGACGACGTGCTGTTCTACGCGTTGTACTCGGAAGGCTTCCGCGTCGGCGGCATCAACAACGGCAATCAGCCGTTCGCGCCCGGCATTCCCGACACGTTCGACTCCGACGACCTGAAGAACTACGAGGTCGGCATCAAGTCGCGCTGGCTGGACAATCGGCTGCAGGCCAACGCCACGCTGTTCCACATCAAGTGGAACGACATCCAGGTGGAGCCGCGCGACCCGGTCGGCAACATCCCGTTCACGACCAATGGCGGCGCCGCCGACGTGACCGGCATCGAGTGGTCTTTGGACTCGCTGCTCACCGATCGGCTGTCGCTGGCGTTCACCGGCACCTACTTCTTCGAGCACGAGCTGTCGGAAGACCAGCCGGTGCTGCCGGGCGCCTCGCCGTTCGTGATCGTCGGCCGCAAGGGCGACGAGATTCCGAACACGCCGGATCTGCAGCTGTACGCAGCGCTGCGCTACGAAGTGCCGATCGCGGGCCGGGACACGATCTTCTCGCTCGATGCGACCTACCGCGGCGACACCAACACCGAGTTCGTGCCGACCAGCCCGTTCAACATCAATCTCGGCTCGTACACGATCATGAACGCGGTGGCGCGCATGGATCTCACGGAGAACGTGCAGGTCGGCGTGTTCGTGAAGAACCTGACCAACGAGCTCGCGCTGTACGACGGTGTCGGCACGTTCCAGGACCCGGAAGCTGTCGTCTCCGCGCAGCCGCGCACGATCGGCGTCAACGCGCGCGTCAGCTTCTGAGTGTTGGAAGAAGTCGGGATTGCGGCAATCGACGAGGCACGCGCGCGGCTAGCCGGTCTGGCCGCGCGCACGCCGGTCGTGCAATGTACCGCCGCACCAGCGGGCACGCGCGTTCATCTGAAACTGGAGAATCTCCAGCCGCCGGGCTCGTTCAAGCTGCGTCCGGTCGGCAATGCGATGCTGAGCCGGCCGCCCGATGCACTCACCGCCGGCGTCCACACCTTCAGCTCGGGCAACAGCGCGCTCGCCATGGCATGGATGGCCAAGCGCATCGGCACCACGGCGACTGCAGTCGTGCCGGAAGGTGCTGCCGAATCCAAGCTCGCGCTGTTGCGCGCGGCCGATGCACGCATCGTCGAACAGCCGTTCGCGCAATGGTGGAGCGCCGTCATGACCGGGCGCCATCCGCAATTTGCGAGCACGTACATCGACGCCGTGCGCGATCCGGCTGCGTTCGCCGGCAACGGCACGATTGCGCTGGAGATCATCGAGGACCTGCCGGACCTCGACGCGATCTTCGTGCCGTTCGGCGGCGGCGGGCTGGCCTGCGGCATCGCCAACGCACTGCGCGTATCGCGGCGAGCGACGAAGGTCATCGCGTGCGAGCTCGAGACTGCGCATCCGTTCAAGTCGGCTCGCGAAGCCCGCGGCCCGGTCGATGTGCCGTGCGATTGCGGCTTCGTCACCGGCGTCGGCTTCGGCTCGATCCTTCCGCAGATGTGGCCCGTCGCCGAGCGACTGGTCGACGATGTCCTCACGGTCTCCTTGAACGAAGTCGCCCGGGCGATCAAGCTGATGGCAGAAGCCAACAAAGTGATCGCCGAGGGTGCCGGAGCGATCGCAGTCGCGGCAGCCCTCGCTGGCCGCCATCCGTTCAGGAACGTTTGCGCGGTGGTGTCCGGCGGCAACCTGGACTGCGCCCTACTTACAAGAATTTTGCGCGGCCAAGAGATCTGACATGCACGAAGTCACACAGTCGACCGACCGCGAGCACGGCCTGAGCAAGGCGCTGACGCGCGCCCAGGTGGTGATGATCGGCCTCGGCGGCGCAATCGGCACCGGCCTGTTCATGGGCAGCGGCATCGCCATCGGCTATGCCGGGCCGGCGGTCGTGCTCAGCTACGCCATCGCCGGATTCATCGCGCTGGTCATGGTGTTCAGCCTGTCGGAGATGGCCGTCGTACATCCGGCGGCCGGCTCGTTCGGCGTGTACGCGGAGACGTATATCAATCCGTGGGCGGGATTCGTCGTCCGCTACACGTACTGGTTCTGCCAGGTCATCGCCATCGGCGGCGAGGCGGTCGCGGCCGGCATCTACATGACGTACTGGTTCGCGGAAGTTCCGGTGTGGCTGTGGTCGGTCGGGTTCGCGCTCATCCTGCTGTACGTGAACGCGCGCTCGGTGAGCAACTTCGGCACGTTCGAGTACTGGTTCGCGATGATCAAGGTGAGCGCGATCGTGCTGTTCATCATCCTCGGCGCGGTCCACATCCTCGGCATCGGCGTGCCTGCGGTCGGCTTCCACAACCTCACCGGGTTGCCGGGCGGATTCATGCCGCACGGCATGGCCGGCGTGTGGATGGCGGTGATCATGGGCGTGTTCTCGTTCAACGGCATCGAGGTCATCGCCGTGACCTCGGGCGAAACGCAGGATCCGGTCAAGGCTATTCCCGCGGCGCTGCGCACGATGCTGCTGCGCTTGTTCCTCTTCTACATCCTCGCGCTGACGATCGTCGTCAGCTTCGTGCCGTGGACCGAGACCGGCGCGAAAGTGGTCGAGCAGAGCCCGTTCGTGAAAGTGTTCGCCGGGTCGGGCATCGCATACGCGGCAGGCATCATGAACTTCGTCGTCATCAGTGCCGCGCTTTCGAGCATGAACACCAACGTGTACCTGTGCTCGCGCATGCTGTTCTCGCTGTCGCGCGGCAACTATGCGCCGCGCTTCCTCGGGAAGCTCAGCAAGACGCAGACGCCGCTGGCAGCGATCCTCGTTTCGGGCGCCTGCATCCTGATCGCCGCGGGCATCTCCAAGCTGACGCCGCTCGCCTACAACTACCTGTTCGGCGTCGCGCTGTTCGGCGCGATGACGGTGTGGATCTTCATCCTGCTGAGCCATCTCAGCTTCCGGCGCAAGCACCAGGCACTCGACCTGCCGGTGCGCATGCCGCTGTTCCCGTGGCTGCAGCTGCTCGCGATCGGCCTGCTGGTCGCCATCCTGGTCACGATGGGATTGGACGAGGAGTTCTGGCGCATCTCCTGGATCGTCGGCGTGCCGTGGCTGGTGCTGATCTCGATCGCGTACTTCGTACGGCGCGGCTCGACTTCCACAAAATAGGGCCATAAAATCTGTCCATATTTTCGCAAAGGCTATGCGCATGAAGACCATCGCTGCCGCCGACTTCAAGGCTCGTTGCCTGGCGCTGCTGGAGCAGGTCAGGAAGACCCGGCAGCCGCTGGTGGTGACCCGGCACGGCAAGCCGGTCGCCGAAATCTCGCCGTATGTCGACAAAAGCAGCACAAAGGACAATCCGCTGAAGGGCAGCATCCTGCACCAGGGAGATCTGCTCTCGCCCATCGAAGTCAGCTGGGATAGCGTCAAGAAGAATGCATGATTGCGCTCGATACGCATGCCTGGATCTGGTACGCGACCGAGGACCGGCGGCTTGCCGCGCGCGCGCGGGCGCGCATCAACAGGGAGAAATCCCTGGGCGTGCATCCCATCTCGTGCTGGGAGGTGGCGATGCTGAGTCGGCATGGGCAACTGAAACTGCGCATCCCGGTGGATGCCTGGGTCCAAGCCGCTCTCGCTCGCCCGAAGGTCGAATTGCTGCCGTTCCTGCCGTCCGCGGCCGTCCGCGCCGCAGGCTTGGGCGGATCGTTCCCCGAAGACCCTGCAGACCGCTTCATCGTTGCGACCGCGCTCGAAATGCAGATGCCGCTCGTGACGAGGGATGCTCGCATCGAGGCATGGGGCGGGATCGAGACGATCTGGTCCTGAATCCCTTCGGGGACGTCGCGTCCCCGTTGAAGTGCGGCGTCCGCGGGCGGACACTCACGCCCATGAGCGACTCCTCCGGCGACTCATTGCCGAAGGGCATGCAGCTGACGCCCTTCGATCCGCGGTTCCGCGATCACCCTTACGAGGTGCTGAAGTCGCTGCGCGAGCGCGCGCCGGTGCTGCATGACGACCTGTTCAATCGCTGGTACGTAACTCGTTTCGACGACGTGCGGCAGATCCTGCGCGACAAGGACATGAGCTCCGACCCGCGCAAGGCCAATCCTGCCTCGTACGTTGCGAGAATTGCCGGATTGGCGGCAACGGGCTCGACCCTGGTGTCGATGCTCTTCATGGACGATCCGGATCACCGGCGCGTGCGCGGCCTGGTGAACAAGGCGTTCACGCTCAAGGCGGTCGAAGCGCTGCGGCCGCGCGTGCGCGAGATCGCCGAAAGGTTGCTGGAGACTATCGACGGCCCCGAGTTCGACCTGATGACGGCGTTCGCCGGCGTGCTGCCGGTCATCGTCATCGCGGAAATGCTCGGCATCGATCCGGCCGACCGCGACTCGTTCAGGCGCTGGTCGGAGGTCAGCGTGGCGGCGTTCTTCAATCCGTTCCGCACGCCGCAGCAGAACGCGGCGGCGCTGGCGGCGCAGCAGGAGCTCGACGCTTACTTCCGCAGGATGATCGAGCTGCGCCGGGCCGCGCCGCGCAGCGACCTGATCAGCGCGATGGTGCATGCCGAGGAAGCCGGCAATCGCATGACCGACGACGAGATCGTCATCCAGTGCAACCTGCTGTTGATCGCCGGCAACGTGACGACGACCGACCTGATCGGCAACGGCGTGAAGGCCTTGCTCGATCATCCGCAGGAGCTGGCGAAACTGCGCGCACGACCGGAGCTGATCGAGAACGCTGTCGAGGAGATGCTGCGCTACGACTCGCCGGTGACGAACTCCGGCCGCAACGTGCAGCGTGAGCTGTCGATGCGCGGTTGCCCGATGCATCTCGGCGACAGCATCACGGTGTCGCTGGCGGCGGCCAACCACGATCCTGAAGCGAACCCGCATCCGGAGCGCTTCGACATCGAGCGAGCCGACGTGCAGCACCAATCCTTCGGCGGCGGCAAGCACACATGCCTCGGCGCGCCGCTCGCTCGCGTCGAAGCGCAGGAAGGCATCAGCGCTTTGCTGAGGCGCTTTCCGAACCTGCGGCCTGCGCCGCGCGGTCTGAAGTACCGCACGATTCCAAGCTTCCGTGGCCTGTCGGAGTACTGGCTGTCATGCTGAGATTGCTCATCCTCGCCGCCACCCTGGCGTGCTTTCCGGCCCTCGCCGCAGAGGACCTGCTGCGCTCGACGATCGACCTCAACGAGGCCGGGGCCCTGGCCCAGCTGGAGCAGAGCAACCCCGCGCACTTCGAGCGCATCCAGCAGATCCTGGCGGGGCTGCGCGAGCAGCCGCAGCGCGCCGAAGGCGACTGGCTGCAGGTGCAATTCAACGCGCGGGACGTCGATCTCTCGCGCTTCCTGCTCAAGACGAGCAATCCGCCCAAGCAGATGCTGCAGTTCACGCTCGATGACGTGCGCTACAGGATGAACCTCGTGCGCAGCGATCTGTCGGCGAGCTTCATGCCGGCCAGATAGCCGTCAACCCCAGTGGATGCGCAGTTGCGACAGCACCATGCATTGACCCGCCCTCTTCGCCTCGAAGCCGAGCAGATAGACCCCATGGTGAAGCGTCAGCTCCGGGAGCTGATATGCACAGCTCTCGCTGCGACAGGCGAGCGGTGACGGCACGATCATGTGCTCGCTGAACTCGTGCTTCTCGAAGAACCACTGCGAGAGCGCGGCGATGCTCTCGAACGTCAGGCGGGTGGTGGGATTCTGCTCGTCGTACTCGTTTTCCAGGGTCAGCTGAACGCCCGGCGAGTCGCCGTACTTGTCGGCGATGCTCGCAAACGACTTGGCGCTGAACGCCTGCTCGACATCCTTCCTGAGTCCCTCGATGCCCGCCGGCTCGCAGGCGCGGCACGGGACGGCGATCAGCAACAACAGGCAGATACAGAGCTTCATGGCATCGCTACATAGCATCGGTGGCGCGGCAGCGGCAAGTTACTCCCGCCGAAACGAAAATATTCCGCACGTGCCGGCGCGCGCGCGAGGTTAAGCTTCGTTCCGATGAACCTCGACCTGACCGCCGAGCTCAAACAGCGTTTCGGCTTCGACACCTTCCGGGCCGGCCAGGAGCCGATCGTGCGCGACATCCTGCGCGCTCGCGACACCCTGGCGATCATGCCGACGGGCGGCGGCAAGTCGCTGTGCTTCCAGCTTCCGGCGCTGCTGCGGCCCGGCGTCTGTATCGTGGTCTCGCCCCTGATCGCGCTGATGCAGGACCAGGTCCGGCTGCTGCAGGACAACGGCATCGAGGCCACGTTCATCAACTCGTCGCTCGAGCGCCGCGAGATCGCCAAGCGGTTCGCCCGGCTGGAGCGCGGCGAGCTGAAGCTCCTGTACGTGGCGCCGGAGCGGCTGCTGCAAGCCGAGTTCGAAGGCGACGTGCTGCCGCGCCTGCAGGCGACCCACGGTATTTCGTGCCTCGTCGTCGACGAAGCGCATTGCGTTTCGGAATGGGGCCACGACTTCCGCCCGGAATACCGCCAGCTGCATCGGCTGCGCGCGCGCTTCGCCGACATCCCCATCGCTGCGTTCACTGCCACTGCCACCGAGCGGGTCAGGCAGGACATCGTGCGGCAGCTGGCGCTGCGCGATCCCTCCATCCACATCGCAAGCTTCAACCGGCCCAACCTCTACTACGCCGTGCGGCCCAAGACCAAGGCGACGTACACGGAAGTGCTCGAGCGGGCGCGCGCGAGCAGCGGCGCCGGCATCGTGTATTGCCTGTCGCGCAAGCGAGTCGACGAGCTCGCCGAGCGCTTGCAGGGCGACGGCATTCGCGCGTTGCCGTATCACGCGGGTCTCGATGCCGACACGCGGCGCGACAACCAGGAAGCGTTCATTCGCGACGATGCGCAGGTGATCGTCGCCACCATCGCGTTCGGCATGGGCATCAACAAGCCGGACGTGCGCTGGGTCGTGCACTACGACCTGCCCAAGACGCTGGAGGGCTACTACCAGGAATCGGGCCGGGCCGGCCGCGACGGCGAGCCCGCGCGCTGCATCCTGTATTTCGGCGCGGGCGACATCCGCACGGCGGAGATGATCATCTCGCAGAAAGTCGATCCAGTGAGCTTCGAGCCGCTCGCGGACGAGCAGCGCATCGCCCGCCAGCAGCTGCGGCACGTGCTGAACTATGCCGAATCGAGCGCGTGCCGCCGGTCGGTGCAGCTGCGCTACTTCGGCGAGATCTTCGAAGGCAAGTGCAACGCGTGCGACAACTGCATCGAGCCACGCACGCTGCTCGACCGGACGACCGAGGCGAGGCAGTTCCTGTCGTGCATTGCGCGGCTCGCGCAGCGGCGCGAGCGCTATGGCATCGCGTACGTCATCGAGATCCTGCGCGGCGGCGAGACGCAGCGTGTCATCACGCGCGACCACACGAGCTTGAGCGTGTACGGGATCGGCAAGCATCTCGGCTTGAACGAGTGGCGCGACATCGCTCGCGCGCTGCTGCATCAAGGACTGATGACGCAGTCGCAGGACGGTTACGCCGTCCTGTCGCTGAATGACGCGAGCTGGCAGGTGCTGCGCGGCGAGCGGGCGGTGCACGTCGGCGAATCGGTCAAGCCGGGCCGCGGGCGCAAGGCACCGAAGCAGACTGCGACCGGCGAAGGCGATGACGAGCTGTTCCAGGCGCTGCGCACCTTGCGTAAGCGTCTTGCGGATGAAGCCGGCATGCCGCCGTACATCATCTTCAACGACGCGAGCCTGCGCGCCATGGCGCAACGCCAGCCGACGACGCTGGAGGAATTCGCAACGATCTCGGGCGTCGGGGAAGCCAAGCTGACCCGCTACGGCCAGCAGTTCGTCGAGCTGATCCGCGACCGGACCAGCCACATCTCGTAAGCCCATGGCCAGAGCGATCATTCTTTACGCTGTCGCGCTCGCCCTGGCGGTCATGGCGCTGGAGTGGCTCGAGTACCGCTATGTTACGCGTGCCTTCTCCACGCAGATCTACATCGTCCTGCTCGCCGCAAGCTTCACGGCGCTGGGCGTGTGGGCGGGTCATCGCTTGACCCGACGCCGTGCACCCTCCACGGTATTCGAGCGCAACGACGCCGCCATCCGCTCGCTCGGGCTCACGCCGCGCGAGTGCCAGATCCTGGAGCTCCTCGGGTCCGGGCAATCGACCAAGGAGATCGCCAGGCAGCTGGAGATCTCGCCGAACACGGCCAAGACGCACATCGCGAGCGTCTACCAGAAGCTGGCGGTGAGCCGGCGCATCCAGGCGATCGGCAAGGCGCGCGAGCTGGCGCTGATCCCGTAACCCGAGCGGCGGAATCGCACGAATCACCCATGCGGGTGATGGCCTGCCGCAGGCTTCAGGCCGACAATTCCGCCATGAAAACCGCCCTCCGCTACGCCCTGACCTACGGCCTGCTGTCCGGCTTCGTGATCATCGTGACGATGATCGCCGGCCTCGCGCTCGGCGGGCACGACAGCCTCTTCAGCTCGGAATGGTTCGGCTACCTCGTGATGCTGGTAGCGCTGACGTTCATCTTCGTCGGCGTGAAGCGCTATCGCGACGTCGAGCGCGGCGGCGTGATCAGGTTCGGCGCCGCGTTCGCGGTCGGACTCGCCATCGCGACCGCGGCCGGCGTGGCCTATGTCGCCGTGTGGGAGGTCTATCTCGCGCTGACCGACTACGCGTTCATGGACCAGTACGTCGCCGGCATCATGCGCGCCCGCCAGGCCGAAGGCGCCGCGCCGGCAGCGCTGGCCCAGGAGATGGCGAAGCTGGAATCGCTGCGAGCCAGCTACGCCAATCCGCTGTTCCGGATTCCGATGACCTTCCTGGAAATCTTTCCGGTCGGCCTGCTCGTCTCGCTCGTCTCGGCACTGCTGTTGCGCAGCTCGCCAAGATCGCTCTGATCTACAGATAGACCGGTGCGCTCGCGCGCGCCTACCCTGCGACCTTGTTAGATGGCGATACAGCGGCGAGAATCGCCGCGGATTGCCCGACAGCAGCTCTACACCAGGGTTCTCAATGGCCGCGAGACGAACCATCAAAGGTATTCAAGGCGTTCTGGCCCGGAACGTAAAGAAATACCGCAAACGCACCAAGCTCAGCCAGGAAACACTATCCAGGCGCTGCGGCCTCCACCACAGCTACGTCGGTCGGCTCGAGCGCAGCGGCGGCAATCCGGAGCTGAGCACCATCAAGCGGCTGGCCGACCGGCTCGGCGTGACGGTCGTGGACTTGTTGACGGCGCGCAAGCGCAAAAGCTGACAGCAGCCGAAGTGCAAACAGAGTAGATGTTTCTGCTCGTTCGGATATACCATCCTCATACCTAGCATATAAGTGCTGGTCTTATAGCGCAGGTACGTCGGAGCATGAATGGCAGCATCTTTCCGCAGGTCAAAGAGCAGACGGCGCGCCGATGCCCGTCGGATCTTTGGCAGGAATCTGCGCCGGGTCTGCGCAGCGCGCGGCATCGACGCACAGAAACTTGCTGCGCTGACGGGGCGAAGCCGGCGTTCGGCAGAGCGAATGCTGAGCGGTGCGAGCGATCCGACGTTGAGCTTGCTCTGGCAGGTGGCGCACGGGATCCGCGTGCCGGTGACCGAGCTCGTCAGGGGTTTGTAGCCAGTGGAGTCCGGGAAGAAAGAGGCGGCCGTCAGTTCACGCTGAAGTCCGCCTTGCAACCCTCCCGCCGGCGGGTGGGACGACGGGTAGTGACCGTCGCAGCTTCCATGTTGTCCTTGCGTCGATCCGGGTGGGCCCGGCCCACCCGGATTCGGCGGCGTCGGGTGTCAAGCCCATTTTGGGATTGCGATGATCGAGTCAACGAGCGCGAGCGTCCATAGGACCTGGATCCATGGATGAAACGGCGACGCGCGACCTAGTGAATGACCGGCGATGCGATGGACCTCATCCCGCGCCGAATGGCGGCTTCCTCAGAACGGTTCGTGCACGGCAAATGGCTGGATGCGCCCGCCGCCACGCACCACCAATACGGTGTACGGCTCCGGCATGACGGGGTCCGTGCCAGGAGAGCCGCGCGGAACTCCCCGGACCACGAGGCCGCGCACGTCGTACGACGAGCGCAAGGTGAGCGCACGATGGATATCGCGCGCCGGCACCGGCCCTTCGATCAGCAAGCCACCTTCCACCACAGCCGTCAGGGAGCTGCGAAACTCTGGCGTCAGTGCGAGCTGCGCCCGCACGGCTGGCCAGTCCGATTCCGGGCCGAGCTGCGTGCGGAAGCCACGCGCCGCGATGTGCTGCATCCATCGCAGGCAACTCGCGCAGTCCGGGCTCGCGTAGACCGTCACCATCGGCATGCTGCGCGGCGCTAGCACATTGAGGATCGTCCACACAGAGATGCCGACGAGGATTGCGATCGTCAGCAGCACCCGCGTAGTGCGTTGCAGGTCGCGCTCCCTGCGCGAAAGAGCGCGTCCCCCGACCCGCCGCGCCTTCAGAACTCGGCTCTCGCGCCGATGTGCAACGATCGCCCCGGCAACGGCGCGATGTCCTTCAGCGCCGACGCGTGCTGTCGCGCGTCTTCGTCGAGCAGATTGCTGGCCCGCAGAAACAGCAGCACGCTGCTCGATCCCACCGGTAAACGATAGCTGGCGTCCGCATCGACGAGCATGAAGCTGTCGGTCGGCAGCTCGTTCTCGGCAATCCGGTCCTGCTGGTCGTAGTAGTAGCCCTGCAGCCCGACGTGGAGTTGATCGCGGTCATAGCTGAGCGCGGCGCCGAAGCGCAGCGGCGGCATCTGCGGCAGGTTGCCGCCGCTGTCGAGCTCGCCTCGCACGTAGTCCGAGGAGAGCCGCAGCTCCAGATGCTGCTCGCCCTGCCGCAGCAGCGGCAAGCCGATTTCGGCTTCGAAGCCGCGCAGCTTGGCGCCGCCCTGACTCACGACGAACACCGGCAGCTCGTCCTCGATCTCCCCGGTCGGATTCTCGAAGATGTAGTCGCTGTAGTCGTTGTAGTAGGCGTTCACGGTCCACTGAATCCCGTTGCCGGCGCGCCGCAGCGACACGTCGGCAGTGACGGCAGTCTCCTGGCCCAGATCGGGATCGCCGACGATGAATCGCTGATCGGCGATGTGCGGCCCGTTCGCATACAGCTCGGCCGCCTGCGGATTGCGCTGGGTGCGCGTGACGTTCACGGCAAACGCGCGGTCCTCGGCAAGCTTCCACACGGTGCCGGCCGACAAGCTGACCGCAGTTTTCGCGAAACCCGGCAGGTCGGTTGCGGGGTCCGGATCGATCTTCTGCCGCTCGGCGCGCGCACCCAGCTCGAGGGTCCAGCGGTCGAAATGGCGCTCCTCGAAGGCGAACAGGCTGGTGGCCGCGGTCTTCGAGCGCGGCACGAATGCCTCGTCGCCGAGCGCTTCGAAATCGATGTCGACATACTGGCCGCCGAACGTGCCGCGCCAGCCGCTGCCGAGCTCGTGGTCGGCGGTGACCCGCAACTCGTAGGCATCCTGGTTGAACACGGTTCCGGGCTCGCCCGGTCCTTCGAATTCGGTGTGGGTATAGTCGTTGTAGCTGCCGTCGAAGTGCAGCGCCTGGATCGGTCCGTCGAAATCGAGCTCGGCGCGGGCGTCGTAGCGATCCTGCTTCATGTCGATGAACGCCTCTTCCTCGCCGACGATGCCGTAGTTGGTCTCGTAGCGGCTCCACGACACGCCGCCGCGCGCCCCGCTGCCGATCACCGAGGCACCGGCCGCACCGCCTTGCGTATCGCTGGCACTGTTGAGCAGGCGACCGCGGACGCCGTCCGGCTCCTCGCCTGCGGCGAGCAGCGCGCGACGCAATGCATCCGACTGCGTGAAGCCCGGGATGTCGACGTCGTCGGTCTCGCGATCGAAGTAGTCGACGTGGAACACGAGCGGTCCGCTGCCGCCGTTGAGGCTCAGCGCACCCGTGCGCTCGTCGGACGCCGTGTCGCCGCGTAACTCGACGGCGCCCGACAGCGGCGCATCCGCCATTTCCATCGGGATGCGATCGGTGACGACGTTGACGAGGCCGCCGGCGGCGCCGCTGCCGTACAGCAATGCCGCGGGTCCCTTGATGATCTCGACCTGCTGCGCGACGACGGATTCCAGCGTCACCGCGTGATCCGGACTCAGGCTCGACACGTCGAGCGACTCGAGCCCGTCCTGCAGCATCTGCACGCGATTGCCGCCCAGGCCGCGAATGATCGGGCGGCTGGCGGTCGGACCGAAGTACGTGGAGCTGACGCCCAGCTCCTTGGCCAATGTTTCGCCGATGCTGCTGGCGATCTGCCGCCGCAGCTCATCGCCCGCGACGACCTCGGTAGGCTGGGCGACTTCGAGCGGCCGCTCGCGCAACGCGGTCGAGGTGACGATGACTTCCTCGGGCCTGGATTCCTGGGCAAGAGCGGCGTGACTGACGAGCATCGCCACGACGGCGACGCGCAACGAATGAGACGAGCACATGACGGTGATCCCTGAAGCAGATGGTTGCAGTCGTCATGGCCGAGGCCACGACGACGAGACCCTCACCGCGCGCGATGAGGGCGTTGCCGACACGCTTCAGAGAACGGGCGGAGCTCGGGGCCGGGCGGAGGTCGCCGGGCGACGGACAACGGGCGCCGCAGACTCGGCGACCAGGTAGAAATGCTCATGCTCGACGACCGGCGCCGCATGCTCGTAGCGAGGTGCGTCGGCAAGGCCGTTGAAGGAGAGGCAGTAGCCACACGCGAGACTGTGGGTTGCCGAGGACGGCGCGACATCGTGCCGGTGGGTGACGTGCGCGATGGAGTTGACCGCGAACGCCAGCATCAGCGCCGCGAGAGCAACTCGCAGCCACTGCGGCGGTCTTCGGGCCAGGTGCATCAGACGCATGAGCGGCAAACGATGACGATTGACCGAGCGCATAGGCTACGGAGAAGCACCGTCACTGTAAAGCAGGTCCATCGTCTCTGGCGGCACCGTCGTCTGCCGGAAGTTGCTGATCGACTGCCTCGACGCGCTCGATGCGCGGGGCGACGGGTTGCCGTGGCGGCTGCTCGTCGAGCTCATCGAGCCTGCTGCGCAGCTTCTTCCAGCGTTTGCGCAGCTTGTGGTGACTACGCTCGTACTCATCCCGCGCACGGGCTCCGGCGGCGCGATGACGCTCGGCCATGCGGCCCATCTCGAATGTCGTCTGCGCCGGCAAGCGGGCACGACCGGACTGAGTCAGCTGATGCAGGCGGGTCAAGGCAACGTCGGCGTCCTGCTGGATGCCGAGCTGATCCTGCAGCCGTCGCAATACGCGCAGGAACTGCTTCGCCGGCGCATCGTAGATCGGGGCGACAGCCTCAACGGCATAGCGTAGCTTCTTGATGCGGCCACGCAATGCGTGGTACTCGGCCGCCGAAGAGTCGGCGGTCAGGCGCGCGGTCGCCTTGCGCACTTTCTTGTAGCGTGCGCGGATCGATGTCGGCGCCGCGGCGGTGATCGATGCCGGTTTGACTCGATTGCGCGGCCGTGGCGGAGTCAGCAGTGTTGCCTTCAGACGCGCCAGCGCGTTCTCGCTCTGGTCCGCATCGAGCACGCGCAACATCCGCTCGCGCGCGTGCTCGCGCTCCGAGTGGAGAATCTTCTGCAACGGCTGCAGCGTCGCGCGCTGCGACGGCGCGAGACCCCGCGCAAACTCCTCGAGATGCGCGAGCTCGATGTCGAGGTCCCTGACGCTGCCGAGCGCGTCGCGGATCATCTTGATGCGCGTGCGCAAACGGACGATCGTCGCCGGCAGATGCTCCGCGAACAGGCCGATCGTCGCGTCCATGCGGCGCGCGGCGACGCGCAGGTCGTGCAGCTCCTCCGGATCTTCGCCGAGTCGCGCACCCGGCTCGTGCAGGAGCCACGAGGATACATAGCGACGCAACGTCGCCAGCGCCACCTGCTCCGCGCTCATCGACGCATCGACTTCGTCTGCACCGAGCGCGGGCACCGGCGGCGCCAGGCCGATGGCCTTGAGCCCGACCGCAAACTTGCTCTCTGCTGCGGCCTCGAGCGCGCACTCGCCTGACAGAGTCCTGACCAGTTGCTCGAGCGGCTGGGTGTTCCCGCCGCGAGCCTCGACTTCGACGCGCTGCACGCTCGTCTGCGGCTCGCCGTCGTCGCGGGAGATCACGGTCTCGTCCAGGGTGATCTCACCGATGTCGTCGTTGTCGCCCTGGCTCTTGATGGCAAACCGTTGCCGCGCCGTGCGCACGGCAAACAGGACACGCAGCGGATGCTCGCCGACGACTGCATGCACGCGCGCGCCGACCGGGCCCGTCGAACTTGCGATTGCGTCGAGCGACGACGCTGACAGCGGCTCCGTGACTTCGCGTCGATCAGCAACCTCGGCGCGCGCGGAACGCAGCTCCTTCAACGTCGCCGCGGATTCGCCGGCTGCCTTGCGCACCCGCAGCGCGAACCCCGCGCGCTGGATGCGCCAGTCGCTGGAGTCCAGGTAGGTGTCGTGGACTTCGACCGGCGGCCGCGGCTCCATGACCAAGCCGTCGAAGGTGTGATGCTCGCACAGCCAGCGATGCACGGCGTCGAGATCCGTCGCCGCCAGGTGCCACTCGACTTCGCGCTGATCCATCGTGTGCCTCGACCGTTGACGCGAGATTGTAACAAAGGGAGTCGCGCGACTGACAAACAGCGACCGGAATATCTGGCGACCGGCCAACCAGAAGAAAGGGCGTCTCCATGATCTCTCGTCGTCGTCTGCTTACGAATACCTCCACCGTTCTGGCTGCAAGCGCCTTCGCGGGGCTCGCCAAGGCGCACTCGCCTCACGGCGGACCGCGCCGCAGCCGCGGGTACGGCCCGCTCGTACAACGCCAGCCGGACATGCAGCTGCCGCGCGACTTCTTCTATGTGAAGGGCGGCGCAGCAGGCAGTGCGATGCGCGACGGCCAGCTGACGCCGCCCGCTCATGACTCGATGGGCGTGTTCCAGTTCGGCACGAAGCTGCACCTGGTGCGCAACCACGAGCTCGATCCCGAAGACTTCGCCGACGTTGCGCCGATGAACGTCGGCAACAAGGCATATGACCGCCTCGGCAATGGCGGCTGCACGATCCTGGAGTTCAATCCGCTCACCGGCCGCTTCGGGCAGAGCTGGCCGGTGCTCGGCGGCACGATCGTCAATTGCAGCGGCGGCGCGACGCCGTGGGGAACGTGGCTGACCTGCGAAGAGACCACCGCGGGCGTGCTCGCGGGACTGGAGAAGCCGCACGGCTACATCTTCGAGGTGTCGGCGCGCGCAGCGGGCCCGGTGACGCCCGTGCCGCTGAAGGCCATGGGTCGCTTCGTTCACGAAGGCGTGGCGATCGATCCGAAGTCCGGGATCGCGTACCTGACCGAGGACAACGGCGAGCCGCTCGATGGCTTCTACCGCTTCCTGCCGAAGTCGCCAGGCCGGCTGCAAGCCGGCGGCGTGCTGCAGATGCTCGCCGTGCAGGGGTTGCCGCAGTACTCGACGATCACGGGACAGAGCGTCGGCATCAAGTTGCCGGTGCGCTGGGTGACGATCGACGATGCGGATCCGGGTAACGCCGAGAGCGATCCCTCCGCCGTGTTCAACCAGGGCTACGCGAAAGGCGGCGCCGCGTTCCTCGGCGGCGAAGGCGTCACCGTGCTCGGCCGCGACGTGTACTTCACCTGCTCCAGCGGCGGCGATGCGGAGCTGGGACAGGTCTGGCGCTACCGCGCGCACGGACCCGACAAGGGCGAGCTGGAGCTCGTGTTCGAGTCGCGCGATCCGGACGTGCTGGACGAGGGCGACAACATCTGCGCGAGCCCGCGCGGCAAGGGCCTGGTGATCGCCGAAGACGGCGACGGCGAGGACATCGACGGCGGCACCAACGGCCTGCGCGGCTTGAGTCTCGACGGCGAGATGTTCGCGTTCGCGGAGAACTCGACACCGCTCGACCTCGAGCCGTTCGGCGAGTCAGGCATCGGGCGCAGCGAATACACCGGCGTGCAGTTCGGGCCGTTCGGCCTCTGGCTGTTCTGCCATCTGCAGTATCCGGGAACGACGTACGCGATCAGCGGTCCGTGGGAGCGCGGCTGCCTCTGATCGCTGCCGCACAGGCTCGGGCGCTGACTAGTCGAGCACTTCGCGGACACGTGCCGCCAGCTGCTCGAACGTGAACGGCTTGCTGATGAGCTCCACGCCGGCGTCGAGTCGTCCGTCGTGCACGATCGCATCGCGAGCATAGCCAGTCGTGTAGAGCACGCGCAGCGTCGGCCAACGTGCTTGCGCGATGTCCGCAAGTGCCCGGCCTGTCCGGCCCGGGAGAATCACGTCGGTGAACAGCAGGTCGACGCGGCCGGCCTGCTCCATCGCCTGCAGTGCCGACTCGGCGTCGTGCGCTTCCAGCACGTCGTAGCCGAGCTCGCTGAGGATCATCACGCTGTAGTTGCGCACGTCTTCGTTGTCTTCGACGACCAGGATGACCTCGCCTTCGCTGGCGCGCGGCACCGGGCCGTACTCGCGTTGTGCGCTCTCGTCGCTCACGCCGCGGAAGCGCGGGAAGTACATCTTCACCGTCGTGCCACGCCCCGCCTCGCTGTCGATGGTGACGTGTCCGCCGGACTGCTTGGCGAAGCCATACACCATGCTGAGGCCGAGGCCGGTGCCGCGCCCCGCTTCCTTCGTCGTAAAGAACGGCTCGAACGCGCGCGCCAGCACTTCCTTCGGCATGCCGTGGCCGGTGTCGCGCACCGCCAGCGCGACGTACTCGCCCGGGATGACCTCGAAGTCCATCTGCGGCTCGCCCTCGCCCAGCGTGACGTTGGCCGTCTCGATCGTCAGCTTGCCGCCTTCCGGCATCGCATCGCGCGCGTTCACTGCAAGATTGAGGATCGCGCTCTCCAGCTGATTCTGATCGATCTCGACGCGCCACAATCGCGGCACCAGCACACCTTCCAGCTCGATGTGCTCGCCGATCGTCCGATGCAACAGGTCCGTCATGTCGCGGACCAGCGTGTTGAGGTCGAGCGAGCGCGGATCCAGCGGCTGTCTGCGGGAAAACGCCAGCAGACGGCCGGTGAGATTGGCCGCGCGCTGCGCGCCCTGCAGTGCCATGTTGGTCGCCCGTTGAATGCGCGCAGCGTCGTCCGCGCGCGCGCGGCGGATGGTGTCGAGACCGCCGATGATCGCGGTGAGCAGGTTGTTGAAGTCGTGAGCGACGCCGCCGGTGAGCTGGCCGATCGCCTCCATCTTCTGCGCCTGGCGCAGCGCCTCTTCCGCCCGCAGGCGCGAGCCGACTTCCTTGACGACGCGCTCCTCGAGCGACGCATGACTGGCCTGCAGCAATGCTTCGGCTTTTTTCTGCTCGGTAAGATCGATGAGCACGCCGGAAAAGAAGCGCTCGCCGGAAGCTTTGCGCTCGATACGCCCGCGCGACAGCATGGTGCGCACTTCGTCGCTGCCGACCGTCCGGTACTCGGCCTCGAACGGCTCCCCGGTCGCCACGGTCCGGGCGACCAGCGCAGCGGTCCGCTCGCGATCGTCCGGATGAATGCCCTCCATGAATTTCTGCAGCGGCAAGCCGTGCGATGCGATGTCGCTCTCGACGCCGAACGTCTGCGCCAGCGAGCCCTGGATCATCAGCCGGTCGGAATCGACGTTCCAGTCGTACACCGCGACGCGGCCGGTCGACAGCGCCATGGAGAGACGCTCCTGCGTCATCAGGTAACGCTGCTCGCTCTGCATCACGGCGCGTGCAGCTTCGCGCCGCACGATCGCCATCTGGATGTTGCTGTTGACGCGCGCCAGCAGCTCACGCGCCACGAAGGGCTTGACGAGATAATCATCGGCGCCGGCATCGAGACCTTCGATCTTCGCGCCCTCCCCTGCGCGGGCGGACAGCATCACCACGGGAATGCCCGCGAGCCGCGTATCGTCGCGGATTGCGCGCAACAGCCCGAAGCCATCCAGTCCCGGCATCATGACGTCGGTCAGCACGAGATCTGGCGGCTCGGAGCGTGCAGCATCGAGCGCCTCCTGACCGTCCGCGACCGCTTGCACGTGATAGCCCTGCGATTCGAGCAAGCGGCGTACGTACTCGCGCATGTCGCTGTTGTCGTCCGCCAGCAAGACGCGCTTGCCCGCACCGGCGGTGTCGACGCGAACTGCGCCGAGCTCGGCACGCAACGGCGCCGCGGGATCGACGACGTCCGGCAACCAGCGCAGCGCCTCGTCCACGTAGGTTTGCGCATTGACCTGCGCCGTGCCCGACGACGACGTCCTGACGTGCTCGGCCGGCAGATGCGCATGGCCGAACGGAATGCGCACTGCGAACGTCGTGCCGCGACCCGGCACGCTGTCGACCTCGATCGACCCGCCGTGCAACCGGACGAGCTCGTGCACGAGCGCGAGACCGATGCCGCTGCCTTCGAAACTGCGCCCGCGCGCACCCGCGACACGATAGAAGCGCTCGAACAGGCGCGGCAGCTCTTCTGCCGGAATACCGATGCCGGTGTCCGCAACCTCGATCAGCGCAGCGTTGCCGTCCGCAGCGGCGCGCACCGCTACCGCGATCTCGCCCTCGAAGGTGAACTTGAAAGCATTCGACAGCAGATTGAGGAGAATCTTCTCCCACATGTCGCGGTCGACGTAGACGGGCTCGCGCAGCGGCGGCGCGGCCACACGCAGGCGCATGCCGGCTTTCTCGACAGCCGAACGGAAGCCCGAGGCGATCTCGCCGCTGAAGGCCGCGAGATCCATCGGCTCGTAGCTGGCGCGCATCCGTCCCGCCTCGATTCGCGAGAAGTCGAGCAGCGCGTTGACGAGACGCAGCATGCGCACGCCGTTGCGTTGCGCGAGATCGAGCTTGTCGCGAATCTCCGCGTCGCTCGGCTGCTCGGCGGTGAGCAGGTCCTGGATCGGCCCGAGCAGCAGCGTCAGCGGCGTGCGGAATTCGTGGCTGACGTTGGAGAAGAACGTCGTCTTGGCGCGATCGACTTCGGCCAGGGCTTCGGCGCGCTTGCGCTCGGCTTCGTACGCCCGCACGCGCGCGAGCGCGGCGCCGATCTGTCCGGCGACGAGCTCGACGAAGCCGCGATACTGCGCGTCGAGCTGACGATACGGGTTGATGCCGGTGATGCAGTAGCCCGCGACCGACTGCTCGTGGGCCGGCTGCGTGATCGGCACGATGAGCGCCTGCCGCGGCGGCCGATCCCACGCGCCGGCGGGGAGCGACACGAAACGCTCCGCGAGATCGTCCAGGACGAGCGCGTGGGACTGCGCATCGATCCGGTCGACCGACCAGGGACCGCCATCGACCGCGAACTGCGCCGGTGCCGCCGGATGGGAAGCCTCCATGCCCGCAGCCGAAACCAGTCGCGCGGTACCCGGCGTCTCGACGAGATAGCACAGGCTGAACGGCAGGTCGTGCAGGTTCTGGCTCAACTGCGCCTGCACCTCGCGGAACAGCTCGGCCTCGGTGTTGGTAGCCGCGGTTGCCGCAGCGAGACTGCGCAGCGTCTTCAGTCGCCGGTCGTTGATGATCCGCGCGCTCTCCTCCTGCACGACGCACAGCATGCCGGCGATCTTGCCGTCGTCGTCGAACAGCGGGCTGTACGAGAACGTGTGGTAGGTTTCTTCGGGAAACCCACTGCGCTCGAGCAACAGCAGCAGGCCCTCGTTGAACGTCGCCCGCCCGGTCGTCAGTACCTCGTCGGCGAGATGCTTGACCCGGTCGAACACCTCTTTCCACACCTCGGAAAACGGCTGCCCGAGGCTCCAGGGATGCTTGACGCCGAGCGTCGGCCGGTACGCATCGTTGTAGAGGAATGCCAGGTCCGGGCCCCACCCCAGCCACATCTGGTAGCGGGACGTGAGCATCATTCGGACGTAGGAGCGCAAGCTCTGCGGCCAGCTGTCGGGCGGACCGAGGGAGGTGGCGGACCAGTCCAGGGCTCGCATGAGCCCGCCGAGCTCGCCGCCCCCGAGAAATAACGACTCGGCCGACGCCTTCGACGCCGCCGTTGCCGCCTGGGTACTGCGCACGCTGTCTCCCGCTTCAGGTGCCTGGCGTCGTCTCTGCGGACGCGCAATCAGACGAGAGCCAACGCCGACGCGGTGGGGTTTGTTCCGGGAAAACGCGCGCTAGGACTGCGGACGCCGCGCCACGGATTCGATGAAGCTCACGCTCTGCTCGAGGACCGGTGTGCGCCGGCGCGCCGGTACGGACATGCCCGCCACGGTATCGGCGTGCCCTTTGCCTGGATAGAACTGCGTTTCGACCCGGACGTGATTGGCCTGCAGAGCGTCGCGCAGTTTTTCCGCGTGCGCGATGGCAACGACGTCATCGTCGGTGCCGTGCACGAGCAGCGTCGGCGGCGCCTGCGGGGTGACGAAGCGCACCGGCTGCCACTCGGCCTCGGTGTACGGACTGGCGAAAATCGCATTCAGCACTTGCGTATCGGGCACCAGCGCATAGGGGCCCGACAGACCGATCACGCCGACGATCCACTGCGGATCCGCACCGGCCTTCTGCAGCAAGCGCGGATCGTAGGCGAGAAAGGCTGCCTCGTGTCCGCCCGCCGAGTGGCCCATCAGCACGATCCGCTGCGGATCGCCGCCAAACTCGTGCGCGTGCTGCTGCACCCACGCGACCGCCAGCGCGCCGTCGTCGAGAAACGAGGGAAATTTCACCTGCGGATAGAGCCGATAGTCGGGCACTACCGTGACGATCCCGCGCTGCGCGAGCGCCGCTCCGACGAAGCGGTAGAGCCCGCGGTTACCGGCGGTCCACGAGCCGCCGTGGAAGAAGACCACGACCGGACGATCCCGCGCTTGCCTGGGCGAATAGACGTCGAGCTTGTGTCGCGACTCGGGCCCGTAGGCGTGACCGACCGAGCGGTCGTAGCGGCCGACCAGCGCTGCGGTGTTCGCGATGAAGAACGCGACGCTGCTGCAGCCCGAGGCGAAGACGACGAAGGACGCGAGGGCGACCAGTGCGAGCCACTTCATGGCTCGCAATACTAAAGGATCCGGGGATCAGGTTTGCGGCGGCTGCGGGGCCCGCGGGCCAAAGCTGAGAGCCTGCACCTCCAGCACCTGCTCCAGAGAGAGGTCCGTCTGCTCGGCGATGATACGCAACAGTTTGTGCGTGGGTGAGCGCGGCAAGGTGAGCGCGTGCAGCTGCTCCCACCGGCGGATCCGTTCCTCCGGCGTGCTGAGAGGCGAAACGAGCAGCGCGATCTGCTGTTGACGTTCCAGCTGACGCTGCTGCTGCTCGTGCTCGACCTGGGCGCGACGATCTGCGAGCGTGCCCAACTCCGCGACCGCGCTCTGAGGTGACCTTTGTTCGACCATCGCGTCCTCCTGTGAAATCCCGCACGGGCCGTTGCCGGCCCGTGCGAGTGCGACTGCTTACCAGCGACGCTGACCGCCGCCGCCGCCCCCGTTGCGCGGGCCGCCGCTGCGCGGCTTGTCCTGCGCCTCGTTGACTTTCAATGGCCGCCCGCCCATGTCATGGCCATTGAGGCTCTGAATGGCGCGCGCCGCATCCTGACGCGGCATTTCGACGAAGCCGAAGCCGCGGAATTGGCCGGTGTCCCGATCGTTGATCAGGGCGACCGACTCGACCGTGCCGTGCTGTGCGAACAGCTCGCGAACCTGCTGCTCGTCGGCGGAAAAGGGCAGATTGCCCACATAGATCTTGCTCATGCGATGAATACACTCACTGAAAAAATGACGCGGCCGGGCTGGAATTCCAGCCAGACAGCGTGCTGACACGACAGCTGCTTGCGCACTGTCTCCAGGTTCGAAACGATTCGGTTTAGTTGAATTGGCCGGGAGACGCCGGAGGGCGGGTGGCCAAGAAAAGAAAAAGGAAAGTCGCGAGCCGGGGCGGACTATACAGCAGTCGCCGCCGGATTGCGCAGGTTTCGGCCCAGCCAGGGGATTGCGCGGTAGGAATCGGCCACCAGCCACGCCGCCGCTGTCAGCGCGCAGGAGTCGGGGAACTCTGCCCAATCGGCAGCGGTAGGAGTCGCCGCGACGATCGGGATCCAGACCAGTACCGTGAACGACGCCAGCAGCACTGCCGACAGTGCTGCAGCCAGCCGCGCGCAGATTCCGACGCAGTTCGTTCGAGGTACGTGAAGTGCGCCATGGAGCCACGAAGATCAGCGGCACGCGAAACAGCATCAGCCAAAGCAGGAAGGCAGCGAGCAGCACCCGTGCGGCGGTGCCGCTGGAGTTCATCTGCCGATGGCGTTCATCTGGAGCGAATAAACTTATCCGAGCTGCGCGCGTGTGTCGATTTTTCCTGCGCCAGCGTGTGTAATGCCGGCCAACGCTTCTTCCGGACTTCGACCCATGCCAACCGTAGTTGTCTCCGCGGCCCTCGCCGAACGCGGGCCACTCGACCAGGTGGTGACGATCAACGGCTGGGTCCGCACCCGTCGCGATTCGAAAGCGGGATTCTCGTTCCTGGCGATCTCCGACGGCTCGTGCTTCGACAGCATCCAGATCGTCGCCGCCGGCACGCTGCCGAACTACACCAGCGAGATCCTGCAGATCACGACCGGCTGTGCCGTCGCGTGCACGGGCAAGCTGGTGCGCTCGCAGGGCAAGGGCCAGGCGATCGAGATGCAGGCCGAGCGAGTGCAGGTGCTGGGCTGGGTCGAGAATCCGGACAGCTATCCCGTCTCGGCGAAGCACCATACATTCGAATACCTGCGCGAAGTCGCCCACCTGCGGCCGCGCACGAACACGTTCGGCGCGGTCACGCGCGTGCGCCATACGCTGGCGATGGCGACGCACCGGTTCTTTCACGAGAACGGCTTCTACTGGATTCATACGCCGATCATCACCGCCAGCGACGCCGAAGGCGCCGGCGCGATGTTCAGGGTGTCGACGCTCGATCTCGCCAACCTGCCGCGAACCGCCGCGGGCCAGGTCGATTTCGCGCAGGATTTCTTCGGCCGGGCCACGTTCCTGACCGTCTCCGGCCAGCTGAACGTCGAGGCGTACTGCCTGGCCCTGTCGAAGGTGTACACGTTCGGCCCGACGTTCCGTGCGGAGCAATCCTTCACGCCGCGGCACCTGGCCGAGTTCTGGATGATCGAGCCGGAGATCGCGTTTGCGGATCTCGCCGCGAACGCCGACCTCGCCGAGGCATTGCTCAAGTTCATCTTCCGCGCCGTGCTCACCGAGCGGCCGGACGACATGAAGTTCTTCGCCGAGCGCATCGACAAGGAATGCATCGCACGCGTGGAGAAATTCGTCGAGTCGAGCTTCGACCGCATCACGTACACCGAGGCGGTGAAGATCCTCGAGCAGTCCGGCAAGAGCTTCGAGTTCCCGGTGAAGTGGGGACTGGACCTGCAGTCCGAGCACGAGCGCTTCCTGACCGATCACATCGGCCGGCCGGTCGTCGTGACGGACTATCCGAAGGACATCAAGGCGTTCTACATGCGCCTCAACGACGATGAGAAAACCGTCGCAGCCATGGACGTGCTCGCGCCGGGCATCGGCGAGATCGTCGGCGGATCGCAGCGCGAGGAGCGCCTGGACATGCTCGACCGGCGCATGGATGCGATGCACCTCGATAAGCATCACTACTCGTGGTACCGCGACCTGCGCCGCTACGGAACGGTGCCGCACGCGGGATTCGGGCTCGGCTTCGAGCGGACGATTCAGTACGCGACGGGAATGCAGAACATCCGCGATGTGATTGCGTTTCCGCGCGCGCCGAAGAACGCAGACTTCTAGCGGGCTCAGCTCTCGGGCCGGCTGCACAGCCAGACGGCGATCACTGCCATCACGAGCGGCGTGCCGATCTGCAGCCAACGCGGCACGTCGAGCAGCTGTATGAGAGTTGCGCTCGCGGACATCGTGAGGACCGCCCAGATCTTGGCCGCGCGCGGCACGATACGCCGCTCGCGCCAGCTGCGAATGTGCGGGCCGTAGAGACGGTGCTCGAGCAGCCACAGCTCGAACGCGGGCCACCCCTTACTCGCAGCCCACGCGGCGAGAATGAGAAACGGCACCGTCGGCAGCACCGGGATCGCCAGCCCCACGATACCGACGGCGAATGCAAGAAGTGCAACGGCGCGCCAGAGAAAATTTTGCGTCTGTCGGAGCACGCAGCCTCAAACTTGCAGCGCAGTCAGGTCCATGAGGCTATGAACGTTCGTCTCGAAGCCTGAGTTTCGAGCACAGCGCATCCAGCCTTCCAGGTAGTGGCTCCACGGGTTGTCGTGCCCGGAACGGCGGGAGAACACGCATTCGAAAGTCTTCAGCCACCGGTGCAGAGTCGCGCTCACGGAGTGCAGCTGCGGACAGGTCGAGCGCAGCGCGTGTGGCCATCGAGCGCAAGAACCGGCGCCGTTAAACGCTGACGCCCGGCACGGCATCCAACCCAGGCCATGCAGACCATCAAAACCTGCGAGTTCGCCGGATTGGAGCTGATCGAGGGCGTCTATCCGGCGAAAGCCCACGTTCCTGAGCATGCCCATGAGCAGGCGGTGTTTTGCATCGGCTTGACCGGGGTGTGCAGCGAAGTCCTTGGCGGAAAAGTTCGCCGCTATGAGCCTTCGACGGTAGCGTTCCTGCCGGCCCATCAATGTCATTCGCTGGCCTTTCCGTGCGCAGACACTCGCGCCTTCAGCATCGACGTCGCCGGTTGCTGGATCGAGCGCGCGCGTGAGCTCTCGCTGCAGCTGGACGACTCGGTGCATGCGCGCGGCGGCGTGCTGAGCGCGTTGATGATGAGAATCTACGAGGAGTTCAGGCAGCTCGACACTGCATCGCCGCTCGCGATTCAGGGCCTCACGATGGAGATGCTCGCCGCGGTTTCCCGTAGTCACTCGCACGCGTCCGTGCGCCGCCGACCGCGACGGCTCGCGTGGGCATTGGAATTTCTTCGCGAGAGGTTCACCGAACAAGTGACGCTCGCGCAGGTCGCCGCTGCTGCCGGCCTGCATCCTGTCTATCTCGCTCGCGAATTCCGGCGCTTCCATGGCTGCACGATCGGCGAATTCATCCGCCGGCTGCGCATCGAGCGAGCGTGCCGTCAGCTGAGCGCGTCCGATGAACCCCTGGCGACGATCGCCGCAAACGCCGGCTTCGCCGATCAGAGCCATTTCTCCCGGACGTTCAAACGCCTCGTGGGCATGACGCCGGCACACTACCGCGCGAGCTTCGCCGCTCGCCGCTCGCCAGTGAACTAATCCCGTTCCAAAAAGTTTGTCCGGTTCAAGGCTGTTCCCGCGCACCGGTCCAGACTGGCCGACATGCTGCTCATCAGAACCACTGCTGCACTTCTGCTCATCGCCACGACGGCTTGGGCGCGGGCTGCAACGCCTCCGGCGCAGCCTGACCAGGTCCTGGGACCTTTCTCGCAATTCACCCTCGACAACGGCTTGACCGTCCTGGTCCGCGAGGACCACAAGCTGCCGATCGCCTCGGTCACGGTGATCTACAACGCCGGGTCGCGCTTCGATCCGCCGGGCCGCAGCGGAATGGCGCACCTCTTCGAGCATCTGCTGTTCTATGGATCGCAGCACGACCCGCGCAATTTTCTGCTGACCTCGCAGAGCTTCGGCGTCACCAACACCAATGGCGGCACCGGCGTCGACACGACGAGCCTCATCGAGACTGCGCCGATCTCGCAGCTCGATGCCGTGCTGTGGCTGGAATCGGACCGGATGGGCTATCTCACTCTCACCCAGCAGACGGTCGCCGAGCAGATCGAGATCGTCCGCAACGAGATCGACATGAATCGCGACGAGCCGGGAGGCGAGGTGCGCCACCACATCGCGGCGGGCATCTTTCCAGCCGGGCACCCCTATCGCAAGGAAGCTGTCGGCGATCCGGAGGAGCTGGGCGCGATCACGCTCGACGAGGTTCGGAGCTTCTTCAAGCGCTATTACGCGCCGAGCAATGCCGCCGTCGTCATCGCCGGCGACATCACTGCGGCCGAGGCGCTCGACAAGGTCGAACGCTATTTCGGCGGCTTGCCGACCGGCCCGCGTCCCGGTCGGGTGACGGCATGGGTGCCCGAGCTCAGCCACGACCGGCGCGAGCGCATTTTCGATTCGGCCTCGCCGCAGCTGTTCATCAGTTGGCCGATGCCCGGCTTCGGCACGACCGAGGATGTTCAGCTCAGGCTGGCGGCGTCGATACTGATGGACGGCACCTCATCCCGGGTACGGCGGCGCCTTGCCGCGGCGGGGCTCAATGCAGCGGACCTGTCCTGGGGCGTCAACGCCCGGGCGATGGCCAGTCTCCTGCAGATCTGGACCAAGGCAGCCTCTGCGGCCGAGTTCCGCACCATCGAGCGCATCATCCGCGATGAGATCGCGATGCTGGCCGCCAAGGAACCGACACGTGAGGAGCTCGAGCGTGCGAAACGCTCCAGGCTCCGCGAGCTGCGCCGCCTGACGCAGCGAACCGCCGACTTCGATGGACAAAGCGAGCTGCTCGGCAGCACCTGGGCATTGAGCGGCGGCAACGCCGGGTTGTTGGACGAGAACATGCAGCAGATGCGCGCGGCGACTGCAGCAGACGTCTCCGCCGCCACCGGGCGCTGGCTGAGTCGCCCCGCTCATATCCTCGACCTCGAACCGACGGTGCACTACCAGCCCGCGGCGCCCGATGTGGACAGGAGCCGGATCCCTGAAGCCACGGCATTCAAGCCCGCCGACTTTCCCGAACCGCACGTCACGACCTTGCCCAACGGCCTGAAGCTGCGGCATGCACAGTGGCAAGGCGGACCGCTCGTCGTCGCTTCGCTGATCGTGCGCGGCGGCGCCGGCATCGATCCGCACGACAAGCAGGGACTCGCGCATCTGACCGCTTCGTTGCTGACTGCCGCCGCCGGCAGGCTCGGTGAGGACGCGATTGCGGACGAGTTGGCGCGGCTCGATGCCACGCTGCAGGCAGCGACCGATCTCGACGCGATCACCGTGACTCTGGTCGCGCCGCAGGAGCATATGAAACAGGCGCTCGGCCTCCTCGGTACCGTCGTGGCAGCGCCGACCTTTCCTGACGCCGCAGTGGAGCGCGAGAAAAAGCAGCAGCTCCAGGAGCTGCAGGACAGCGCCAACGCGCCGGATTCTCTTTCTCGTACGGTCATCCGCCGACTCCTCTACGGAGCCACTCCCTATGCCGCCGAACAGAACGGGCTCGGGACGCCGAGCGGAGTGCGCAGAATCACGCGGGCGGACGTAGTCGATTTTCATCGCGCAGGGTTCAGCCCCGCCAACAGCGAGATCGTGATCGTCGGCGATGTCGGCGAGGCGGAAGTGACAGCCGCGCTGACCGGCACCCTGGGCCGCTGGAGCACCAGCGGCTCGCAGGCACCCGGCGTGTCCGTGCCCGCGCAGGTCGCGGGTCCGGGGATCTACCTGATCGATCGTCCCGGGATGGAGCAGGCCGACCTCAGCGTCGCGACGCTGCTCGATGCTCCCGCCGGTCCGACGAGCGCAAGCGACGCGGTGCTGACGAACATTCTCGGCGGCCGAACTTCGGGTCGCATCCAGATGGATCTGCGCGACGCGAAGCAGTGGGCATATTGGGCGCGCGGCTACATCGAAGGCGGCCGAGCCGGACAGATGCTGTTGATCCGGACCCAGGTCCAAAACCAGCGCGCCGCCGCAGCGATCGCGGCGATCAAGGAACAACTGCAGGGTGTGCAAGGCAGCAAGCCGATTTCGGCGGACGAGCTGCAGCTTGCAAAGGACATGCTGACGCTCGGCTTGCCGCTCGAGTGGGAGACCGACGAAGGAATCGCAAACGCCATCGCGACTTCGGTCCGCCGCGGCCTGCCGAACGGGGCGATCGAAAAACACGTGAGCGACGTGCGAGCCGTGACGCAGGAGCAGGTCGAACAGGCCGCACGCCGGATCCTGCGCCCGCAGGCGTTGGTCTGGCTGATCATCGGCGACCGGTCGAAGCTCGAAGCGCAGCTCGGGAAAGCGGGCGTCGCCCATGAAGTGCTGACTCCACAGCAATGATGCGCGAAGGCGGCCGAACGCACTGCGCTATCGGCTGCGGATCACGATTTCATCGCCTCTGCGCTCCACCGCCAGATCCGGCTCGCGGCTGAGCAGCGTCGCCAGCGATTGCGGATCGTCTGCATCGAACGCGCCGGAGAAGCGGAACCGCCCGGGCTCTATGTTCTCCAGCCGGATCTGCGTCAGCTTGTTGTAGCGGTTGAATTCCGCGGTCATGTCCTCGAGCGCTGTGCGCTTGAAGATGAGCTTGCGCTGTTGCCAGGCGACGGCCTCGGCAACGCTCGCATGCTCTTCCCGCTGGATGCGTCCATCCGGCAGCACCTGCGCTTCCTCGCCGGCGGCGAGCGCAACGGACGCTGCGCTGCCGCTGCGAGCGCTGGTGACTTTCACCTTGCCTTCCAGCACTGCGACGCTGGTCGTGCCGTCCGGTCGCGCATACACGTTGAACTGCGTGCCCACGGCTTCCACCACCGCCGCGGGCGTACGCACGCGGAAAGGCCGGGCAGGGTCCGGCGTCACTTTGAACGTGGCTTCGCCGCGCGGCAGTTTGATGTCGCGCTGTGAATCATCGAAGCGCACATCGAGGCGCGACCGGGCATTGAGGTTCACCACCGATCCCTCGACGAGCTGAACAGTCCGCTGCTCGCCGACAGGTGTTTCGAAGTGCTGCCAGGAGGCCCACTGATAGAACAGCATCGTGCCCAGCAACAGTATCGCCACAGCAGCGGCAACGGAGCGCATGTGGATTCGGCGCCGCCATCTCCGCTGCGGCGTTTGGGCTGGGTGCGCCAGCGCAGCAGCGACGGGAAGCTCCACTACCTCGGGCCTCGCCCTGCGCAGCAGCTCGGCGAGATCGAATGCACCGGACTCGAACACCTTGCGCATCGCCAGCGCTTCACCCGCGATCGACAGGAAGGCTTCCATGTGGCGGGGCGACTCGGCCAGCCACTGCACGAAGTCCGCGTTCGGCTCGTTCGTTCCGTCCTTCACGCGCTCGTACCATTCCGCCGCCTGCAAAGCGATCAGGCGATCGATCTGAAATCGTACGTTCATGGTCCGTTCCCTCCGCTGTCCCTGGAAGCTCCCTTGCCGCGTCCCTCGAGCGCGAGCTTCAATGCCGCACGCCCATGTGTCACATACGTGGCGATCGTGCCTGGCGTGAAGCCGGTGATTCGCGCCGCTTCCTTGTACGACATGCCTTGACCTTCGATCAGCAGCAGCGCCGTCAGATAGCTGGCAGGCAGCTGTTCCAGCGCCTTGTGTACGTCTCGTTGCACCACCAGCGCCTCTGCATCCTCGTGCGAAGAGCCGAGTGCTTCGAGCTCCGCCTCGGTGAGCGTGCGGTTGCGATCGATCACCGCTCCCTGCCGCCCTTCGTCCGCCAGGGCCGTGCCGACCACGTGGAACGCGATCCGGAACAGGTACGCCAGCGGATTGCGAACGACCTGCGCACGATCCTTGCGCTTCACGAACAGCTCGAAGATCTCCTGGGTGAGATCGTCCACGTCTTCGGGCCTGCGCACCCGCCGCACGAGGTAGCGGCTGAGCGCGACCGCATAGCGGCCGTATGCCGCCTGGATCGGCTGCGCCGACGTGCTCTCCCCTTTGGATCGACCGCTTGCCACGAGCCTCAGCTTCTCACGTGCCCATGCTCTATAAAGAGGGGTGTCAAGGGCGTTTTCTTGATCGAACAGCCGCAGATTCTTGGGAATTCACCGCCCCATTCAGTACTGAAGAGGGGTCGAACCGCGTTTTTCTTGATTCCAGAGCCGAAAAAATTGAGAAGACGGCCCCGCCGGCCCTCTTCAGTCGGTACAGGCCCGAACGACTGGGGAGACCGAGCACACATGCGCAAAACAACGAGCGCACCGGCGGCAGCATGCTTGGCGCTGCTGTTCTTCGCCGCTGCAGACTTCGCCACAGCACAGAGCGACACCGCGGGCGAAGCAAAGATCGACTTCAACATCCCGAGCCAATCCCTGGCCGACGCCCTCGCCGAATGGTCCAGACAATGCGGACTGCAGGTCCTGCTGCGCGACGCCGACGGCGCCGACCTCGTCGCGGCCGGCGTCGACGGCAAGTTCTCCCCGGCCGAAGCGCTGGAGAAGCTGATCGCCGCTTCCGGACTCACCTACGAATTCGTCAACGAGCGCACTGTCCGCATCGTGCCGGCCCGCAACAACGCGACCGAGCAAGACAAGGCTACTTCGTCCGACTCCGCCAGGAGCTCGGAAGGTGCGGGCGCTGCGCACGGTATCCCCGAGATCCTCGTGGAAGGCTCGAAGATCCTCAACACCGACATCGCCCGCTCGAACGACGACCCGCAGCCATACGTCATCTTCGACCGCGCCAGGATCGAGCACTCCGCTGCCGCCACGCTGGATGATTTCTTCAAGCAGCGCCTGCCGATGAACGCCGCGGGCCGCAGCGCTACGCAGACACCCAGTGCCTTCGGTGCCAGCTCCATCGACCTGCGCGGGCTCGGCGCGAACCAGACGCTGATCCTCATCGACGGCCGGCGCATGGCCAACGCCACTTTCAACGGCCAGCCGCAGCAGCCCGATCTCACCGCCATCCCGCTGGCCGCCATCGAGCGCATCGAAGTGCTGCCGACCACCGCATCCGGCATCTATGGCGGCGGCGCCACCGGCGGAGTCATCAACATCATCCTGCGCCGCGACTACACCGGCGTGGAAACGAAGCTCACTTACGACAGTGCGGTCGATGGCGCGGCGGGACGTTATCGTGCCGACGTGAATGCCGGCTTCAGTCTCGAAGACGGTCGGACCAACGTGATGCTGGCCATGGGCTACTCCGACGGCGATGCGCTGTTCACGCGCGACCGCGATCTGTTCACTCGCGGCCGCGACGCCATTCGCCGCAACAACTTCGCTGCGTACCTGGCGCCGAACAATCCACCGCTCGGCGCCACGTCCAATATCAGGAGCGCCGACGGCAGCAATTTGACGCTGAAGGACGGCACGCCGCTCGGCTCGCCCATCACCTTCGTTCCCGCCGGCTATGCCGGCGCGAGCTCCGACGCCGGCGCCGCCCTCCTCGCCAACGCCGGCAGCTACAACTTCGGCCTGCCGCCGACCAACCAGAGATTCGGCGGGCAGACGGATCTCATCAGCATCGCCCCGGAGCTGCGCTCTTTCCTGGGGACCGTGCGCCGCGAATTCTCCGCGCGCGTGCAGGCATTCCTGGAAGGCAGCGTCACCAGCAGCACACTGCGTTATCCATACTCCAACGCGCAGGCCACCTTCACCGTCCCTGCCGCCGCGCTCACCAATCCGTTCGGCCAGAGCGTCGTGGTGACGGTGCCCGTCGACACCGTCGACGAGGAACAGATCCAGCGCAATCGCAACAACCGTGTCGTCGGCGGTGTCATCGTCAAGCTCGGCCACCGCTGGACCGGCGAGATCGATTACACGTGGACGCAATCGCGCTGGAGCCAGCTCACGCCCACTGTGCCGCCCGTAGTGGCACCGGTGGCGAACGGCACGCTGGATGTGTTCCGCGACACGATCCGCTATCCGCTGGACTATGCGACGTACGCTTTGCCGCCGGGCCGGACGCTCGATCCACAGCTGACGACACTGAAGAACATCACGCTGCGCGCATCCGGTCCGCTGTTCTCCCTGCCGGCGGGAGACCTGGTGCTGTCGGCGTTCGTCGAGCGCAGCGATCGCAAGCTGGACGGCGGGCTCATCCGCAGCCAGAACACCTCCACCACCGTAGCGACGTCGCTGGTTCCGCCGCGCACGCAGGACGTCGACACCGTTTACGTCGAGCTGCGCGCTCCGCTGACGAAATCGCTGGAGCTGCAAGTCGGCGGGCGCCATGACGAGTATTCGACCGAAGCGCCCGACCGCCTGATCGTCCCCCAGCCCAGCACGACGCCGATCGGGCGCGTCCGCAACCGCGTGCGATCGAGCAATCCGACCGTCGCTCTGCGTTATCAACCGCTGCAGGACGTAGCGCTGCGAGCAAGCTGGGGCACCGGCTTCGTCGCGCCCGACGTCAACCAGCTTTCCGCGAACCTGCCGGGGACCACGTCGGGCTTCATCGATCCGCGGCGCGGCGGCGCGCCGCTCCCGAGCTTCCAGTTTCAGACGGGCGGCAATCCCGATCTGCGCCCGGAGGAATCCGAGAGCTTCTCTGCCGGCCTCATCCTCACACCGCGCTTCCTCCCTGCTCTGCGGCTCTCGCTCGATTACACGCGCATCGACAAGACCGACAACATCGCGCCCCTGGATTTCCAGCAGGTGCTGGACAACGAAGCTTTCCTGCCGGGACGCGTCACGCGCGGGCCGAACCTGCCCACCGATCCTGCAGGCTGGGCCGGGCCGGTCACGTTTCTCGACCGCACCAACGCCAACATCGCCCGCTCGAAGATCGAAGCCTACGACCTGCAGCTCGACTACCGGATCGACCTCGCCGCGCGCGGCAGCCTGGAGCTGCAGCTCATGGCGACGCGGCTCGCGAATCTCGAGACCCAGCTGGTGCCCAGCGCGCCGGTGGTCCAGAACGCGGGCATCGTTCCGTTCTCCAACAGCGCAAGCCTGCCGCTGAAGCTCAAAGCGAACCTGGGCGTCACATGGACGCGCGAGCGCTGGACCGCGGGCTGGCTCGGCAACTACTTCGATTCCTACCTGGTCGCCAATCCCGCGCTCAGCTCCAGCACCTCACTGTTCCAGAGCCAGGGGTCGCGCACTGTCAGCAGCCAGATGTATCACGACCTCTTTGCGAGCTATCGCTTCGACTCGAGTTTCCTGCGGGGCACTGAAGTGCAGCTGACCGTGCGCAATGTCCTGGACGAGGAGCCGCCGCTCGACGTCAGCAATACACTGGGCCTGTACAGCTACCTGGGCGACCCCAGGCTTGCCAGCTACATCCTGAGCATCCGCCACGCCTTCTGAGCTTCGATGAAATTTTGCTCGGGCGTGGCAGCGTTCGTTGCAGGAGCGCTGTGCACTGCGACCCATGCGGCACCGCCGGGCGAAGCTGCGCCGAAGCTGTTCAAGAGCAGCCGCGAAAGCATTGCGCTCGCGCGTGCGCAGGGACGGCGGAGTGTCATGCTGCTCGTGGCCGCCGCGCCCGGCGCGACGACAACGCTGGTGGCGCGTGCGCAGAAGTCCGGCGGCGAAGTTCGCTATCGCGCGGACGAAGTCGGCTATCTGCGGATCTTGATGCCGCTGGAGCATGCCGGCGAGCTCGCAGACGCTCCTGGCATCGAGTCCGTTGCGGTGGACGCCAGCGTTCGGGAGCGCGCACGCACACCGCCCCCTGAGCCGGCGCCAGCGCCGCCACCAGCGCCTGCTTCGACGCCGCAACCCTGGCCGCCGCAATGGAGCGATCAGCCGCTGCGCCATCCGTACTCCTCGTTGCCTGAGATCGATGCAGCTGAATTCCAGCGCCTCCATCCCACCTTCGATGGCCGCGGCGTCACGATTGCCTTGCTCGACAGCCCGGTGGATTTCCTGCTGCCGGAGCTGCAGACGGCCTACCGCCTCGATGGCAAGCCAGTGCCGAAGATCGTCGATGTGCTCAACACGGTGGATCCTCGCGACGATCTCGAATCGCGCGTATGGGTGGACATGCGCGAGCAGTCGCTCGCGACGGGACGGCGCATGACGGCTCGTGATGACACCTACATCACCCCGCGCGACGGCACTTTCCGCATCGGCCTGCACCACTTGCGCAGCAGCGCCATTCGCAAGTCGCCGGGCCTCGACGTCGCCGGGCCCTTCGCAGTGTTGTGGGATGAGCGAAGCGATGAAGTGTGGGTCGATACCAACCGCAACCTGAGCTTTGCCGACGAGCGCGGCCTGAAGCAGTTCAGCGAGCGCCGCGACATCGCCACGCTCGGCCGCGACGATCCTGCGACGCCCGAGCGTGAGACCGTCGGATTCGTCATCCAGATCGACCATCGGCGCAAGGCCGTCGCGCTCAACACGGGAGACGGCGAGCACGGCACGCAGATCATCGGCTGCGTCGTGGCCAATCCCGATCCGGTCGGGCGGCTGCGCGGGATCGCGCCGGGTGCGCGGCTGGTATCGATCCGCGTCGGCGGAGACGGGCAATACGAGTGGATCGAAGCGGCGATCGCGGCATTCCGCCATCCGCAGGTGGATCTCGTCGTGAGCTCGACGGCGGCGCACTATCGCAACTACCCGCTCACCGATGCGCGCCATCCTTTCAGCGTGGTGCTGCGGCGCCTGACCCATCGCTACGCGAGCAAGCTGTTTTTCCAGGGCGCCGGCAACGCACCCGGGCTTGCGCTCGTCGGCGAGGAGGCATCGCCTGCAGATGCTGTCAGCGTCGGCGCCTACCAGAGCCGCGAGAGCTATCGCGTCAACGACGGATTCGTCCCGCAAGCTGCGCACAACCTGCACTACCTGGGAATGGCGCACGGTCCCAACGGCAGCGGCGCCCTGAAGCCGGACCTGCTGGCGCCGAGCGAGGAGATTTCGCTGCTGCCGGGATTCATGCGGGGCGGGCGCGTGCGCGGTCTGTATCAACTTCCTCCCGGCTATTCGGTCAGCGGCGGCACTTCGACCTCCGGACCGATGGCGGCCGGCGCAGCCGCGCTCGTGATCAGCGCGGCCCGACAAACCGGAGTGTCGTTCGATGCTGCGAGACTGCTGAAAGCGCTGAACGGCAGCGCGCGCTACCTTCCAAACCTGGCAGCGCACGAGCAAGGCAACGGATTGATACAAGTGGCGGCAGCTTACGAGCTGCTGAAGCGATTGCAGGATGTGCCGCCGGTGACTGTCGTGAGTCGCGCACCAGTGCGCACGCGCCTGGCACCTCTCTTATCGACACCCAACGAAGGCGTGGGCATCTACGAACGCGAAGGCTGGATCGCCGGCGCACACGGCGTGCGCAGCATCGCATTCACGCGCACCTCCGGCTCTCGCGAGCCCATGACTTTCAATCTGAGCTGGCTCGGGAACGACGGCACATTCAGCAGCGCGACGGCGGTCACACTGCCGCTGAATCGATCAGTGGAGGTGCCCGTGCAGATTACGGCCGCAACGGCAGGAGCTCGTTCGGCCATCCTCACGCTCGACCATCCGGCCGTGCCGGGCCCGGTACACCGAGCTCTCAATACCATCGTGGCTGCGAAGCCTTTTACCGCGCACGAGGAATACCGCGTCGAGACGCGGATCGCCCTGCCCCGTCCGGGAGATCACGGTGCGTTCTTCGCCGTGCCGAAAGATGTCGCCGCGCTCACCGTAGCTGTTTCATCGCTGGACCGAGAGAAGCTGCGGGTGCAGGGCTTCTCGCCGGAGAACAGCTATCAGCCGCGGCCGCTGAGTGCGCCGACGTTCGATGTACAGCCGCACTGGACTGCGACGGATCCGATGCCCGGCGTATGGGAAGTCAATGCCTCGTTTTCGCTGGGCTCGATCAACGAGTTCGACCCGCAACGCCCGCAACCCATGCCGCCGGCGCAGCTCGGGATCACCGGTACTCTGCTCGGCGTCGAGTTGACGGCGGCGTTCACATACACGGCGGTGGCGGCGGAGGCCGGACAAACCATCGACATACCGCTGAAGCTGCGCAATCGCTTCGCGCCCGTGACCGCTGGCGCGGTGTCCGGAGCACTCGGCAGCGCATCGCGCACCAGGCGTTCGATTGCCCAGGGCGAGCAGCAAACGTATGACATCGTCGTGCCGCGCGGCGCCACTTCGCTCCGGGCGCGCATCGATGAGGTCACGGATGCCGCGGCAGACCTGGATATTTATCTGTTCGACTGCACTTCGACGCCGTGCAGGATCGCGGCGCAGGCCGCGTCAACGGAGCCAGACGCTGCGGTGGAAATAGCCGAGCCCGCCGCCGGCAGCTGGAAAGTCGTGGTGGATGGCTATCGCGTACCAACGGGCCGCACTGACTACGCTTACGTGGATATCTTCGCTCATCCCGCATTGGGATCGCTGTCGGTGACCGATATGCCCGAGCAGCGCGCGACGGGAGCGACTTGGGAAACGACGGCGCATGTCTGGGTCGCGAGCCTTCCCGAGACACCCCGTCAGTTGGTGGCGCGCATCGTCGCGGTGGGCCCGCAGGTGAAGGCCAACGACGGTTCGCTCGTCGCGTTGGGATCGCTCGATATCGAGCTGTCGTAGACGCGGACCCGCATAATGGTTATAAATGAACCTTTAAGCTGTTTATCGGATCGTATATGACCATTAATAAGCTTCCGGTGGCCCCTGCAATCGATCGTGCCATAGCCAAGCTGGGTGAGGACGTTTCTCGCGCGCGCCGACGCAGGCGGCTCTCACGATCCTCTCTGGCCGAACGCAGCGGCGTTTCCGAAGCCACGCTCAAGCGACTGGAAAAAGGGGACGGCAGCGTCGCGCTCGAAAACGTCGCGCGCGCGTTGCACGTCTTTGGCGAGCTCAGTCGCCTCGAGAAACTACTCGACAGCGGCGTGGATGAGCTCGGGCTCGCGCTCATGGATGAGCAACTGCCGAAGCGCGTGCGCCAGCGGCGCAGATCGGGGGCGCTGTGAGCGCTCGGCCGATCAAGCAACAGGTCAGCGTATGCGCAGGGCGCACATCGATCGCAGTCGGCGATCTCACGTTCGTGCGTGACGGCCGCCGCGAGTACTCCGCCTTCAACTACGACCAATCGTGGCTGACGCGCACCGAACGATTCGAAATCTCGCCCGATCTGCCGCTGCGCGCCGGGCACTTCACGCGCCGCGCGCCGTCGGATGACGAGTCGCCATTCCCCTTCGCGATCGCCGACACCGAGCCCGACGCATGGGGTAAGCGCATCATCCAGCGCGCACACGCCAAGCGGCGGCAGCGCGATCATTCGCTCGGGCCACTGACACGGTTCGACATCGTCGCCGCGGTCGATGATTTCAGCCGCATCGGAGCGTTGCGGCTGCGCGATGCCGCTGGCCGGTTCCTGCGATCGGACGCTGACTTTCGCACTCCGCGGCTCATCGAGCTCGACAAGATCTACGCTTCGGCGCGTGCCGTGGAGCAAGGCACCGAGACGCACGCCGATCTCAGGTTTCTCGAAGGCAAAGCCACTTCCCTGGGCGGTCTGCGACCGAAATGCACGGTGCTCGATGCCGATGGAGCACTCGCGCTGGGCAAATTTCCGAGCATCACCGACACACGCTCGATCGTGCGTGGCGAGGTCCTCGCGCTCAAGCTCGCGCGCCTCGCGGGACTCGATGCTGCCGAGGCCCGGATAGAGATGATCGATCGCACGGCCGTGGCCATCATCCGCCGCTTCGATCGCACACCAGACGCCGCCCGCGTCGCTTATCTATCGGGCGGCTCCCTCCTCCAGGCGCGGCGCGACGAAGATCGCGCCTACACCGAGATTGCCGACGCGTTGCGTCGAACAGGCGCACGCCCGACCGAAGACGTGCACGAGCTGTGGCGTCGGATGCTGTTCAATTTCCTGATCACCAACGTCGATGACCACCTGTGGAACATCGGCGTCCTCTATGCGGGAAATGGTCAATGGCGGCTGGCACCGGCTTTCGATGTGAACCCATTTCCGGACCGGACACGCGAGTCGAAAACCTGGCTTTCGGAGGAAACCGGCCCCATCACTTCGGTCGAGCAATTGATCGACGGCTCTGCATACTTTGGCCTGCAGCGCGCGCAGGCCGCGGAGGAGGCGGCTGCGATGGCCAGGACGCTGACCGAATGGCGTGCCGTCGCGACATCGAAGGAGGTTGGGTTGACCGAAGCCGAGCTGGAAGCATTCGAACCTGCTTTCTCCATGCTTCGATAGCGCATCGGTTATGCATGCCTAAACCAATCGTTGCTCCTGCTACCGCGCAGGCGGGCCCAAGCGTCGTCGCTGAGGGCAGAATAGCCGGATGCATGCAGAGCAGAAGTCCGTCCGACGCGCCGTGCTGGCCTGCTCCTTCGGCCAGATCTTCGAGGTCTACGATTTCCTGATCTTCGGCTTCTTCGCCGCGCAGATCGGCCGGGCGTTCTTTCCGTCGGGCGACCCCGCCATCTCGCTGCTCAGCAGCCTCGCGACCTTCGGCGCGGGCTTTCTGATGCGCCCGCTGGGCGCGGTCGTGATGGGCTACTACGGCGACCGCATCGGCCGCCGCAGGACGCTCGCGATCACGATCGGCCTGATGGCGCTCGCCACCGGCACGACCGGGCTGGTGCCTTCGTATGCGACGATCGGCATCGCAGGGCCGATCCTGCTGGTCTGCTGCCGCCTGCTGCAGGGCTTTTCCATGGGCGGCGAATGGGGCGGAGCCGCGACGTTTCTCGCCGAGCATGCGCCGCCGCGCTCGCGTGGCCTGCTCAGCAGCCTGCAATCTGCCTCAGGCGGCATCGCTGCGCTGCTGGCGATCCTCACCGCCACTGCACTCAACACCTGGCTCGAACCCGCGGATCTGGACAGCTGGGGCTGGCGGCTGCCGTTCCTGTTCGGTTGTGTGCTCGGGCCGATCGCCCTGTACATCCGCAACCGCGTGACCGAAACGCCGGTGTTCGCCACGCTCGCCGCGAGCAAGGTCGAGCCCCGCATGCCGCTGCGGACCGCGATCCAGTCGCACGGCCGCACGATGCTGGTGGCGGTGGGACTGATCGTGCTGATCGTCACTCTGCAATACATGTTCGTGATCTTCCTGCCGGGCTACGCCACGGATACCTTGAAGATCGATCGTCGCCTCGCGCTCTACACGACCGGCGCCGGCGTCGTGCTCTACGTGCTGCTGACACCGCTGGTCGGCGCGTTTTCGGACCGGATCGGTCGCAAGTGGCCGCTGTTCCTGTGCGCGGCCTCGACGCTGGTGCTCGCCTACCCGCTGTTCTGGCTGCTCAAGAGCTATCCCACCGCGCTCTCGCTGCTGATCGTGCAGATCGTCGCCAACATGATCCAGCCGCTCGCGACCGGCGCGATCACGGCGACGCTCGCAGAGATGTTCCCGACTTCCGTGCGCTTCACGGCGCTGTCCGTCAGCTATGCGCTGGGCACCACGATCTTCGGCGGCTTCGCGCCGTTCGCCGCGACCTATCTGGTGCGGGTCACGGGCGATCCCGTGTCGCCGGCCTACTACCTGATGGCTGCAGCGCTGATCAGCGGCATCTCGGTCGGCTTCCTACGGATTGCGGCCGCCAGGACCCGGCTGGCCTGATTCTTCCGCCAGCTGCTTGCGCACGAAAGTGAGGAACAGCCTGGCAACCTGGGTGAGCGGCGCGCGCTCGGTCCAGATCAGATCGATCGGATCGGGGAGTGGCGGAACTTCGATCGAGAACACGCGCACCAGGCCGCGCGAGGCCCAGTCGTGCGCGACCGAGTACGGCATCAGCGCCACGAAATCGGACAGGTGAATGATGGCCTCGGCGAGCATGGTGCCCGACATCTCGATCAGCACGCGCGGCGTGCCGAGCTGGTGGGTCGCGAGAACATGATCCAGGTGCAGGCGCAACGGCGTGCCCGGCGGCGGCAGGCACCAGGGGAACTGCATCAGCTCCGCCCAGCTCGTGGCATCGTTGATATGCTCGGCGGGATCCGCGTTGTGCGTACCGCGCACGACGACGATCCGCTCGCTCGGAATGCGCTCGCTCATGATGCTCGGATGAAAGCCCGCCAGGCTGTGCTGGCCGATGACGAACTGCAGGTCCGAGCGCGCCAGCTCGTTGGCGAGGTCGAGCATGCTGGCATGAACGAACTCGATCGTGATATGCGGATAGGAGCGTTTGAACGCGACGACGGTGCGCGCGAGGAACGGCTGCGAGCTCTGCGTCTGCACGCCGATGCGGATGCGGCCCTGCAGTCCCTCGTCCAGCAGCGTGAACTCCTCGCCGAGCACCTTGAGCTCGCCGACGATGCGGCGCCCAGTCTCGATCAGCCGCAGGCAGGCTTCGGTCGGCTGCATGCCGCCGCGCCGGCGCTCGAACAGTTTGGTGCTCATGCCGGCTTCGAGCTCGGCGAGCGTCTTGGATGCAGCGACCTGGCTGATGCCCAGTTTGCGGGCCGCCGCGGTGATGGTGCCGGAGTCCTCCAGGGCGAGCAGCAGCCGCAGATGGCGAAGCTGCAAACTTCGCCGCAGGAACGATTGCACGCCGCTACGCTTCGTCGCCATCCGGAAGGATGCTAACCGATATGCAGCTGGATTGGACCCGAAGATCTGCCCGCGACATCGTGCGCGAAGTGCGCGAGCGCCGCGCGACTGTGGAAGAAGTCGCCGCGTCCACGCTCGATCGCATCGCGAGTCGTGCTGCGATCGGCGCGTGGGCGCACGTCGATCCGCAACTCGTACTGAAGAATGCGCGCACGCTGGACGGCACGGATCTGCGCAACTCGCCGCTGGCGGGAATGCCGGTCGGGATCAAGGATCTGATGGACACCTTCGATCAAGTGACGACCTATGGCTCGCGCATCTATGCGGGACATCGGCCTGCCGCGGATGCAGCGATCGTCGCGCGGCTACGCGAGGCCGGCGCGCTCGTCATCGGTAAAACAGTTACTACGGAGTTCGCGTATCGATACGCCGGCGCGACGGTGAATCCGCATCATCCCGGCCATACGCCCGGCGGCTCCTCTTCCGGATCGGCCGCAGCGGTAGCGGACTGCCACGTGCCCGTCGCCACGGCCACGCAAACGTCGGGATCGGTGATCCGGCCCGCCAGCTTCTGCGGCGTCGTCGGGTTCAAGCCGACTTACGGCGAGTTTCCTTCGACTGGCGTCAAACCCTGCGCGGAGTCGCTCGATACGGTCGGACTCATCGCGCGCTCGGTCGCCGACATTGCATTTGTCCGCCGCGCGCTGCTGCTCGACGACCGCCAGGATGCATCACACGTCCCATCGTCTGCGCCCAAGGTCGGCTTGTGTCGCACGGCGAACTGGGCTCGAGCAGATCACGCGGTGCGCGAGCGTCTCGAAGCGTGCGCCGCGCACTTGCAGTCAGCAGGAGCAAGCGTATTCGACGTGGAGCTGCCGGACAGCTGTGACGGCCTGCTGGAAAGCCAGCGCACGATTCTGTTGTTCGAGATGGCGCGCAACTTCGCCGCGGAGGCGCTGCGACATCGAGAGCTGCTGAGCAGCGATCTGCGCGAGGCGGTCGCTGCCGGGCGCTCGATCAGCCTCGATGAATATCGTCGGGCGCAAGCGCACGCCGAGCGCGGCCGCCTCGCGCTCGACACTGTGTTCGCCGACTGCGATTTCCTGCTGACACTCGCAACGCCAGGCGAAGCTCCCGCCGGGCAATCGTTCACCGGCGATCCCATTTTCAACAGCACCTGGACCCTGCTGCATGCCCCATGCCTTGCGCTGCCGGCAGGCAAAGGACCGGGCGGCTTACCGCTCGGCGTGCAGCTGGTCGCCGCGCGTCGACAGGACGAGAAGTTGCTGCAGTGGGGCGCGTGGGCCGAGGCAGCCCTGGCCAGGCTTGCTACAGGTCGATGACCAGCAGCGGTGTCTTCGCGCGCGAGCAGCAGGGAGTGAACTGCCTGCCTTCGTTCTTCTCCGCATCGGTGAGCACCAGGTCCCGATGATCCGCCTCGCCTTCCAGCACGCGCGTGATGCAGGTGCCGCAGACGCCGTACTCGCATGAGGTAGGGATGTCGATGCCGATGCCGGCGAGCACGGCGACGATGCTGCGGTCTGCGGGGACGTCGATGATGCGGCCGCTCGATGCGAGCTTCACGCGGAACGGGCCATCGGCGTCGTGCGCAACCGGCGCCGTCGGCGCGAAGTATTCGCGGTGCAGGTTGCCTGGCGGGAACCCCTTCGCCTGCGCGGCCCCGAGCACCCATTGGATGAAGGGCCCCGGCCCGCATACATATATATGAGTGCCTGCCTGCGCGGCGCCGAGCGCCGCGTCGATGTCGAGCTTCTGCGCCTCCGCGCCATCGTCCAGATGCAGCTGCACGCGGTCCGCAAAGCGGCAGGATGCGAGATAGTCCGCGAAGGCCGCGCGCTGCCTCGAACGAGCGCAATAGTGCATGGTGAAGTCGGCGCCAAGCTCGCTCAGTTGCTGCGCCATGCACAGGATCGGCGTGACGCCGATGCCGCCGGCGAACAGCAGGCTGCGCTGCGCTCCAGGGTCGAGCGGGAAATGGTTGCGCGGCGGCGAGATGCGGATCGTGTCGCCGGCCTGCAGCTTGTGCACGGCGAGCGAGCCGCCGCGCGATGCCGGATCTTTCAGCACGCCGATGCGATAGCGTGCGCTGTCAGCCGGCGTATTGCACAACGAATATTGCCGCAGCGTCCCCGGTGCGACTTCGACATCGATGTGTGCGCCCGCAGTGAACGGCGGCAGAGCGCCGCCATCCAAGGCCGCGAGCTCCAGGACCACGATATCGAGGGCCGCCTCCACTTTCGAGACGAGACGGACCGCCATCAAGCTCTGCATCATGAACCTCTTTCCTGATCCGCGAGCTGGCTCGCGAGTCGCAACGACAAGTGCGCCATCGCACGGGCACGGGCACGTGGAAAGGCGTTGCAAGCGAGCACGGTGAGCACTTTCCCGGGCGGCATTTCCAGAAACAAAGTAGCGCCCAGCTCGTGCAGCAGCGTCGCGGCGTCGTGCCATCGCATCGTGTGCGCGACGTTGCCGGCCAACTCCTCCCGCACCGCACCGGCATCGCGAAGCACGCGCGCGCTGCGGCTCCCCACATAGGGAATCGCCGGGTTTGCTACGGCGACCTCGCGCAATGCCGCGCCGAGCGCGGCGGCAACGCTGTCGAGCAATCGACAATGCGAAGGCACCGCGACTGCGAGCCGCTCAGCATGCCGCGCGCCGGCTGCACGTGCCGCAGTGATGGCGGCAGCAATCGCAGCGTCTGACCCTGCGAGCACGATCTCGGCCGGCGCATTGATCGACGCCACGAAGATGCTGCCTTGGCCCGCTTCGATGATCTCCTCACGAACCCGCCGCTCGCTCAAGCCGACGATCGCAGCCAGGCCGTAGCCTTGCGGATACGCCTCCTTCATCAAGCGTGCACGCAACGACACGAGCGATAGCGCTGCAGCGAACTGCAACGCGCCGGAAGCGACGGCCGCGGCAAAAGTGCCGACCGAAAGCCCTGCGACGAGATCGGGAGTGACGCCTTCCGCGCGCAGCGCGCGTGTCGTTGCCACCCCGGCGATGAGCGTGGCGAGCTGCAGCGAAATCGTCGACGCGAGCGCTGCTTCGGTGTCCAGCTGCAGCACGTCGCACTGCGTGAGTTGCTCCGCCTCCGCCAGCGTCTCATGGACCGCCTGGTGGTCGGGCAACGCGTGCAGAAAGCCGGATACCTGGGCGCCCTGACCTGGGAACAGAAATGCGACGCTCATGGTGTCGCACGCTGTCGTTCGAGTGCCGAACGCTCGATGAGCCGCGGGCCGTCGGTCCTGCGCAGCACGAGGCTCGGCGAGGAACCGAGCACTTCGGCCAGCGACACCGCGCCGGCCCCGGTCTCGATCAGGACATCGACCTTCACCGGAAACCCGGCCAGCGAGGTCAGCGCTGCTCTTGCGCGGTGATCGCACAACGGCAGCTGCAGCCGGATCACGAGATCGAGATCGCTGGTCGGCGTTGCTGTCGGCACGCCTGTCGCAAGCTCGAAGCCGACGCTTCCAGCCGGCCCCCATGCCAGCCCGGCCGAGTCCAGTATGTCGGCGACCGGTTCGAGCGCACGCAACGCCGGGACAGAATCGGTTCTGGGATGGCATCGCCAATCGCGGCGCTCCGCCAACTCTTCCGGCGTAACGCGACAAGCGACGCACGACGCAGGCAGCCAGCTCGCATGACGCTGATCTCGCGTCGCGCCCCGTATCCCCACGGGAATGAATCCGTCACGCACGGCGCGGCGCCGCACGACGACCCACGGCGCACGCACCAATGCAGCATCGAGCCAGGGCGGCCGCGGACTGTCGTCGACCAGTTGCGAGAGTGCTTCCGGGCGGAGCAGATCATGTGGCTGCGCGGCGCCGATCATGGGTCCTGCCATTGCTCGGCCAGCCGGCGCCGCACTTCGATCGAGGCGTGTCGCATCGTGCGGGCTGCTGCCGATTCCAGTCGGTGTCCCAAGTCCTTCCGACCCGAGGCACGAACCTCGTCGCTCGCCGTCGCCACCATCTTTCTCACGCGGTCCACATCCGCCGCGGAAGGAGCATCCGCGTCGACGCCTTCGATCAAGGCATGCAGCAGCCCGAAGCGCGCGAACGTATCGATTCGATACGACATCGGCAGCGCGCTCTCGCCCAGGGCGTCGACCTCCGCGATGCTGCGGCGAGTGATGCGCGCGGCGGACTGCCGGCCCATCGCCTGCACGAGCACCTGCGGATCGTTCAATGCAATGATGCGATTGGCCTGGTAGCCGAAAGCCAGGAACGCGCCCGACATCGCGTTGCCGACGAGCAGCGCGATGACAGGATGGCCCGCCAATCGCGCATCGGCGCAAGCATGCACGGCGGCCGCGCAGGCCAGGTGAATGCCGGCCGACTCTTCGACCCGTCCATACGCCTGCCCCGGCACGTCGACGACGGCGATGATCGAGCGGCGGCTTCCATCGCGATCCGCGGCGATCGTGTCGCGCACGAGTTGCGCGACTGCCCATCCCTCTTGCACGCCGACTTCGCCATTGCGTGCACGCGCGAAGCGCGAGCTGGGATCGGGCACGACGCTGACGAACAGCGCGTTCGATCCGCCCAGCGAGCCGTTTGCGAACACGACGGAGGGCTGCGCGTCGAAACAGACCACCCGCGCCGGGCTGGCGAGCGCCTCGATCCATGAGCGGCCACGGCTTGCAACCATCAGTGCGAGCCTCCGTGGCCGAAGACCGCTCGCAGCTCCGCTGCCCCAGGTGCGGCACCGGGATCGATGCTGGCGATGCATTGACGATAGCGCTGAATCTGCAGAGTTCGCGAAGGCGTGCGAGGTGCGACAAACGCCTCTCGGACCGCGCGCGCGATCGCCTCGGCGTCGTCATCGACCAGCGCGTCGGCGAATCCCGTCTGGAAGCGCTGCTCCCCGCCGATGAGACTCCAGATCAACCGGCGATCGGCGGCGCACAGCTCATCGATGCCGGCCTCCTGCTCGATCACCTCGGGGCCGTTCATGCCGAAGCGCGCCTGCCGGGTGATGATGAGGTGGCTGCACAGCGCAGCGGCGAGCGACATCCCGCCGAAGCAGCCGATCATGCCGGCGATGACGCCGACGACGGCAACGTGCGGCAGCAGCTCGACGATGGCGGCGTGTATTTCGGCAATCGCCGCGAGGCCCAGATTGGCCTCCTGCAGGCGCACGCCACCCGTTTCCAGCAGGAGCACCGGCCTGGTGGCGACGCCGCGTCGATGATCGGCCAGCGTCAACTCCAGCGCGCCTGCGATCTTCGCTCCCGACACTTCTCCGAGGCTGCCGCCCTGATATGCACCTTCGATAGCGAGTACGACGGCAGGCGCACCCGCGATCGTGCCTCGTGCCACGACGACGCCGTCGTCCGCTTGCGCAACGATGCCCTGAGGCGGCAGCCACGGCGACTTCAGCCGCTCGTGCGGCCCGAGCAACTCGCGAAAGCTCGCGTCGTCGAGAATCGCGCGCGCACGCTCACGCGCCCGCAGCTCGATGAAACTGCGACGCAGCGCGAATGCCTGTTCGTGCGCGGCACTCATCGACTTGCCTCGAGCGCCTGCTCCAGGCGCAACATCACCATGCCCGGCGTCGCGCCGAAGTCGTTGATCTCGATCATCGCCGCCGCGCCATGGCGCGCCACGAAGCGCTCGATCACGCTGCGCCACACCGTCCCGTAGCCCTGAACGGACGTAGTCACCGTGATGCGCGCTGCCTGATCCGTTGCGGGCTCGATGAGCACTTCCAGATCGCCCGAAGCAACGACGCCGACGTGCGCGCGGCGCGCAACCGGGGTCGCTGCGGGGAAATCGAAGTGCATCACATCCATGGCAGGCTTCCGGCAAGATGCTCCAGGCGGTCGAGGAACAGCACCGCTGCGAGCATGTCGGCGGCGCCGCCGGGCGACGCGAAGCGGGCGATCAGCTCGCGATCGAGCGCGTCCAGCGCATCGCGTCCCGCCGGCGTTGCGCAGCCGCCCGCAGCGAGTACGCGCGATGCACCTTGTTGAGCAGCGACCAACGCAGGCTTCCCGCCGCGATGAAGCAGGCAAGTGTCGGCAAGCGTGGCCATGATCGCGATGAGCGCATCGAGCCGCGCCTCCGCTTCGCTCAGTCCGCCAAGTCTTGCTGCGCGCAGTTTCGGCAGCCCGACCTGGACGACATGAGGAAAGCCCGACTGAGCCTCGCCGCGCGCTCCGGTCACGCCATACTGCGCACAGACGCGTTGACCGTTCGAAGCGCTCTCGGCCAGCACGCGGGCCGGATAGCGAGCGATGCGAGCCGCGGTCGATGCGATCCGATTCGCACTGACGCCGCGCGTCAGCGCCGTACCGGCAACCAGCAAGCCGAGGCTCCAGATGGCGCCGCGGTGAGCATTGCTGCCGCCGGTGGCACGCATCATCACCACCTCTCCGGCGCGACCGATCGCGGCAAGCGCCTCGCGCAGGTCACGGGAGAGCGGCTGTGTCACAGCGGTCTCGTACAACCGCACGAATGTGCTGCGCAGTGCGCGCGCGGAGCATCGCATGCGCTCCACGTCGAGATCGCGATGCGCGCCCGGACCTCGCAGATCGACCAGCGCGGGCTTTGGCGTCAGCTCGGCCTCTTCGATGAGCGCCCAGACAGCGATGTCCGCTACCGCTGCGGCCCGCGCATCCGGCTTGCAGCGGGATGCGATCGCGACGCTTGCCATCGACCTCACCATGCGCGAAACCGCGCCGGCGGCTGGTAAAGCCCGCCTGACCAGGCGACGAGATCGTCGATGCTGCGAGCGGCGAGCATCGAGCGACTGGCTTCCAACTGACCCACGCCGAGATCGTCCGCGTATGCGACGACGCCACGTGCGCGCAATGCTGCGCTCGCCTTCGCATCGGCGCAGCGGCCGAGATCGGTCGCACCGGCGATGGCCGCCAGGGCACGCCGCCGCTCCTCGCCCTTCACCTTATATAAGTAGGCGATTCCTTCCTCGGTCACGACGTGCGTGACGTCATCGCCGTAGATCATGACCGGCGCCACGGGCATGCCCGTCCTGGATCCGACCTCGACTGCATCCAGGCGCTCGACGAACGTCGGCTCGCCGCCCTTCTTGAATGTCTCCACGATCTGCACGACGAGCTTGTGCCCGCGTGCGACCTGCGCGGGCTCTGCGATCATGTCGAGCCACGGCTGGCTGGCATGACGCCGGCCGCGCGCGTCGCTGCCCATGTTGGGTGCTCCGCCGAAGCCGGCGAGCCGGCCGAGCGTGACGGTCGAGGAGTTGGCGTCGTAGTCCATCTGCAGCGTCGAGCCGATGAACAGGTCTACGCCGTACTGGCCCGCGAGCTGACACAGCACGCGATTCGAGCGCATGCTGCCGTCGCGGCCGACGAAGAAGATGTCCGGGCGCGCACGCACGTAGCTCTCCATGCCGACTTCGCTGCCGAAGCTGTACACGCTTTGCACCCAGCCGCTTTCGATCGCCGGAATCAGCGTCGGATGCGGATTGAGCGCCCAGTGACGGCAGATCTTGCCCTTCAGCCCGAGGCGCTGCGCGTACGTCGGCAACAGCAGCTCGATGGCCGCGGTGTCGAAGCCGATGCCGTGATTGAGCGAGCTCACTTCGTGCCGCTCGTAGACGCCGCGGATCACCAGCATCGCCGTGAGGATCTGCAGCTCGGTGATCAGGCGCGGATCGCGGGTGAACAACGGCTCGACTGCGAACGGCCGGTCGGCGACCACCACGAAATCGACCCACGAGCCGGGAATGTCCACGCGCGGCAGCTCATCGACGAGCTCGTTCACCTGCGCGATGACGATGCCGTGACGGAAGGCAGTGGCCTCCACGATCGCCGGAGTGTCCTCGGTGTTCGCGCCCGTGTAGAGATTGCCGTGGCGGTCCGCCTGCACGGCGCAGACCAGCGCCACGTGCGGCGTCAGGTCGATGAACATGCGCGCGTACAGCTCGACGTACGTGTAGATCGCGCCGATCTCCAGCTTGCCGTCCTCCAGCAGTTGCGCAACGCGCAGGCTCTGCGGCCCGGCGAAGGAGAAATCGAGCTTGCGCGCGATGCCCTGCTCGAACAGATCCAGGTGCTCGGGGCGGCTCACCGTGGAGATCAGCAGGTGCAGGTCGCGCACCACTTGCGGATCGACCCGCGCGAGCGAGCGCGACAGGAAGTCGGCCTGCTTCTGGTTATCGCCTTCGAGCGCGACCCGGTCGCCCGACTTGATGAGCAGCTGCAGCGCAGCGACGATCGAGTGCGGCGCGAGGATCTTGCCCTGCGACAGCGCAGCGGCGGCGGCGATCCGTTCCGCCTTCGCGTCGCGCAGCTGCGTCCAGGACCTCACGGCCGCTCATCCTCACTTGGTGCGCAGGTGCTCGGGCACCTCGGCGCCCGGCCGCAGATCCTCGCGCACCGGCGCGAGCACGGCGACGAACTCCGTATCCTCGAGCACCCACATCTCGTGCTCGATCCAGCCCTTCACCAGCAGCACGTCGCCGGCGCGGCAGACGCGGACCTGGTCCGCCACCCGGCACTTCATCGCGCCGGAGCGGATCCAGAAGATCTGCTCGGCCGCATGGCGATGCGGCTTGGCGTGGCAGCCCGCCTTCGGGCTCGCCCACACGATCTGACCCTGATCGCCGGTCACGGTCTTCTTCGCGAACACCTCGGTGATCGTCTCGAGCGGAATGGTGTCGAGCGACAGGAAGGGATCGTAGTCCACGGGCTCTCTCCTGAAGTGCAATCTCAGACCGGATCGGCGAACGGATCGTCCACGGCCGTGCCGTAGTTGTTCCAGATGCTCTTGGTCTGCAGGTACTGATAGATGGCGTCCTGGCCGTTCTGCGACCCGAGCCCGCTCTGCTTGTGGCCGTGCACCGGCGAGTTGAAGCCGAGGGTCCGGTACATGTTGACCCACACCGTGCCGGCCTGGACCGCGCGCGCGACGCGATGCGCGCGACGGAAATCGAGGGTCCACACGCCGGCGGCAAGGCCGAACTGCGAATCGTTGGCGAGCTCGAGCGCTTCCTCTTCCTCGTCGAAGGCCACGACCGAGAGCACCGGGCCGAAGACCTCCTCACGTTGAATCGGGTTGTCGCGCGCGACCTCGCCGAGAATCGTCGGCGCGAAGAAGTAACCGCCCGGCAGCTCGCTCAGCTCCAGCCGCTTGCCGCCGCACAGGACGCGCGCGCCGTGCGCTGCCGCTGCGGCGGTCATGCGCTCGTCCTTCTGCAGCTGGCCGATCGTGGCGACCGGCCCCATCTGCGTCCGCTCCAGCAGCGGATCGCCGATGCGGATCTTCGCGACGCGCTCGACGAGCCCGGCGACCAGCTCGTCATGAACGCGACGCTGCACGTACAGGCGCGAGCCCGCGACGCACGTCTGGCCGGTGGACGAGAAGATGCCGCCGAGGATGCCGCCCTGCGCCTGCTTGAGATCGGCATCGGCAAACACGATCTGCGGACTCTTGCCGCCCAGCTCCAGAGTCACGCCGATCAGGCGCTCGCTGGCGCGCTTCGCCACGGCACGTCCACCTTCGACGCTGCCGGTGAAGGCGATCTTGGCGATCTGCGGATGATCGACCAGCGCCTGCGCAGTCTCGCGCGGCCCGGTGACGACGTTGATGACGCCCGCCGGAATGCCTGCGGCTTCGGCGAGCCGCGCCAGCTCGATCATCGATACGGAAGTGACTTCGGAGGGCTTGATGACCAGCGTGTTGCCCGCGGCCAGCGCGGGCGCCGCGGCGAACATCGTCAGCATCGACGGCGAATTCCACGGCGTGATGATGCCGACGACGCCGAGCGGCTCGTGCATCGTGTAGTTCACGACCTGCGGCCGCTCGATCGGAATGACCGCGCCCTCGATCTTGTCGGCAAGGCCCGCGTAGTAGTAGAGCCACTCGGGCAGTGCCCTCGCCTGCCCGACTGTTTCGCGCAACAACTTGCCGTTCTGGACGGACTCGATTCTGCCGATGCGCTCGGCTTCGGCGCGAATCGACTCGGCCCAGCGGACCAGCAGGCGGCCGCGCGCGGTCGGCGAGAGCTTGCTCCAGGTCGTGAACGCGGCTGCAGCCGTCGTGACCGCAAGATCCACGTCGGCAGCGCTGCCCGAGGCGAAGCGCCCCCACGGCTGACCGTTGACCGGATTGTGCGACAGGAACCCGGCGTCCGTGGCAGCGCCCACTTCCTTGCCGCCGATGTGATGGCCGAACTTCTGCAACATGCTGTATTCCTCGATTTCCCGGGCGCTCACGCAGCGGCGATCGCGGCGCGGAATGCGGCACGCCGCGAAGCCGCATAGAGCGCGTCGTAATCGGGCACCGCTTTCTCGCCGGGAACGAGCTTGAGATTGACGAAGACAGGGCCGTCGGCCGCGAGAATTCCGCCGATCGCAAGCTCGAGCTCGCGCAGCTCCGACACGCTGTAGACCTTGGCGTAGCCCGCCGCACGCGCGAGGTCCGCGAAGCTCACCCGGCCGCGGCCGGGAATCGGATGCGCGCCGTTCGCTTCGTAGGTGCCGTTCTCGCACACGAAGTGGACGAAGTTCTTCGGCGCCGCGTTGGCGACGGTCACGAGGCTCCCGAGATTCATCAGCAGGCTGCCGTCGCCATCGAGCACGATGATCTTGCGGGCCGGCAGGCCGAGCGCGAGGCCGAGCGCGTGCGACGTCGCAAGCCCCATCGCGCCGACGCCGAAGTAGTTGAGCACGTGCGGCCGGATGTTCACCCAGTCGAAGGCCGCGCTGTACACCGCCACCACGATCTCGTCGGGGACATGCCGCGCCAGCAGGCGCAGGCATTCATCTCGCTTCATCGTCATGCGGTCGGCCTCCGTCCGAAAAGAATGACCACCGGTTTCGACTGCGCATAGGCAGCCTCGATGGCCGGCTGCACTTGGCCCACGTCCGCCTGGGTCTCGACCAGCACGTGCCTGATGCCCATCGCATCGAGGATCGGCTGCACGATGCGCACGCCGTAGCGGCGCGAATCGGTCGGCAGCACGCCCGGCTCCTTCTCGAGCAGCCCGACCATCATCACGATCGGCAGTGCGTACTCGACCGCGACCGCGCGCACGGCATTGATGGAATCCAGCAGACCGGTGTGCTGCATCAGCAGGATCGCGCGCTGGCTGCAATACGACAGGCCGGCGCAGATACCGACGCCCTCGTCTTCCTTGCAGACCCGCACGAGGCGCACGTCGGCGTCGCTCGCGAGCGGGAAGAGAATGCCGTTGCTCGTCACGATGTCCGGCACGGAGATGACGTGTCGCACGCCCGCCGCCTTGAGCGCAGCGATGATGTCGGCGCCCGCGGGCGCAATCGTGGCGGGATCCGGACCGGCGGAGGGTACGTCGCTCATGGTCAGCTCACGCTTGCATCGACTGGCTTTGACGACGCGTTGTTTGCGGCGAGCCGTTTGCTCTCCGCAGCCTCGCACAGTTTGCGCCAGCCGATGATCGACAAGTCGGGGCGGTACAGCTGCTCGGGCGGCGTCTGCATCATCTCGACCACCCAGGCGTCCTGGTTGTTGAACTCGCCGTGGAAGATCCAGCGCAGGTACGTCCAGTAACGCAAGCGGAACAGCGCACGCTTGAGCGCGCCGCCGTTCTGCACGACCACCTGGATGTAGCGATGATGGCCCGGGTCGCTCGGCACGTACCATTCGAAGTGAGTCCACGGCGCGAAGCGGATGCGCAGCACGCACGGCATGCGGATCGAGGCGCGCGACAGCACTTTCTTCGACTTGAACAAGGAGGTCTTCGGCCACTTGCCGAGGCCCGGATACTCGCTCTGGAAGGCGTAGTCCTTGGTCTTGCGGCCGATCCAGTTCTCCTCTTCGTCCACCACTTCGCACAGCACCCACGCCGGCGGATGCATGAAGGTGACGAACAGCGAGTCGCGATGCAGGTACTTGCCGTGGCCTTCGTCGAAGCCGTTTTCGGCCGCGTGACGCCAATCGCCCGGGCGGTCCGTCACGCGTCCTTCGATCGCGGCGCGCGCATCGAGCAGCTCGGAGGGAATGTCGCGCTCGACCGGCGGCGCCGCGCCTTCGCCCTTGTAGATCCAGATCAGCCCGGCCCGCTCGGCGGTGGGGAACGTTCTCACCGAGGTCTTGCCGCACAGGGGCGAGTCCGGACCGTCGGTGAGCGCGGCCACCAGCCGCCCCGTCGCGACGTCGAACGTCCAGCCGTGATAGCGGCAGCTCAGCGTGCCCGGAAACTCGCGCTTGCCGATCGACAGCTTGATGCCGCGATGCGGACAGCGGTCCTGCAACGCGTAGACCTGGCCGCGATCGCGGATGAAGACGATGTCCTCGCCGAACAGGCGCACCGGCAGCGGCTCGTCGCCGAGCTGCCCCGACAGCATCGCCGGGTACCAATACCCGTTGAAGCCCAGGACAGCCGCATCGTAGTGCGGGAAGCGCGTGACGCCCGGCTTCGTGCCGGTAACCTGATGATGATGCTCCATGAACCTCAGCTCACTCGATGCTCGAAGAAGCATCGAGGAAATCGCCGCGCTTGGAAAGTGAGCTTCTATTTGGGCTGCGATAACCCTCGGTTATGGAGCGCTCCTGCCGCGGCAATACCCCATAAAAAGTTTCATGGCGGCATAACTTGTCGTGGCTGGCGCTCATGCGCTACCACCGCACGCGCAAGCCTCCCCGGATCCAGCGCCCCGCGGCAGGGAGGCCGAGCTGCGGCTCCACGAAGGCGTCGGTCAGGTTGTCGGCGCGGACGTAGAGCTGCGACGACGGCAGGCTGGTGAAGGCGCGGTCGAGATTGAAGGCCAGCCGCAGGTTGAGCTGGGTCGAGACTTCGAGCGGTACGAGCGACCCGGCGGCATCCGCGGAGTAAGCGCGCCCGGTGTGATCGATCTCGACGCCCGCTTCGAAGCCGCTCGGCCCGACATAATCGATGCTGAGCCCGCCGAGCAGCGCTGGCTTCTCGGCCAGGTGCACGGACTCGGTAGCAGTCGAGCGCAGCCGGCGCACATGAGAGGCGGTGACGCTCCCCGCGATTGACCACTCGTCGGACAGCTTCACACGGCCGTTCAGCTCGATCCCGAAGATCTCGGAGCCGCGCAGGTTCACGCGCTGACGCAGGGAGCCGACGTTGCGCTGGTCGATCGTGTCATCGACGAACTGAGCAAACGGAATGGCGGCAAATGCCGCGTTGGCACCGGTCCACTCGGCGGCTGCTTCGACGGTCACGACGTGCTCGGCGGTCAGGTCGGGATTCAGCAGGAAGCGGTTGAGGGCAACGCCGAACAGATCGCGCAGGGTCGGCGAGCGCGTCTTGTAGCCGGCGCCGAGCCGCAGCCGCCATCGATCGTTGAGCGCGTAGCCCAGCCCGGCGTGCACGGTCGGCTCGACGAAGTCGGGGATCGAGGGCTTGTCGCCGGTGCGCGTGTAAGCCAGCCAGTCGACGCCGGCGCCGAGCTCGGCCACCAGGGCATCGGTGAAGTCATGCTCGAAATCCGCGCCGAAGCTCATTGCGCGCTGGCGATAGGTGAGCCAGGGCGGCGATACCGGCGGCAGAGCGCCGCCGACGAGGCGCGTATCGCGCTGGACGTGGGTGGAAATCAGAAGGTTGTAGGAGAGCGCGACCTGGCTGCGCTCGCCGAGGCGAGAAGTGAAGATGCCGCGCGTGCCGTAGGTACGGTCCTGGTCCTGTTCGCGATCGAGCACCGTCGAGTAGCTGGCATTGGTGTATTGATCGATCGTCTGGCTGAAATCCTGCACCCACGCGGACGCCGTGAGATTCACGCGCGGCGAAAGATCGACGTCGGCGTGCAGATTACCCTGCATCAACCGGTGCTGCGGATAGCGCCAGAACCGATTGCCGCCGGCAAGGTGGCTTTCGGGAGCGATCCCCTTCTCGCCATCGGAGAAAATGAAAGTGGCATCGACGCGGCCGCGCGCGACGTCGAAGCCCGCGCGGCCCGCGAAGCTCAGCAGCTCGCGGTCGGTGTTGGTGCGCCGGTCCGGATCGCTCTGAAAGAACGGCATCCGGGTGCGATCCGCGACGGGCTCGCCATCCTGAGTGACGAAAGCGCCGGCGCCGAGCAGCTGCACGCCGTTGACGCTGTCCGACCACATGCCTTCGTAGCGACGCGCACCCTGCTCGCCCCATTCGTTAGTGAACGTTCCGCCGCTGCGATAGTCCGGCAGCAGCACATTGACCACGCCCAGCGCGTTGACACCGTAGCTCGTCGGGATCGGCCCGGTCGCGCTCAACACGGAGCCGACCAGGTGGCCGGGCAGCATGCTCATGTCGAAGCGGTTGTCCCACGGCACATTGAGCAGGGCGCCGCCGAGGAACACGACCACCTGGCGCTCGCCGGCGTTGCGCAGGAAAACGATGGACTCGCCGCGGGAATTGGTTGGCACATGCACGGCAGGCATGCGCCGCAGGATGTCCGCGCCGGACGCTGCGTCGAGACGGGCGACAGCCTCGGGCGAGAGCACATTCTGCGTCTCTGCGATGGGCCGCAGAGTGGCATCGCGCACACCCGTCACCAGGATGTGCTCGACGTGGACCGCTGGTTCGCCGCCGGCCTCGGGGTCGCGACCCTCGGCCGCGCAAGCGAGCGGCATATTCCAGCCCAACAGGGCCATCGGCAGCGCCGAGGCGCCGCGCACGCTACAGCTTCGCACTGATGCGGCCGAACACGGTACGCCGCGGACCCGGCACGGCCCCTCCTCCCGCACCGGCCCCGTACTGCCAGTTCACCTTGTCGGCCACGTTGTTTACGCCGAAGGAGATTTCGTAGCGCTCGAGCATCCAGGAAATGCCGGTGTCGACCAGAGTCGAGCCGGGGAGAGCGCGGGTATTGCCCGCGTCGGCGTAAGCACGTTCGCGATAGCGCGCGCCCGCCTTGAGCCGTAACGAGCCCAGGCCGCCTCCCATGACCACGTCGTAGCTGGTCCAGACGTTCGCGAGATTCGGCGCGACGCTCGGCACGACGTGCCCGACGTTCGCGGGCGTCGCGGGGAAGTTCGTGATCTGCGGAGTCTGGTGCGCGAAGTTTCCGATGATGCTCCAGCCTTTGACGGGCTCGGCATTCAGATCCACTTCCCAGCCGCGGGTGCGATACGAAAACGTCGCAGGCACATCGCTGTTCGTAACGGGATCGAGGATCACAGTGAACACAGCATCGCGCCGCACTTCGTAGACCGCAGTGCTGACTGCAAAACGGTCTGCGAACGCGTACCGCAGCCCGCCTTCGTACTGCTTGCCCTGCTCCGGCCCGCCGCCGATCGTCTGCGGCTCCTCGGTATTGAAGACCGGCAACGCGGAGTTGGCGACGCCGACGAACGCGGAAAGCTCCGGTGTTGCATGGACAACCGCACCAGCATCCCAGGAGAACACGTCGTCCGTTCGCTCCACGGGCACGCCGAGCAGCCACGCGCAATCGCGCAAACCCGCTGCGGGCGTCTCGCCGGCTCTGCATGGACGTTGCATTCCCGGATTCACCGGGATGACCGACGTCGCTACGCCTTGCGTATCGAACCGGTCGCCCCTGAGCGAGCCGCGCAGCTTCAACCAATCGGTCACGTCGACCTGGTCGACGCCGTACACACTGTAGAAGCGCCCGTCGATCTCCGCGTCGTTGCAGCTGTGCGCCGCGTTGCACTGAAAATCCAGGGCCGCCCGATCGTCGAGCAGCACGGGATGGAACAGGTCCGCAATGCCAGGCAGATCCGCGGTCGAGCGCCGGGTGTGGCCATCGATTTTGTCGGCCTGCGCGCCGGCGAGCAGATGATGTTGCAGCGGACCCGTCGTCACGCCCGCATTCAATTCGAGCTGATAGAGCAAGTCGTCGACGTCGTCGTGCTGAGCGCGGATCTGGCGGTTCTGCAGCCGCGAGACGCCGGCCGTCGTGGCCACGGAGCCGCCCGCGTTGCGAAGGATGTCGACGGTGCGATGCGTGAACGACACCCGGTTGCTGAGCGTGACGCGATCGCGCAGCGTCCAGGCATCGCTTGCGAGGACCCGCACGATGTCCTGATCGCCCTGCGCAAACGGCGAGTAGTACCGATTGTCGATGTCGACGTCGGCCGGCAGGCCGACACCGCTCGGCGGCGCGAATGGAATGCCGCTGGCGTCGGGCCGCACCTGGATGCTGCGGTACTCCAGGCGCAGATCGACATCATGGCCGTCGGGCTGCCACCTGAGCGCCGGGAGGACTTCCACGAACTCCTGCTTGCGGCCGCGCAGGCCAGCCGTGCGGTCGTAGCCGGCGTCGATGCGAAAGTCGAGGTCACTCAGCCCTGTGGGTCCCGTGACGCCGATCGCCGTCGTAGCGGCGCCGAAAGAACCGAGCTGCTCGCTGACGTTGAAATCGAACAGATGACTCGGTCGATAGTGCACCAGGTTGACGGTGCCGCCTTGCTGGCTGGCTCCGTAGAGTGCCGAGCCCGGTCCTTTGATGACTTCGACGCGCTCGACTCCGAGCAGCGAGCGCTGAATGCCGCCGAGCTCCGACGGACCGTCCGGCAATCCGTCGGTCAGGTACGAGACGTTCAATCCGCGCAGCACCGCGCGATCGTAGAAGCCGAATGCGAACTGCCCGCCCTGAGCCGCGCCGCTGACGTTGTTCAGCACGTCAGTCAGGCGGACTGCACCCTGATCGTCGAACAGATCGCGCGACACGACCTGGATGCTTCGCGGAGTGTCGGAGACGGAGACGTCGAGCTTGCCGACGGCAGCATGAGCCTGCAGCGGCAGAGTCCTGTGACCGACGACCGTAACCTCTTCCAGCGCCGGCGCCTGGCTGGCCGACCACGCCGCGTGCGACGTCATCAGCGCTGCGTTCAGCGTCAGGAACGAGATGAGAAAGCAGCGCCGGGACATGATCGGAAGGAACAGGGCGCCTTGAGTCAGGCGCCCTGTGCTGGCGTGTGGACTAGAACGAGGCCGTCATGCCGATGAAGAACCGTTGTCCGATGGTGTCGTACGTGGCCGGGTTGGTGACGCCGGGCGTACCTCTCACGATCGGCGGATCCTTGTCGAGCAGGTTGATGATGCCGGCTCGCAGATTCAGCGTGTCGTTGATGCGCCAGCTCGCGTCGAGGTCGACGTAGTAGTAGGCGTCGACGCCCGGCGGAGCCGTTGCAGGAGCGGTGAGAGCCGCGACATCGATCATGGAGTCGATGTAACGAACCCGCGTGCCGATCCGGAACGGATCGAAGTCATAGCTGAGCGACAGCAGGCCGCGCCACACCGGCGAAATGGGTTGCAGCGGGTTGCCGGCAGTCGGGGTCACCGCACCGTTGACATCTTCCCACAGACCACCCGGAAGAACCTGGCGCTCCCAGCGGTCCACGTAGTTGATCACGGTGTTGAACATCAGCGACCCGACCGGCAACGGCACACGCACGTCGACAGTGAGGTCGTAGCCGGTCGTGCGGAACCCGCCGAGGTTCAGGTTCGACAACTGTGCGTTCTGGATCGCGCCGGTATCCGCGGAGCGGGAATGCAGCGCGCAGAAGAAGTTGTTCGGGTCGAACGTCGGATTCGATCCGTCGATGTTGTAGCACTTGTTGAGGATGACCTCCAACGGCACCGCGGAGATCGCGTCGGTGATCTCGATGTCGTAGTAGTCGAGCGAGGTACGCAGGTTCGCGGGCCCCAGCTCCCGATTCCACACTACGCCGAGCGTGTAGGTGTCGGCCTTTTCGGGTCCGACATCGGGATTGCCGACTCGCTGACCGCCGACGGTCGCGGCCAGGAATTGATAGGTATCCGCCAGCGCGTCAGGCATGCCCACGCCAACGCAAAGCGCGCGTACCGCCGCGGCGTTCGGACCGTTCCGCAGGTTGCCGCGAACGTCGCAAGGATCGCCGCCGGCCGGAGGAGCGCCGAGAGTGCTGCGCACCGTCTGAGCACCGCCGTAGAGCTCCGCCGGGTTCGGCGCACGGTAGGCGCGCTGATAACCGCCGCGGAAGCGCAGTTGCGAGATGGGTTGCCATTCCACGTCCGCCTTGTACGTCGTGGTTCCACCGGTGCTGTCGTAGTCGGAGTAGCGGCCGGCCACATTGAGGTTCAGCGCTTGCGCCGCGGGCTTGTCCCGCAGGATCGGCAACAGCACTTCGAGGGAGGCTTCTTTGACGCTGTCGGTTGCTTTCGTATAGACCGCGAAATCGGTGCCGCCTTCCGGCAGCTCGTTGAACGACAGCGTGTCCGGTCGGAATTCGTAGCCGTAGTTGCGGTAGCCGAGCGTGGCTGCAACCTGGATATCGCCGGCCGGCAATTTACCCAAGGGTCCGCCCACCGCGGCCTGGAATTCCTTCGCCTCGGTGTTGGTCTCCTCTTTCGGCTGGCGCCTGATGAGCTTCGCGCAGTCGTCGGAGATCGTGTTGTTCTGGATGATGCCGTTGTTGAAGCCGAAGAGATCGAGGCCGCCTTCGCAGCGGGATGCGCCGCCATCTGCAGCGAGCGTCATCTGCTCGATGAAGGCGCTGTCGGTGTTACCCAGCGTCGCAAATCGCGAGCTGGTCGCTCCATACGACCCGTACACATCCCAGGTCCAGTTGTCGACGACCGGGAGATCGCCCTTCAAGCCGCCCACCAACTGCCAGTTGGTGAATCGGTAGCCGAACGTCCGCAACCCGGCCTCGCCGAGGACCTTCGAGAACTGAAACGGCGCGTTGGGATTCGGCCGCGAAGCGAGAATGGTCCTGAGATCGGCAGGAATGAACGGGTTGGTCGGCGACATGTTCACGGTGATCTGCGTCGGGCCCGCGGTCGTGTCGACGTCGTTCTGCGAGAAGTTGAACTGCGAGTAGAACCGGACGTGGTCGGTGACGTCGTAGTTCAGCTTGCCGAAGACGCCGTAGCGGTTCAGCGGCTGGACCAGCGAGATGTACTGTCCTGCCGCGTGCACCACGCGCGTCGCATCCTGAATCATGTACGGCCGCTGCGGGCCCTTGTAGTTCACGATCGATCCCGTGGTGGGGAACAGCGTGCCGTCGTCGTTGAACCCCAGGGCCCGCGTGCGGGCAACGGTGCCGGCCGCCACGCCATACTGGGCGAACACCTGGTTGACGGCCGCCTGGGTCGGCAGGTTCGTGGCATCCACGAGGAACCGCCCCTGCGGCAGACCGACTGCCGGATTGGCGTCGGCGAAAAAGTCGCGCGCCGAGTCGAGGATCAGATCGCGCTGCATGTAGTTCAGGTGCATCACGGCATTGCCGCGACCTTCATTGAAGCTGGAGCCCGCTGTCACGCCGTACTGCTGCTGACCGGCATCTCCCTTGAAGCTCTCGTTGTACTGGGCGTCGAACTCGAGGCCCTCGAATTTATCCTTGAGCTTGAAGTTGATGACGCCCGACATCGCGTCCGAGCCGTACACCGCCGAGGCGCCACCGGTGATGATTTCCACCGACTCGACCAGCGTCGAGGGAATCGTGTTGATGTCGATGCTGCCGGTGAGGTCCGACGACACCATGCGCCGGCCATCGAGCAGCACCAGGTTTCGACCGGCGCCGAGACCGCGCAGGCTGAGCTGGGCGCGACCGCCGTTGCCGAGCAGCGGCACCGTCGCATTCATGTCCGCAGTGAGCTGCGGGAGTTGCTGCAGCGACATCTCCAGCGAGACTTCGCCGGTCTGCTTGATGTCGTCCACGCCCACGGTCACGATCGGACTGTTGGCCTCGTAGTCGCGGCGTGCGATGCGCGAGCCCGTGACGATGACCTCGTGGAGTGTGTCTCCCTGTTCCAACGACGACGCTTCCTGAGCCGTAGCAATGCTGGTGGTGGCGGACAACGCAACCGTCCCTAGGCAGAGCCGCACAATCGCTCGGGAATTTCTCATTCTGATCTCTCCCCAATAAACCGATTCTAGGATTGGTTCGCGATCGACGGTACCTCATCGTCTTTCATTAATCCAAGGATCGGACCGGCGGCATAATTTTTTTTATGTGACTCCACAAACAAATGGGTGCGAGCGGATTCAAATCGGTGCGCGCGAAATGCGCCCATGCCACTTGTTGGCACAAACCGGCGGCGGCAGCCCCGTTGGCTGTACAACGAAGCGCCGTCGATTTCGATTCTCGAACGGAGGTGCGGCGCGAGCCCGAGGGGCGGGCCTATCGCGGCTGAAGCATGGACCGCAGCACGCGCTCGCCGGTCGCGGGGATGGTCGTCACTTTCACGCCGGTCGCATGCTCGATGGCGTTGCAGATTGCCGGCGCGGCGAGATTCAGCGGGATCTCGCCGACGCCGCGGGCGCCGAACGGCCCGGTCGCCTCGGGATCTTCCAGAACGATGGCGTGGATCTCGTAGGGCACGTCCATGGCGCCGGGGACCTTGTAATCCATCATGCTCGGATTGACGAGCCGGCCCTCGTCCCACAGCAGCTCTTCGATCAGCGCAAAGCCGAAGCCCTGCACCAGTCCGCCGTGAATCTGCCCTTCGACTGCTCCCGGGTTGATGGCACGACCCACGTCATGGGCCGCCCACGCCTCGACGACTTCGACCTTGCCGGTGGCCTCGTCGACGTCCACCTCGACGACCAGCGCGGCGAACAGGAAGACGCCGACTGCATTGGGAGCGAATCCTGCCGTCAGCGTGCGCTTGGGATCGAAGCGCTCCGCCTCGTACAGCCAGTTCGCAGTCCCCATGACAGGACCGCCGCTGGTGTAGAGCGAGCGTTTGGCGATGGCGGAGAACGGCACCTGCTTGCCGGCCGCTCCCTTGAGCCCGACCCAGCCGCCGGGGCGCAACTCCAGATCGTCGACCGGGCACTCGAGCAGCTCGGCGGCGAGATCGAAAATCTGATCGCGAGCGTTCTCGCTCGCGCGTTGCACGGCGACGCCGACCGTGTAGGTGGTGCGGCTCCCGCCCGTCTGGTGATTGTAGGGCGAGAAGTTGGTGTCGGGCGCGGCGTACTTGATCTGGTCGAGCGAGACGCCGAGCACGCCGGCCGCCAACTGACTCAGTGCCGTGTCGCTGCCCTGGCCGACGTCCACGGCTCCGGTGTTGACGGTGAGCGTTCCGTCCTCGTTCATCTTCACCGTGGCGCCGGCGGCATTCATCGCCGAAACGTGTGTAGCGCTCGCCACGCCGATGCCTCGGCGCTTGCCGGGTTGCACGGCCGGCCTGGCCCGGCGGGCTTCCCAGCCCGACGCCTGGCGCACCGCTTCGAGGCAGCGCGCGAGCGTGCCGTGATCGACGTTCTGGCCGCCGAGAAACTTGTCGCCGGTGCCGAGCGCGTTCTTCAGCCGCACTTCGATCGGGTCGAGGCCGAGCCTGGCTGCAATCGCATCGATCTGCAGCTCCGAGGCGTAGTTCGCCTGCGGCACGCCGAACCCGCGCATGCCGCCGGCCTTGAGGTGGTTGGTATAGACGCACCAGGATTGCGTTTTGATGTTCGGTATCCGGTACGGACCGCGCGAGAAATTCGCCGCGACCGCGTTGACGAACGGTCCTTCATCCGCATAGGCGCCGGTGTTCAGATAGATGCGCACCTCGCGCGCGACCAGCGTCCCATCCCGCTTGGCGCCGGTGCGCATATAGATCCGGCTGGGATGGCGCGACTTCATCATCGTCATGTCGTCTTCGCGCGAATACGTGAGCTTGACCGGTGCCGCGGCCGCGATGGCCAGCGCGGCGGCAATCTGTTGATTGGTCAAACCGCCCTTGCCGCCGAAAGCGCCGCCGATGTACGGCGCGATGACGCGCACTTTGGACATCGGCAACCCGAGCCACTTCGCTATGCCGTACTGGACGATGAAGACGCCCTGCGTGGAGGTCCACAGCGTCAACTGATCGGCAGCGCGGTCGAATGCCGCCAGCGTCGAGCACGGCTCCATGTACATGTGCTGCTGCGCCGGCGTTTCGTACTTGTCCTCGACGATGACGTCGCACTGCGCCCAGGCCGCCTCGGCGTCGCCTTCCGCGAAGCACGTGTACGACGCAAGGTTGGGGTTGTCCAGCGGCGGAACGCGGCCCACGTACGTCTTGCGCGCCTCGTGAATGGGCGGCGCATCGGCAGCGAGCGCTGCTTCGGCGTCGAACACCGCCGGCAATTCCTCGTACTGGAGCTCGATCAACTGCAACGCCCGTTTCGCAGTCGCACGATCGACCGCCGCAACGGCAGCAACCGGCTCGCCGACGTAGCGGACTTTGCCGGTGGCGAGAACCGGCTCGTCCTCTATGCACTTGCCGAACAGCTTGCCGCCGAGCTTGTCTCCGGTGAGAACGGCTTTCACACCCGGCAGCGCTTCCGCCGCGGAGGTGTCGCAGGAGACGATCCTGGCGTGTGCATAGTCGCTGCCGAGCACCGCGCCATACAGCATCCGCGGAACGACGATGTCATCCGCGTAGGTGGCAGCGCCCGTAGCCTTTTCGCGCGCTTCGCGTCGCGGCAGCGAGCGGCCGACCGCGTCGCCGACCGGTCGCGTGTCGGTATTCGTATCGTTACGTCGTCGCAGCACGGTGCACCGCATCGATCACTTTCACGTAGCCCGAGCAGCGGCAGATGTTGTTCCCCAGCGCATGGCGGATCTCTGCTTTGCTGGGCCGCGGGTTCTTGTCGAGGAGCGCCTTCGCCGAGATGATCATTCCGGGCATGCAGAAGCCGCACTGAATGGCACCTGCATCGAGAAAGGCCTGCTGCACCGGATCGAGCCGCGCGCCGTCGCCCAATCCTTCGATGGTGACGATGTCGCGACCCTGCATCGCGACCGCCAGCGACAGGCACGAGCGGATCGAATTGCCGTCGACCAGGATACTGCACGCTCCGCACACACCCTGGTTGCAGCCTCGTTTCGTTCCGGTCAGCTGCAAGTCCTGCCGGAGCACTTCGAGCAGCGTGCGCCTGGTCTCGACTTCCAGCGAGTGGACCTCGCCGTTGATGCGCAGCTCGATGGTTGTGGATTCAGTCATGGTGCGCCCGGCCGACTACCGCGATCGCGCGGCTCAGCAATCGCGGGATCAGCATCCGCCGATACTCGCTCGATCCGCGTACGTCATCGACCGGATCCGCCTCCGCGGCAAGCAGATCGCCGGCCGCGGCAATGTCGCCGGCCGTCAACTCGGTGCCGAGCAGGCGCTCTTCGGCAGCGGCAACTCTGATCGGCTTCGGCCCGCAGGCACCGGCAGCGAAGCGGATGTACTCGCAACGCTTGCCGTCCATTGCGAGCACGATCGCTATCGAGACCGTCGCGTAGTCGCCGTCCACGCGTGAGAATTTCAGATAGTGCCCACGGGCATGCTGCGGACCCGATGGAATATCGATCGCGGTCACGATCTCTCCCGGTTGCACGGCTGTCTGCAAATAGCCGAGGAAGAAGTCGTCGACACTCACGGTGCGCGCTCCGCCCGCGGACGCAATCTCGATGCTGGCGTCGGCGGCAGTGATCGCAGCAGGCCAGTCGGCGCTGGGATCTGCATGTGCGATCGATCCGCCGATCGTTCCGACGTGCCGGATGGCGTCATGCGCGATCTGACCGGCGGCGCTGCGCAGCAGCTCCGTGGCGCCGACCAGGCGATCGTCCGCGGCGATTTCGTTGTGGGTGGTCATGGCGCCGATGCGGATGCCGTTCGCGGTACGGCTGATGCCGCGCAGCGCAGGAATTTTGCGCAACCCGACCAGAACTTTCGGGTCCACGAGCTCGGCGTTCAACATCGCCACCAGGGTCGCGCCGCCCGCGAGGCAGCGCGCATCGTCGGAGCTGGCGAGCGCGGCGATCGCTTCGTCGAGGGTTTCCGGTTCGAGATATTTCATCGGCTTTTCGCTTCGATGATAGCAGCGGCGCGACCCGGCGCAACGGCGCGCAGGCGCCGATCGGGTCGCAATAGTTATGGCACCTTGCAGTGTGTGGAGCTGCGGCAGGGGCCCGCGGTTGAACCGGGGCCGCAGTGCTGTAACGTTCGCCGGGGTGATCGCGGATTCACTTTGAGGATGGCGGTGCATGAAAATAGAGAAGACCTTCACGGTGGGCGCCCCGCAGGAGCAGGTCTGGGCCTTCATAACCGACCCGCAAAAGGTCGCGCAGTGCATTCCGGGCTGCGAGGGCGCCGAGCAGAAGGAGCGGGGCAAGTATGCCGCCGCCATCAATCTCAAGGTCGGGCCGATCCGCGTCACCTTCAACGTCGACATCGAGCAGACAGAGGAGCGCGCGCCGGAGTTCGCCTCCTACCTCAGCAAGGGCGAGGAAGGCAGCCGCGCCAGCCGCATCAGCGCGACCAGCACGCTGGCATTGAAGCCGGTGTCCGCCAGCGACACTGAAGTCACCTACACGTCGGACATCAACATCGTCGGCCGCCTCGGCAAGTTCGGCAGCGGCATGATGCAGAAGATCGCCGACAACGTCGGCGAGGAGTTCGTCGCCAACCTGAAGGGCAAGCTGGAGCTCGCGCCCTGAGTCAGCCCGTCGGCGGCCGACGGCGGGCCACGTCGAACACGCGCTCCAGCGCCAGGCCGAAATTCAGCAGCCGGCCGTCCTCGAACAATCTTCCCCACACCGTAACGCCGTGCGGCACCGTGTGAGCGGGGCCGGCAGCAGCGCCTGGCCCGCCGGCGCGCGACGGGGATTCGATGAATCCGCTTCTCAGCGTCAGGCACGGATGGCCCGTCATGTTCGAGAGCCTCAGCATCGGGTCGCGCGACGGGCCGATGACTGCATCGACCTGCTCGAAGAGCGCATGCGTCGGTGCCAGGAGATCGCGCCGGATGCGCTGCGCCTGGATGTACTCGACGGCGGGGATGAAGCGCCAGGTCCGCAGCGCCATGGGCCAGCCGCCACGGCCCTGTTGAGCGAACTGGCGATCCCGTCCGGTCAGCAGCAATTCTTCGAACGCCGCAGCGCCCTCCGAATACAGGATGGTGCGAGCCAGCTCGTCGACCGGCTGCTTGATCGACAGATCGAGCTCGACGAGCTCGACGCCGAGGCTGCGCGCGGCCTGCAGCGACGCGCGCTCGACATCGTTGACCTCGGCTCCTTCGAACAATTCGGGAATGAAGCCCAGCTTCATTCCCTCGAGGCCCGCAGTCGCATCGAATTCGAACGGGATCTCCAGCGAGCTCGCGTCGGCAGCATCGCGGCCGTTGATGGCGGCGAGAACCGCACCGGTGTCCTCGACGTAGCGGCAGATGGGCCCCAGCCGGTCGAGCGACCAGGCCAGCACCATGGCACCGTCGCGCGAGACGCGGCCGAAACTCGGCACGAGACCGGTCGCGCCACAGCGTATCGAGGGCCCGACGATCGAGCCGCCTGTCTGGCTGCCGATCGAAAAGCCCACCAGGCCTGCAGCGGTCGCGGCCGCCGGCCCGGCACTCGATCCGGATGAGCCTTCGTCGGTGTTCCAGGGATTGCGGGTCTTGCCGCCGAACCAGACGTCGCCGCGCGCCAGCGCACCGGTCGAGAGCTTCGCGACCAGCACCGCACCGGCTTCGGCAAGCATTCGCACGCAGCGGGCATCGGTCGCGATGACCTGATCGCGATAAGGCTCGGCGCCCCAGGTCGTCGGGATACCCGCAGTGGCCAACAGATCCTTGGCGCCCCAGGGGATCCCGTGCAGCACGCCGCGGTAGTGGCCTTTCGCAATCTCCCGATCGGCCTGCGTGGCCTGCTGCAGAGCGAGGTCCTCGGTGAGATGCACCACGCATTCCAATCCGGGGCCGATCGTTTTCAGCCGCTGCAGATAGATCTCGGTCAGCCGGCGGCTGCTCAACTGCCGCGTGCGTATCCAATGGGCCAGCTCGATCACCGACGCAAACGCGATGTCGACGTCGTTGTCCGGCAGGCTCGGGGTGCGGGGCCGACTCGTCCGTACGCGATTGCTCTGCTGCCGGTACGCCACGCCGGGAACACGCGGATCGAACGCGAACGCGGGAGCGACGTTGTTCGTCAGGGCGTAGCGCCTGCGCGCTTCGAACGTGCCGACCTGATCGGGAAGCGCTTTGGCCAACGTCTGGCGCTCTTCCGGCGTGAGCTCCATCGCCACCAGCTTTTCCGCTTCCGCTACGGTCGTCGCGGTGATCGCCCGGTCCAACGCATCGGCCTTCGTCGCCGGGAGTGCAGGTGCCTGCTGCGCACTCCCGGTTCTCGAGCTCACAGTTGCTGCCAGGCCTGCCATCAGGCTGGTCAGGAAATTGCGTCGAGGGTGGCGCACGTCCCGCCAGTTATGAGGTTGCGTTCGTGTTGCGATCCCGTCGCAGCATGCCGGGGAAGCTCGTGAACTCGCCGGTGAACAGCAGGCAGGTCGGCATCTTCGAGAACTGTGCCGCCCATGCCATGTCGGACACTCGCGTCTCGAGGTCATGACCGTCTTCCAGCACCCGGTACTGCAATCCCAAGGTGCGGATCTGCGCTTCCAGCAGCCGTCCCCACAACGAGAAGGACAGGCTGTTGGCCTTGTCGCCGGGGCTGCCCGTATAGGAGATCAAGAACAACACCGGCAGGCCGAATTGCATCGCCATGCTCTGCAGGTTGTACATCGCCTGCACGAAGCCGGTCGCTTCGCAGTAAACCGCCGTGCGCTTGCCGACCAGCGCAGCACCGCACGCCAGCGTGACGGCCGTGCCTTCGTGGCACGTGCTGATCATCGTGAAATCCGGATCGTCGCGGATCAGCGGAATGATGTCGCTCAGCCGGCTCTCCGGCAGGTAGGAAACGAAATTGATGCCCGCGTCTTTCAGGCCGGCCACGAGGCGCTGCGCCAACTCAGGTGTCATGACTTTTTCCCCGGTCCTCGTCTATGAATGGATGCGTGTGGATATCAGCGTTGCTCGGGGAAGACGGTGATGCCTTCGGTGCGCTCGATATATCGTACGAAGCGGTACTTGGTTTCCAGATAATCGATGCGGGGCCGCGGCAGCTTGCGGGCTGCGGCACCCTCGCCGACCTTGGCCACGACGTAGCGCACGCCCGGCTCGGCGAATGCCGCCCGGGCCTGCACGCCGAACGACTCCACGTCGCGTACCGTCGCGGTAGCCGGGATGCCCGCGCCCGCGGCCATGCGCTCGAGATCCGTGTTATGAGCGGTCGCAGTCGGGTCGCTGATGCGGCTGCCGCTGTACAGCTCGTTGTCGAACACGAACACCTTGAGGTTGGGAGGACGATAGGTCCCGATGGTCGTGAGAACGGGAAGATCGGCGAGGCTGCTGCCGTCGCTCTCCAGCACGATGACCCGGCGGTTCGGCAGCGACAACGCCATGCCGGTGCCGACGGCCAGAGTGTGGCCGAGCGTGCCGACGGTCATGTTCCCTTCGTGCTTGGAAAGGTAGCGCCATTCCCAGTTGACGCCCGCGATGCCGATGCACACCAGCTCGTCCGTGATCATGGGCGCAAGCAGCTTCAAGCAATCGATTCGTTCCATTTCAGCTCCCGCGAAAACAGGCATCGGACGCTAACGCAAGGTCTGCGCGCTGCCAAGCAAGGTACAACCAACCGTAACACCATGCATAAACCTGCCGTTATGCTGGCGCCGTTGCCGGTCGGGACTTGCCGATCGGTTGTGCCAAACTTAATTGGAAATCAACCGACTCCAACGCTATACAAAGCCCATGCTCGATAAAAGCCCCATGCTCGATCTCGTGCCGGCGCTGCGACGCTCACGCGGCATCATCCTGTGCAGCTTGTGGTTGGCACTGCTGAGCGGCTGCGGCGATCGCTCCGCAGATCACCCGAAGCAATCCAGCGGCGCGACCGAAGCGGAGCGCGCGGCGTTCGAATCTCCGCTGTCGACCGAAGGGCTGTCCGCCGCCGCTGCAGCCGAATGGGAGCAGCTCGTCGCGGCCGCGACGAAAGAAGGTCAATTGCTCGTGTACGGACACTCGGGCACCGAGCGGCGCGACGTGATGATGGAGTTCGAGCGCGCGTATCCGGCCATCGACGTGAAGATCACTGCCTCGCCGGGCGACTCGGCGGAGGATGCGCGGCTGCAGTCCGAGTGGCAGGAGGGAGTATTCAAGTGGGACGTGCTCGCTGCCGGCGACCGCTGGCTGCTCGGAACCTACCGGAAGCTCGATCACCTGCAACCGATCGAAGGGCTGATCGTCCGCCCCGACATTCTGAACGACGCCAACTGGCTCGGCGGCTTTCGCGCGAACTTCATGGATGAGGCCGGGCGCTACATCTTCATGTTCCACGCCTTCATCGCCGAGACGGCGTTCATCCGCACCGACCTGGTGAGCCAGAGCGAGATCGGCGCGCTGGGCGATCTCGCGAATCCGAAGTTCCGCGGCAAGATCGGCTGGGTGGATCCGCGCATGGGCGGCATGTCCGCGGTCCAGGCCTCGTTCATCTACCGCACCGACGGCCCGGAAGTCGTGCGCCAGCTGTTGACCACGCAACAGCCGAAGATCTTCGCCAATGCGCAGCAGCTGATGCAGAACATGCTGCGCACCGACGAGATCTGGATCGCGATCGGCCTCGACCGCCCGGTGCTCAAGAAATTCACCGACGAGGGCCTGGGCAAAACGATACAGAAGCTGGAATGCAGCGACTGCCTGCAGCAGGGCGGCACGGGCGGCTTCCTGGCAGTGCCCAAAGCGGCGCCGCACCCCAACGCGGCAAAGCTGTTCGTCAACTGGATGCTGTCGCCTGCGGGACAGACGGCCTGGGCGCGCATCTCCAAGGAGAATTCGCGCCGCCTCGACGTGCCGGTCGCCAACCCGGAGCGCAATCCCCCGCCGGACAGCAAGCTGTACGATTTCGGCCTGGAGACCCACGATCACTACACGAAGTACGTGAATCCCACGATTCGCCTGGCGGAGGAAGCGCTGTCGGGCAAGTAGTGGACCGCAACGGGCTGGTCGGAGCGCCCGTCGTGCTATCGTCCGACCATGGTGAGTGATGCCAGAAACTCAGCGCAGGAATTCCTGCGTCACGAGCTCAAGCTCCGGCACGTGCGCCTCATCATTGCCCTGGAAAATACCCGCAGCATCACCGGTGCCGCCGAGACCCTGGGCATCAGCCAGGTCGGAGCCTCGAAAGGCCTGGCCCAGATCGAAACCAGCATCGGGGCGAAACTGTTCGAGCGGCGCCGGACCGGGCTCGAGCCGACCGAGACCGGCCTGCGCTTTCTCGATGCGAGCCGCAAGATCCTCGGCGAGATCAAGAGCTTGGAGGAAGAGTTCTCCATGCTCAGCGCAGGGTTCAAGGGCCACGTGCGCATCGGCATCCAGACGCTTTCGGTCCATCCGTTCCTCACGCGCGTAATCAGCGTCTTCAAGCGCTCCTCGCCGCTCATCACGCTGGAGCTGCGCAGCGGCAGCATCGTCGATCTCATGGACGACCTGATGCGCGACGAGATCCAGTTCGTCATCGGCCACCAGAACGTTCCGGCGCTCGGCCCGGGAATCACCGGCGAGGTCATTCCGAGCGAGCCCTTGTGCGTGGTGGCGGGAACCGCCGTCAACAAGAAGAATCCGACCTGGGCCGAGCTGTTGAACTACCGCTGGTGCCTTCCGCCGCCCGGCACTCCGCTCAGGGACCACTTCGACCGCATGCTCACCGCCCATCACTTGAGCACGCCGCCGATCCTGGTGGAAACCTCCGGGACGTTTCTCGCCGAGGCGCTCATCCAGCGCGGCGGCTTTCTCGCCATCACCTGTCTTTCGGACGGCGAGGATTGGCAGGCGCGCGGCCTGGTGCGGGTGCTGCCCATCGAGGTCCCGCCGATGGCGGATCCCGTGCGCATCATCTGGTCCGAGCGCAAATCCCTGTCCGAGTCAGCCAGGATCTTCCTGGCATGCGTGCGCCGTCACATCCACGACGAGCCCGAAGATCCCGACTGAGCCGCTATCCGTCAGTGGGCCACAAGGTGATCCGGTCGGGGGGCAGCACGAGCGTCAGCTTCTGGCCTTCACGCCACTGCGCGCTGCGGTCGAGTCGCAGCACGAGGAACTGATCGTCGGCCGTGCGTATCTGCGCTTCATAGTGATCGCCGATGAACAACAGCGCTTCGATCGTACCTGTCACGGCATTCGCGCCGGGCGCGCTCTCCTCGGCCCGGACCGATACGTATTCCGGGCGAATGGCCACGGACACCGACTGCCCGCGCGTCAGCGTTGACCGCGTGGCGCGCACCGATATCGCAGCACCGCTGTTGAGCAGCACAGTGACAGCTCTCTCGTCGGTGGCGTCGACTTTCCCGCTCAGCTTCTGCACGCGGCCCAGGAAGTCGCGCACGGTCACGTTGGTCGGCTTGTCGTAGAGCTCGAGCGGAGTGCCGATCTGCTCGATACGCCCGTTGCTCATCACCGCCATCCTGTCGGACAGCGCGAGAGCTTCGTGCTGGTCGTGGGTGACCATCAGCACCGAAATGTTCAACTTGCGCTGCAACAGCTTCAGCTCGATGCTCATCTGATTGCGCAGTCGCGCGTCGAGATTGCTGAACGGCTCGTCGAGCAGCAGCAGCCGCGGTTGATAGACGAGCGCCCGGGCCAGCGCGACCCGCTGTTGCTCGCCGCCCGACAGCAATGGACCCGGCCGGTCGGCCAGGTGGCTCAGACTGACGAGGCTCAGCGCGTCGTGCACGCGCTTGCGTATATCGCTGGCAGCCACGCGGCGAGCCTGGAGCGGATAGGCAACGTTCTCGAACACGGTCATGTGCGGCCAGATCGCGTACGACTGGAACACCATCCCCATGTCGCGCTTGTGCGGCGGCACGTCGATGCCCCGCGCAGGCGCCGCCATCGGCTGGCCCTGCAGCAGGATTTCTCCGCCGTTGGGCGTTTCCAGCCCCGCGACCAGGCGCAGCGTCGTGGTCTTGCCGCAGCCGCTGGGGCCGAGCAGCGTGAAGATCTCGCCGGCTTCGATCTGCAGATTCACGTCGTTGACTACGGCAGCGCCGCCAAAGACTTTGGAGACGCCGCGCACTTGCAGGATCGGAGTGGCTGCCGACGTGTTGGTCTGGTTCATTCCGTCATTGTCCGGCTGATGAAGTAGCGCGTTCATCTCAGTTCGATTGCATGATGCCGAGTCGCAGCCCGATCACCCTGGAGACCAGCGCAACGCCGAAGGTCAGCGCAACGATGATCACGCCGATGACCGCAGACACTTCGAACTGGTCGTTCACGATGAAGTCGAGCTGCAGCAGGGCGAGCGGGCGGGTCTCGCTGCCCGCGAGCAGGGCGATGCGGCTCACATCGCGGGCGGCGAATACGAACGCGACGACGCCGACCGCGACCATCGCGGGAGTCATCACCGGCAGCAGCACGCGCCGATAGGCATATGCCCAGCTGCCGCCGCTGATTCGCGCGGCTTCTTCCATGTCGACGCGCACCTGCGACAGGGTCGTTTTGTACATCTGCACGCCGACCGTCAAAGTGCCGATCGCAACGGCGATCAGCAGCACCCAGATGGTTGCGTGCAGCGGGCGCAGGATCGGCATGCTGAGCACCATCCACAGGATGCCGAGGCTCATGATGATTCCCGGCAGCGCCCAGGGCAGCCAGGACAGAAAATCCAGCGCCCCGCGCAATGCATAGCGAGTGCGCACGATGATGTAGGCGATCAGCGGCAGCACCCCGATCGCGATGGCTGCATTGCCGAAGCCCAGCAACACGGTGTCCTTCAACGCACCGAGAAACAGACTGTCGTCCACCGCGGCAGCCCAGTTGCGCAGCGTGAACGGATTCTCCAGCTCGAAGACTCCGAACAGCTTCATGAAGGTGCCGGTGACCAGCAGGGCCAGCGGCAGGACCATCGACACCACCAGGAAACCGACCACCAGTCCGAACGCCGGCCAGCGCCAACGGCCCAGGTGCGTCACCGAAGTTCGCATCCGCCCGCTGACGGTGGCATTGCGCCGCCGCTGAATGTAGCGGTACTGCAAGGCCACCAGCGGCAGCATGACCGCCACGATCAGCGTGCTGAGCGCAGTTGCCGCGGGAATGTTGCCGGGCTCCGAGCGGATGAACTTGTAGATCATGGTGCTGAACACATCGATGCGCGCGCGCGTGCCGAGGGTCAGCTCGATCTCGAACGATTGCAGCGCGACCACCAGCGACATCAACGACACCACGAGTATCGCAGGCATGATCAGCGGCAGGACGATGCGCCGAAACGTGCCCGCCACGCTGACGCCGCAACTCCTGGATGCTTCCTCGAGAGACGAGTCCAGGTTGCGAAACGCCGGCACCAGCAACACGACCTTGACCGCGATGGCACCGGTGACCAGGTGCGCCCAGACGATGCCCCACCAGCTGAAGATGTTGAACGGAGCAGCGCTCACGCCCGGCACGCTCGTGGCCAGCTGATTCAACACGCCGAAGCGCGGATCCATCAGCAGGACCCAGCCGAGCAGCACCGGCAAAGTCGGCAGGAAGAACGCGAGCCAGCAACCCGTCTCCAGCCAGTTCCTCCCGGGAATATCGGTCCGGGCGAGCAGCCAGGCGAGTGCGACGCCGACGACGACTGCGATCGACTGGGTGACGATCGCTATGGTGATCGTGTTCCACAGTGCCTGGCGAATGCCGGGCGAAGCGAAGGCATCGCGCCATCCCTGCAGGCTCCAGACGGGATCGACTCCGGGGCTGGAGATCTGGAAGCTGTACAGCAACAGCAGCATCAACGGGTACAGCGCGAGGAACGCCAGTAGCAGGAGCAATACCGTGGGCAGCAGCTGTTGTTTCAGGGACATCGTGATACTTGATTGACTGTGTGCTGATGCCGCTGGAGCCGTCATCGCGCCATGCCGCTGCGCGCGAGACGGGCGCGGAAGTTCTGCTCCCATCCGCCGCACTTGATGATGTCGAGCAGCGCCGGCGGCAGCGTGGGGTACATCCGCTCCCAGCCGCGCGTGAAGTTGGTGGCACGTCCGGTGGCAAAGTCGATCTCCAGCTCGTCGCCCGTCGCGACTTCGCTGGTGATCTGGTTGCAAGCCGGCAGGATCAGCACTCCTGCATTCACCGCGTTGCGCAGGCTTCCACGCGGAATGGACTCCACCGCGACGCTGAGCCCCAGGCCCTTGAGCGCGATGAATGCCTGAATGTGGGCGTTGCCGTGCGCAAAGCGGCGACCCGCGACCACGATGTCCCCGGGTCGCGCCTTCTTCGGGAAGTCCGGATCGAGGCCGGTCATGGAGTGGTCCTTCAGCACTTCCGGCCGCTGCTCGCGGGCGATGACGAAGTGGAAGGGCACCATGTCGCCGTCGTTGCAGACGTTGTCGCCGAAGCGCCAGCAGCGACCGCGGCTCACGAAAGGTGATGTGTCGTTCATCAGCTCATCTCGCGGGGATCGACGATGCGGCCGGCGACGGCCGATGCTGCGACGGACGCCGGCGAGGCCAGATAGATCTGCGAATCGCGCGCGCCCAGCCGGCCGTAGTCGTTGCGGGTGCCGGTGTTGATGGACACCTCGCCCACCCCGAGAGAGCCGATCTTGCCGCCCGCGCACGGGCCGCAGCCGGGCGCCGTAATGATCGCGCCCGCGCTGGAGAAGATGTCGATGAGACCCTCGGCCATGGCCTGCCGGAAAATCTCCTGCGTGCCCGGCGTGATGAAGCACCTCACGGACGAATGGATCTTGCGTCCCTTGATGAAGCGCGCGGCATCGCGCATGTCGGACAGCGACCCCGAGGCACAGGAGCCGACGAAAGCATGATTGATCGGCGTGCCGGCGACGGTGCTGATGGGCACCACGTTGTCCGGCATCGGCGGCAGCGCAACCTGCGGCTCGAGATTCGAGAGGTCATAGTTGGCGACCAGCGCGAACGCAGCGCCGGCATCGCTGCGAACCAGCTCGACGTCTCCCTGCACGCGATTGCGCAAATATTCTTCGGTCACCGCATCGGGCTCGACCAGCACCGATTTCGCGCCGATCTCTATCGGTGTGTTGCACAGCGTGAAGCGCGCGTCGACGCCGATGTGCTCGAGCGCGGGGCCGGCGAATTCGACGACGGAGTAATTGACGATCTCCGCGTCCAGATCGGCAATCAGCTTCTGGGCAAAATCGCGAATCGACACGCCGTCCGACAATCTGCCGGTGACGTGCACGCGAACGGTTGCGGGCACGCGGATCCAGGCCGAGCCCACCGCCATCACCTCGACGATTTCGTTCAACAGCGGAATGCCCAGCGCGCCGACGGCGCCGTAGTTCGGCACGTGGGTGTCGTAGGCTTCGACGAACATGCCGGGCTTGATGAACCCCGCCTGCACCGGGAACAAGTGCCCGTGCCCGCCGCGGCCGACGTCGAAGAAGTGACCGATCGAAAACGCCTTGGCGATCTCGCGGATCTCTTTCTGCTTCGAGGCTGCCTCGGCACTGACCGCCACGGGCTCGTGGTCGGTGACGAACATCACGCGCTCGGGACGATGCAGTCGCTCGACGCCGAACTGCTGCAACACGCGCCCGGCATTGGCCGCGTACCAGTCGTGGATCACGATCAGGTCGGGCTCGGGGAAAATGACCTCCCCTGCTTGCACCGCGTGGCCGACCTTGCGGGACAGGATTTTTTCAGTGAGCGTTTGAGCCATAACCTTGCGCCGGGATTCTTACCGCTGGCCGATGGACTGCCACCGGGCGAGATCGACGAGCTCGTCCCGCTCCTGCAAGCTCGCCAGCGGCACGTTGGCAGACCCTGCATGACCGTACTGCCGGAGGGCCTGCAGACAACTTCGCATCGCGGCAATGGCGGCGCATTGCAGATCGGCGGGATATACCGCGATCCGGTAGCCGAGCTCCGCGAGCCGCTCTGCAGGAAGAGGTAACGGCGCACCCGGCGGCCCGGCGTTGAGCAGCTTCGGAGCCGCGATGGCGCGACCGGCTTGCTCGTACTCCGCGGCAGTCTCGAGCCCCTCGACGAAAATCATGTCCGCTCCGGCCTGGACGTACTGGAGCGCCCGATCGACAGCGCCCTGCAGGCCCTCTACTTCTTTGGCGTCGGTTCTCGCGACGATGACCAGCTCCGGCTGCCTGCGCGCTGCCAGTGCCGCGGTCAGCTTGGCGACCATCATCTCCGCTTCGATCAACTGCACGCCGTCGTACTGGCCGCAGCGCTTCGGGAACATCTGATCCTCGATGTGGATGCCGGCCACACCGGCGGCCTCCAGCACGCGCACGGCACGATCCGTGTTTCGCTCATTGCCGAAGCCCGTCTCGCCGTCGGCGATCACCGGCACGCCTGCAGCTGCAACGATCTGCACGTAGCGCACGGTCATCTCCGACAGATCGGCGAGGCCCAGATCCGGAAGCCCCATGCTCCGCACGACGGAGCCGCCGCTCGCGTGCACCGCCTGAAAACCCTCCTGTGCAGCGAGCCGCGCCGAGAGCGCGTCATAAACGCCCGGCGCACTGACCAGGCTCGACCCATCGATGATCCTACGCAGTACAGCGCCCGCACCAAGCGGCGACCCAGCGTTCATTCAATGCCCCTGGCCGTGCACGAGCTTCGTGAAATCTTCGAGCAGGCAGATTGAGGATGTAACAAAGGATAGCGGCAACAAAGCCCGGTGATGACTGAAAACGAGCGCAGCATAACGTCAGGTTTATGCATGGTGTTACGGTTGGTTGTACCTTGCTTGTTAGAGCAGAGACCTTGCGTTAGCGTCGGATTTCCGTGAGGGAATGACAAGAATGCGGAGCTGAGACTCTGACGATGACTGCCAGCACAAGCCCTTCAGCTCTGAGTGACACGCAGGTCACGGGGATCACACGCGGGACGACACGCTTCCCGCACTACGATGCCGCCGCGCTCGGCGCTACCGGCTATTGGTATCCGGTGATGCTGTCGCGTCAACTGGGCAACAAGCCGGCACCGATGAAGCTGTTCGGCGAGGACATCGTCTTCTTCCGGGAGAAGGACAAGGTGTTCGCGTGGCACGACCGCTGCCCGCATCGTGGCATCAAGCTGTCGATCGGCAAGAAGGAATTCCCGGGCACCTTCAGTTGCCGCTACCACGGCTGGACCTTCGACCTTGCAAGCGGCGTATTGGTGGCCGCCCTGACGGATGGCCCGAAGTCGCCCTTGTGCGGCAAGGTCCGCGTGCAAACGTTTCCTGCGGCGGAGCGCGCGGGGTTGATCTGGATCTACCGCCGTGACCCGGCGGCACCCGCCGACGCGCCGGTGCCCGACGTGGAGCGGGACATCCCCACGGAGCTGCTGCGCGCCGATGCCAGCATCGACGGCCGGGTCACCATACGCCCCGGCGACTGGCGCCACGCAGCCGAGAACGGCTTCGACGAGGGCCACGGCAAGTATCTGCACCGCGATTCGATCTTCGTCTGGTTCAAGCACCCGCCGGCCTGGGTACACTCCACCGTCATCCACGAAGAGGGCGGGTGGATCACGCGGTCGGCCACCGACTACGCGTTTCAGTCCGAGTACCCCGGCCTCGGGCGTTGGCCCAAGATGTGGCCGTGGAAGTCGACGCGATTCCTCTCCCGTGCATCGATCCGCATGCCCTGCTCGCTGCGGATCAATCTGGGCAACTGGATTCACTTCGAGTGGTACGTGCCGACGGTGCCGGGTCATCACCGCTACATCCAGGTCGTGGTTCAGCACGGCAATCCGCTGATGCGGATGTGGTTCCGCATCCGTTACTGGGCCTACGTGCGCTGGTTCTTCCACGGCGAGTTCAACGACCAGGATGCCCGCGTCGTGGAGATGATGAGCACGCCGCCCGAGCAGCTGTTCCGGCCCGACGTGTCGATCGTCGAATGGCGCAAGCTCTATGAAAAAGCCGTGGCCGCAGGCAGCGCCGGCCGCAGCACAGATTAGGATTCAGGAAAAGAGAATGGCCGCAGAACCTACAGAAGCAGCAACCAGCCGGTACGTCGACCTGTCGAAGGTCCGCCTGCACTACAACGACGTGGGCCAGGGGCCGCCGCTCATCTGCATCCATGGCGGCGGGCCCGGCGCCAACAGCTGGAGCAACTTCGTCACCAACATCGATTTCTTCTCCAGGCACTATCGGCTGCTGCTCGTGGACCTGCCGCGCTTCGGCAAATCCAGCAAGATCGCCATCGACGGGCCGCCGCTCACGTTCAATGCGACGGTGCTGAAAGAGTTCATGGACGCCCTGAGCATCCCCAAGGCGCCGATCATCGGCAATTCCTACGGCGGCCAGGTGGCGTTGAAAACCGCCATCGACTACAGCGACCGCATCTCCTCGCTGGTGCTCATCGGCAGCGCGCCGGTCGTGCAGAGCTTGTTCAACCCGATGCCGGTGGAAGCGATCAAGCTCATCGGCGGTTACTACCGCGGCGCCGGCGGCCCCACCCTCGCCAAGATGCGCCAGCTCATCTCGACGCTGGTGTTCGACCAGAGCCTGGTCACCGACGATGTCGTGCGCGAGCGCTATGAAGCGAGCATCGATCCGGAGACGGTGAAGATAAACATGGAGCCGCCGCCGGCGCGCCAGGACCTCACCGCGGAGCTCTCCAAGGTGAAGGCGTCCACGCTCGTCATCTGGGGCATGGACGACCGGGCAGGCGCGCTGGACGTCGGCTTGTTGATGACGCGCTTCATTCCCGATGCTCAAATGCACATCTTCACGCGGTGCGGCCATTGGGCCCAGGTCGAGCGCAAGGACGAGTTCAACGAGCTCGTCCTCAACTTCCTGAACCGCCATGCAGTGTGAGCGTGACACGCGGTGAACATCGTAGGAGCTTTCGCCTGCTCGCATGCAGCGCTGTTGATCACTCGCGCTGATCAGGCCCCCGAGGCGCAGCGGCGGGCCATCTACGACGCCTTCGCGGCGATGGGCAGAGAGATCGTCGCGAGCCGGCCCGATGCCATCGTGATCGTCGGCACCGACCACGGCCGCATCTACCCGCTGTCCGCTCTGCCCCAATACACCATCGGCGTCAGCGCGATCGCCCGCGGCATCGGCGACGCCGGACTGCCGGTCAAGGAAGTTCCGATTCATCAGCGCCTGGCTCAGGAGCTGCTGCTCGGCTGTCTCGACGGCGGCGTCGACCTCGCGTACTCCGAGGCGATGACCATCGATCATTCGTTCATGGCCCCGCTGTTGCTGTCGATGCCCGAGCTGCAGATTCCCATCATTCCCGTGGTACAGAATTGCAATGCTCCGCCACTGCCGCTGCTTCGACGCAGCCATGCGGTGGGCCAGGCACTGGGCGAGGCAATCCGCCGCGGGCCGGCGGGCCGCGTGGTCGTGATCGGCACCGGCGGCCTGTCGCATTGGGTCGGCAGCCCCGCCTTCCAGAATTTCATGACCGAGCCGGCCGGCACCCGGCTCGAGCGCCAGAAGGAATATCCGCTGACGTTGACGGACACTGGACATGTCAACGAGGACTTCGACCGGACCTTCATCGATCTCATCTGCCGCGGCCAGGCACGACAGTTCCTCGGCGAATGGGACACCGACCGCTTGCGGGCTGCTGCCGGAAACGGCGGGCAGGAGATCCGCAACTGGCTGCTGGTCGCCGGCGCCGTTCAGGATCGACCGGCGCGACTGCTGGCCTACGAGCCCGTGAAGCAATGGCTCACGGGCACGGCCATCGTGCAGTTCCAGCACACTCTCAATTGATACGAGGCATTTTGCGATGGCAACTCTCGGCAATCGTCTGCGCCAGCTGACACCGTCAGCCACGATGCACATGACCGCACTGGCTGAGCGCATGCGCGCGGAGGGCCACGACGTCATCGGCCTGGCCGGCGGCGAATCGGACTACGACACTGCGGAGAACGTCAAGGAAGCCGGCATCGCGGCGATCCGCGCGAACATCACGCGCTATCCGCCGGGCAACGGGCGCGAGGATCTGCGGCGCGCCCTGTCGGCGAAGCTTCGCCAGGACAACAATCTCGATTACCCGCCGGATCAGATTCTCGTGTCCAGCGGCACCAAGCCGCTGCTCAATGCTGCCTTGATGGCGCTTGCCGATGCGGGCGACGAAGTCATCGTGCCGGCGCCGTATTGGGTGTCCTATCCGGAGATCGTGCGGCTGGCCGGCCAGAAGCCGGTCGTCGTTCCCTGCCCCGCCAGCAACGGTTTTCGCCTGCAGGCAAAGGATCTGGCTGCTGCGATCACTCCGCGCACACGCGCGTTGCTGCTGAATTCGCCCAATAACCCGAGCGGCGCAGTCTACGGTGAGGCGGATATGCGAGCGCTGCTCGAGGTCCTGCAGCGTCATCCCGATGTGTGGATTCTCACCGACGAGATTTACGAGGACATCTGCTACCTGGACAAGCGACCCGTGTCGTTTGCGACGCTGGATTCGCGGATCGCGGAGCGCGTGATCACCATCAACGGCTTCTCCAAGGGCTATGCCATGGCCGGCTGGCGCGTAGGCTTCGCCGCCGGGCCCAAGGCGGCGATCAACGCCATGCAGGCGGTGGTCTGGCACATCAACGGCGGTTGCACGTCCATCAGCCAGGTGGCCGCTGCTGAAGCAGTGAGCGGCGACCGCTCCTATCTCGAGAGGAACACGAAGTCTTATCGCGTGCGTCGCGACCTGGCCGTGGAAGCAATCAACAAAATGCCGGGAGTGTCGTGCGCGGCGCCGGACGGCTCGTTCTTCCTGTGGATCGACTGCTCCGGCACCATCGGCCGCCGTACGCCGAGCGGCAAGATCATCGAGAGCGATTCGGACTTCGTGATGGGCGCCATCGAGCATGCCGGCATCGTCATGCTGCCGGGACAGCCCTTCGGCATGTCGCCCTACTTCCGCATGTCGTATTCGATCGATGCGGCGATTCTGCGCAAGGCACTCGAGCGCCTGCACAAGTACTGTGCCGCGCTGACCTGATCCGCGGCCCCTGCTTACTTTTCGCGGATGACGCGGAACCAGGGGCCGTCGCCGTTGAGCTGCATCTTGTAGGAGCCGAGCGCCGCGTTACGGATCGACGCGGTCGTCTTCGCGCCCGGCGTGCTGCGTGGAGCGAACATCCGGATGCTGTCGATCTGCGTCCAGACCTGGCCGTTCTGCAGCTTCACGACCAGCTTGCGGTGCGGCGTCTCGCTGACGCCGGCGACCGCCAGGTTCTCCAATCCTTCGATCCGGCCGTCCTTGTCTCTCACGGCAGTCGCGAGCGGCGCACTGGGCCGCTCGCGACCGTAGCTGTCCTGCTCCACCCGTTCCTTTTCGCGATCGGGCGCGATTGCGCGAGCGGCCGCGATGGGTGCCGCGGGTTTGCTCTCGCCGCGCAGCGCGGCGACCTCGCGGTCGAGGCAGGCCAGGCGGGCAGCGTCGCCGGAAATCTTCTGGCACGCGAACAGTGCGTCCAGAGACGATTGCGCACCCTGGGCCGCACCGACCAGTGCGAGCGCCAGGGGTATGGCTGACAGCGCCTGAGCTTTGCCCTTCCTCAACCGCGAGTCTCCATCGTCACTTCAGAATCGAAGCAGGTACCGCCGGCTGGCCGCCTTGCCGGTAGACGACACCGCCCTTCATGACGAACTGCACGCGTTGCAGCTCACTGATGTCGGCCAGGGGATCACGCGACACGGCAATGATGTCCGCATAGCGCCCTGCCTGGATCGAGCCGACGTCGTCGGAGTCGCCGAGCGCTTCGGCGGCAGTGCCCGTCGCCGCAATGATGGAATCCATCGGCGTCATGCCGTACTGGACCATGAGCGTGAACTCGATGGCGATGTTTCGCCACTTCTTCATGTCTTCATCGAGCGCCTCGATGCTGGGGTCGAGGTCGGTACCGAAGGCGATCTTGACCCCGGCCTTGTAGGCGTTGGTGAAATTGGTGAAGTGCGCCTTGTGCAGCGGCTGGCGCTTTGCCAACTGGATGGGGTCCATGCTCCCGGGATGTCTGGTCACCCGATCGGCGCCGCGCTGCGCGCGACCCAGGGTGGGCACCAGATAGGCGCCATGCTCCTTGTAGAGCTTGTAGGACCCCGCATCGCCGTAAGAGCCATGCTCCACCGTGTCGCCGCCCAAGCGGATGAAATTGTCGATCGCGTCCTTACCCATGGCATGCGCAGCGACTTTCATTCCCAGCGAATGGGCCGTATCGATCACGGACTTCATTTCATCATTCGTCATGAGCTGCCGGGCGGGATCGTCGCTCACGCTTCCGGCGCCGCCGCTCGGATGGATCTTGATGATGTCAGCGCCCGCGAGCTTGTTGATGCGCACCGCCTTGCGCGCTTCGTCGGCGCTGTCGATCAGCGACCATTCCGCGTTGCTGCCATGTTCCGTGAGATCGCCGCTCTTTCTGCCGTCGCTGTGCCCCGCTGTCGGGCCGAGCGTCTCGCCGGCCACCCACATGCGCGGGCCGACGATGTAACCGCTGTTGATCGCCCGCTTGAGCGCGATGTTGATGAAGCCGCCGCCCGGATTGCGGATCGTGGTGAAGCCCTGCTGCAACAGCAGCTGTGCGTTGGCCTCCATCTTCAGCACTTTGTCCGCATCGCTGTTCGCCAGGAGACTGAGCTCACGCGCGCCCTCCGGAGCTCCGGCACCGACGTGCTGATGCAGGTCGATCAGGCCGGGCAGCACCGTGGACTTCGACAGATCGATGACTTCCGCACCCGCCGGCGTCACGAAGCCCGACTCGAGCGAAGCGATACGGCCGTCCTTGATCACGATGGACGTCTGGCCGCGCGGTTGCTTGGCTACGCCGTCGATCAGCTGTCCCGCGTGGATCACTACGTCCTTGGCAAGCGCGGCGGGCACTGCCACGCCGGACAAGACCGCGCCAAGCGCCGTAGCAATCAGACTGGCTCTTATCTTCGTCTTCATCACTCTTCCTCCGTCAGTTATTTATTTGTACCCGCGATCATTCGTCCAGCGCTGGCAGCAACGGCGGGGGCACCCGTTTCCTGCTCGCCTGCTCATAGGCATAGGCGTACCCGAGCAGGGGTCCGTCGTCGTAGGGCTTCCCGAAGAACGTCAGGGCCATCGGCAGGCCTTGGCTGCCAAGACCCATCGGCACGACGATGCTGGGAAAGCCGACTGAGTTGTAGCCCGCCAGGGTCGCCGGATCGGGCGCAGCGGACGCGACGTAGCTGGGATCCTCGAGCTTGGAGACGGGGTTGCTGATCACGCCCGCGAAGTGCGTCTCGTACGGGTACACCAGCACGTCGACGTCGTCGCGCTCGAACAGCGCGAGCGTGTCGGCGGTCGCTTGCGGCAGGATCTGCTCGATCAAACGTCGGTACGCCGGATCGCCGGTGGAGGTCGTCAGCGAAGTCGTCAACAACCCCATCGTGTACTCGTTGCCGGGCAGCGCAGACTTGTTGACGACGTTCTTGTACGCATCGACGAATTCCGCCACTGTCTTCGGCGCACCCGGCAGCGTGGCCACATACGCCTCCCAATCCTCGCGGAAGCGATAGTTGGCGAGACGGCGGATCTCGCGCAGGCCTTTGCCGAGATAGCGCGCCTTGAATTCCTCGCCGAGATGCACGTCGACGAGCGTCGCTCCCAGCGCTCGCAGCTGCTCGAGAGCTGCGCCAGCCAGGGCGTCGATCTCGGGATCGCCGCCGAAGAAATCCCTGACGACGCCGATTCGCGCGCCCTTCAACGCCGCCGCATTCAGGAACCGGGTGTAATCGATGTGTCCATTGCGAACGTCATAGCGATCCGCCACCTTGGACCAGACCCGCACACTCGCGGCGTCGTCCGGATCGGCCACCGCCATGACACTCAGCATGCTGGCCACGTCCTTGACGCGACGTGCCATCGGTCCGGCGGTGTCGAAGTCCAGGCCCTTCGGGGCAATGCCGCGGCGACTCACCAATCCAGTCGTGGGACGCAACCCGACGATCCCGTTGTACGCGGCCGGCTGGCGGACCGACGTGCTCGTATCGGTGCCCACTGCAAGCACCGCGAAGTTCGCCGCAATGGCGGCTCCGGGCCCGCTGCTCGAGCCCCCTGCTTCACGCTTCAAGTTGTACGGATTGATCGTCTGCCCGACCACGGAGTTGTAGCTCGTGGCCGCGAATTCACCCATCGCTGCTTTTCCGAGGACGATCGCTCCCGCCTTGCGCAGCTCCTGCGTCAAGGCCGCGTCGCTCGGCGGGACGATTCCACGCAGCACGGCGGAGCCGTTGGTCGTCGGCAGATCGAACGTGTTGATGTTGTCCTTGAGGAGAACCGGGATGCCGTGGAGCGGGCCGCGCGCGCCGTTGCGCTTTCGCTCCTCATCGAGGGCAGCTGCCTGCGCCAGCGCTTCGGCATTGATCGCAATGATGGAGGTTATCGCCGGGCCGCTCTTGTCGTATGCAGCGATCCGATCGAGATACGCCTGCACGAGTTGCACGGCGCTCAGCGTACCCGATGCGTACGCTGCCTGGATCTCGTCGATGCCCGCTTCGAGCACCTGAAAGGCGGGTCGTTGCTGCTCGCGCTCGCCGGATGTCGTACAGGCGGACAGCAGCGCGAGCACCAGCCAGATGCTCGCGCGAGCCAACCGTCCGCTGGATGTCATCGACCGGCGGCCACGATCGGCGCGGATCCGCTTCGTGACAGTGTCTTGTTGAAGGCTTCCAGGTCGGCGCCGAGCAATTTCTCGATGCCGGCTTGGTGGCTGAGCCAATCGTCACGGAGAGTCGGATACATGTCGACTTCCGCCACGTCCAGAGTGGCGTCGGCACTGTTGATCTCGCCGTGCAGCGCGTGCAGATAGTCGTAGAGAAGGTTCCGCGGCACTCCTCCCTCTCTGCGTTTCACTCCATGTTGAACGACCGCATCCTTGGCAGATTGCAGTTTGTCGGCGAACGATTTGCCGGCCTTGGCAGCGGCCGCACCCGCAAGCTTGTCCGACGCCGCAACGACCTGATCATGCACGCTGATCAGCTTCAGTACTGTCTGTCGCAGCGAAGTGATCTGCTCCTCGATCTGCACGAGCAAGCGATCCTGCGCGGCAAACTCTTCTGCCGAAGCCTTCGACCTCGGGTCTGCGACGATCTGCAGCGGCGCAGACACGACCTGGCCTGCCGCCGACAACCGGACCGAATACTCTCCTGGCACGACGATGCGGCCGCGCGCAGGTCGTCGCAGATAGACACCCGGAATCGCCGAGGGCGGCGGCGCACGACGCAGATCCCACGCGACGCGATTCATCCCCGCCTTGGCTTTGATCGCAACCGCGGCGTTGCCGGCCTCCTTCTTCGACGAAAGCGTGCGCACCACGCTGCCCGAGGAGTCCAGGATCTCGATGAGGACGGGCTCGTCCTTCGCCAGATAGAAATCCAGCACTGCACCCGCAGGCGGATTCCTGCCCATCTCCGGCGGCACGATCCCGCGGCCCGCCCCGAGAGAAGTCCGCATGGCCGGCTTCGGGTTGAAGAGATGAACGGGCGCGGCCAGGACCTTGGGGTCCATCTGCCGCAGCGGCGTCAAGTTGTCGAGGACCCATAATCCCCTGCCCGACGTGGCAGCCAGCAAGTCGGTGCCATGGACTTTGAGATCCATGACGGCGGTGACCGGCAGATTCAGCTGGAGCGGTTGCCAGCTCTGGCCATCGTCGAAGGACAAGTAGATTCCGTGCTCGGTGCCCGCGTACAGCAAGCCGCGGCGGGCTGGATCCTCGCGCACCACGCGAGCCCAGCCTCCCATCGGCAGCTCTCGGCCCACTCTCTCCCACGTCTGGCCATAGTTCTTCGTCTTGAAGAAATAGGGCGCCACGTCGTTGAATTCGAAGCGCGTCGCGGCGACGTACGCCACCGCCGGATCATGGGGCGAAGCGTCGATGGCGTTGATGAAGGGATCCGCAATCGGCAGCTTCAACTTGCGCCAGGTTTTTCCGCCGTCCTGTGTCAGGCCGATGATGCCGTCGTCGCTGCCGGTCCACAGCACTTTGCCGTCGCGTGGCGACTCCGCGATGTACGCGATCGTGCAGTAGGGAACCGAGAACGTGCCGCAGTACTCGGCATCGTCTGCTTTCGGCCGCTTGCGGGCTTCGGTGGCGCGCTTGGGATCGTCGCCGATCTGACTGAGGTCAGGGCTGATCTCGGTCCAGTTGCGGCCGCGATCGTTGCTGCGCAGAACCTTCTGCGCTCCCACGTACATCACGCTCGGGTCGTGCCGCGACACCACCACGGGCATGGCCCACTTGAAGCGATATTTACTCTCAGTGGCCTGCGCACCCGATGGCGTGAACGGATACGGCTGGATGTCGCGCGACACTCCTGTCTTGCGGGAGTACTCGGTGATGCCGCCGAAAATACTGCTGGCGTACACCAGCCCGGGATCGTCGGGATTGAAGTCGATGAATCCCGTTTCGCCGCCGCCGACGGGGAACCAGTCCTGGATGCCGATGCCGGAGCCGCCCGACCAGCTCGCGATGCTGACGGTCGTACTGTCCTGCTGCGCAGCGTAGATGCGATACGGGAACTGATTGTCGGCGTTGATGCGGTAGAACTGGCCGGTCGGCTGGTTGAACTGGCTGGACCAGGTTTTGCCGCCGTCCAGCGAGACGGCCGCACCGCCATCGTCGCCCTCCACCATCACGTTGCTGTCGTGGGGATTGATCCACAGATCGTGGTGGTCGAGGTGCGGCGTGTCCCAGTCCTTGAAGGTCACGCCGCCGTCGGTGGATTTGAAGTTGTCGTCTTCGAGGATGTAGACGACGTCGGGGTTCTGTGGGTCGGCGACCATCTGGCCGTAGTACGACGTGCGCGAGATCAGCTCCGCAGAAGGATTGATCAAGGACCACGTTGCGCCGGCGTCTTCCGAGCGATAGATCCCCGCCTCGGAATCGTTCACGTTGAGGTCGGTCGCGACGGTGGCGTACAGCCTGTTGGAGTCGGCGGAAATCGCGATGCCGATCTTGCCCTTGACCTTCGGCAGCCCGGCTTCGATTTTCCGCCAGCTGTCGCCGCCGTCAGTGCTCTTGTAGACACCTGTGTCCGGGCCCACTTCGCGCATGCCCCAGGGCATGCGCTGGTGATCCCAGAACACGGCGTAGAGCGTATCGGGATTCTTCAGGTCGATGGCCAGGTCCGCCGCGCCCGAGGTCGGACTGACATACAGGACGTTCTGCCACGTCCGCCCACCATCCTTGGAACGATACACACCGCGGTCCTTGGTCGGCCCGTGCAATGCTCCCTGCGCTGCCACGTAGACGATGTTCGGATCGCGCGGATCGACGCGAATCTCGGCGATGACCATCGTCGCTTCCAGGCCGACGTGTTGCCACGTGCGGCCCGCATCGATCGATTTGTAGACGCCGTCGCCGTGGTGCCACGAATTGAAGCGCGTCGAGGACTCGCCCATCCCGACATAAACTATCTGCGGATCGGAAGGCGCCACTTCGATCGCACCGACCGAGCCCGTCTTGACGAAACCATCGGTGACGTTGAACCACGATTGCCCGGCGTTGGTCGTTTTGAAAACGCCGCCGCCCGCTGTCCCGAGATAAAACGTGTAGGGCTCGGAAGCGACACCGGTGGTGGCGGAAGCACGCCCGCCGCGAAACGGCCCGACGTTGCGCCATTGCAGAGACTCGAGAGCCGAAGATGGAATCGTCTGCGCAGTCGCTGCTTGTTGCGCTGGGGCCGTTGCTGAAGTGACGAGGGCCAGGCCCCCGCATGCCAAGGCAGTGATGGCTATCGCTCGGCGAACGCTCGACATCTTGTTGTTCCTTCCAACCGAGAATTGTGAAGACGTGTTAACTCTCGAGATCAGTACACTCGACGCGCGGATCGCAGGTGTGCGAGCGCTGTCTTAACACATCGTTTTCGGCCGGACCAAGCGCTGGCGCGCTCGGCATAAGTTCTCGTATATAAGTACACAAACAAAATGGTTCGCAGGAAATTGCGATCGCCCGCGGATCCAGACAATCATCCGGCTCGAGCTGACGACACGATGCGAGATGCGTATGGCTGCACAGATCCCACCGCCCACTGAGGTCCCGGTCAAAGCCGTGCCGTTGTCCGCGCAGCAGCGTCAGTGGCTGGAAAAAGCGCTGGCGGCGGTGAGCGAGGAGCGCATCACCCGATTCCTGGTCGACCTCGTGAGCATTCACAGCCCCACCGGCGAGGAGCGGGCCGCGAGCGAGTGGCTGGCGCAGCAGATGAAGGCGCTCGGGCTGGACGCCTTCTACCAACCCGTCAACGCGCTATCGGGCAACGCCGTCGGCTACCTTCGCGGCAGCGGCCGCGGCGCCACGATCATGTTGTACGCGCCGATCGACACGCACATCGACGTGAACGCGGCAACGGACTTTCCCTGGGTGGGGAAAGAATTCCGACCGGACATGCTGCCGCAGGGGTACGTGGACGAGAACCGGAATGTGATCGGCCTGTGCGCCAACAACCCGAAGGGATTTGCGGCCTGCGTGTATGGAGCGATGGACGCGCTCGTGCGCGCGGGCGTGCCGCTGAATGGCACCGTGTTGGCGGCGTTCGCCGGCGGCGGCATGCCAGTGTCTGCGCCGCCCCATCAGCCCAACCGGGACGCGGGTCTGGGCAGTGGCGTGTCGTACATGATCAATCACGGCGTCACCGCCGACTTCGCGTGCATCGTCAAGGGCGGCGACGGTGTGTCGTGGGAAGAGGTCGGCCTCTGCTGGTTCAAGGTAACTGTGCGGGGTTACATGGGCTACGCGGGGTTCGCGCATACGCTGCCCGGGTGGAGCAACACGGTGCTGGATGCGGCCAAGGTAGCGCTGGCTTTGGAATCGTGGTTCCACGAGTTCAACAAGCGCAACAGCGCGGGACTCATCAGTCCGTGGGGTGCCATCTCAGCAGTGCGTGGCGGCTGGCCTCACAAGCCCGCCTTCCCCACCGCGGCAGTCGAGCTATACGTGGACGTGCGCGTGTCGGCGCACAGCACACCTGCGGAAGCGCAGCGCCAGTTCGCCGAGGCCATCGACGGCATTCGTGCGCAGTACCCGGATATCGAGATCGATTGCGAGACGCTCGCTTCCTATCCCGGCGCCCGCACCGATCCGAATCACTGGGTCATCCAGTCGAGCATGCGCGCATGGGAGCACGTCAACGGCAAGTCCATCATCAAGCGTGCGCCTGCGAGCGGCCAGACGGATGCGTCGGCCATTCGCAACCTCGGTATCCCTCTCGCGCGCGTGGGACCGCCGCCGCCGACTGATCACACGCCGCCGCAGTGGCGGCTCGGATTGGGCGGCATGGGCGTTGCTCACGTACCCGACCTGGTACGCGTGAGCAAGCAGCTCGTCTACACGGCGATCGACTCGTGCCTTCGCGACCGTGACGAGATCGGCGTGTAGGCGCTAGCCGCTGCGGCTCTGCTCCTCGCGTCGCTCTGCGTTCAGCATGTCGAGCGTCACGTCGACGATCATGTCTTCCTGGCCGCCGACCATTTTGCGTTTGCCGAGCTCGACCAGGATCGAGCGGGTGTCGAGGCCGTACTTCGCCGAGGCATTCTCCGCGTGCCGCAGGAAGCTCGAGTACACGCCTGCGTAACCCAACGTGAGCGTCTCGCGATCGACACGCACCGGCCGGTCCTGCAGCGGCCGCACCAGCTCTTCGGCGGCGTCCATCAACTTGAACAGATCCGTGCCGTGATTCCAGCCGTACAGATCGGCCACTGCAATGAACACTTCCAGCGGCGCATTGCCTGCGCCCGCGCCCATGCCGGCGAGCGAGGCATCGATGCGAATCGCCCCGTTCTGAACGGCGACGACTGAGTTCGCGACGCCGAGAGAAAGATTGTGATGCGCGTGAATGCCGCGCTCGGTCTCGGGCTTGAGCACGCGGTCATACGCCTGGAAGCGCGCGGCCGCTTCGTCCATCAACAAGCGTCCGCCGCTGTCGGTCACGTAAACGCAGTGCGCGCCATAGCTCTCCATCAGCCTGGCCTGCTGTGCCAATCCATCGGGGGAGTTCATGTGGCTCATCATCAGAAAGCCGCAGACGTCCATCCCCAGGCTGCGCGCATATTCGATGTGCTGTTTGGCGATGTCCGCCTCGGTGCAGTGAGTAGCCACGCGCACGGAGCGCACGCCGAGGTCGTAGGCGTGGCGCAAGTCGTGAATCGTGCCGATGCCCGGCAGCAGGAGCGTAGCGAGCTTGGCGTGCTTCAACTCGCCGGCCACGGCTTCGAGCCAATCCCAGTCGGTATGCGCGCCGAAGCCGTAATTGAAGCTCGATCCTGCCAGGCCGTCGCCGTGCGCAACTTCGATGGCATCTACCTTTGCCTCATCCAGCGCCCGTGCAATGTTGCGAACATGCTCGAGGCTGTATTGATGACGAATCGCATGCATGCCGTCACGCAGCGTGACGTCCTGGATGTACAGCTTCTTGCCTTCGGGCAGGGTGCTCACGCGATTTTCCTCTGGGCTTGTTGCACGGCAACCGTCTCGGCCGTGCGCAGCGCGGCGGCGGTCATGATGTCCAGGTTGCCGGCGTAGGTCGGGAGATAGTGCCCCGCGCCTTCGACCTCCAGGAACACGGAGACCTTGAGGCCCGCGAAGTCTCGCTGCATTTCGGGAATGCGCAGCTTCTGACCGGGACTGATCTTCTGAAACTGCACTTCCTGCTTGAGGCGATAGCCGGGCACATATTTCTGTACTTCGGCAACCATGGATTCGACGCTGGCAGCGATTGCCGCTGTATCAGCGTCGGCGCAAAGACAATACACAGTGTCGCGCATGATCAACGGCGGCTCGGCCGGATTCAGCACGATCACTGCCTTGCCGCGCTCTGCCCCGCCGACCACTTCGATCGCGCGCGCTGTCGTCTCAGTGAACTCGTCGATGTTCGCGCGGGTACCCGGTCCCGCCGACTTCGACGCGATCGAAGCAACGATCTCGCCGTACCACACCTTCGCCACACGACTGACTGCGGCCACGATCGGGACAGTCGCCTGCCCGCCGCAAGTCACCATGTTGATGTTCAACGCATCCAGATGCTGCGCACCGTTGACGGGCGGCACGACGTACGGCCCAAGCGCCGCCGGCGTCATATCGATGACGACCTTGCCGTGCTGGCGGAGCACGGCGTCGTGCTGCTTGTGTGCCGCTGCCGAAGTTGCGTCGAAGACCAGGTTGATCGAGCGAAACTCCGGCATCGCTACCAGTCCCTCGATGCCCTGCGCCGTCGTCGGCACACCGAAGCGCGCCGCGCGCTGCAGGCCGGGCGACTCGGGATCGATCCCGACGAAGGCGCCCATCTCGAGCACCTTCGAGTGGCGCATCACCTTGACCATCAAGTCGGTGCCGATATTTCCCGAGCCAATGATCGCGACTTTCGATTTGTGCATGATCAGCCACCGGCGAAGTGAAAGTTGACGGAGCCAAGGCCACCGATCGTTGCCTTGATATGAGTGCCGCGCGTGAGCGGCACCATGGGACCGAGCGCACCGGTGAGCACGATGTCGCCGGCCTCGAGCGGCTCTCCGCTTTGCGCGAGTGTGCGGGCAAGCCATGCCGCCGCGTTGAGAGGATGGCCAAGGCAGGCAGCCCCGGCGCCGAGCGAAGCAATCGCGCCGTCGACTTCCAGTGCCATCCCGCAGGTGTACAGATCGAGCCCGGCTAGCGGCTTGCGCTGCGTGCCGAGAACGAAGAATGCGGAGGAGCCGTTGTCGGCTACGGTGTCCGCAAACGTGATCTTCCAGTCGGCGATCCGGCTGTCGACGATCTCGATGGCGGCAACTGCGCTTTCCGCCGCAGCGAACACGTCGTCGGGCGTCGCATCCGTCTTGTCGAGATCGCGTGCCATGATCAGCGCGACTTCAGCTTCTGCCTTCGCCTGGATGACCTTCGCCGGCTCGAGCACGCCGCCATCCGCGATCTGCATGTCCTGGAACAGCACGCCGAAGTCGGGCCGATCGACTCCGAGTTGCTGCTGGACGGCCTTCGCGGTCAAGCCGATCTTGCGGCCGACGATGCGTCGCCCCTGCGCTTGCCAGAAGCGAGTGTTGATCCGCTGCACCGAGTAAGCGGCGTCGGAGTCGACGGGGTCGATCAGGTCGCGTAACGGCGCGACGGTTTTGCCGCTGTACGCGTCTCGCAATCGCACGGCAGCTTGTTCGGCGGGCAGCATGCACTCTGGCTCGCGTGGCTAGGGGGACGCACCGAACTATAGGAGTGCCCCCTGCGGGTTTCGCCTGCTCGTTTCGCGATTATGCTCACATAGTGAGCTTTGACCCATGAATGGGCGTATAAATGGCACATGCCAACCCCACCGCTGCGCTCTGTCGAAAAGTCGCTGGACCTGCTGGGCCGGATCGTGGAGAGCGGCGAAGTCCATTCCATTGCCGAGCTGGCCAGGCAGCTCGACATGCCGCATTCCACGGCCTATCGGATCGCGGCGACACTCGAGCGCTCGGGCCTGGTGACGCGCCTGCGGCGGGGCTACTACCTGCCGGGTCCGTCGCTGATACGTCTCGCGAGACACGACAGCATCCCGCGGGTTCTCAAAGCGATCGGCCGGCCCATCGTCAAGAGGCTGGCAACGACGACCGGCTGCACTGCCCACGTGGGCATCTTCGAGAATGGAATGGTCACTTATCTGCTGAAGGCCGGCCGCGCTGCCCACACCGTCTTCACACGAGAGGGCACGCAACTCGAGGCGTATTGCACCGGAATCGGCAAAGTCCTGTTGGCGGCGTTGCCGGCAGCCGCTCGCGAGGAATATTTGAAGAGCGGACCCTTCATTCAACTGACGGCGAACACTCTGACCGATCCGCAGCGGTTGCGCAGTGAGCTGATCACCATTGGTGATCGAGGCTACGCCGAAGACAACGCGGAGATGGATGCGGGCCTCATGTGCCTCGCCGTGCCGGTGCGACTGGGTGAAGGTGACGTCATCGCTGCGCTGTCCATCTCCACTCGCAGTACGGATGAGGACTCACACGCGCTCCTGACACACCTGGACACGCTGCGAACAGCTGCCGGTTTGCTGAGCAACCGACTGAGCTCCGGCGCGGCCCCGCTGCGGTGAGAAGCCCCGGCGCGAGCGCCGGGGCTGCAGTTGCACAGTCAACTCAATGCTGACGTCTCAGTGAATTGCTCACTGTACCGCGGCGCCGGCATTCACCATTCCTGCGCCGAAGAATGTCGTGCGTCCGCCATCGCTCGTGCACTGGCGAGGGTCACCACTCGGCCAGTTCGCCGGGCATGCGAGGAAGGTGGCGGACTGGCGGATCTTCGCCGCCACCGCTCCTTGCGGTAGTTTCGGGTTCACCTGCCGAATCAACGCCGCGACGCCCGCAGCATGGGGTGAGGCCATCGAGGTGCCGCTGATCCACACGTAGCGGCCACCGCCGCTGACGATGGCGCGGTTGGCATTGCTGAGCGCCTCCCATTGACCCGTCGCATCCGTGCTCGACCATCCCGCGAGGATGCGACCCCGTCCGTACACTGCCGGCGACGTCTGCGCAGCATCGCCACCGGGTGCGGTGACGTCCACCGGAGAGCCGGTATTCGAGTAGCTCGCCAACGTGCTCACACCTGTCGCCGATACTGTGACTACGCCCGGCAGCTCGGCCGGTGCAACGCGGCAGTTGTTACGGACCTCTCGCTCGATCGCGCTGCCGGGCGGCCAGTCCGGGCTGATGGTGTCGGTCACCGGATGGCCAAGATCGTCTGCCTCATTACCGGCTGCTGCGACAATGACGACCCCGCGCTGCTGCGCATAGCGCGCGGCACTCTGCAGTTCCTGCAGGATCGCCCGCTGGCCAGCCTCGTTTGCGCAGTAATACAAGTACGGATCGGCGAACAGGCTGAGATTGACGACGCTCAATCGCTGGTCGCCCGCATAGCGCAGGGCCGCCGCGACGGAATCGGCGAAGCAGAAGCCGGCGATGGTGCAGGCTTTCAGCGCCACGATCGTCGCCTCAGGCGCCACACCGACGATGCCGAACCCGTTGGCGCGAGCACCGACAGTGGTGGCCACATGTGTGCCGTGACCCTGTAGATCCTGCACGGCCGCCTTGTTCGCGCAGTTGCCGTTGGCAACCTCCTGCGGGTCGGCAGTCGGCGTCGAGCTGTTGATGAACGAGCACGAGCGCGCAACATCTATTCCGCCCGCCAGATCCGGATGACTGAGGTCGACTCCGCTGTCGATGATGCCGACGGTTACGCCGGCGCCGGTTGCCGGCTTGGCATGAGCAGCGCCGGCGTTGATCACTCGCATGTCCCACTGGCAGGTCGAGAGCTGATCGGGCCCGCTCGTTCCCGGATAACTCGCGGCGCAGACCCCGCTCGCGGTCGCGCCATCGAGGGCCGCTTGGGAGTCAGCGTAGGTCGGTTGCATCGATCCGACGAATACCAGCGCAGCTGATATCGCGGTATGAAGAGTTCTGCTCACCATGAATGTCTCCCAGTTTGAGTTCGGATTTTCTCGGCGTGCTGCTGTCGTGCTCGCCATCGTGGGCGACAGCTGCCAGGTCGCCTGCGTCGCACTGCATCGCGCTTCGCCGTCTTCCGGCGTGGCGGAAACTATAGCCCGAACGGCGGGATGCCGAGCCCGCCCCCTTCGTGGTATTGACAGTCAGCGCACGAAGCGCGCGCCCATCACACGCTCGCACCCGAGTCGAGGAGAAGCTCGTCGCGGGTCATGTCGAGCTCGATGCAATGCTGGGCGTCATCGTCCACGTCCAGCCGGCCTTCCTGACGATGAAGGATTTCTTGTCTGGCGAAATTCGCAGGTCGTCGGAATCAGGCAAAGGCATGCCGAACAGCACGGGCGATACCACACCGAATTCTTCCGCTCGCGTGACCGTCTTCGCGGGCACGGCCTTGCGGCTACCGGTACAGAACTGCACGACGTCGACGACCGGATAACTGGTTCGTACCTGCAGCTCTAGACCGCCAGCCAGGCCGTCCTTGATGCCGAGCACTTCGTAGTGCTCGTAGTCTCCTTTGAGTATCGGGGCCAGGCACTTCGGTTCGCGATCCGCCACGTTCTTGACGAGGGTCTTCGTGTTCTGGAATGTGGGCTTGCCGACGAGCTTCGACTCCGACAGCTGCCACGTGAGATCCACGACCAGTCCGTCGGTAATGTCAGCCTGGCCGGAGCCGTCGCTCGCGATGTAGGTTCTGGCCTGATACACGCCGACGATGTGATAACGGATCACATCGGCGGAGCCCCACTTCATCATGGCTTCCATGTCCATTTGCTGGGCGTGCGCCGCGGACGCGCCGACCAGACAAATCGTGATCAAAGTTCGGCAGGATTTCATGTGATTGCTCTCTGTGTGTCAGGGACGCGGGGCGGCGTACACCTGATGGTCGATGTTGCCGTCGCCCATGTCGGCCTGGTAGGCAGCGAAGCCCACCACGCTTCCATTGCCGGAGATCGCGTGAGAGTTGTAGACGCCTGACGCGGTGCGAACGGGAGAACCGTCGGCGCGGCGCGAGGCGACGGTGGTGGTCTGGGCTTGCAGATCGCGCAGCATGAGCGCCCAGTCGAGCGTATTTCCCACGTTACCGCTGAGGTTGGACGATTGGCTTGCGAACAGCACATAGTGTCCATCGTCGGATAGCTTCGGATAGTTGCTGGTCCCGTTGCCCATGCCGATGCCACTGCCGGCCGAGCCGGTGCTGGCCACGATGACAGTGTTCGGATCGTTCACGTCGACCACCACAGCTTGCGTGGAAGTCGTGCCGAACAGTGCCGGCGAGCGCACTGCGAACGCCACGTAGCGACCATTTCCGGAGATGCTCAAGCCCTGCTCCAGGTAGTCCGCGCCGCCCACTTGCTCCAGCGAGAAGATCGGGCCGCTGACATTTGTCTGGAGATCCACAAGCGACACGAGCGCGGCGAAAGGAGCTGGAATGGCAAGCGTGTACGCGGCATACCCACCGCCACTGGCGAGTGCGGCGTAGGCAACGCCGTAGGTTGGATCCGCAACGATGACGCTGGTTTGATTATTGACCGTGTCGCGCAAGAACAATGAAATCGTGGGGAATGGCGCGCCATTGGTCGAGAAATCGTAAAAGTCGGAGAAGATGACGTAGCGCCCGTCGGCGGAAATGTCGAGACGCATGTCGCTAACGCCGCCGCCTGCGCCCAGGAGTTGCGAGCCATCGGCCAGCAGCGTGAGCCGCTGGGTGGTGTCGGTCTGCAGGTCCCGCAGAAACACGTCGAGCGAACCGTTGGTGTCGTCCGCGACGAGATCGCCTGCGAGCGAGGAGAAGACCACGTAGCGTCCACCGGCCGCGAGCTTCATCTGAACGACGCCACGGCTCGACTCGGTGCCCGCCGGTGTCTGGTTCACTACGGTGGTTACACCGGTCTCGAGATTGCGCACATACCCATTACCGGGATTTGTGAAGCCGGGAACGAGATTGGTACCGTCGCTCTTGAAGGCCACGAGGTTGCCATTGGCAGAAACGCTCGGATCCGAGCTGCGGTTGTCAGCAGTGGCGCCGCTGGTTGCGCGGCTGGCGAGCGTCGTGGTCGTGATGACACTCGTCGGCGCTGTGACGGTCACGGTCGCCGCGTTCGTGGTGGTTCCGAACGCATCGCTCGGACCGCTGACCGCCTCGAAACGGAACACCGCACCGCTGTCCTCGAGTTGCAGGACGGGCGTGATCGAGCAGGCCGGCGCGTTGTCGTTCACGCTGCGCGCAGCGAGCACGGGTTGCCACGCGGTACCGGACCAGCGGGTCATCTGCACAGTGAACGGTGGCGTACCGGCAAAGGCTGCACAGAGCGTCGCTGTCGAACCGGCCTCGATGCTCGTGTCCGCCGGATGTTCGATCACGCTCGGCGGCGTGAATGCGAGCACCGTCAGGACCGCGCCCTGGCTGAACACCAGCCCTGCGCTGTTGTAGACGATCGCGCTGTACACCGCACCGCTGTTCGCAGCGCTGAGCGAGTTCGTGGTGTAGTCCTCCAGATTGGCGCCAACGATCGGCTCGCTGTTGAGCAACCACTGATAGTGCAAGTCCGAACCACTGGCCACCACGCTGAACGTGGCGGTCTCGCCCTCGAACACCGTTGCCGCTGCAGGTTGCTGCGTGACGACCGGTGCGCCGAGCAGGATCACCTGCACTTCAGCGCTCACCACTGCCCCAACGCCGTTGCTGACGCGTACGGCGTAACGCCCTTCGACAGACTGCCCGGCGTTTCCGATGAACAGCACGGCCGAGGTCTCTCCGCCCATGGCTACGCCATCCTTGAGCCACTGGTAAGACAGCGGACCGCTGCCAGTAGCCGCGACGGCGAGAATGCCTGAACCTCCTGGCGCCACGATCAATGTCGCGGGCTGCGTGGTGATGGACGGCGCCGAAGGGCCGCTGCCCGGATTCACCGTGAGAACGGCCGGGTTACTGGTGACGCCCGCGCTGGCCGCGTTGCTGACGACAACCGAATAACTACCGGCAGAGCTGGTCGTGACGCCGGCGAGTGTGAGCACGGCGCTCGTGGAGCCCGGGATGGCCACGCCATCCTTGCGCCACTGGAAAGTGAACGGGCCACTGCCATCGACGCCCACCGCGAAGGTCGCGGTGTTGCCGGCGTTCACGGTGACCGCGGCAGGTTGCGTGACGATCGTGGGCGCGACATCGGCGGGAGTGCTGCGATGGACATTCAGCATCGCGGCATTGCTGTCGGCAGTCCCGGCCGAATTGCTCACTCTCACGCTGTAGCTGCCCGAGTCGAGGCTGCTGACATTGGTGATGCGCAGCACCGTACTGTTGGCGCCCGTTAGCGCAGCGCCATCGCGATACCACTGGTAACTCAGCGCTTCGGTGCCGCGCGCATCCACGGCGAACACGGCATCGCTGCCCGATGCCACGTTCAGGCTTGCGGGCTGCGTGGTGATTGAAGGCGCCACGTCGAGATCGCTGACCGAGACCGTGACCGCGGTGCTCGCGGCGCTGCCCACGGCATTCGTGGCAAGCACGCGATACTGGATACCGTTGTCCGCCAGCGCCATGGCCGGCGTGGTGTAGTCAGCCGTATTGGCGCCCGCGCCAATCACGTCGGTCCACGCGCCGGTCGAGTTTGCGGCACGTGTTTGCCAACTCAGCGTGGGGGCAGGCAGGCCGGAGGCCGTGACAGAAAGGTTGGCTGTCTGGCCGGTTCTGACCAACACGGAACGAGGAGCATCGACAATCGCGGGCAGCGCGCTCTGCTGCAATACATTGAGTCGGGTGGCAGGGCCATCGACACACGGCGGCGCCGCACCGCTCGGCGGCGTGTAGCACGCATGGGCGCGAATCAGTGCGCCCTGGTCGGCGATCGTCGCGATGAACCCATGGCGCACGCTCCAGTAGTACCACGCAAGGTGAGCGCCGCTGATCGGCCAGGGATTGGCCTCGTTCTCGAACGAGCGCGCAATGACGCGCCACGACGCCCCGCTGTCGTCGCTGCGTTGCCAATCGATGATGGCGCGGTCAGCGGTGAAGGTGAAGAGGGGGTTGAAGTCCGGCCCTCGCGAAGCGCCACCGCCCAACACCACCTCCAGATTGGCGAGCGCTCCTTCGACCAGGTCCAGCGTAGCGGGCGCGCTCAGCACTGCGATGTTGGGATAATTGGGCGGCGACGCCCATCTGACCTCTTGCGGCAGCGAGCCGTAGGTGAACGAGCCTCCCCCGCAACGCCTTGCGACGCCAAACCTGTAGGCGTTGGAGGCGCCGGTTTGAGGGAGGACGCGAGTGATCGAGCCACCCGTGATCGGCACGATCGTACGGAGCGAACTCGAGTAGCTGATGGAGTTCCCCTCGAACAGTCCCAACACCGGATTGGTGCAGCCTTCGGGCAACTGCCCGTTGTTGCTGGTCGCCGTGAAAGTGGCGGTCACCGTGCCCATCGAGCGATTGCACGAGCGTTCTGCGCAAGTCAGCTGAGAGCCGACACTGAAGGGCGTCGCCTGTGCTATGGGCAGCACGTAGGTCACGATGACTGGCACGAAGTACGAGAAGCTGCCGACCTCGACGCTCAGCACGCCTGCATCGAGCTCGGTGTCCGCCAGCACCACCCATTCGCCGCCGGGCTGCGCTTTCGCGAGCTTGAGCTCCTGATTCGGCTCCAGGGTGGCACTCGGTGCAGGGATGCGGACTTCGACAGGGTTGGCGAAATCCCCGCCGTGCGGCGTGATCACGTACATGCTGCCGCTCGCTGTCAGGTCTGCCGGAATCGCCGGGGCCCCGGTGGAGTCCCGTGCGATTCGAATCGTCACGTCGGCAGTCAGCGCGCCAGCGGGCACAATGACCGAAGCGCCGCTGTCTTCCGTCACGGTTCCACCGCCCGCGCCGGTGACTGGCGGCGGTGGAGGCGGCGGCGGTGGGTTGTTCGACGTGGGCGGGGGCGTCGTTGCTCCGCCTCCAGCACTGCCGCCGCAGCCGCCAAGCGTCACTAACACGCTGAATACGCACAGAATCAAGCTGAGACGCGAACGCATTGACGTCCACCTGTTGTTGTCCGTGGCATAGACGCGGCAAATCTGCGCAAACCGGCTCACGAATTTTCTGCGTGCATCGGTGTGACTTAATCTCCGGACTGCGCCGATTTCATTGACTGCAGACGTTCTCCGGGCACAATCGGTCGCGTGCAACAAGAGCGAGAGCAAGAACAAGAAGCCGGCGAGGTCACACGTTTACTCAAGCGCTGGACAGAGGGTGATGCATCCGCCATCGATGCACTCTGGCCGCTGGTGCACGAGGATCTGCGCCGCTTGGCGCGCCGCCAGCTCGCGGGCGAACGCGGCGATCACACCTTGCAAGGCACGGCGCTGGTCAACGAGGCGTTCATCCGCTTGTCGGGACAGCGCGCGGTGGAGTGGCTCAATCGCGAGCAGTTCTTGTCCCTGGCCGCGAAGATCATGCGCCGCGTGCTGGTGGATCACGCCCGAAAGCGCCGTAGAGTGCGCCGCGGCGATGGCGCGGCGCACTTGAGCCTGCATGACACTCAGGCCGCGCTCGAGGTGGACAAAATCCAGGCTATTGCGAGCTTCGATGACGACCGCGTGGATGTGGTCGCCATCGATTCTGCGTTGCTGCGGCTCGAAGCGATCGACGCAGCGCAGAGTCACATCGTGGAGTTGCGCTATTTCGGCGGTCTGACGCTGGAGCAAACTGCGGCTGTCGTCGGAATTTCGCTGGCGTCGGTCAAGCGCGAATGGATGATGGCGCGCGCCTGGTTGCGCCGCGAACTGACGGCGGCCTGAAACTTGAAGGCAGTCGTCACTCCCGAGCGTTGGTCGCGCATCAAGGCGCTGTTCGCCACCGCGGTCGAGGTGCCCGCAGCGGAACGTTCCGAACTGCTGGTGCGCGAGGCGCAAGGAGACTCCGCGCTGATCGCCGAGGTGTTATCTCTGCTCGCTGCACACGATCAGCCGGGTGACCTGCTGGATAGCGTGCCGGCCGAGCTCAAAGCGCAAGCCTTCGCAGTCGCCGACGACAACACTCGTCTGGGCGAGAGAATCGGCGCGTATCGCATCGTCGGCGTGCTCGGCACCGGGGGCATGGGCCATGTGTTCAGGGCGGTGCGCGACGACGATCAATATCGCGCCGAAGTGGCGATCAAGCTCATGCGCGCCGATGTGAGCGACCCACTGGCCGAGCAGCGCTTCAAGACCGAGCGACAGATCCTCGCCGGCCTCGATCACCGCAACATTGCTCGAATGCTCGACGGTGGTACGACTCGCGGCGGGTCACCCTACGTCGTCATGGAGGTGGTGAGCGGCGAGCCCATCGATCGGTTCAGCGATGCGCGCGGCCTCACCGTGCGCGACCGGGTGGAACTCTTCCTGCAGGTCTGCGCGGCGGTGGGGTACGCGCATCAGCACCTGGTCATTCATCGCGATCTCAAACCCAACAACATCCTCGTGACTGCCGACGGCTCGGTCAAGCTACTCGACTTCGGTATCGCCAAGTTGGTGAACGTCGATGCTGCCGCGGGGGCGGCAGGCGATGAGACTGCCACCCAGCTGCGCGCCATGACGCTGGACTACGCGAGTCCCGAGCAGGTCAGCGGCGGCACCGTGACCACGGTGAGCGATGTGTACTCGCTCGGAGTGGTGCTCTACCGTTTGCTGACGGGTCAGAGTCCCTACGGCGCCCGTACCAGCGACGCGCAGCGCATGGCGGAAATCCTGAGCGACACCGCGCCGACTCGCCCGAGCCTCGTGCGCACCAGCGATCGTCAGCGCCAACGCGGAATCGACGCCGACCTCGACAACATCCTGCTCATGGCGTTGCGCAAGGAGCCGCAACGCCGCTATGGCAGCGTCGAGCAATTCGGCAACGACCTGCGCAACTACCTGGGCGGTTTGCCGGTGCAGGCGCGTGGCAACGCGCTGCGTTATCGCATGGGCAAGTTCCTGCGCCGGCGCAGGGTGGAGATCGCCGCCGCGGCGATCGTGGCGTCGTCACTGGTTGGCGGCCTGTGGGTCGCCATTCGCGAAGCGCATGAAGCCGAGCGCCAGCGGCAGGTGGCGCAGCGTCATTTCGACGGTGTGCGCAAGATGGCCAATACGCTCTTGTTCTCGCTGCACGATGAGATCGCGCCGCTGTCGGGTAGCACCAAGGCGCGGGAATTGCTCGTCAAGACCTCGCTGGAATACCTGAACACCTTGTATGCGGAATCCGGAGGCGATCAAGCGCTGCAGCAGGAGCTCGCCGTGGCCTACCAGAAAGTGGGCGACATCCAGGGCGATGAGCTGGGTTCGAACACGGGTGATCCAAACGGTGCTTTGCAGAGCTACGCACGATCCGTCGCGCTACTCGAGCCCCTGGTCGCGGCGGATCCTGCCAACCACGCTGCTGGAATAGCTCTCGGCATGACCTATCTACACCAGGGGCGACTCACGCTGGTCACGAGCGGCGCTGCGGCGGCCCTGCCCTCCCTGCAAAAGAGTGTGGCGCTGGGCGAATCGCTCAGTGAATTCTTTACCAACGATCATGCGCGACTCGCTCTGCTCGGCAACGCTTATTCGGCGCAGGCGGACGCCCTCAACTACCTGGGCCTGCCGCTGGAAGCCATGGCCGTCTTCGACAAGCTGATCGGCCTCTGCGAGGCGTATGCCGAGGCGCATCCCGGCGAGGCGAAGTCGTACGTGGCCGTCTCTGCCGCTTACAACAACGCGGCGATCATCTACGACGCGCGCGTTCCGCGACCCGAAGCATTGCGTCGCGCGATCGCGCTGCTGCGCAAGTCGATTGCAATCGACGCGAAGCTGATCGCGCTCGAGCCGGACAACCCCGCGCGCGAGCTGGAACGGGCCGATCACCGATACAATCTCGGCGATGTGCTGTACCTGGCCGGGGACTACCCGGGAGCAATCGAGACATATCGTCAGGCCGCGGCCGTCATGCGCACGCGCGCCGATCCCAACGATGCGCGGGCTCAGTGGATGTTCACCATGGTGAAACTGGGTATTGCGAGGTCATTGGTCAAGATCGGAGGTTACGACGAAGCCCGAGCGCTGTTCGCGCAAGCGGAGGAATCGCTGCAGGCGTTGTCCAGTCGTGGCGACACTCTGCGAATTCGGTTCGGCCTGGCAACGATGGGCATTCGTCGCGGCGAGATGTATGCGGCGCTCGCGGCAAATCCGCGGCTGCGGCAGCAGCAGCAACGCGAATACTGGCGGCAGGCTCGCGATTCACTGGCGCAGGGAATTGCCGACCTCAGAAAGTTGGGCGAGAGCATCGTGTTGATGGTCCCCCAGCAGGAGTTGCTCGACGAAGGCATCGCAAGTCTCGAGCAGGCCGAGGCCGCAATGGCCCGGGTGAGGTCGCCCGAATCGTCCTGAACCTCCCGGGTTGGCGTCCGCCCGGGCTCAGGCGCTATGTGACCGGAACGGACCATTGAGAGAGTGGCGCGCCCGGAGAGATTCGAACTCCCGACCCCTTGGTTCGTAGCCAAGTACTCTATCCAACTGAGCTACGGGCGCGTGCGGCGAATGCGCTTATATATATGTATGTAGGGCCTCACGCCGACGGCGCAGAACTGCCCTGAAATCAAGGAGTTGGTACTGGCCCGACCCCTCGCCCCGCGACGACGATCGCCTTCGCGGGGCGCGCATCCTACCACATCGGACCGGCCTGCAAACGCATCTGTTGCCGGCAGTCGATCTCAGATGAACTTCCACTTCAGAACCGCAGCCGCGACTGCCGGCACGCCGAAGATCAGCAGAAAGATCGGCAACTCTTCCGAAGCCGCGTAACCCGCTTTGTTGACGCCGACCCACATGTTGAAGCCCGCGATCAGCAGCCACACGGCGATGAAACCGACCGTCACCGTCAGCGTCGCGCCCGGATAGTTCGACGAGAACATCCTGCCCAGGATCACACACGTTGCGAGCAGCAAGAATCCCGCAAGCAGGAACAATGGAGTGCGCATGTTCCGATCTCCTACGCGATCCGCCGCAGCTTCCTCTTGCGAAAGTCGATCAGGATCTCGCGTGCCGCGTTGTGGCCCGGCGCGCCGGTCACGCCGCCGCCGGGGTGCGTGCCGGAGCCACACATATATATGCCGGGCAGCGGGCCGCGGTAATTACCATGACCGAGCATCGGCCGCGCCGAGAAAATCTGATCCAGGTTCAGCGCGCCGTGGAAGATGTCGCCGCCGATCAACCCGAACGTTCGCTCGAGATCGAGCGGGCTGTTGATCTGCCGCCCGAGCACTGCCGCCTTGAAGTTCGGCGCGTATGCGTTGACGGTCTCGATCATCAGATCGGCGACCTCTTCGCGATGCGCGTCCCACGATGCGCCGTTCGGCAGCTGCGGCGCGACGTGCTGGCAGAACATGCTCGCGACGTGCTGTCCCTTCGGCGCGAGACTGTCGTCGAGCGTCGATGGAATCAGCACTTCGACGATCGGCTGCTTCGACCAGCCCTGCAGACGCGCATCGAAATACGCGCGCTCCATGTACGCGAGCGACGGCGCAATGATGATGCCCGCCGTGTGATGAGGCGCGCGCTGCTTGCCGGGCAGGCACGTGAAATCCGGCAGCTCCGACAGCGCAACGTTCATGCGGAACGTGCCGGAGCCGCAGCGCCATTGGCTGATGCGCTGGCGGAACGCCGGCGGCAGCGCGTTCTGATCCATCAACTTCATGTACAGAAGCTTCGGATTGAGATTCGAGACGACTGCCGGCGCGCGGAAGCTCTCGCCGGACTCCGTGACAGCACCGACCGCCGTGCCATTCTCGATGATGATCTCGCGCACAGCGGCGTTGACGCGGATATCCACGCCGCGCGCAGCGGCGCATTTCGCCATCGCCTGCGTGATTGCACCCATGCCGCCGATGGCGTGCGCCCACACGCCTTTCTTCCCGTTCACCTCGCCGAACACGTGATGCAGCAGCACGTACGCCGATCCGGGCGCGTACGGACTGTTGAAGTTGCCGACGATGCCGTCGAACCCGTACACGGCCTTGATCGGATCGCTCTCGAACCAGCCATCGAGATAGTCGCCCGCCGAGGCCGCGAACAACGTGAGCAGCTCCTGCCGCGTGGCCATGTCGAGCTTGCTCAAGCGGCCACCGATGCGCGCGGCGTGCAGCATCTCCGGCAGCGCCATGCGCCAGCCGCCCTCCACGACATTCGGCGGCGTCTCCAGCACGAGCTCGCGGAAGACGTCGGCGATCACGTCGAGGCGCTCGGCATAGACGTCGAGCAGGTCCGCATCCTTGCGCGAGAACTTCGCGACTTCCTCCTTGGTGCGGCCCGCGCCGATGCTCAGATACCGGCCATCTTCGGTCGGCAGGAAATTCGCGATCTCCCGTTCGACGATCTCGAGGCCGTGCGCGTACAGATCGAGGTCGCGGATCACTTTGGGATTCAGCAACGAAACGGTGTACGACGCCACCGAGTTGCGGAAGCCCGGATGAAATTCCTCGGTGACCGCAGCGCCGCCGACGACGTGGCGTCGCTCGAGCACGGTCACCTTCAGACCCGCAGCTGCAAGGTAAGCGGCGCAGACCAGCCCGTTGTGGCCCCCGCCGATGATCAGGACATCACTGTTTGCCGGCATTGCGAACTCTCTTCAGGTCATGGCGCATGATCGGCCTTCGAGGCAGCATCAATCAAGGCTTTGGTCACGCCCTTGCGCCGATACCCGATGCGGGCGTAGAGATCATTGATACCTTCGACCGTCGTGCTTGATCCACCCGGCCACGTGACTGCCCCGTGGATCACGATGCGTCCAATGGATCACGCCACCGCGCTCGTTCCATTCGTACTCGCCGTTGAACTCGACGCGATCCCCGGGCTTCAACGATGCCACCCGGCTCGCCAGGTCGATGTTGTGCGCGATGAGCACCGTCTGCCCGGAAGCCAGCCGCACGATGAATCGCTGGTGCCTGCTGCCGTCGTTGTCGTCGGGCAGGACCCGCGCGACCTCGCCGCTTCCCTGGACCTGCACACCGCTCTGGCGGTTCTCGAATGCGGCTGTCAGTGCCGCCTCACCGGCACCGCTCGCACCAGCGCGATCAGTGCTCTCGATGTGGCGCTGAGGAACGAGCCCGCCTTGAACACCGCCGAGATACGCAGCGAGCAGCGCAATGCCTGCCAGTAGAGCGATCTTCTTCACTTCTGTTCCTTCAGCTCCCACATCTCGATCGGCTGCCTAGCGCGTATTCGCCAGCTTGCGCAGAAAGCGCCCCAGGTGAGCATCGCTCGGCATGGCCAGCGCTGCGCTGAACGGGAACCACTGCACGCCGTAGAACTCCTCGCGATCGAATTCGAGCGCGCGACGTCGGTCCGCGTCGATCACGTACCAGAGCGACACGTCCGTGTGACCGCTGGTGATGCCGACGGTATCGGATATGGTCAGCATCAGCGGGCCAGCGGGCGCAGCTTCGAGATCGATTCCCAGCTCCTCTCGCAACTCGCGCACGACAGTCGCCCGCGGGTGTTCATCAGGCTCGACGTGACCGCCGCTCGGCAACCAGACCCCGGCCTTCTTGTGGTCCACCAGGAGCAGGTAGTCACGATCCACCAGGGCGAAATAAGAAACGAGGTGCTTCGGCGGCGTCGCCGGCTTCTGCGTTCGACACAACTGTACGCCGGAGTCGATCCACGCGAGCGCGTCGTCACGGTGCGCTCGCTCGATGGCGTCGAACGGCTCTATGGACGCAACCTCGCTTCGTATGGCGCTGCGCACGAAGGCCGCGCCACGGTGACAGGATCGCTGCATGGCATCGACGCTATGCCGCCGCTAGGGCGCAGTCAATCTGGCGTATAGTCAAGCGCCCACCTCGCGGCACGCGAGCTCGGACCGAGGAACATCCACATTGCACACATCATTGATGGACACCGTGATTCGATTCCTCTCGGTTGCAGCAGTGTGCTTCGTCGTGCCGGCCGCGAACGCGGCCGGCACGAACGAGTGGGACTACTTCGGCCTGCTGCGCGCCCGCGACCTCACACCTTTCGGCTTTCTGCGCCTCGACATGCGCCCGACCCACGCGCGCATCGCCCAGAGCAGCGGCTGGAGCATCGAGTCGGAGCTGGCGTACCAGAACACCTGGGCGCTGAGCCCGGAGGTCGAGCGCTACCTCGGCACACTGCAGGGCCGGCGCGAGATCGGCCCGGCCGAGCTGGCAGCGATTCGCGCGCTGCCGGGCGAAAACTATCTCGCCGATTTCGAGCTCGCCCTGCTCGACGTGACGCTGCAGTACAAGTTCTCCTCGCAGTGGGCGGGATACGTCGTCCTGAGCGGCGTGCACTACGGCGGCGGCTTCCTCGACGGCACGATCGAGAAGTTCCACGACACGTTCGGCTTCAGCGACTTCGGTCGCCCGGCGGTGGTCCGCAACGGCACCAGCTACATCCTGGACCTGAAGAATTCGCAGGTCGCGCTGTTCGAAGCGCCGACCAGCGGCGGCCTGCTCGATCCGACGTTCGGCCTGCGCTACTCCGGCATCACGCTCGGCAAGGACTGGAAGGTCATCCTCGAAGCGGCCGCGAAAGTGCCGGTGCGCGGCCGCGAGGACCTGCTGTCGACCGGGCGCACCGACTACGGCATGCAGATGACGCTGCAGAAATTCGCCGGTCATCATGCGTGGTATGCAGCCGGCTCCGCCGTCTACTATGCCGGCAGCCCGAACTTCGCGCCCAACGACTCCAAGATCATTCCGACGCTGGTCGTCGGCTATGAGCGGCAACTCACCGCCAACACGCACGCGATCCTGCAGGGGTACGCCAGCCCCAGCGTCTATTCGCATCGCGACACGGACCTCGACGATCTGCTCGCCACCAAGTACCAGCTCAGCCTCGGCGTCTATCACCGCATCGGCGCCGGGCTGATCTCCTTCGCGGTCACCGAGAATCTGCAGAATCTCAACAACACGCCCGACATCGGTTTTCAACTGGGCTTCGCTTTCGGCCGGGCGCTGCTCGCGCCGCAGTAGACGGGAGTTTCCCATGCAAGAGATCCGGCGCAGCAAAGAGCGCGGCTATGCCGACCATGGCTGGCTCAAGTCCTATCATTCGTTCTCCTTCGCCGACTACTTCGACCCGAAGCACGTCGAGTTCGGGCCGCTGCGCGTCATCAACGAGGACCGCGTCGCCGCCGGCCAGGGCTTCGGCACGCATAGTCATCGCGACATGGAGATCATCAGCTACGTGCTCGCCGGCGAGCTCGCGCATCGCGACTCGATCGGCAACGGCTCGAGCATCCGCCCCGGCGACGTGCAGCGCATGAGCGCCGGCCGCGGCGTGCGTCACAGCGAGTTCAATCCGTCGCCGGCGAGCCTGGTGCATTTCCTGCAGATCTGGATCCACCCGAACGTGCAGGGCATCGAGCCGAGCTACGAGGAGAAGCGCTTCGCGCCGGAAGAAAAGCGCGGCCGGCTGCGCCTGATCGCGTCGCCCGACCAGGCCGAAGGCTCCGTGCTGATTCATCAGGACGCGCGCGTGTATGCCGGCCTGTTCGACGGCGCCGAGACCGCCATGCTGAAAGTCGCGCCGGGCCGGCTGATCTACGTTCACGTCGCGCGCGGTGCCGTTGATGCCAACGGCGTTGCACTGGAAGCGGGCGATGCACTGAAATCGAGCGAGACGCCGCAGCTGACTTTGCAGCACGGACGCGAGGCGGAAGTGCTGGTCTTCGATCTGCCGAGCGAGTAACGTCATCTCATGAGCCACTTCGATCTGGCAGTTCCCGTCAGCGCCGTCGATCACGTGCTCGGCGCCGAGCATTCACCGGTGACGGTCGTCGAGTACGGCGACTTCGAGTGCCCGATCTGCAAGCAGGCCGCACCCGCGGTCAAGCTGATGCTCGAGCGGTTCGGCAATCGCATTCGCTTCGTGTTCCGGCATTTCCCGGTCGAGGCGGCGCACCCGCACGCAATGCACGCGGCACAGGCGGCGGAAGCGGCCGGCGGCCAGGGCAAGTTCTGGCAGATGCACGACCTGCTGTTCGAGAACCAGCGTCATCTGAAAGACACGAACCTGCGCGAGTATGCGCAGCGCCTGCAGCTCGACATGCCGCGCTACATCGCGGAGATGGACGACGAGATCTACCTGCAACGCGTGCGCGAGCACATGCAGGGCGGAGCCCGCAGCCACGTGCGTGGCACTCCGACATTCTTCATCAACGGCGTGATTCACGACGTTTCCTTCGGCATGCACGCGCTGATCGAAGGCGTCGAGGCTGCGCTCAAGAGGGTCGAGCGATGATCTTCGAATCGACGACGTTCACGCTGGTGCACGTCGCGCTGAGCCTGGTCGGCATTCTCGCCGGGCTCGTAGTGTTGCGAGGTCTGGTGCGCAACCAGGCGCTCGGCACCTGGACGCTGGTATTCCTGGCGACCACTGCCGCGACGACGCTGACCGGGTTCCTGTTCCCGTTCCGCGGCTTCACGCCGGCCATCGGCACGGGCATCGTCTCCACGGCGGTGCTGGCGGCGACGATCCCGGCGCGCTACGCGTTTCGCATGGTGGGCCCGTGGCGCTGGGTGTATGTCGTCGGTGCGGTCATCTCGCTGTATCTCAACTGCTTCGTGCTGGTGGTGCAGGCGTTCCTGAAGGTACCGGCGCTGAATGCGCTCGCGCCGCAGGGTACGGAGCCGCCGTTCGCAATCACACAAGGGATCGTGCTGGTGTTGTTCGTGATTGCAGGCTACTTGTCGGTGCGCCGCTTCCGACCGAGCGCACCGCAGCCGGTGCTGGCCCCGGGCTGATCAGGATGCGCGGATCCTGAAGCGCAGCACCGGGCCGTTCCAGGCCGGTGTATTGAGGTCGACTTCCTCGATGTGCTGCGAGAGCGGATGCTCGCCGATGGCCCTGCGCCAGAACCCCAGGGCGACCACGTTGCGGCGCGCGATAGCGGCTTCCCACATGCCAGGATAACGAGTGAAGATAGCCTGCGCCGCTGCAGTACCGGCGCCGGTGCGCCGATGCTTCCGCAGCACGAAAAACTCGGCCATGTTGCGATCGACTGCGCGATTGGTGTGGGTCAGGCGGTTGAGCAGCGCGAAGCCGACGATGTGCGAATCGGCGCGCAGCAGCAGCGGAACGTGGTCCGGCTCGCGCCAGTAGGCATCCAGCGCGTAGTCCGGAAAGCGGCCGCTCTCATCGACCTCGCCGGTCGGGCGGTCGTACCACAGCTCCGAGAAATCGTGCGTGTAGAGCTGCATGAGATTCTCGAAGATGACTCTTTCGCGCGGCGCGGCGACCGCGACCTCGACGTTCATGCACGCTCCTCGGCGATTGCCCCTGCCTCCCCTGCACTTTACAGCTGTGGATCCCGGAAGGCAGCATCGACGTCGCGATCGGCAACGTCGCCTGTCGCCGGGGAGATGAGGGATGTCGCGCGAGGTCGAAGTCCGCCGCCTGCAGAAGCTCGACGAGCACGAGTTGCAGGGACTGAGTGACGTCCTGCTCGACTGCGTCGCAGGCGGCGCGTCCGTCAGTTTCATGTGGCCGATGTCCCGCGAGAAGGCCTTGGCCTATTGGAAAGATGCTGCCGCCAGCGTTGCACGCGGCGAGCGCATGGTCTTTGCGGCGTACGACGCGGCGGAAACGATCATCGGCACGGTGCAGGTCGTGTTCGCGCAGCCGGAGAACCAGCCGCATCGCGCCGATGTCGCGAAAATGCTGGTGCACAGGCGAGCACGTCGACACGGTGTCGGCGCCGCGCTGCTGGCGGCGGCGGAGCGGCATGCGATGCAGGCAGGCAAGACGTTGCTGGTGCTGGATACGGCATCGGATGATGCAGAGCGCTTGTACGTGCGACAGGGCTGGCAGCTGTGCGGGCGGATTCCAGACTACGCGTTGATGCCGGACGGCGCGCTGTGCGCGACGACGGTGTACTACAAGTCGTTGAGAGAGTCAGGCTGAAGTCTGACCCACAGGGTCACTCCGGCTGGGTGATCAAGCTTCAGCCTGTCAGTTCGGTGTGGGTCAGGCTTCAGCCTGACAATCCATCACGCCGCGGCGGCGGCGTGCGCCGAGATCACGTTCAGCAGCTCACGCGACACGCGCTCGTCGATCTCCGCGGCGTGCGTCAGCTGCACCGGGTAGCGCACGATCGCATCGACGCTGGAGGCCGAGAAGCGCAGCTGGATCGAAGGCTGCGGGTCACCCGCGTCGTGCTTCGAAGCTGCTTTCTGGATCTCGCGCGTCTGCCGCACGATGTCTTCGCGATAGTCCGCGATGACGCGCGTCACCGCCTGCGTCATCTCGTCCTTCAGCGCGCCGTAGTCCGCACCTGCGGGCAGGCTGAACGTCACTTCGTGCCACGCCAGGTTGACGCCCGCCAGCTGCTTGAACAGCCCGCCGGAGGCCTGGAAGATGATCGAATTGGCGAACGCGACGACGCGGCCGGTCGGGCTCATCTGTCCGTCGCCCGACAGCTCCATCAGGTGCACCCGCACCAGCCCCATCTCGATGACTTCGCCGGTCACCGTGCCGATCTGCACGCGGTCGCCGACGCGGATGCCGTACTTGCCGATCAGGAAGAAGTAGCCGACGATCGACACCAGCACGCTCTGCATCGCGACGGCGAGACCGGCGGTGATCAATCCCGCGAACGTCGCGAGCGAGCCGAGCTCGGTCGCGAACGTCGAAGCCGCAATCGCGACGACCAGCGCCCACAGCACGATCTTCTGCAGCAACAGCAGCCGCGAGCGACGCCGCGCCTCGTGCACATACCGATACACCGCGCGCCGCCACAAATGCGCGAGCCCGAACACGATCGCGAGCAACAGCGCGAACAGCCCGACGCGCAAGCCCAGCGCTTCGAGCGCGTCGCGATACTGCCGGTCCGTCGCGGTGCGCCAGTTGTCGAGGTTGCGGCGATACTGCGCCAACAGCACGCCGGCCTTGCTCAGCGGAGTGGCGATCGACGACGTCTGCTGGAACAGCCACGCCAGCGTGTCGTACTGATCGCGCACGCCGCGCAGGTTCGCGCCGCTCGTCTCAGCTTCCGCCGCGAGCGCGTCGCCGCGATCCGAGAGCCGCTTGAGCTGCTCGACCGGCCGCGCGCGAATCTGCTTGAATGTCGCCTCCAGCTCGGCCGTGCGCTCGTCGACCTGCTCGATCGTGCGGGCCTTGGCCGAGAGCCGGAATACCGTGGCCGCGAGATCCCAGATGCCGAAGCGGCTCAGCGAAGTGCCGGCGGCTGCGGCGGGAGTCTCATCGGCCGGTGTAGTCACGATTGCCGTCGCGGGTGCCGCCGCGACGGGCGCGCCGCTCGCCGCAGGAATCGACGCAGCGATCGCGTCGATATGCGCCTTCAACGCATTCGCTCCGAAGCCCGTGGAGTCGCTCTCGCTGGCGAACTGCGCCATGTTCGACAGCATGTTGCGGCGTGCGTTGACGAGATCGAGCTGTCCCTGCAGCACTGAAATCTTCGACTGCAGTGCCGCGTGCTCGGCTTGCGGCGCGCTCGCCAGCTGCCGTTTGGCCGACTCGATGTCCGCCTGGACCGACGCGCGCTGCTCATCGAGGCGCTTGCGCAGCCGGCTCAGCGACTGCTCCGACGCTGCGTCCTGCGCTTCCTGCTTCACGCCGGCTTCGCTGCTCAACAGCTCGGCGTTCGCGCGGGCGAAGTCGAACGCGAGCTTCATGATCTTGTCGGCGGTCTGCCGGTTCGCGTAGAGGATCAGCAGGTCGCTGGGCTGGGTGGCCGCCTGCTGCTGCGCCCCGAGGGTGCGATACCAGTCGACGGTCTCGTCGAGGATCTGCACGACCTGGTCGCCGGTCATCACCGCCCGCGAGTCGTCCGGCTGCTCGGGCTGCGCGACCGGCGCTTCGGCGGCCTGCGCCGCGAGCGCGACGAGACCGGTCAAAACGATTGCTGGAATGCCTGGGCGCATGGGGCCGCTATTCTACGGCCCCGGCGCGCTTGCGTCTCAGTCGCCGCTGTTCGGCTCGAACAGCGGCACGACGTTGGCGCGGACTGCCGTACCGCCCGCGGTCCGCAGGCGCAGCCGGTAGCGCAGATCGCCCAGCTCCAGTACGTCGCCGTCGTGCATCAAGTGCTGGCGCACCTGCTCGCCGTTCACGAAGCAGCCGTTGGTGCTGCCGGCGTCCTCGACGATGATGCCGTTCGGACCGATCAGCAGCCGCGCGTGATGGCGGCTCACCATCTTCGACGCCAGAGCAATGTCGTTCTCGGCAGTGCGACCGATCGTGAGCATCGTGCCGGTGAGCCGCAGCAGCTCGCCCCCGTGCTCGATCGGCTCCAATGCCCATTCGCTGTCTTCCGCAATCGCCGGCTGAGACTTTTCGCCGATGCGACTGACGTCGCGACGGATCGCAGCGAGCGCCTCGGAGTGCACCGCCAGGTCGGCTTCCAGCTCGCCGATACGATGATCGCGGCGGAAGACCTCCTGTGACAGTTGCTTGGCGCGCACGCGGGCCTTCTCCCGCTGATCCGCCATGATCGCGCACTCGTCGTGCGCGGTCTGCAGCTGCGCACGGAATGCGTCGGCTGCCTGCTCTTGCGTGCGCACCTTGTCTTCCAGCCGGCGAATGCTCTTCTCCAGCTCGTCGGTCCGGCTACGCATCGCACCGATTTCGTCTGCCCGCTCCTGGGCGAGCTGCTCGCTGACCTGCCCATCGGTCTGCGCGGTCGCAAGCTCATCGCGCAAACTGGCGATCGCAGCCTCGCTGCGCTTGAGGTCTGCGGTTCGCGCCGCAAGCTCCTCAGTGATCGGCAGCAAGCCGTCGCGTTCCTCGGTGAGCACGCGGATCTGTGCGTGTGCGGCGTCGCGCTCCACGGCGACTGCATCGTGCTTGCCCTGCACCTCGTGCAGCTGCGCTTCCATCTCGATGCGCCGCCGCTCTTCCTCGCCGCGAGCCTTCGTCGCCAGGGTGACTTCGCGATGCGCCTCGTCGACGCGATCCTCGGCGGCCTGCACCGCTTCGCGCAGCGCGCCGATCTGGGTCTGCAGCTCGCTCTCTCTGCGCGCGTCGTCAGCCAGCGCGCTTTCACGCTCCAGCAGCAAGGCGCGATTCGCGTTGATCGTCTCCTCCGCCGACGCGAGCCTGGCTTTCAGCTCAGCGCCGGTCTCCAGCTCGCGCCGCAGCCGGTGATCGAGCTCGTCGCGCACGGCGACGATTTCGTCGACCGTGCGGTCGTGCTGACCGACGAGCGCGAGCAGCTTGTCGTGCTCGCTCAGTTTCGCCGCAAAGCGGCGCGCCAGCTCCGCCGCGCCTGACTTCTCGTGCGCGAGCGCAGCGTGCAGCTCTTTCAATTGTGCTTCCTGCCGCAGCGATTCATCGCGCAGCTGCTTCTCGACTCGCTGCGCCATCTCCTCGGCCAGCGAGCGATGCTCGGCGAGCCGCGCCTGCTCGGCTACCAGCTCCTGGATCCTCACCGCGTGCTGATCGCGCTCGCGCTGCAGCGCTTCGTTGCGCTTCTGCAGCACCGCGTTCGCGTCGTGCGCGGTGACGATGTCCGCTTCGAGATCGGCGATGCGCTTCAGGATGCGATCGACGTTGACCGTGAAGCCCTCGCCCGCCGGCGTCTCGCGGTTGACGTTGATGCTGCGCACTTCGATGGGCCCGGCTTCGTGCGTCGCCGATTCGACCAGCTCGTCGATGTCGCGCAGCGCTTCGACGGTCCACGTGTCGGTGCGCGACAGGCCCTTCTGATTCTCGACCAGCGTCTGCTCGTAGGCTTCGACGTCGAGCACCGGCAGCACGTCGGTGCGATCGAGCGAATCGCTCGGGGGCTTGGTTGAAGTGGGTTGTGTTTGCATGGCTCGACTCAGGATGCATGCGGGCCGGCCGCTGCGTTGCGCGGCGCAGCGACAGAGATGCAGGTTCGAAAACCGCCGCGCACTCGTTGTTGCTTGCGGCGGTCGGCTGCGAGTATGCACGCTTCCGCGGCTCGTGCCACGGGCCATTTGTCCGACGCTCGTGCGACGCGCCGGCGCGTGTAGGCATTCTTTGTGCAGAGCGACGCCGCGATGGCAGACTAAAACCCATGGTCGAAGATCCACCGCTCACGGACCTCATCCGGCGCGCCCGGGACGGCGACGCGCATGCGCTGAAGTCCGTCTTCGATGTGACATATGACGAGCTGCGCCGCATGGCGCGGGCGCGCCTCGGCAAGGGCGGCCGCGGCACGCTGCTCGACACGTCCGCGCTCGTGCACGAAAGCTATCTGCGCTTCGCCAACGCGGGGCAACTGAGCATCGAGGACCGCCAGCACTTCCTGCGCTATGCAAGCCACGTCATGCGCTCGGTCGTCGTCGACCTCGTGCGCAGCAAGCTCGCGGAGCGCCGCGGCGGCGACCTCGTGCACGTCACGTTGAACACCGCAGTCGGCGACGGCGCACCGGCGGGCGAAGCCGAGATCCTGCGCGTCCACGAGGCGCTCGAGGAGCTGGCCGCGCTCAATCAGCGCATGGCCCAGGTGGTGGAGATGCGCTACTTTGCCGGCCTGACGGAAAGCGAGATCGCGGATGCGCTCGGCGTCACGGAGCGCACGGTGCGGCGGGATTGGGAGAAGGCAAGGCTGCTGCTCGCGCAGACATTGTCAGGCTGAAGCCTGACCCACAGGGTTCTGTGGCTGTGGGTCAGGCTTCAGCCTGACATGCAATGTCCGGTTCGGAGCCGGCAATTCCGTAGAAGCACAAAACAGGCTCGCACCTGGGGGCTCGGTGGCAAAGCTCAGGCTCGATGGCGCATCGTGGTCCGATCTCGAGCAGCTGCTCGACGCAGCGCTCGATCGCCCGCCGGCCGCGCGCGCTGCGTGGCTCGATTCGCTGGACTCGCAGTTCGACCCGCTCAAGCCGCAGTTGCGTGCGCTGCTCGCACGCGCGGCGGAAGTCGAGACCAGCGATTTCCTCGCAACGCTGCCGAGCGTCGAGCTCGAAGCAGCGGAGCCGGCAAGTGCCGGCGGTCGCATCGTCGGGCCGTACCGGTTGGCGCGCGAGCTCGGCCGCGGCGGCATGGGCTCGGTGTGGCTCGCCGAGCGCATCGACGGCCTGATCGACAGGCCGGTCGCGCTCAAGCTGCCGCACGTGATCGCGCATTTCTCCGGCCTCGCGGAGCGCATGGCGCGCGAGCGCACGATTCTCGCGGCGCTCAATCACCCGCACATCGCGCGGCTGTATGACGCCGGTCTCAGCGACGAAGGCCAACCGTACCTGGCGCTCGAGTACGTCGAAGGCAAGCCGCTCGACGCCTATTGCCGCGCGGGCACGAACAGTCAGCCGCTGAATCTGCGTGCGCGCCTGCATTTATTCCTGCAGGTCGCGAACGCCGTCGCGTACGCGCACGGCAAGTTGATCATTCATCGCGACCTGAAGCCCGCGAACATTCTCGTCAGCGCCGCGGGCGAGGTGCGGCTGCTCGATTTCGGCATCGCGAAGCTGCTCAACGACGATGGCGCGCACGACACGGCAGTCACCGAGTTCGGTCCTCGCGCACTCACACCCGACTATGCATCGCCCGAGCAGATTCGCGGCGAGCCGCTGACCGTCGCAGCAGACATCTATGCACTGGGCGTCCTGCTGTACGAGTTGCTGACGGACAAGCTGCCCTACCCGCGCAAGTCGCGGCTGGAGCTCGAGCACGCCATCCTGAATCTCGAGCCGGCGCGGCCCAGCGAAGTGGCAGGAAACGCATTGCGGGGCGACCTCGACACGATCGTCCTCAAAGCGCTGAAGAAGCGGCCCGACGACCGCTACGCAACCGTCAACGCGCTCGCCGACGACATCACCCGCTATCTCGACGGGCGTCCGGTGCTGGCACGTCCCGACAGCGCCCGCTATCGACTGGTGAAGTTCGTCGGCAGGCACAAGGTCGGCGTCGCTTCGGCCGCGGTCGCGCTCGTCGCGATCCTCGGCGGCGCTGCGATCTCGATCTGGCAGGCGCGCGTCGCGATCGCGGAGAAGGAGCACGCGCAGGAAGTCGAGCGCTTCGTCGTCTCCATCTTTCGCGAGGCCGATCCCTATCGACAGGCCGGACGGCCGCTCACCGCGGCGGAGCTGTTGCGGCATGCGCAGACGGATATCGGCGAGCGCTTCGCGAGTCGCGGCGCGCTGCGGGTCAGCCTGCTGAGCCTCGTCGGCACGGGCCTGATGAGCTTCGACGAATTGCCCGCGGCGGAATCCTCGGTCGAACAGGCCGTGGCGGACGCGACCTTGCACTACGGGCGGGAGCACATCGAAACGCTGCGTGCCCGCGTCCTGCTCGCGGAAGTGCACGCAGCTCAGCGCGACAATGCAGCGCTTGCCAGGGAGCTGCCGCAGCTGCTGCCCGCTGCACGGGCCGTGGTCGGACAGGATCCCGAATTGCTGGTGCGCGTGTTGAAGGCCCAGACCGATCTCGCCATCGAGAGCGCTCGATTCGACGATGCCGAAGCACCGGTTCGCGAAGCGTTCGACCTCGCGCAGCGCACGCTCGGGCCGCGGCATCCCACGACGGTGAGCGCCTCGACGCTGCTCGCCGAGGCCGTGATGTTCTCCACCGCCGCGCCGGAAGCGGTGATGGACGAGGCGCAGCGCGGACTCGACTTCGCGCTCGCAGCGTACGACGGGCACGAGGACAGCCCGCGCGTGATCCAGATGCGCGACGTGCATGTGCGCGCACTCGACAGAATGGGACGGATCGACGAGGCCATCGCCGAAGGCGATCGCATCATCGCCGGCGCCGGCGCAGCCTTCGGCCCGACCAGCATGGCGGTTGCCTACGCGATGATGAACACGACACGCATGCGCATGCGCATCGGCGACATCGCCACCGCGGTCGGACACAGCGGCCAGGTGCTCGATCTGCTTGGCTCGCGTATCGACAAGAGCTCGCGAGAGTACGCGTACGCGCGCTCATCGCATGCGCTCGCGCTGATGGCGGCGTGGCGCTTCGACGAGGCGCTCCCGCATCTCGACGGCAGCCTGCAGAGCGCGGAGCGGATCTTCGGCAAGAACAGCTGGGACGCGCTCACGCTGAGCTATCAGCGCGCGCTTGCGCTCGCCAGCCTCGGACGCGTCGACGAAGCGCGCGCGGCACTGGCCATCGAGCCCGATACGAGCAGCGAGGGTTACGACGAGGTATGGGTCAATCGCCTGCGGGGCTCGGTCGCGTTCCTCCTTGGCGAGTACGACACGGCGGTGACGAAGCTGCGGGCAGCAGAGCAGCTCGTGAGCAGCGACCGCGTGACATTCCGCGTCCCGCCGATATTGACCTTCCTTGGCCTCGCTCAGCTGGAGCGCGGCGACCGTAACGCTGCGCTCGACACGCTGCAGCGTGCGCAGCAGGCGCAGGAACAGCTGAAGATCCGCATGAATCCCGCGTATGCGAACGTGTTGTGCGGCCTGGGACGCGCCCACATCGAGCTGCATGCGCCCGCGGCCGCGCTTGCGCCGCTCGAGCGAGCCGATGCATTCTGGCGCGAGTTCGACGCCGGGAACGTCGGCGGCGGCGCGGCGGCGTACTGGCTGTCACGCGCTTATGCGCTGACCGGTCGCAAGTCGGACGCGGAAGTTGCACTGGCTCGCGCGCGTGCGCTGCTCGCCCATTCGCCGTTGGCGAGCGATGCGCGCCTGCTTGCCGCTCGTCACTGAAAGGAATCTTCGATGCATTGGCGACTCGCCGTCGGCTCGACGCTGCTGTACACGCTCGCGTTCAACATCACGTTCTTCGTTCAGGAGCTGTTCCTGGTCGTGCCGAAGGCGCTCACGCCCGGCCTGCGGCCGACGCTGTTCCACAACAATCACACGTGGCAAGGACATCACCCGCTGGCGAGCCTGTTTCAGGGAACCGGTGCGCTCGCGACTGTCATCAGCGCCGTGGTCTGCATGCTGCTGCTGCGGGGTGATCGCATACGCTCCAGGACTGCACGCCTGTTCCTGGTCTGGATGGCGTTCAATGGGTTCTTCATGGCGCTGCCGCAGGTCGTCATCGGCGCACTCGTCCCCGCCAATGACGTCGGCATGGCGATGGACTATTTCCACATGTCTGCCGGCGCGAAGCGGATCGCCGCGATCATCGCGCTGCTGTTGCTGATCCCGATCGGCAGGAGCGTGGCTCGCGAGATGCTGCGCGTGATGCCGCTGAAGCTCTCTCTGACGGCATTCGCCGCAATCCCGCTGATCGTGCCGTTTCGCGTGCCGCGCAATGCTCTCGAAGTCCTCCTGCCGACGATGCTGGTAGCGATAGTCGGACTTGCTGCAGTGCTGGCGACTGCCTGGAGCGTGAAGGACGCGACGCCGGTCGCGGATGACCGGCCGATATCGATCGCCTATCCGCTCTGCGCCGTCAGCGCGCTGCTGCTGGTATTTCAGCTGCTGCTACGGCCGGGGATTGCGTTCTGCTAGCGTCGACAAGAATCTCTCGCCCAGGCGCCCAGGCGCCCAGGCGCCAAGGACGCCAAGAGAACCCGCCAGGGAAGCTCCGGTTCGGAACAGCATTTCTTCCTTGGCACTCTTCCTTGGCGTCCTTCGCGTCTTGGCGCAAGAATTTCCGGGCCCTGGAAAAACTCAGCCCAGAATCGCGACCACCCTGCTGAACGACCAGTACGCCGCAATCGTGCCGATCGCGTACAGCGCCGGAGCGCGAGCGAGGGCGACCTGCGGCCAGCGCTTCAGCGCGTAGTAGAGGCCGAAGGCGAGGCTGACGACGAACAACTGCCCGATCTCGACGCCGACGTTGAATGTCATGAGCGCGACGGCGAGGTGCTTCTGCGGCAGTCCGATCTCCTGCAGCGCGCCGGCGAAGCCGAGGCCGTGCACGAGGCCGAACAGGAACGCCACCAGCGCGGGCCAGCGGCGTGACAGCGTCTGCTGGCCGTGCAACGCCTCGGCTGCGACCAGCACGATCGACAAGGCGATCGTTGCCTCGACCGGCGGCGAGCGCAGCGTCAGCAGCCCAAGCGCGCTGAGCGCGAGCGTCAGGCTGTGCGCGAGCGTGAATGCGGTGATCGTGAACAGCAGCCGCTTGTTGAAGCCGACCAGGAACAGCAGCGCCAGCACGAACATCAGGTGATCGAAGCCGCTCAGGATGTGCTCGACGCCGAGCACCGTGTACGCCTTGGCGATCTCGCCCATGCCGCGCTTGTCTTCGGCCGAGCCGAACAGCTGCGCCGTCTTCTGCGCCGTGGTGAACGTGTAGACGCGCCCCGGGCCGTCGAGCCAGTACACCTTGATCATCACCGCGGAGTACGTCTGGCCCACGCCTTCGACTGCGAGGGTGCCGCTGAGACCGGCGGGGCCGCAACGCACGACGCCCGCATCAACCTCGCCTTCCTCGACGGCGCCGACCTCCGACTTGCAGCCCTCCGGCCAGAGCACCTTCAGCTCATCGCCGGGGGCAACGTTGCCGACGGCAGTCCATTGCCACAGGTATTCGCCGGGCGAGCTCTCGCGCAGCTCCATCTCGGCCATCGTCATCTCGTGCGCCAGCGCTGCATTCGACAGCAGCGCCAGCATCGCGAGCAGCGCGACGCGCAACAGGCGGGTCATCGCTTCCTGGCCTCGACCTTGATCGTGTATTTTTTGGCGAGCGCACGCACCGCGGCGCTGCGCTGCTCCTGCAAGGTGACGTCGGTCCAGTCGTGCAGGACCACGCCGCGCAGCGTCTCGAAATCGGCGGGCTGCGGCTTGGTGATCGACTCCAGACGGATGGCGCGCCACGCGTCACGCGTCTTCAGCGCACGCCATTCGCCGGGCGTCGCTGTCTCCAGCTCCTTCGCAAACTCCTCGCCGTAGCTCTGCACCAGGTTGTCGTGCGGCCGGTTCGTGAACACGCGCAGGTCCGCCTTGGTGTCGCTGCCCGGCGTGCCGGCGTTGAGCGAGCTGACGAACGCGCGCACGGCGCCTTCGGTCTTGTCACCGGTGAGGATGGCTTCCTGAAAGTTGAAGCGCGCAGGCTCGTCGTACTTGACGCGATTCGCCTCGAACCACTTGCGCAGCACGGCGTCGTCGTAGGGCGGCAGCTTGGTGGCCGCATCGATGACGCTCAGCTCCTTGAAGATGACGCGGTCGCGAATCGCCTCGTCGCCCTTGTCGAGCTGCAGCGCGAGTCCTTCGCGATACAGCACTTCGTTGTCGAGCCACACGCGCCGCAGCGCGTACAGCTCTTCGGCGTTGGGCTCACGCCCGCGCGCCTGCTTGAACACCTGCCTCGCCTGGGCGTCGACCTGCGCGTCGACCACGATGACGCGCGGATCGTCGCTGCGCGAGACGATGAAGTGATCGGCGGCGAACAGCACGCCGCCGAGGATGATGAAATGCAGCAACGGCTCGCGCAGCCATCTCGGGATGGCTGCGCGGCCGTTCGCTGCTGACCGTCGGATTGCAGACGTCAGTAGCTGGGTGGACATCGCGACTCAGTTCACTCCTGCGACGCGCTGTCCGCCCTTCACTTCGATGTAGATCGGATTGCTGTAGAACCACAGGTCCGACCACGCCGCGACGTCGAAGGCCACCATCTTCTGGCCGTTCACCACCGGCAGGTGCGCCGGGCAGCCGTCGAAGTCCGTCGAGCCGACCGTCGCGCACGGAATGCGCAGGTTGGCGTTCTCGGGCTGACCGTCGCTGCCGCCGTTGACCGTCGGGTTGACACGCCCCGAGTTGGTGTACAGATCCGGCAGCGGATTGCCGTCCGCGTCCGTCTCGAACGGCACCGAAGCCGGCAGGTTGGTACCGCGCAGACGCAGGTACTGCGAGGCGTCCACGTGCGCAATCCGATACGTCATCACCTTGAACTGCTTGTCGCCGACCGACTGCCAGTTCGACTTGCTGAACGAGCGCACCACTGCTGCCGTGGTGTTCTTCGCGCCCGCCGGCACCGTGTCCATGTTCGGATTCCTGATCCAGTCGTTCGGCCACTGGCCCGAATAGTCCGGCGCGCCCGGGGTCTTGTAGCCGCTGACCAGGCCGCGGATCACGTCGATGTGATCCAGCACCGGCTTGTTGAGCGGCTGGTTCATGCTGACCTGCGCCAGCGACGGATTCGGGAACGTGTACGGCGAGTAGTTCGTCCCCGCCGGATCGCGCGCCACGATCGCCACCACGACTTCCTGGCCGGGCTTCACGACCAGCTTCTCGCCCATGGTCGCGCAGTTGCCGATGTCGACGTCGGTGTTGTTCGCCGCCGCCGCAAAGGCGGCGGCCTGCAGCAGCAGGTCGCCGACCCAGTCGTTGAGCTTGGTATCGGCGCACGCGACGAACGCCAGGCGATCGATCAGCTGGCCGCTCGCGGCGAAGCTGTTGCCGCTGCGCAGGCCGTCGACGATCTCCTGCGGAGTCAGGATGTCCTTGCCGTGCCGCGACTGGCCGGGCCCGTGACCGTTGTTGCCGCCGCGATCGCGCACCATCACGAAGTCGCGCTGGTACTCGCCCGGGTAGAAGTCCTGCGTCGAGCGCCGGTCATCCGGTCCGAACATGCCGCGGTTGTGCCAGTCGGAGCTCGCGAAGAACCACCAGTTGCGGCCTTCGCCGAGCAGCGCATCCCACACGCCGCCGACCTGGCCGGCGTAGACGCCGGTGCCGCCGTAGGTGGTGCCGCCGACCGAGTCGACGTTCACGCCGTTGATGCCGTTGCGGCGGATCGTGTACTCGCCGCGCGCATCCGAGGCGCCGTGACCGGGCTGCGACTCGAAGCCGAAGGAGATCTTCGGCCCGGCATTGTTGAAGTCGCGCAGGCTCTCGACGTTGAAGCCGTTGTTGCCGTTCGGGTTGAACGGCCCGGCGCGCTCGAGGTGCGCCGGCACGTAGTAGCTGCCGTCCGGATGATTCTGCTTCATCCAGCGCACGGCCTCGACGGTCTTGGCATGGCCGCGGTCGCCGACACCGGCGCCCGACAGCGGCACCAGTTTCTGGGCCGCCGCGTTCCAGCTCGGGTCAGCCTCGTTGAGGCTGCCGGCAACCGCGCAGTTCCAGTTGTTGCCTTCGCTGCCGCCGGCGACCGTGTTGCCACGGCTCAAGTCGCCGTCGCCGCGATCGAAGCAGTACTCCCACTGGCTCAGCGCAGTCGCGTTGCCGAGCGCGGAATAGCCCGGGCCGCTCGGCAGGCGCTGCTTGAAGATCTCGTTCGGCATCTGGCCGGTGATGACCGACATCGAGGTGTGCTCGTGGCCGGCGACGACCGACTCGAGGCCCATGAACAGCGGCCGCTCCTTCAGCGCCGAGAGGTACTCGAGCAGCGGGTACTGGTATTCCTGCACCGACTGCCAGCGCCACATGTTCTGGCTCGGCGGGCTGCCGGAGACGGTGCCCTTGGGCTGCACCGTCGGGATGCTGTTCTGCCAGGTCGTGGTCGGGCCGAGGATCGCGCCGGCCTGGTTCTTCACCAGCGGGTAGGCCGGCGTCGCCAGCGTCGCGTCTTCCGCGAGCGTGCAATTGCGGTTGCCGTTGCCGCCGTGACCGGCCTGCACGAACCAGTCGAGGCCCCACGGCGCGTCGTCCTTGTCGGTCGACTTGCTCACCAGCTTCTGCATCGAGATGGAGCCGTCGGAGCACGTCGTGTGATTGTGGAAGTCGCCGGTCACGTACTGACCTTTCGCCGCTTTGCCCGGCAAGCCCGTCGCGTACGCGGCGCTCATCGTCGCGGCGCTGAGCGCCGTGGCGACGGCGAGCGCGACATGGCTCGTCCGGAATCGGGTGTTACGCATGTTCATAGTCATGGGAGACCGCACCTCTGCTGCAGAATTCGAAAACTGGTCGGGGGCCAGGCCCGCCTGCCCTTCGCAGGCGAAAACATTCAGCGCGATTTTTTAACGGCCCAATGTGACCAGTGAATGAAGGAGCAGTGACGCGGTAGCGCGCGTCACACACCTGTAGCACACGCATTCGTACAATCCGCGCATGCAAGAGGTCGTCGGACTGTTTCCAACACCGTTCATGCGTGTTACAGGCGCATTGCACCGCGACCTCGTCGGCGGCCTGGTGGCCCATTTCAGCTCGCTCGCGGCCCAGTTGAACAATTCGTCCGCCAACCTGGTACACACCGCGATGCTCAAGCCGGGCGACAGCCCGCTGCTGATCGAAGCAGCGCAGCTGATCACCCCGCTGCTGGCCGACTTCGGCGCCGTGATGTTCGGCGAGCGCCTCGGCTGGTCGTTGAAAGAGATGTGGGTGAACGTGCTCGACACCGGCGGCCGCCAGGCGATGCACAACCACGCCAACAGCTTCATCTCCGGCGTCGCCTATCTCACGCGCACGCATCCGGAAGCGCGCACGGTGTTCATGAAGCCGCCGGGCGGCAGCGACTTCTCCTTCAAGAACGACCACGCCGGCATCGAGACCGGACCGTACAACGCCGATAAGTGGATCAGCATGCCGCCCGAGCCCGGCGACGTGGTGCTGTTCCCGAGCTATCTGCTGCACGCCGTGCCGACCAATGCGGGCGAGCGGCGCATCAGCCTCGCGTTCAATGCGATTCCGACGCATCTCGACTCCTGGGGCTACAAGATCTCCTTCAGCGGCTGACCGCCGTGCGCGATCGGCGAATCGCAGCGCTTGCGCTGATGGTGGCCTCCGGCTTCGCCGGGCTCGGCTACCAGATCGTCTGGACGCAGCAGAGCGCGCTGTGGCTGGGCCACGAATCCGCGGGCGTGCTCGCCGTGGTCGCGGGCTTCTTCGGCGGACTGGCGCTCGGCGCACTGTTGCTGGGTCCGCGCATTCATCGCAGCTCGCGTCCGGCGCGCTGGTATGCGGGATGCGAGGCAGCGATCGGCGCGTGGAGTCTGGTGCTCGCGCTCTCGTTCGAGCCTGCCTCCGCCTGGCTGCTGAACCTGATCGGTCCACAACCGTCCGCCGCCTGGCATTGGCTGGTGGCATTCTGCGGAACGTTCGTGTTGCTGCTGCCGGCCACTGCGTCGATGGGCGCCACGTTGCCCGCGATGGAGCGCGTGCTCGCCGCGCGGCGTCGCGATGGCACTTCGATCGCCGCGCTCTACGCGGGCAATACGTTCGGCGCGGTGCTCGGCGTGATCGGCGCTGCCTTCTGGCTCGTGCCGGAGCTCGGGCTCGTGAGAACAGCGGGCGTGTGCGTGACGCTCAATGCAATTTGCGCCGTGCTCGCGCTGACTCTGTTTGATGAAGGGACGGTCGGAGTCGGGCTGAAGCCCGACCCACAGGGATCCGCAGGTCGGGCTTCAGCCCGACTCCTCCAAGCCTTGCTCGCAGCGACCGGGCTACTCGGCATCGGCTACGAAGTGCTCGTCGTGCGCGTGCTCAGCCAGGTCGCGGAAAACACCGTCTACACCTTTGCGCTGCTGCTCGCCGTGTACCTCGTCGGCACGGCGATCGGTGCGGCCCTCTACGCGCGATGGTTGTCGAATGCGAACGACCAGCAGCGGCTACGCGACCGGCTGCTGCGCACGCTGGCTGTTGCGTGCCTGCTCGGCGCGATCGGCCTGGCCGTAGCCCAGCCGCTGAAGCACATGGCGCTGCTTGCACTTGGCCCGAGCATGAGCGCGGCGCTCATCGCCGAAGGTCTGCTGGCAATCGTGGCCTTCCTGTTGCCCACGATCGTGATGGGCGCGCTGTTCAGTCATCTCAGTACCAGCGCCGCTGCATCCGGCGTGAGCTTCGGGCGAGCGATAGGCGTCAACACGGCCGGTGCCGCATTCGCGCCGTTCGTCTGCGGCGTCGTGCTCGTCACTCATGTCGGCGCGAAGCTCGCGCTGGCGCTCGTCGCGGGTTGCTACCTCGTTCTCTCGTCGCGACGCGCCTGGGCCGCGCCGACGCACTGGGTGGCAATCGCTGGCGCGGCAGCGTTCGCCGCCTGGGCGCCGTCATTGGCTATCGTCGACATCCCGGAAGGCGGGCGGATCGTCAGCTACCAGGAGGGCGCGCTGGCGGCGGTGAGCATCGTCGAAGATGCGTCCGGCGTTGCGACGTTGCACATCGACAATCGTCAGCAGGAAGGCAGCAGCGCAACGAGATTCGCCGA